>PAUC01000009.1 GCA_002712585.1 Dehalococcoidia bacterium
TCCTTGCCCTGTTCCATAAATTCTTCAGCAATTGCACACCCAGCATACGGTGCTATATATTGAAGCGGGGCAGGGTCCGAGGAATTCGCTGCCACAACAATTGTATGGTCCAAAGCTCCTTGTTGCTCTAAAATACCAACAACATTAGCCACTTTACCTTGTCTCTGGCCAATGGCTACGTAAATACATATTAAGTCCTGACCTTTTTGATTAATTATGGTATCAAGTGCTATCGCAGATTTACCCGTAGACCGATCACCAATAATAAGCTCTCGTTGCCCTCTACCTATGGGAACCATTGAATCTATCGCCTTAACACCGGTCTGAACCGGTGTATCCACCGATTTTCTGGTAACAACATTCGGGGCAATCCGTTCAACTGGTCGTTGTTTGTCAGAATTTATGGGACCCTTACCGTCTAAAGGTCGACCTAAGGCATCTACCACTCGGCCTATAAGTCCCTCACCAACTGGAACTTGTATAATCCGGCCAGTAGACTTGACTGTATCTCCTTCTTTGACCGAGTTGGGATCTCCCATAATTGCCGCCCCAACGGTATCTTCTTCAAGATTTAGAGCGAGGCCCAATATATCGTTTGGGAATTCCAGAAGTTCACTAAATTGCACCCGGTCTAATCCCTGGATTCTGGCTATCCCATCACCAGCTTCAACGACAGTACCAACATTAACTGTCTCCAACTCCCCAGAAAAACCTTCGATCTGTTTTTTTATCACAGAAACTATGTCTGAACCTTTACTACTCATTCTTTTTCACTCCTCTGTTACCCATTGTTGACACTAGTGCTACTGTCCTAGCTGAATTTATATCCCTTTTCATTCGCCCCAGCTTAGTTCTAATACTAGCGTCTAAAAGCTTATCGCCCACCTTTATGACAAATCCGCCTAAAATCGTTTCATCTACAGCAGATGTTAGTATGACTTCCCTCTCCACCAATTGCTCGACATACGTAGCCACTTGCTGCTTTTGAGTTGCACTCAAACTAGTCGCAGAGAATACTTCTGCCCTCTCAACCTTTCGGTATCGATCCAAGAGTTTCTGGTATTCAATTTGAATTCTAGGTATCTCCTGAAGTAAACCTTTAGATATCAAGTTTATCAATAAGTTATGAATCAACGAATCAACACCTACCAGAACCTTCTTGATCTTATCGGCTTTTACCTCTACGGAAANCTTCGCATGNAGCAAGAANCTTCTAAANTCGNCTTGNCTTGAAACCTGTTCGGCCAATTCNAGTTGGCAACTCCAAGAATCCAATNTNTTGTCAATTTTCGCTGGNTCTGCGACCAATGCCANCTGAAAAATGGCCATCGCGTATCTTTTTGCCCATTCTTTTCTAGCCATAACCTAGCCCTTACGCTCCCGTTCTCCATCCTCCAAAATTTCACTGATTAACTTTCTATGACCATCCTGATCCAGTGATCGATTTATCACCTTNTCCGCGGCTTGGATTGTAAGGTCNGCNAAGTGATTCTTGATTTCCTCTACAGCCCCTTCTTTTTCACGCACGATCTCTTCGCGGGCTCGTACAACAAGTTCCTCAGCCTCACTTCGTGCGCGGCCCATCTCGGATTGCCGAAATTCCTCGACCTGACCTCTCGCTTGATCTAGTAACCTTTGTCCTTCGCGCCGGGCATTTGCAAACTGTTCTTGAATCTTTGCTTCTGAATCTGACGCGTCTTTTTTCGCTTGATCCGCAGCAGTAAGGCTGTTACGTATCGTTTCAGCACGCTGATCCAACACTCTAAGCACTGGTTTAAAAGCAAAGAGATAAAGAATACCTAGCACTAAAGAAAAGTTGACCAGAAAGACTACAAGGCTAGGTATATTTATACCTAAGTCTTCCATGTTTCACCTCCTTCTTGCCTATTCTGAATCTTGTTAAACAACCAGAGCAAGAATCACCGAAACAATCAAAGCATAGATGCCCAAAGCTTCGGCAAAAGCAATGGCTAGAATCATGTTTTGGAGAATCGCCCCTTTTGCTTCAGGATTACGCCCTATAGCATTCATGGCAGCAGCTCCAAGTATTCCTATACCGATTCCAGGCCCTATTAATCCTAACCCGATTGCTAAGCCCGCTCCTAAAACTTTCGCAGCACCTTCACTCAAAGCTGCTGCCTCAGCGGCCCCAACAGATAGCATTAACTCTAGTCCCACCATATTTCCTCCTTAAAACAACCTGTTCCCAAACTTATTTTTTTTAATCCTGACGGCCTGAGTACAGAGCAAAAACTCCCCCCAAAACCGCCGCTAGTAAACCAACGGAAGCCATCACAAGCAGAAATATCAATATCTCCATTTCTTACCTCCGAAAAACATTCATGTTATTGTTCAATGATCCTCGTGCCTCAGCACTGCTACTGATGCAAAAGTTAACGTTAATCCAGCAAATATCATACCTTGTATCAGTCCAACAAGTAATTCTAGTCCATAAAATGGGACACTAAAAACGAATGGAACTAGGAATGCCGATACCAAGATCAGAATTTCTCCCGCTAGCATGTTCCCGAACAAACGGAAAGTAAAGCTAACAACCCTAATTACCTCACTCAAAATTTCTAGAACTCCCACGAAAGTATCAATCGCAGCATTAAACCAATAAGATGGTCCTCTCAAGAATCCTTTCAGCCTAATAAATTTAGATAAATAATTTATGCCCAATACTCTGAAACCCCAAAACTCTACAAACAAAAATGCGACTACAGCGAGCGCTAGCGGCATATTAAGATCTGTACCAGCTGGTCTGAATAAATCAATTTTACTGGAGCCATGGCCTGTAGTCTCTTGGTGTACATCTGCAGCCTGATTGGTATCAGTGCCACTACTATCATGAATGGTTGTGAGGTGGCTCGTATCACTTTCCGAGTGGAATCCAATAGCCGGGTAAAAGGGAAGAAGGCCCATCCAAGAATTGAACATNACAAATAAAAATATCGTTGCTATNATAGGNAAAAATGCACGTCCTAGATCTTTACCAGCTACNCCTTCTACAAAGTTAAGTAAAGACTCTATAATTATCTCTACAAGTGACTGAAATCTACCCGGAATAAGTGCCTTTTTTCGAGCTCCTAGGACAAAAATCCCCAGCAATACGATTGTCGCAAGAAATGAGGAAAGCATCGTGTTAGTGAGCGCTACACCCATCAGGCCCAGATTGCCACCCTCCATAGACTCCGCACGCTCTTCCGCAGGGAAAATAGCTCCGGATGGTAGATGGACCTGTGGCTTCTCTAGAAATGGATCTCTACCAGCAAACTCAGAACCTATAGCGCCAACTAAAAATCCAATTAACAAAAGCGCGAAAACGCTCAAACCCAGTGTAATAACAAACGATCTTTTCATTTCCGTATATTGCTAATTTCTTCTCCTACTAGTACGTTCGTCGTTATTGGTCTCATCTAAAAGGGGCAGAACCATTTTATAAATTCCGTAGAAACCTACAACTACTCCCAATCCGACTCCTAGAATCAGGAACAAGGGCGACGATCCAATCCAATTGTCCAGTCCTATACCGCCAAGAACTCCGAGAACTATGGACAAGCCCATGTACCATCCCAACCCNGTCAATCGTAAAGCTATCATCCAACCTGACATCGACTACCAAAAAAACTTCGTGGACATTATCACCAACNTGGTATCAAGTCAAGGCTAACATTCATGGGAATCNAATCAAAGAACCTGNNNTATGCTCTGACACAAGATANNAAANTTTGACGNCGTCAANGANATTTCCCTATTAACCATTTTTAGTAGCCCCAAAGTCTTCTAAATCAAGCGTATCAATGAAATCGGTAAAAGCCGACAGCTTCCGAAGTTCATCATCTCTGACCTTACCAGTTTTCTCCAGATTTTCAGCTTGGTCCTCTGGTAGAATCGGTTTGCCAGTCTCNGCGTCGAGTTGAATTCCAGCTGTTTCCAGTACTGAATCCTCTGCGTATATGGGAACATCTGCTCGCACGGCTAGTGCAATAGCATCACTAGGCCTGGCATCAATCTCTAAAGTCTTTTCTTCGATTACTAAGCCAATTTTTGCAAAAAATGTGTCGTCCTTTAGATCAGTCACCATTATATGGGTTATAACTGCACCAAGGTTGTCTATAATCACTTGGAGTAAATCATGCGTCAGTGGTCTTGGAACCTCTATGTCTTGTAATCTTACTGCTATAGCATCAGCCTCAGCGGGACCTATCCAAATCGGCAAATAGCGATCAAGCTCTTTCTGTTTGAGAATGACGACGCGTTGGTAATTCATCAGGCTGACCCGAATGCTATCTATCGTCATCTCTAGCATACCAAGTTTCCCTCCTTGGTGGTTGAGATTAATTGTAAGGAAGCGGATAAAGTGGTGTCAAGGGAATAATCCACTCCAAGAAATCCATAATAGCGCTCCACGTCGGCCTTACTGGGCACTAACCCAAAATATTTACAGGTTTACTTCCATACATAAAGCCTCTTGGAAGCAAAGTTCCCTTGAATGTTTCAATAACCATGTATGTCAACCATTACCTATCTAGTGTCAACAATTTCTACCACCACAAATCCAACAGAGACCGTACGCCAGATCCTAATGAATGTCATGCTACTTCTGGAAATCTTCCAAGAGTAGTCAGCCAATTAATTCTTTGGAATAACGCTTCGATTTCTATAGGGGTTAATAGCTTTGCAAATTCTTCCGCCGTATCCCTAAACCTATCCGGATATCGCTTTTCAAATGAACGCAGAGTTCTTAAAACTTCTTTAGGAATAGGTTGACCCCAAAAATCCCATATAGCTGTTCGCAATTTAAGATTGTTGTTAAAGGTTAATCCCTGGTCTATGCCCCAAATTTTTCCGTCATTATCTTTTATACAATGACTGTCTTTTCTATCTGCATTGTTGGCTATAATATCGAAAACTGCAATAATCAATAATTGCTCACTGTGTGATGTGCGAACGGATTGATAAAAGGATCCTTCCTCATGGGTTATGTAAAGTTGGACTGATCCAATACCATAAGGACCTTCTCTTATGACAGTTTCTGGGATGAAATCCCATCCTAGGATCTGGCTTAATAAATAAGAAGCATATTCTCTCTTAAAAAGGGTGCCGTGTTCGAAATCCCAAAGGGGAGCCTCACCTTTTTGGGGCTTATATATGGCTTTAGTTGTTCTGCCATGACCATCGTCAATTCCTACCAAAAATGTGTAGTTAGAACCCTTTGGTGTCAATATCGCGGAGACAATCTCTCCTGCGGTGAGCACTTCCAGAATTTCTTGTTTCGTATTAACACGCGCTGCCATAAAGAACACTCAGGTCGATTACAAGGATACATGTCCGTTAGATCGAACACACATATGACCTTCGCGATTTATCGGCTGATTACAGAGAAAGCATTTTGGCCGTCCTGCGTTGCAAATTTTGATGGCTTCAGCCGACAATTGTTCTGCCATAGTCAATGGTATCCAGAAGCTTATATCTGCCGGTGCATGATCCTCAACATCCTGTCTATGGATCAAAAATAGGAACGATTTTGAAGATGCATCATGTCCTAAAGACAATTGTCCTACTTTGAAATCATAATTCCTGGCCTCACCATCCCAAGTCGCCTCCAACATGGGCCCGGACTCACCCCGATCCTCTTTAGATAAAGTTCTACTTACTTCAAGCACATAAGACGATACGTGTTCTAGATGATCCTTCTCAAGCCAAAGCAATGCTGAGGCTTTTCCTGCTATCAAGCATAAACGGAATGTCCTACTACCAGGATCTCCAAAACTTTCGACCTCTATGCTTGTTAGCGTTCCAAAACTGAAGTTAGACTCGTATTTGTTTGTCATATAAATCCATATTAAAGGTTAATCTGTAGAACTGACAACCTCGGGTACTTTAAAATAAAACAAACTAGGCAACAAGGAAACCTATTTAACACTATAGGGGGCTCTATATGGTGAATTCAACTATCAGCTTTGGGTTGCAATCTGGTCAACAAGATTGTACGTGGGCCGAGATCCGAGATTTGTGGCTCGAACTAGAAGAAATGAATTTTGACCATCTATGGGTCTATGACCACTACCTTCCGACCGGGACCACTGATATAGATGTCCCCGTACTTGACAGCTGGAGCCTATTGGCTGCGCTATCACAAGTCGTAAAAAAACCCAGACTAGGGACATTGGTGACCAGCAATACCTTCCGTCATCCAGTTGCATTAGCCAAGATGATTACCAGTTTAGATCATATCAGTAATGGACGGGCCATGTTAGGAATCGGCGCCGGCTGGCATAAACCTGAGCACACTGCATATGCAATACCATTTTCGACCCCTAAGGATCGTATTGAAAGACTAGACGAAACAATTCAAATTATTAAACAATTATGGTCAAACAAAAGAACAACCATTTCGGGAAAACATTTCAAAATTGATAATGCACCATTTGAACCCAAGACAGTACAAAAACCCCATCCGCCTATTTTAATTGGAGGCGGAGGAGAGAAACATACGTTGCGTGTCGTAGCGAAACACGCGGACGACTGGAATTGGAATTTAAACGGAACAATAAATGATTACAAACGTAAGTTAAATATTCTTAATCAACACTGCGCGGCGCTATCGCGTGATCCAAAGGAAATTAAGCTGTCCCTAAACGTAGATTTCTTAGTGGATCATGACGACAATCGCATCGAATCGGCTCTAAGAGTAAACGCCGATGTAATGAAAAAGAGTATCGACGAGGTAAAAGCATGTAGCATAGTCGGATCTCCGGAAGTGGTTCGTTCGAAGCTCCAATCCTATGTTGACCTCGGTGTTACATCCTTCATATTCAGTCTAAGAAATCCTTTTGAAAAAATAGATACAGATCAAATTCCAAATAAAGAACCCAGGCCACTACGATATCATGCCACTATGAGTGACGTCCGGAGATTATGTCGGGATGTTTTGCCGCATTTCAGAAATTAGTCGAAAAAGCAAGAGAAGGCTGGTTGATGCCGATGATTACATCTTCACAAATCCCAATACTTCCGATCACTAGCACATAGCTACTATATAATTTGATTGAGCTTGACTAGTTATTTGATTTCTACGGTGAAAAATACTTACAGATCGTCACCCCTGCAAAGTTTTTTCGATATTAATGTTTCATTGTCCAGGTTCTATGGCTACTGTATCATTTAGCAAGCCAAAGCCACTAAGGAGTTTTCATGCCATCAGTCACGGGTGGTAAAGCTGTTGTTGAATGCCTCAAATTACACGGGGTAGACACGGTATTCGGTATCATTTCCACACACACTATGCACATATATGACGCTCTGTACGACAATAAAGAAATAATACAATTTATTGGGGGCAGACATGAACACGCTGTGGGGTTCATGGCAGATGGTTATTCACGTGCAACGGGAAAACCAGGGGTTTTCTTTACAAGCGGGGGCCCAGGTGCAGCAGACAGTATAGGTGCTATGGGAGAGGCTTATCATGCTTCTTCATCAATTCTCCAGATTACTACCAACATCGAAAACGATCTTATAGACAAGGGTAAGGGTTCCCTCCACGAGACAAAGGATCAATTGGGCATGTTCAAATCAGTCACCGGATGGAATGCTCTTATAAAAGATTTGTCAGAAATACCCACCCACATCAACAAAGCATTTTGGAGTTTCAGAACTCACAGGCCACGACCCATAGAGTTGGAAATACCAACCGACCTATTGAGCGTAAGGACAGACTTAACTATTGTTGACCCAATCATGGGTCAACCCATGGATATAGACCCAAAGTTGATAATTGATACGGCTGAAAAATTAACAAACGCTCGGAGACCAGTGATACTGGTTGGGAGCGGAGTAATAACGGCTAACGCGACTCAAGAGGTACGAGTTCTAGCTGAAACTCTAAACATTCCAGTAATTTGTTCGACTACCGGCAAGGGAGCTTTCCCTGATGATCATGTGCTTTCATTAGGGACCGGGGAGTTCGGGGGTAATAGGGGTAATAGCCCTCTCGCCGATTTTATACCTTCCAGCGATCTTTTAATAATAATTGGCAGTAGCATGCCTTATGCGCGAACAATTCAATACGGATTGAAACTACCAAAATCTGTCATACAAATTGACATAGATCCCCTAGAGATAGGTAAAAATTATCCCGTTAGTTTGGGTCTAGTTGGAAACGCCAAGATAATCCTAAATCAGTTAATCAGTGAGCTTAGAGAACGGTCCACAAAACAATCTGCATCATATAACAAGGAAATATCCGACTTAAAAACAGCTATAACGAAAAGTCTAATGTCACAATTCCCGAATGAATTTAAGACACTTCGAAGTATTAGAGACGTATTATCAAGAGACGCCATAATCGTCGGAGACGCCACGCAACCAGTTTACCGGGCTCATAGGTGCATGCCTGTCTACGAACCTAGAACTTACTTCGGCCCTAACTCATGGGCGGGTCTTGGCTTTGGTTTACCAGCTGCATTGGGAGCTAAAGTCGGAAAACCATCTAAACAGGTGATAGCAATGGTTGGAGATGGTGGGTTTCAGTACAACCTTCAAGAACTAGCAACTGCAGTTCAGTATGGGATTAGCCCAGCGATAATCGTATTCAATGACAATGCGTGGGGTGTACTAAAAGACATACAGAACGACCATTTCAACAAAAGGGTTTTTGCTACAGAACTCCGGAATCCGGACTTCTGTAAGTTAGCCGACTCATATGGAATACCATCGAGCCGTGTCTTCAATGGCAGAGAATTATCCCGTGTATTAGACGAAGCACTAAGGTCTGGCCTCGCACATTTGATAGTAGCTGAAATGCCCACCGGATTTGCCAACTTCCCTTACGACAAACAATAGATTTTAACTAAATATCTGGGCGGCTTTCATGCCACAATGTGTTCTGTTCATAGGTATAAGCCACGTTCAAAATAGTAGATTCACAAAATGGTCTTCCTATGACCTGTAACCCTATAGGCATAAATCCTTTCTCAGCACCTGTGAAACCACAAGGAAAACTAATCGCGGGCACTCCTGTCAATGGAACCATAGGAGTTTGATCCGGGCCCTTTACGAGCGTATCAATCGCGTCAAGTTTACTTCTAGGCATTTGAAACGATTTGATTAAAGGAGCCGCAACTCGCATGGTAGGTGAAACCAAGACGTCACACGAATTTAACGCGCTAAGAACTTGACTTCTAAGTTCGGCTCTCAGACGCTGAATTTTATAATAGTGTTGGGCTGAAATAAGTCTACCCGTGTGATATTTTACCTGAGCGTCGTAATCGAATTCTTCTAAACGGTTGTTAACCCAGTCACGATATAACGCTGGCATTTCGACGTACATATGGGCATAAAATATTATACGGGCCATAGGAGCCAAGGGGATTCTAACTTCATGAACTTCTGCACCTAGCTCCTCTAGCTTTCCTATTGCTTTCTGGGTAGCCATTTTTACTTCAGTATCCACCATTTGATCATCTATCAGTTCCCTGACAACTCCCACCTTTATCCCGCTTATATCACCCTTTAATAATTTGTGGTAATTCGGTACAGAGGCCCTAGCACTATTTGGATCTTTTCGGTCAAAGCCAACTATAGGTTGAAGTGTCAATGCGCAATCCTCGACTGTCCGTGATATAGGGCCAGCTTGGTCCATGGACCAAATCACGCCGAATAACCCATACCTACTAACTCTACCCCAGGTAGGTCTAAGGCCCACAACACCACACCACGACGATGGATGTCTAATCGACCCTGACGTATCCTCCCCAATAGAAGTCGAGCACATGGAAGTGGCTGTAGCTATTCCAGAGCCAGAACTTGACGATCCAGGTTCATAATCTGGGTTCCAGGGATTTCTGGGTCGCCCATACGGATATTTAAATCTTCCGCCAGACGCAAACTCACTAAGGTTTAATTTTCCCAATAATATGGCCCCCGCTGCTTTTAATTTAGTGATTATAGTAGCGTCAAAATTCGGAACATAATCTCCTAGAACGGTAGACGAATTAGTTGTCCTGATGCCCTTAGTGCAAATTTGGTCTTTTACTGCAAAAGGAATTCCATGAAGGGGACCTTTGTAGTCTCCACTATCAATAGCGGCTTGGGCCTTTCGGGCTGATTTCAAGGCAGCTTCTGCTGTCACCGTAATATAGGCGTTGAGTTTAGGATTCAGAGTCTCTATTCGCTTAATGTAGGCTGACGTAAGTTCAACCGAAGAAATTTGTCTTTCCATCAAAAGTTCCGCTTGTTCACTTAATGACAGGAAAATGAGTCCAGTTTTTTTCACTGAATCACCCTACCAAACTATTTTTGAAGTTCGAGCTTTGTATAAAATCATAACCTAATCATATTTTGAGCCAAAGATACCAAAAGCGCTGGTATAACCATGGAGGTAAGTTGTTCCGGCCACCGGACCAATCTCCCCACTACAAAAGAATCCCCCGAGTGGAATCTCTCCTACTATTTGTCTAAATATCTCAACATCATGATTAGGCTTACCATATAGGTAAGAGCCCCTACCCAGACAAGAAAACAATAGAGCCCCCTTATATTGTGTCTCGGAACGATTTCTAAACTGAGACAACATTGCTGATAGATCATCTGAAGATGTTTGGGCATCTCGAAGGTGAAATTGTACAATCTGGCCTTCACGCATAACCTCTGCGACCGCGAGCCCACCAGCCTTGGGCTCCAACCCTACTATATTACGTATCAAAAAATCTCCCATAACAGGGGAATCCTGAAATTCATCCATAAGTATGCCGAGAAATAGCGATTGTCCAACTAACTCCTGGTCTCTTTCGTTAAGGGCCTGATATATACCTTTTAGGACATCCAGAGTCGGATATCCATCCAATTCGAATACAATATTTTCAAAGCTTTTTGTAACACGCAAAGGCTTACCCACGGGCCTGCATCCTTGAGCCACAACAGGATTAATTAAAATGTCGCCCTTTAACCCCAAACCTACAGCTCCGTCACGGAAGATAGCTTGATCTAAAAATAAAGCATTTTGCCCTTTAGCCCTCCCTCCACTCGCCATCCCCCCTATCTTCGTACTACGATCGAAAGCGTAATCTAATCCCCTGATCAATTCGTCACTGTGAATAGTGAAAGGATCGGTCAACAATATAAATTCCGGATTGTCATGAGAGTCATTCTTGACTAGCGACTCCCATTGTTCGGGTCCCGCATCCATATCTGGCATTTGTTCTTGCAAGATATGAAAAGGCTGCAACTCAACACCCGGAAGAATTCCAGCGGTCATAGAAATGCCTGGTTGGTTTTCTATTTCTATCCCTGATCCTATAACCCCGCCAGCAGAACAACCGATTATATGTTTACTGTTCAGTCGTTCAGCAATCTTACTGGGAATCACATCATATAGACCTGAGTGGTGATATGAAACAAATACCGTTACCAAATCCGGATCGCGCATGCCCAGTGAATCATGAATAATTTCACAACATAGATTTAAGGACTCTTCAAGATTTTCTTTGTTGGAAGCGGCTGAAGCCCATTCCATGATTTCCTCCGATAGATCCTACCAAAACTCCTTTCAACCCAATACCACCTTTGTTGTTCAATGGCATTATTCCAAATGTTATTGCACAATCATATAGGACATACAAGAAAAACTCGAGGAACTCAATTGCCTAACAGACTATCTACGGAAACTAGTCCCTACCTTATCCAGCACTCCGACGATCCAGTGGATTGGTATCCGTGGGGTGAAGAAGCACTTAGAAAATCTCGTGAACTCGATAAACCCATACTACTCAGCATAGGCTATTCTGCATGTCATTGGTGCCATGTAATGCAGCATGAATCTTTTCAAAACCCCGAAATTGCCGAGCAAATGAACAAACAGTTTATTAATATAAAAGTAGATCGAGAAGAGAGACCAGATTTGGACTCAATTTACATGAGGGCAATTCAATTGCTAACCGGACATGGGGGTTGGCCCATGACCGTCTTTTTAACCCCAGAAAGAAAACCTTTCTATGGGGGCACCTACTTTCCACCCAGAGATACCCATGGCATTCCAGGATTCAAAACCGTCTTAGATAGTCTCAATTCCGCATACTACAAACAGCGTGATGAAATCGAAAACGCAACTGACAACATCATAAAACTTATCCATAAGAATGCTGATCATGCAAACTTCCACGGCAAACCTTCCCAAGAAGATCTTGATCGGGCATTTTCAATCTTATCTAAGGAGTTTGATCCTATATATGGAGGATTCGGTGGAGCACCTAAGTTTCCACAGCCAATGATTCTTAGCTTTTTACTACGCTATCATTACTCCACTAACAATGTAGATGCCCTTAGGATGGTCGAATTTACACTGAAGAGAATGGCCTATGGTGGAATATACGATCAATTGGGTGGTGGATTCCACAGATACTCTACTGATGCTAAATGGCTCGTTCCGCATTTTGAAAAAATGCTTTATGACAACGCATTGTTATCTCGCGTTTACTTGGAAACATATAAGATCACTGGAAACCATTTCTATAAGAAAATATTGAAAGATACTCTAGATTATGTTCTAAGAGAGATGACAGCTACAGATGGGGGATTTTTTTCCTCTCAAGATGCTGACAGCGAAAACGTAGAGGGAAAATTCTTCTTGTGGTCACAAGAGGAAATTTTGGATGAATTAGGATATGACGATTTCCTCCTCTTCAGTCGTTTATTTGATATTAGCCCAGAAGGAAATTTTGAGAACGAAAACATTTTAAACATAAAAGAGGATCTTCAAGCCATAGCTGAATCAGCGGAAATTTCGGCTAAACAAGTCGAATCCATCATTCAAAAAAATAAACAACACCTCTTAGACGTTCGTAATAAACGTATAGCCCCCTCCGTAGACGAGAAACAATTGACATCCTGGAACGGGCTCATGTTGACGGTATTAGCAGATGCTGCTGGAACTCTCCAAGAAAAGAATTATGAATTAGCAGCCATACGAAATGCCTCTTTCCTTAGAGATAATCTTTTCAAAGGAACTCGGTTACTCCGAACTCACAATAAGGGTCTATCGAAATTAAACGGATATCTTGAAGACTATAGTTTTTTGGCTCTAGGTATGCTTTCAGTTTACAAGCTAACTCTGGATCCTACATGGCTTAAGACAGCAAGAGACCTGATAGATGACATGTTAGACTTGTTTTGGGAAGAAACCGAACTCACTTTCTATGATACTGGGGCAGATCATGAAACACTCATGATCCGCCCCAGGGAATCATTCGATAACGCCATACCAAGCGGAGCTTCCGTAGCATGTTCTGTGCTGTTACAAATCTCCGTACTCACTGGAGAAAAGCACTACCACGAAGTAGCATCTAAGGCATTAGAATCGATTACTAATTTGGCCACGCAACATCCTTATGGTATGGGGGAATGGCTCGGAGCGTTGGATTTCTACGTAAATAAATCCAATGAAGTCGCAATAATTGGAAATCTAGAGGATCCAGACGGGAAAGCGCTACTACAAGTAATATACGATAAATTTCTACCTCACACTGTATTCGCAGCCTCTATGGTAGGGGATCCCAAGGGTTTAGACTCGTCACCCATTCTAAAGTTCCGAACAAAGATTAATGGAAAACCCTCAGCTTATGTTTGTACAAACTATTCTTGCCAATCTCCGGTAACAGATCCAGAAGATTTGGCTAAACAACTCGAAATTCGTGGTTAGAAACATCCATATTTTCACTTGATTAAGATATTTTAGGAGTCTAAACTACCTCAAAACATGACGTCAGATCTTACTAGAAAAAACATCCGAAAACAAAAAGGCATATATTATGGTTGGCTCATTGTAGCCACATCTTTTTTTATATCATTTTTGACTGTTGGAACAAGAAATGGTTTTGGGGTCTTTGTAATCCCAATGAGTAAGGACTTCGGGTGGGATCGGGGAGCCATATCTCTTCCCGCTTCTATTGGATTTTACGTCGCAGGAATATGCCAACCATTCGCTGGACGTTTATTCGACCGTATCGGTGGACGCAGAATGATGCTGATCGGGCTTCTCGGAATCGCTATATCCACATTGAGCCTAAGTTTTACATTTAACATATTGTTCTTAATCATCATGTTTGGAATCGTTGGAGCTATAGCAAGTAGCGGGGGCTCCTTAAACATAGCAGTAGCATTAACATCTAAATGGTTTCGGAAAAAAAGGTCGACTGCAATAGGTATAATTGCCGCCGGACCTCCCATGGGTGCAATGATATTGATTCCCCTAAGTCAGCAGCTAATTGACCTTATTGGATGGGAAAGGACATGGATAGTACTAGGACTTCTCATTCTGTTTTTAGCCGTTCCACTAACATATTTGATAATAAGGGAAAAGCCCGAGGATCTAGGATTAATTGAAGACGGTCAAGAACGTATCACGACAACACCTGACTCGTCTACTAGCAATATGCCATTGGCAACAGACGACTGGAAACAAGCCCTTAGATCACCACTTATTTGGCAATTATCGGGGGCTTATTTTGTGTGTGGATTTACCACAGGTATCATATCAACACATTTCGTTCCATATGCGATAGAACAAGGTTATACACCTTCACTGGCAGCAACTGTATTTGGAGTAATGAGCGGACTAAACGTAATAGGAGTGCTGACTGCTGGTAAGCTGGGAGATCGTTTCCAAAGGAAAAACCTTTTGGCCATAATATATGCACTACGCGGGGTAGGATACGCTCTGCTCCTGATCTCACCAGGTTTAGTGGGATTGTGGGGTTTCGCTATATTGGCAGGGTTCTCATGGATTGCTACTGTCCCTCCAACAACGGCACTTACGGCGGACGTTTACGGCCTAAAAAACATAGGCATTCTCTCAGGAGTTATTTTCATGTTGCACCAATTTGGAGGAGGATTAAGCATCCAAATGGCTGGTGAACTCCGAGATCTAACTGGGTCATATGATGTTCCATTTCTAATAGCAGCAGTCTTGCTTGCAATAGCCAGTGTTGTCAGTTTCTCTATACGAGAAAAGAAGTATTCAAGCCGATATTTAATCGATTCTAAACCGATTTTACAAACCGGTTAATGTGAATAGATTCCAATCCATCGTTGCTCATCACGGCGAGCCCGGAGATCCAGTTTTATTCGAATGGATAAAACATCGCTTAGAAGAACTTGTAGGGATAGACCCACTTGCAGTAATCGTGATAGTACTCGCATTTATTTTGGTCATTCCGATTGGCATAGTAACTGTATACATATGGGAGAGACACCATTCCAAACGCTAATAATGCCCCTTAACAGAATTTGTTATTGCATTATATCGATGTTTTATGTAGTTTTGGGCGGCATATATAACCTCTGGATTAACACGCGTTTCCAATACTATCTACAAGACGACTTTTCTATATTTGGTAAGTCCAGCTTCATTACCGGCCCCGTAGAGATTTCCAAGTTTATCGCCCCAAATCCCATGTGGATTTGCAGCTGTCTTGCCACGGGCTATAAGGGTTCCAGTTGAATCAAATACTGATATTCTGGGTATTTGATCAGAAACAAAAAATCGGCCTTTTTCATCTTGAAAAATATCCATCGGATGAAACAAATCCCTCCATTCGGTTATATAGTCTCCCTCTAAACTAAATATCTGGATCCTGTTATTCTCTCGGTCTGCTATATAAACCTTTTCNTTCTCATCTATCCAGACAGCATGTGGAGTGGTGAATTCCCCTGGTTTGTCACCAGGCTTACCCCATGAACCCAAGTATTTACCTTCTGAGGAAAAGCGATGCACATTGGAATTACCATATCCATCACTCACATAAATATCACCGCTCTTTGGAGCTACACCGATATCTGTGGGATGATTAAACGGGGCCTGAAACGCTGGCCTCTCGCGCTTTCCTAGTCTGAAAATAACCTCTCCATTAGTATTGAATTTTAAAACCTCATGGTGATCCCTATCAATTAGGAAAATATCATCTTCTTGNGATATGAAGATTCCATGAGCATCAAATAGTATCCCTTGTCCCCATCCAGTCAAAAAGTTTCCATCTTTGTCGAAAACTAATATTGGAGGGTCTTTTCGTTGGAACGCATAGACGTTGTTCTTAGAGTCGGTTGCCACGTGGCTGACATTGCCGTATGTCCAACCCCANGGTAAATTCCCAAACGGATGTATAACCTCGAAAGTTGTATCCCCTGATCCAATAATCTTTTTTGCCATAAAAATACTCCTAGCAAAATTCATCTGCCATCCTGATAAATTATCCATAGGGAAAGATAAACCCTAGGCCCTAAAACATAGTCAGCATCTGACTTATTCTTATTTCCACAAGAAGGACCGTAACAAAACGATCTCTCTCCTNGTACAAGGTTTCTTGATTAATATGCAGGCAGCTTCCTATACNGAATCTGTCGCAGGACCATGTTGCGCATAAGAAGTCCTATCTGGATTACCTGGAGCGTATTTAGCCCTACCCTGTTTTCCGACCACTTTTCCATTTTCTATAACTACCTGGCCTCTCACCATAGTCATAGTGGGCATACCCAATAACTCCATACCTTCAAATGTATTTAGGTCGCTAATCCCATGTTCCTTCTCAACGGTTTGCATAAGACTTGGATCCCATAAAACTACATCTGCGTCAGAACCTGGTTGTATAGTTCCTTTTTTAGGCCAAATTCCAAATAATTTTGCTGGGTTTTCGCTGAAAAGCTGAACGAATCTAGGCAACGTAATTTTGCCAGTGTTAACCCCATGAGTCCAAACCACTGGCATCATAAATTCTAGAGTGCTCAATCCCGCGGCAACCTGAAAAATGTTCAAATTGTCAGGATCAGGTTCTTTAGCATCACCTATAACTTTACCAGTCATACTTCCTTCAATCTTTAGATTCTTAGTATAGCCAGTAAAGTCACTACCAATGGTACTCAGGCTTCCATCTGTTACGCCTTTCCACATTGCGTCCACATCTTGGTCATAACGTAATGGGGGAGCGACCTTATATTTGTATCCGTGTTTCAGCATCATATCATCGGTTAGTGTCAAATAATGCGGGCACGTTTCACCCCATAACTTTAAACCCTTCTGTTTATAATGGTTTAGAACTGGAACAACCTCCTGAGAACTCAAATGTACAGGATAGAGTGGTGAGCCCGTAACCAAGGCCATAGTAGCAGCTCGATTCACAGCTTCAGCTTCTAATATTGCTGGGGCCGATTTGAGGTGATACTCAGGAGATGTTTTTCCACATCCCTTGAATTGATCTTCAAGATAAGCTTTACACGTTCCATTTTCCGCATGAATCATTACCATACCACCTTCATTCGCTGAGGTGTGCATTAAGCGCATAAGGAGGTCGTCAGGGATGGCCATAAGATTCGAATAAGACGCATCTGTGTCCGTTACGAAGGGATTCCAGGTCATAAATACCTTGAAGGAGATAGCTCCCAATTTAATTAAATCTGGTATGACACGGTCAAGATCATCCTTATCTCGAGTAGTAATAAGTCCATGAATAGCAAAATCCGTATAAGATGTTTCTTCAGCGAACTCAATAAAGCCCTTAACTATGTCAGGGTTGTATTCCCTAATGCCCCAAGTATTCTGAAAATGTTCGTGACGGTGGGTTTCGGAACCAATAAAAGCATGAACCGTGGTAACACCGCCATAGGCGGCACAAAGAGAATAGGTATCTATCTTGTCTCCAAAAATGGGATGAGCATGGCAATCGATACCTCCGGGGAGTACATATTTTCCACCGGCATCTATAACTCTATTAGCTCTTTCCCTTCCCAAGTCAGGGCCCAGTTCCAAAACTTTGCCATCGGATATTAAGATATCGGAACGGCTTATACCTTCCCCATTTACTAAAAGGCCACCCTTGATTAATACGTCACCCTGTATCATGCTTGACATCTGAAACCTCCACTTATACTGAGGCTATGCTAGCATCACACCAATCCAGGAGCAAGTTGTAGACCATAATTGTGAAAACTAATGACTTTAGCTATATTTTGCCGGAAGGCTATGTGGCTCAAACGCCTGTAGAGCCACGTGATAACAGTCGCTTATTAGTACTCGACAAAAGTACTGGTGCTATAGAACATTCACATTTTTGTTATTTAGCAAACTTTCTTAAAAAAGACGATCTCCTTATCCTCAACGACAGTCGGGTTATTTCCGGTCGAATCTTCGCCCATACCACTGACAATCGGCGCGTAGAATTTCTGTTGCTTAGAAAGACACAAGACGGGCTCTGGGAAAGTATTGGGAGGCCAAGTAGAAAACTACGATCCGGCCACAAATTTAAGATTAGGCCTCAAAATATTGATGTGGAAATAGTTGAGAAAAGGCCAGATGGAATCATAATACTAAAACTTTCCAGTGAATTTGGCATGGACACATGGGGTCAATTGCCAATACCTCCATACATCCAGACCAAAGTGGAAGATCCNGAAAGATATCAAACTGTGTATGCCAAAATACTGGGTAGTAGTGCAGCCCCAACTGCTGGGCTTCATTTTACTCACCAACTTTTAGGGTCTCTCCAAGAAAAGGGTATCCGCATAGCATACATAACTCTTCATATCGGATTAGATACCTTCCGTCCAGTGAATGTGGACGACCTGGACTACCACAAGATTCACAAAGAATACTTTGAAATTCCTCCTTCAACCCTAGCGGAATTAAAAAGTGCACGGAAAGAACAACGACGAATAATCGCTGTTGGCACAACATCTGTTAGAACTCTGGAACAAACTGCTCTTTGGGGAAATGTNCAAAACAAAGNCCTGGACAAAGTCTCCGGNTGGGCCGAGGTATTTATAATGCCAGGCTATCAATTAGGTTTGACTGATGGACTAATAACAAACTTTCACTTGCCACGTAGCACACCACTTATACTGACATCTACTTTAGTGGACTGGGAAAAACTCATGGCTGCGTATCAAGCCGCGATTGTGAACCAATATAGATTNTATTCTTTCGGAGACGCTATGCTGATACTCTAACACTCCTTAATGGCATTCCCATTAGGCAATTGTAGAAGTTGCAATACGTTAGCATCTGGGTCTTTAAATGTCCCTACCCATCCACCCCATGCTTCTTTCACTGGGAGTCGTATGAATTCGACCCCTAATGAGAGTAATCGGTTTGTTTCCTTCAAGATATTATCGGTCCCTAAATGAATCATGATCCTGAAAGGGTCATGATTCATACCTCGCACTCTGTCATGCAATCCAATATTTAGTCGCATTTCGCCCCATTTAAAAACTACAAACTCCTGGTGATGTGAGTGCAGGGGTAACTTAAGGACTTGATGATAAAATTTCTTAAGTTTCAACAAGTCCTCAGTCCACACCGTTATCCCAACTATTTTATCTATCACATTTCTCCTATTCCAAACCTAAGATAAGATAAGTTTAGCCTTTCCATATACCCTATCTTATACTTATACCAATATATCTACCTATATCAGGAGAAAGTTATGGAAAAACCCGTAATAATAAGTGCAGTGCGCACCCCTATAGGAAAATTCGGTGGTGGTCTTTCCTCGCTAAAAGCAGTAGAGCTCGGCGGTATAGTCATAAAGGCAGTACTTGAAAGATTAGAAATCAAACCGACCTGTGTTGACGAAGTTATTATGGGTAACGTTCTTTCCTCTGGCCAAGGAATGAATCCAGCACGTCAGTCTACACTAAAGGCGGGTCTACCTAATGAAACCCCCGCTATTACCATCAACAAAGTATGTGGCTCTGGCCTAAAGGCAATAATCATGGCAGCCCAAGCAATAAAGACTATGGACGCTACTATAGTCGTTGCAGGAGGAATGGAAAGTATGAGTCAAGCCCCCTACATTATTCCTAAAGCGCGATTCGGGTTCAAACTGGGGAATGGGGAAATCATAGATTCTATGATTAATGATGGTCTCTACGATTGCATGATCAATAGCCATATGGGAATCACAGCCGAACATCTTGCTGCCACATATAATATTACTCGAGAAGAGGCTGATGTCTACGCTTTAGAAAGTCAACTACGTACCGAAAAAGCTATCAAATCGGGTGTCTTCAAAGACGAAATCATTCCCGTTGGGATACCACAAAGTCAAAGTCAAGAAATCATCATCTCTGAAGATGAACATCCCCGCTTCGGTAGTACACTAGACAAGCTTAAAGCGTTGAAGCCAGTCTTTGATATGGCTGGCGTAGTTACGGCGGGTAATTCTTCTGGAATTAACGACGGGGCCTCAGCCCTAGTAATAACCTCAGAGACTATAGCGAAAAAGCTCGGTGTTAAGCCGAAAGCTTACATCCAAAGTTATGCATCTATAGCCTTAGATCCAAAATTGATGGGTTTGGGTCCATGTGAAGCCGCCCAAACAGCCTTGAAAAAGGCCGGTAAATCTATAAACGACATGGATTTAATAGAAATAAACGAAGCTTTTGCAGTACAAGTCATCGCAGCCGGCAGAAAACTTGATCTTGACTGGAGTAAGACCAACGTAAACGGCGGAGCAATAGCCTTGGGACACCCTATCGGAGCTAGCGGAGCTCGCCTATTGACCACATTGCTCTTCGAAATGGAAAAAAGAGATAGTGAAAATGGGCTAGCTACTTTGTGTATCGGAGGAGGTCAGGGAATAGCCATGGTCATATCTAGATAATAGCCAATCCCATAAAACTTCCCTTTTTCACGAATTGCAAATTTCCGATTCAAAACACAAATAACATGATGTTACTCTGACGAACCATAAGGTTGAGCAGCCAATCAATGGGGTTTATAATGACCCTTAACTTTCAACCGGAAGGATTTCTAATGGTAGAATTACGTGGCGTCATAACTTCTATGTTAACCCCATTCTCGGAACAGTACTCATTAGATGACGAGACTCTGGCTCAAGAATTAGAATACCAGCTTCAAGCAGGAGTGGATGGGATTTGTATACTTGGAGGAACCGGTGAAGCTTTAAGTCTTAATCCTAGCGAGCGCCTCCGTGTGGTAGATACCACAGTAGATGTGGTGAAAGGCAGGGTACCTATAGTCGTAGGGTGTTTTATCCCTATAGAAAGCGAAATCATAGAATTCGCAAATGCGATTAGAGATAGGGGAGCATCTGCTATGATGCTAACCCCGCCCGCATTTTACAAACATAACGCTAGACAATTCGAATTGTTGTTAGAACGTATCTCCTCGCAGGCTAACATTCCTCTGGTACTTTTCAACTCTCCGAGCAGGGTAGGGGTAAACTTAGGAGCAGAAAATGTGATTCGCTACGTGAATAGATTCCCAAACGTTGTTGGCGTCAAAGAATCGTCAGGTAGCCTAAAAGAAGTGATCCAGATGGGTCAAGCATTCCCAAGCCGGTGCAACCTACTCCAAGGTATAGATGATGCATTCCTACCATCGCTTGCTTCTGGAGCTACTGGGGGCATAATGGCTTTTGCAGGTCCCATGCCGACGATTCTTAGTGACATATTTAGTAGCTGGCAAACATCTGATAACCAAACAGCCTTACAAAAGCAACTCTCCATAGTTCCCGTCATGAAAATAATAGGCAGGGAACCAATGCCCATACTCGTTAAAGAGGCCATGAACGTGGTTGGTAGACCCATGGGACCCACACGGCCACCCCTTTACCAGGCTTCCCTGGAAGACAAAAAAGCTCTCTGGAAAGAGATGGAAACCCTGCTGGTGGGATAAAACTCTAATCCTATCCCACATTTCTCACTGAATCGCTACCAGATCGGCTTCTATAATAAGGCTATAGGATTAGCTAAAACTAACTAATCCTTTGCTCTCCAAACCCTGAAACAACTTCAAAACGTGTCGGCTTTCGAGGTCAAAGTCAAACTCAGCTCCTATCCCTGCTGCAATCTCATTGACAGTCCGCTTGCCGTCAGCCCAATTCCAAATTTCATCACCAATGACACGAATCGAATCGTAAATCATTTTTCTATCACGTCGTATCATCTCTTCTGTCATCTGGTATAAATCCCAATATGGCGTTCCAGCTAGACCTGGAGGATCACGTTCTACCATACGTTTCGGCACCACATTGCCTGCGGGAAACTCCGTCTCCTGCTCATCCTGCAGAAGACTGGAAACTTCCTTTAGTGTATCAGCAATATCCTGTTGAAGACGTTCACTAGTAGTATTCAATTCCGGGTTCTCAGCCTGTTCTTTTTCGTTGGTAAGGTTAATAGCCGATGCAACCGCCAGTTGGTCGCGCTTAGCCAGTAGCGCCAGACGACGCCGAACTCTACCTTCATCTTTAGTTCCCTTTGCGCCTATTGCAATTTGATTTAGTCTATATTGACTCCTTGTTGCCACGGTTCTCATAATGCCTTTTGCTTCACCAGGACCTGCGTAGGCTAGCTCCAAGGCAGCTATTGCAGTAGTAATACCACATCGACGCATGACCTGTGGATCCAATTTATCAGGTGTAAGCATGCTTGTATGGAAGTAGAGATCCGGCCAAGACATTATTAATGGAGACGGAATACCGAAAACCGGGTAGTATTTATTATCACTCCAAGGAGTATAGGGTAAATCAGTAAAGTTAACGAAAGGTATATTGTTTTCGCTGTTGAAAACCCATCTGGTTTCCTTTGGTGCAGCTTCCATAATACTAACGTAGAAATCGTTAACATATGTTGGCAAGGAATCGGGAGAATGATAAAACATAAGAGCCGAAAAACACTTTCGTTGGTCATGGCCAACACTATCTAAAGCTATTACAACCTGTGTCTTACTAAGGTCTTCCCGATGGTTAGTTATATAATTCTTGGTCCCATGACCTTCAACATTAATTAGAAAACGTATGGATCTACTTGGCCTAGGTATTCGTCCACTATCTATCAGTGATTTTATTGTGCGACCCATTTCTGCAAGTACTGCCGGTCCAGATGCGCAATTGGATCCAGGTCTAGTTCCGGCGGTCGAATGGCACACAAACTGTATAAACTCATCTTTCTTGTCGGTACCCTCGATATCTGCCAGTAGATTCTGTGCTTCACCCTTAAAACTACGACATTTGATATCGCAGAAGACTTTATTAAATCCTTTGGCGATTTGAGCGGCCAGGCGTTCCGCTGCGTGGTAATTAACCACAATAGCCCAACAGTTATTGAATTGTTGGGAAGGCATACGCAACAGTTGAACGGGTTCTGGTAAAGATTCTCGTGTCCTAAATGGTGCCGTTTGATACAAGAGATAGTCAGTAATGATCCCTGCTACTCCGGCTGCCATTGCCAGATTTGCTGCGTGAGCGAACCCTGTAGGTCTAGTGGTACCACGAATAAAAGCTATTTTGCCTTTCACATCCTTCTTCGTGTAATCTTCCTCATTTTCACCAGTCCCAACATCTACGACATCTAGGGTCACTCCTCCTTCTGGAGTTGGCTGTGTCCACCAAGGCAAGCATGAATATGCACTCTCGTATGAGACAAGCAATTCTCCTTCCGAAGAGCTCAATCTCAATTCCGCGCTATAAGGCTCCCACGACATTGGCATTTGTTGATTTAGGAACTTCGTCTCTCCATCTAGGGGAAATCTTTCTACCCAAACCTTATCTAAATTATTCTCATCCAACACCTTGTGAACAAAATCGGTAGCTCTGTGATATCCTTCTGACCCCGGTGATCGATAAAATTGCGTCATATGCACGGCCGTGCCTAGGGCCCTCTGTTCATCAAACTCTGACGCTATTTGATGGATAAGATCTTGACGATTCATTTAATTCTCCTCTGCGTATGCTTTTAATATGTGCATGTGAGACAACTCACACTCTACTAATCCCCCTGCAGGTCCCTTACCGTCAATAACCATATATTCATTGGGACCGCCCGTTCCACCTCCAACACCAACTCCCACACTTCTGATCATAGGCATTCCAAATTCAGTCGTAAAGATCGACCAAGGGCCTCCTCCTCCACTTCCTGGAGGTGTAATCAACGGTACCTCCATAGTAGCAAAGGCTTTATGCAATGAACGGACCAGATCAGAGCTTTCATCTTGCTTTGAGGGGTCAAAAGCGCCCATGGCATTGAACTCCACATCCTGATAACCCATCCTATCCAAATGCCTGCGTATTCCGTCTACCACCGGTTTCGCCTTGTATCCTCTTGGTATCCGTATATCGAATCGAGCAGAAGCCTCGTGTGGCAAACTGAATGGCAGTGTACCAGGCCCTGTAAACCCTCCTTTTATCCCATTAATGTTAAAACTCGGTCCGTAAAAAAAGTTTAGGATGGTTTCTTCATCACTCAGATCACTCACATTATGCTGAGCTGTCCCTACGGGAAATAGTTTATTCCAAGCCCCACTACCCATGGATTTCCAATAATCCATGGCTTCTTGTCTTTCTTGATCAGTCACAGGGACGAGCTGATCATAGAATCCATCCACATTGACCTTATTTCCATTAACTTCCGTAAGGCTACTTAATGCATGTACAAGTCTCCACACGGGACTATCAAGGATTGATTTAGTCATTCCATGCGTAGGGCCACCTTGAGGACCTCTGTCCCAACGACCACCACCAGCACTCATTTCGGCGTATATCATCCCCTTATATCCCATCGTCATAGTTACATTACCGTTTGGAGCCTGTGAGGCCCCAGGACTCAAACTGGCGTTAGCTTTAGAGATGCGATCTCTGTACTTGTTGATCATTTCTCTGTAATAAGGACTACCCAAAATCTCGTCGCCCTCAATTAGGGTGATCACATTTACTGGTAGGGTTCCGTCTACAGCTATTAATGCTTCCAAAGCATTAAGCCAAGCAATATAGGGGCCCTTATAGGAATAAGAACCTCTACCGACCAGAACACGATCAAACCCTCCCATAGACGTGAGTGTGGCGCTATATGGATCATGCTCCCATACCTCATGGGGAAGTACTGGACGGGTATCAAAATTGGAATAAACGACAATAGTCTTAGGAGCTCCAGCATCATAATAACCCCACAGACCTGGAAGTCCTCCCGTTTGTATTATCTCAGCTTCATGAAATCCAACATCTTTGTGTATCTCGTTAATAAGCTGAGCACATTCTTTTACGCCATGATCCTCTGTCGACACGCTCGGTTGTCTAATAACGCTTTGAATTCGCTCAATATGCCTTTCTTTATTTTGATTTAAATAGGCCTCTAGTTTTTCTAAACCTGCTCCAATGGGCATGGTCCCTCCGTTAATAGGATTACTCTAATTTGTAGGCAGTATATTAGTCCTTTTTTTCTGGGTCAAACGCTGAACGACTGATTACGGAATTTCCTGCCTAAATAGAGTTGAGTTTTTCTCCCGTAACCAGTTGCGCCGAGGTTAGGGTATTAACCAAAAGTTGAGCTATAGTCATGGGTCCAACACCACCTGGTACGGGTGAAATTGCCATCACTTTATCAGAGACGTTATCGAAATCCACATCACCTACCAAACGATACCCAGTCTTACGCGTTTTATCTTCAACCCTGTTTATACCAACATCTATCACTATAGCGCCACTACCCACCATATCTGCAGTAATAGCATTAGGGAATCCTACAGCAGCCACTAATATATCGGCTTGGGCCGTAATGTACGACATGTCTTGGGTGCCCGTATGACAAACCGTTACAGTCGCATTTGCGCCATTTCGTTTTTGAGCCATCATTATGGCTAAGGGTTTACCAACTATATTACTACGACCACATATAACCAGATGTTTTCCACTTGGATTATGACCATTTCTAATCAAAAGTTTCTGTATACCCCCAGGGGTAGCAGGCAAAAAGTGGGATTCTCCTTGGCTAAGTAATCCCACATTAACAGGGTGTATACAATCCACATCTTTCCCGGGATTTATCGCCCTTAACATCATACCTTCATCAATATGCTTGGGTAGTGGCAATTGAAGCAATATACCATGGAATCGATTGTCTTCATTTAATCTGTTTATAACCGAAAGGATCTCATCTTGTGTCGACAACTCCGGAAGTTTTATTGTTTCAGCATGCATNCCTACCGCCGCGCATGCTCTTTCTTTGTTGCGAACATAGACTGCTGATGCCGGATCATTGCCCACAAGTACAGCTGCTAACCCTGGCATTGTTCCAGTAGAAGATTTTAATTTAACCACAGCTATTCGCACTTCATCTCTGACCGCNGCGGCCGTGGCTTTACCGTCAAGAATTATTGGCATACCTACCTCCAATGCTACAATAGTAAATGCCCAGATTTAGTCCTGCAAGTTCGACACTATTGTTCCAACAACTCTATAATGAAACATAACAACATGGAAACAAACCTTTCCTTACTAGGCCAAGTTCTCACTACAGGTGTAGATATTATTGAAATCAACCGAATTCGACACTCAATCGAACGTTGGGGTGGAAGATTTTTAGAGCGTATTTATACTGAGCAAGAACTTGATTACTGCAAAGGTCGAATCCCAAATCTAGCTGGGCGTTTTGTAGCCAAAGAGGCTACTATGAAAGCATTGGGGACGGGAATCGTAGGAGTGGGGTGGAAAGAGGTAGAAATAATAATATTAAAGGGAGGATCTCCCTTTTTGAAACTACATGGAAGAGCTCTGGAAACGGCAACATCTCTAGGCCTAAAACAATTAGCTGTTAGCCTATCTCACTCAAAATACTATGCCGTCGCCACGGTCGTGGGCATCCGACAGGAATATCATTGAAAATCGTATCAGTTCAAGAAATGCAATGGCTGGAAGATTTNGCAGTAGCTGGGGGATCNAGTACGGANCGCCTCATAGATATNGCAGGAAACTCAATCGCCAAGGCAATCANAGGTATTCTAGGAAGAGTTACCAATCGAAGAATACTATTTCTCGTTGGCCCAGGAAATAACGGCAGTGACGGACTTGTTTCAGCCGGAATTCTTTCGAAATGGGGAGGGAAAGTAATCGCATACGTCTTAACGAAACGATCTAAACACGACAATAGGGTTGATCTGGCGACAAAAGAGCAAGTAACTGTTATCCCTGCAGCCCTTGACCCCGGATTAAAAAACCTTAAGTTAGAAATACAGCGCTCCGATATTATAATTGACGCTGTCCTCGGTACAGGGCAAAATCGCCCATTAACCGGGGTTATAAAAAAGGCAATGAGTATGCTGGACGGACGTAAAGGACTGTTAGCATCAGTGGACGTCCCGACAGGGACTAACGCAGATACAGGAATTAAGGTCGGCTGTTCACCTAAACCTGACATCATTATGGCCCTCGGGAATCCTAAGATTGGAATATTCAAGATTCCACAAATGGCCAATTCTGGTGCACTCAAAGTCTTGGATATAGGAATACCATCCATGGCGGATCGCTTCATTAACTCTCAGCTTTTGGATGATTCTTGGATTAAAGAACACCTCCCAGTAAGACCGGTTAGTGGTCACAAAGGCACCTTTGGACACGCATTAATTATAGGCGGGTCAAACAATTACCCCGGAGCGGCATCTCTAGCTGCAAAATCCGCCATGCGTTCTGGGCCAGGTCTTGTAACATTAGCCTTCCCAAGAACGATACAACCTCTGTTGACAGAGAAATTAATTGAGGCTATACAATTTCCACTTGACATAGACAGTAATGGTGAACTGGGAAGTGAAAGCGCACCATCGTTGAGACTAGCACTAAACAGATACAGCAGCATAGCAGTAGGCCCTGGAATGGGGTTTTCGATTCCCTCATCTCGCTTCATGGAAGAACTTTTTTTCAAAGGAACCTATCAAAGACAAACGTTAGTTATAGACGCCGATGGTCTCAACAACCTGAATTATATAGACAAGTGGCACGACAGAGCTAGATTTTCTCTAGTTCTCACTCCACATACAGGCGAAATGGCCAGACTGACCAACCTCTCAGTTGATGAAATTAAGGACAACCGCATTGAAATAGCAAGGACTTGGTCGAAAATATGGAAGGCAATCGTAGTNTTAAAGGGNGCCTACACAATTGTCGCTACTCCNAGGGGTAAAGTATTCGTAAACCCATTTGCTAATCCAATATTNAGTACTGGTGGCACTGGTGACGTCCTGACTGGTATTATCTCTGGCCTTATTGCTCAAGGGCTTTCTGGAGAAAACGCATCCTGTTGCGGTGTATATATACACGGATTAGCTGCAGAAAAAATCGGTGCCAATATTGGAGATCGTGGTCTTGTCGCAACTGACATTATAGAAGNCATTCCTAATACAATAAAAACACTAATAAACAAGTAATTTCAGGAGACTTTAATGGAACTAGGATTGATGAACAAAACAGCTCTAATTACCGGTGGTAGCAAGGGTATTGGTAAAGCAACCGCCTATCGCTTATCTCTTGAGGGTGCTAACGTTGCTATTTGTGCTCGTAATGAGGGTAATCTACTCAAGGCCGCTGAGGAAATTAGAAATCAAACCAAAGGCGTAATATTACCAATTGTGAGTGACATTTCTAGACCTGCCGATGTGATCGAACTCGTAAAAGTGACTACAGAAAAACTAGGAGGACTCGATATTCTGATCAACAATGCCGGGACCTCATCCGCTATGCCATTTGAAAAAGTGGATGATGAAGAATGGATGCATGATTTAGATTTGAAACTCTTCTCCGCGATAAGACTCATAAGGGCTGTCTTACCCTACATGCGAAGTGCTGGAGGCGGTAGAATAATCAACATAACCACTCCGGCTGGAAAGGCACCCGGTCCATCATCAACTCCTACATCCGTCAGTAGAGCTGCAGGTATTGCACTTACCAAAGCTCTGTCCAAAGATCTAGCCAAAGATAATATTTTGGTTAACACAGTCTGCATTGGGCTCATCAAGAGCGGGCAGCACGAGGATAGGTATCAAAAAGCTCTGGAAACCGAACCAAAGTTAACTCTAAATGAATATTACGAAAGGCTAGCTTTGGGGAGAGGAGTCCCGTTAGGACGCGTAGGAGAGGCGACAGAAGCCGGTGACGTTATAGCATTTCTCGCATCTAGTAACGCCAGTTACATCACCGGGACATCAATAAATATAGATGGTGGTTCCTCAGCAATAATCTGATTAATGCCCTAAATTAAGCATGAACCGTATCACTTTGTCATCTAAAATACGAAGGACCATTTCTCATCGTGTCAACTTAAAATATCAGCCGCTCCGCTCCATGTATCCGAATTTTCCATCTCTACAAATTCTATCCCTTTCCACTATAACCCGTGATAACAAGTCTGCGCCAATCTGGCTATAAGGTGTGACGCTGACGCAAATCCTGGGCTCCCATCATCCATAACATCAGGAACATTCTCAGTAAACACCGATAAAATAAAGCTGGGTCGATCATTCCTATAAATGATCCCAGCATCATTGTAATTCCTGGCACCAGTCCCAGTTTTATGAGCCACTTTAGTGCCTAGTGGCAACAGAGCGGGTAGTCGTGTCTTAAGTTTCTGCCAACTCAAAATATCCAAGGCAAACCTGCACAAATTTGATGTACAGCCCATGGCCATAGCTGCCTTCTCATCATAAGCCCCTTCTAGGATTCNAGATAGAAGAAAGCCTACATCGCTAGGTGTGGTAGCATTTGTATAATCCACCCGATGATCCTTTGCAAGAGGTAGCGGTGGAAAACTGTGCCTATGTGCTGTCCCTATCATACCTACGGATTGAGAGAATTCGTTTATATTGTTAAGCCCCAACATATCTGCTATAGGCCCGGTGCAGGTGTTATCACTTACAATAATCATCATGATTAACCCGTCTCGCAGAGATATAGAAAAGTCAGGTTTCAGGTGTTGGAAACATCCTGAATCGTTGTTTTGATATCGTTCTTCTATTTCTAATCGTTGATCCAAAGACAATTCCCCTCGACTGACAGACCGCAGAGCTGTCATTAATATTGCTATCTTTCTGACACTCGCGGATGGAACTATAATGTCACCTAGTCTGGTAGAAANTAACCCANTATCTANCGATTTCAGNAACCAACCNGTATGAAAAGATACNGATTCACANTGTCGGTTTAATTCTTTTGTTAAGGCATTCACTTTAGATTCTCCAATTTGCATATCCATACAAGANNTATTTCGGTTCNCTCATTGTTAANCTTAGTTTAACTTATGCNAACACAAACAAGAATGATTNTANAAATATTATGNAATTAATCAGCTTTTCATTACGNTTTTTCTCACTGGAGGAACNGCACATAACGATGCAAGCACTGAAAAGNCAGGTAAAATCACTAACNNTAGCAAGGCTATATCATGAGAATGCATCAAATCTGAAAGAACTCCAAACGGGAGTGGACCAATCGCTGAAGAAGTAACCATAGCAGCGGTTGCCACCCCTCTAATACTACCCAAATGAGCCCTGCCAAAATAATTGGCCCATATGACATTATTTGTCGTCATGTTTATTCCAATCGCAAGACCAATTAAACCTCCATAAACGAACGCTTGCCATGGTTCAGAGACAATAAACAATATCCACAAAATGCTTAGTCCTATAGTCCCTTGGCCAATAGATAGGACAAAGCGACTAGGAATTCTGTCACAAAGCAGCCCAGCAATCACATTTCCTAAGAGTACCAGTGGTGCCATAGTCGAAAGAACAAGTGCTGCAAGCCTAGGATCTAACCCTCGTCCTAGTATAATAGATTCATTGTGAAATATTAGAGCGTTGAAACAAATCGGAATAGAAAGATTGGCTATAACCAAGAGCCATAGTGCTCGCGTTCTAAGAGCTTGGTTAAGAGTCCACTGTGGTTCATCTACTGTCTTACGCCCACTAAGCCATTTCTCAGGGCCATCTCCATCTGGTGATAGGCCCATAGATTCTGGAGACCTACGTACTAAGGTAATTGATGGAACAGCTAATACCAGAAGAATGGTAATTCCCAAAATAAGCCAGGCATCCCTCCAATCATAGCGGTTAATAAGAAAATCGTTTAATGGAGGGAAAATTGCCTGACTCGCAACCATTCCCAGTCCAGCAATGGCCATAACCTTACCACGTTTCTTCACAAACCATATTGCAAGAAGTGTAGGGGGGACAAGAATCATTGCTCCCTGGCCAAATGTCCTAAGTAGGGCGACCGCAAAATAGAGCTGAATTTCATTATGCACCTGACCCATGCCTATAACAGCCAGACCAAATACCATGGCCACTCCCGAAAGAACTACACGAGCTCCAAATCTGTCAAGGATTAGTCCTATAAAAAACGTTGTTGCTGCCGCCGTCAAAGTTCCAGCCGTGTAAAGAGCCGAAATCATACCCGAGGATAGGTTAAGACTATCTTTCATCGGTTCTACGAAAACTGAAACTGAGTGAGTTTGGCCTGGCCCCGATATAAACTGCGATAACAGGACAACTGATAGGATAATCCACCCATAGAAAAACGGCGGATTAGGGCCTCTCATTAAAGCACGAATTCCAAACCTTGAACGGATTATAGACATGCGTCGCTCAACCCACACACCCTTCAAACATAGTTCCAATAATTCAGCATAAGTTCGGCCGAATATTGTACCAATCGTTCGCCTGTTCATAGGCAAAGGCAGCCTTAAGAACTATGTCATCTTCGAGTCGTCTACCCATTATTAAGAGCCCTATTGGCAACGGTTTATCACTACCCTCTGTAAANCCNCATGGCACAGACACNGATGGCATTCCGGTATCNCTCGCGATGACCGTGCAATTAAGTGCTAAATCAGCAGCATTTACTTCTTTACCACGCACGACAATCCTACCTTTAGTGTCTGGAATCTTTAAAGCGGGTGTCAAAGCCGTGGGCATAATAACTAAATCCACTTTGCTAAATACAGTGTCTAGGTTACGCTTTAGTAAAGTAAGTCTGGTTTGAGCATCTATGTAATCTGCAAATGGTATAGACGCCCCCACCGATAACCGATCTATCATATCTGGATCTATCTTATCTAATCTCTCTCTTGAAAAATGTTCGTAATAGTAGGCAGCCGTCTCGGGTTCTACAATCGTGTTATGAATCTCCGGAACTTCCAGTACATTTGGTATGGAAACCTCAGACACCTCTGTTCCAAGGCCACGGAATATATCTACTACAGCCCTCATNGCTTTCTCCACTTCNTCAGTGCAATGCGTTCCNACATATTCTTCTAGAACNCCNACCTTNAAACCNCGTATGCTACCTCCTANAGCTTTCAGNAAACTTNGATGAGGGTTGGCAATACTCACGGGATCNCTTGGATCATATTGAGCAATGACGTCAAGTATCATCGCTGTGTCTTTCACCGTTTTAGTAAGCGGTCCCGCTTGATCAAATGACCAGGAAGGTCCAAAAAGGTTGAATCTACTAATTAATCCAAAAGTACATCGCATACCCACCACTCCAGAATGTGCAGCCGGCAAACGTACAGAACCACCTGTATCAGAGCCTATGGACGCTAATCCAAGAGAAGCTGCCATCGACGCCCCTGAACCAGAACTAGAGTGTCCTGGGGTACGACTTAAATCCCACGGGTTATAACACTCAACCGGAACATTCCTTCTAAAATGGCAATCAACTTTACCAACTAAGATTGCACCAGCCCTCTCCATAAATTCATGAACTGCAGCACTTGTTGTTGGAACATAATCTTGATGGCTCGCATATCCATAGGTCGTCAAAATACCTTTTGTATCTATCAGGTCTTTCAAACTGTAAGGAATACCATGAAGTGGACCTCTATATGCCCCAGATATAATCTCTTGCTCCGCCCTAAAAGCATTCTTCATAGCATAATCAGATGTTACGGTCGTATAGGCATTTAGGCGCGGGTTAAGACGCTCAATTCGTTCCAAGGTAGCACGAGTCAACTCCACCGGAGATATGGCTTTCCTTTGTAAAAGTTTACTTACCCCATATATAGTTGCTTCTTCTAAATCTACGGGTCCCAACGATAACTCCTTGATTATAGGTTTGTACGTTCTCAAAGCTTACATCAGAGATTGCCTGGACACCATATCTAGGCAAACCTATACTACACCTCAGGGAATCTACTTCAATAAACCATGCTGAGACACACGTGTATCTAGTTGATCAAAATAAAATTCGACGGAATGGAGTCGGGTTAAGAGCTTACAACCCCAGAAAATCGTTTAATGGCTACACCCTTTTTACTCCCATGAATGGCGATGGGACGATCTATTTAATTAACATGGATGGTAATGTGGTACACCACTGGAAAATGCCATATTCACCAGGACTATACGGACAACTACTTGAAAACGGAAACTTACTTTATTCAGGTAAAGTTCTTGATGATCTCGGTAGGTTCGAACAATGGGGAAGATGGAAGGGCGGCGCTGTAGTAGAAGTCGACTGGGAAGGGAACATACTCTGGAAGATATTACATCCCGATCATCACCATGACGCGTGTAAGTTAAAAAACGGGAATATCCTACTCCTCTGTTTGACCACAATACCTCAAGAATTAGTCCCACGAATTCGAGGCGGAATTCAGAGTACCGAAGCAGATGGACAGATTTACGGAGATTATTTAATAGAACTAACCACTTCAGGTAAACAAGTCTGGGAGTGGAAAAGCTGGGAGCACTTAGATCCAGATGTAGACATAATAACCATGCAGGATAAGCGAGCCGAGTGGACCCACGGAAACACTGTCTCTGAAATGTCGGATGGAGACATACTTGTAAGTTTCAGGAACATTTCTACAGTGGTCGCGATTAATAAACAATCAGGTCTAATTTCCTGGAAATTGGGGTCACCCCCACTTGCCCAACAACATGATCCAAAACAATTGTCAAACGGCAACATTCTTATTTTTGATAACGGCACCCATAGATCTGATCACCCAGTCCCTCATTCCAGGGTCATTGAAATAGATCCCTCTACAAATGAAATCGTGTGGACCTATCAAGAGCCAACCTCATACAATTTCTTCAGTCCGTATATATCTGGAGCCCAGCGCCTAGGAAATGGCAATACCCTGATATGTGAAGGAAACTTCGGCCGTTTGTTTGAGGTAACATCAAAAGGAGAATTGGTCTGGGAATTTGTCAATCCATATTTCCATATCCCAACAGATGCTCCCAATTCCCCATCAAGCAACTCAGTATTTAGGGCTTTTCGTTACACCCAAGAACAACTACCATATCTGACAATTAGGTGATTAACTGACTAGCAAATTGACGTATCTCTTGGTTAAATTTATCAGGCTCAGTCCAAGGTAACATATGGCCGCTATGTTCAAAATATACTAAGCGAGAATTCCTAATGTTATTATTCAAAAATTTGGCCCAATCGCTACTGATCACACCATATTTGGCCCACAAAATCAGTGAAGGAACATTAATCATTGGCAACACAGGCCGATAATCAGCCGTATAGGATTCTATAACCGCTGCTCTGTGTATGCTTGTGGGCGTTTTCATGCACTCATAAGCCATCCAATCTATGGTCTCCGAAGCGACTGGAAATTCTGGGCCGAAATATTCTTCGATGGTACTTCGATGACTAGCGAGCCGTTTTTCTCCTAACGAGGCCAATCTAGACTCTAGTTCATCGTAGGATCTAAATCTATAGGGTCGTTGATCTACGTCAACGAAGCCTGCAATTCCGAGTTCACCAAATTGGCGTATATAACTCCAAATTATTGCTGCCCCCATTGACCAACCGACTACGACAACATTTTTCAACCCAAGCGTTTCTATAACAAACCGCAGGTCCCTCCCCATTTGGTCTAGGGTCTGTCCATTATCCGTTTTACCCGACTCGCCTCTGCCCCTAACGTCTAAAGAAATAATCCTGAAATCCCTCGAAAGTGTACTGATGTTCTTCGCCCAAAATTTTGTATTAAAAGGCTCTCCGTGAATAAAAAGGATTTCCGGATTCGTAAGGTCGCCCTCTTGATGATAGTAAAGTGGAGTTTTATCCGGTGTTACTAAGTATGGCATGCAGTATCTTTCTCCAAGTAAATAATTGGCAACTAGCAGTGTGAGTGTAACAGAATTTATTTGATGGAAAAGTAAAAGGGCCCCTGGAAAACCAGGAGCCCTTTTTAGGTTACTTAAGTTAAGTAACGGAGCTTAATGCGCCATTACTGCCTTGGTGTGCTCATGGTACCGTACTGGTCCCATATGGAGCATGTTCACCTTGTACTCTTTGACCACTGCAGGGTCGTAGGCTATCTCAGCGAACACCCACACTAAAGGTATACTAAAGTGTTTCGTTGTCCACTGATCACCAAACCACTGAGCTAAGTCATGAGCGTCCTTGAGAGTGTTAACCTCACCGCACTTCTTGTACATCTCAGATGCTTCTGGGAATTCGCGGTAAGCTTGACCCAATTCATGGACCATGGAGAAGGTTATCGCCTCACAGATGGGGTCTAGGGAAGGCGAGGCAGACCACATCCAATTCTCCTCCTGATAGCTCTTTGTCTTGGCTCGGAATTCACCGAAGGAGTTAGAGAACTGAAGCGTTGTCTTTGCTCCTACCTCGGTGAACCAACCCGCTATGACTTCACACATTTCAGGCCATTCACCAACAACCTTGTGTGCTGTCAAACAGTTGATCTTTGTATCAAACCCGTCGGGGTAACCTGCGCCTGCAATCAGCTCCTTAGCCTTGGCGGGATCACCGTCTCCGGGATAAGGCCAACCACCATCTGCCCCTGTCTTTCCATCAGGACCAGGGAATGGTGCCCATTCGTCTTTGAAATCCTCGCGCCATGGCGGGAAGTAGTCGACCAACGGGAATGCCTTGTTGTTGTAGAAACTCTTGTTAAAGTCGTTTCTGTTTACGGCCAAGTTCATGGCATGTCTGACATCGACTTTCTTTAGAGGAGCGTCGGCGTCATANCCAGGCCTGGGGCCGCAAGGTGTTCCACCGGGAGGAGGTGTACCGTCAGGACAGTAACCTTCTGCTCGGTAGTAGATCATTCCTATGCCCTGGTGAATGCTGGGCAATGTGCTCATTTCNGTNTNGAAACCAGCAGCNTCAANTTCCTCACGCTGAGAAAGTANNAGGGGAATGATGTCAACNTCNTNNGCNANNAGCATNGCCAATCTAGTGGCNGNCTCNTTNNCNTANANNTGNNNNTGTTCGTGGAACTCTGGAGTAATTCTCCAGTGNTNCTCTACACGCTCNGNCAAACGATACTCGTTCAAAACGGTATCNACGAAGGACCAAGGACCATGACCCAAAGGATCATNCTGNTATCCNNCTTCTCCGCCCACGTCNTCCCAGTGTGCCTTGCTGACTATACCGGATGCCCATTCATCNGACATGAAGAANGACATCTGCAAGAACACGCGGTCTCCNTGATTNTCAACCTTGTGATCGTTAANGATCTTCCAGTTATCAGGTCCACCAACTCTTTGGNNCCAGTTGGCAGGGCTGCGTGTTAGGTCAGACTNAANGTTACCTTCGTTACCAATTAGGAGATCCCAAGTTAGNAANANGTCATCAGCNTTGAAGGTGTAGTCCTTATGGGCTACGCCTCCTTTGTAAAGAGGAACGTTCTCTCTAAGATCAAACGTCCAATCTTTTCCGCTGGCAGAGACTNNCCAATNGGTAGCCAATTGNGNCTCTTCAGNNTTGTTCNNAATGTTACGACCAACNAAGTGNCTGTACTGAGGATTCATCTTCTCAGATACCTGGCTNTGACCGTAAGGTATCGTGTACTGCTCGTTCTGAGGAGGAACAGCTATCGATAATCTAGTCTTTACCGGCACAGGAGCCGGGGCTTCCGTCGCGGCGGGTACTGGCGTCGCCGTTGCAGCAGCTGCCGCGGGGGCAGCCGGTGCAGCCGGTGCGGCCGCTGGCTCGGCGTCATCGCCACAGGCGAGGATTAGCAGTGATAAAGCTGCAAGTCCTGCAAGTGACAAATACACTTTGCTCTTTAGTATTCTGGTTAAATAATCCAGTGAGGTACCTCCTTGCCTGCGGGTATTCTTCAATTTCCAAAAGGCCCAACTCTGCTGCCTTCCGAAGCCGCAGTTGACCAGTCCATTATTGATAATTCTTGTTAGATGTCAAGACCCAGACACGTAAGCCAGCTCTATTTGGGTAATGTCCAAACGAATCAATTGATATCTTGCGACTGAGATTTACAATGGAATTCTTGAACATGAAAGCAGAAACCTGTCAATGTTGTGCAATACGTCGTTGTGCAATACGTCCATTTTATAGTTTGACATGGTGGGCCCGGCAGGGNTCGAACCTACGACCACCCGGTTATGAGCCGGGCGCTCTACCACTGAGCTACGGGCCCNGTATNACAAGCNGCAACTAAGGTAATTAGTCTAGCGCCTGTTATTATTTCAAACAAGCGACTTAGCTTNATNGAATTGACTCACACATGATTTCTCTTTACACATTCGAACATGGCTTGATACCCTGGGGGTCAAATAAGCATTAGTGGAGATAATGTGAAACCTGATACCACTGAAGTAACCATGGAAAAAATCCTTTCTTTATCGAAAAGGAGGGGATTTCTTTTTCAAAGCAGTGCTATATACGATGGNCTCAATGCCGCCTGGGATTATGGNCCTTTGGGCGTAGAACTTAAACGNAACGTAAAAGAAATGTGGTGGAAATCTATGGTGCGGGATAGACTCGATGTCGTAGGCCTAGATTCGTCAATTTTAATGAATCCCAAAGTTTGGGAAGCTAGTGGGCATCTTGATAATTTCTCTGATACTTTGGTTGAATGCAGTTCTTGTAATCAACGGTTTCGAATTGACGACATCCCTAACCTTAAAGACTGTCCAAATTGTGACCAACATCAAAGTTTGTCGAAACCTCGNCAGTTCAATCTGATGTTTAAGACATTCATGGGGGCTGCTACAGACACAGCATCAGAAATCTATCTCAGACCAGAAACAGCCCAGGGCATATTTATAAATTTCTCTCAGGTTTTAAACACGTCTCGAAAAAAACTCCCATTCGGCATTGCACAAATTGGCAAAGCCTTCAGAAACGAAATAACCCCCGGTAATTCCATATTTCGAACCCGTGAATTCGAGCAAATGGAGATGGAATTCTTCGTTAAGCCGGGACAGGACGAGGAATGGCATAGCTATTGGGTAAAACAACGACTAGATTGGTACATATCTCTGGGCCTTAGACGAGAAAATCTTCGTCTAAGAGAACACGGAACTAAAGAATTAGCTCATTATGCAAAGGCTACCGTGGACGTGGAATATAAATTCCCTTGGGGCTGGGCTGAACTAGAAGGCATAGCCAACCGAACCGACTTCGATCTCAGAAAACATTCACAGTATTCCAAGGAAGATCTCAGTTATTTCGATGAACAAACCAACAGTCGGTTCTTTCCTTTTGTTGTAGAACCATCTGGTGGAGTGGATCGCGCAACCTTGGCATTCTTACTAGACGCATACCACGAAGAGGAAATCCAATCATCACCACCAAATAATAAACCAGAACTCCGAACCGTACTCAGATTCAACAAACATATGGCTCCGGCCAAACTCGCTGTCCTTCCTCTAAGTAGAAAAGGTGACCTATTGGAGCTATCACATAGAGTACATTCCTCTATAAGGAGTTCCTTTTCAACCCTGTTTGACGATTCCCAGAGCATCGGGAGAAGATATCGCCGTCAAGATGAGATAGGGACCCCTTATTGCATCACAGTAGATTTCAAAAGCCTTGAGGATCAGCAAGTTACCGTTAGAGAACGAGATTCCATGTCACAGGAGCGAGTATCAATTGACCAACTGCCTACCATATTAAGGCAGAAACTAACCACCGTGTCTTAGAAAATTAGTCAAGCCAACGTAATTATGTACAATCACTTCATAGCTTTAGGTTCAGTCTAGCAAGTTTGCAGCCACGAACATCATCCCCCTCAGACTATCGGTATAGACGCACCTTTACCCATCGATTAGAATTCGGAGCAAGAGGAAAAGGGGGGTGTTTATGAGAGTACCCAAGGAAGCCCAGGCTATCCGCTACATAAAATCAATTAAACAAAATCTCGCAAAGCTAGAAGCCCTAATCCAGGAACCGCAGACGACACAGCCAAACCCTAGGCCTCTTGATAAGCGCACGGAAATACTGGAGCAGATTTATGTGCTAGGAGTCATTGAACAAACCAGACTTTTCCGGATTCTAGACGACCGACGCATTCCCCATACATGGATAGGAGCACAAAGCAGAGCAGGGTATTTAGAAATGTGGTCCGCTGCAGGTGGAAATATTTTTTATAGAACAACCGAAAGGGCCGTCCAAGAGCTTAGCCTAGGTCGCATGTTGCCACATAGCGAATTTTCGCATATGTCCAACTCTGCTTTTGGAGAAGATTGGAACAGCAACGAGGATCAAGCCTATGACCGACTATAGTGCTGGAGACATAGTTCTAGTCCCATTCCCACTTGGCGATCAGTTCACGACAAAAAAACGTCCAGCTGCCATTATATTTGTCGAAACGGATGAAGTAACGATAGCTCAAATAACAGGCAATATAACCCGATCTCCACGAAAAGGAGATCACCTGATTGCAAATTGGCAAGAATATGGTTTGCTTCGCCCCTCACTAATACGTAGAAGATTTGCCACTATCCCGATTTCCGCCGTGTTGCGCAAATTAGGAGACTTGGGAAAAGAAGAGTTCGACAAAACTCTAACGGAACTGCTTCGGCAGCAATAGGAATTCTGTGATGCGCATATTGCACTTTGCGGATCTGCACATAGGGGTAGAAAATTACGGAAGAANAGATCCAACAAGTTTCCTTTCAACAAGATTACTCGATTTTCTCCAATCTCTCGATGAGCTCGTTGAATACGCCATAGACTATGAAGTTGACATCGTAATATTAGCTGGAGATGCCTACAAGAACCGTGATCCTTCACAAACCCAACAAAGAGAGTTGGCTCGACGCCTAGCAAAGCTTTCTAAGGCTGGCATACCAACGTTCTTGCTTGTTGGAAATCATGATCTACCCAATGCGTTGGGACGGGCAACTGCTATAGATATCTATGACACTCTTCAGATACCACTAATTTCGGTCGGAGATAACCTTCAAACATATATTATTCCTACCGCTAAAGGACCTATACAAATTGTGGCCTTACCATGGCCCAAGAAAAGCAAACTCCTTTCAGTTGAAGATACTAAGGGAATGTCTATAGATGAGTTAAATCTTCGTGTCCAAAACCGATTATCTGAAGGAATACTACAACTTGCCCAAGATCTAGACCCAAATATGCCAGCTATACTTGCAGGACATGTAACTGTTCATGGAGCGAAACTGGGCTCAGAAAGAACCATGATGCTGGGCCAAGATCACCATCTTTTAATAAGTGATCTTCATCTTCCACAATTTGAATATGTCGCCCTGGGACATATTCATAAACACCAGGTGTTAAGAGAAGATCCAATGATAGTCTATTCAGGCAGCCTTCAACGTGTGGATTTTGGGGAAGAGAATGACGACAAAGGTTTCTGTGTTATAGATCTGGATACAGATGCCCCACAAGGAAAACGGTTGACACAATTCCAATTTAAGAAGATAGCTGCCAGACGATTTCTTACCATCGAAATATCGGTACCAGATGAAACTAATGAACCTACAAATTATGCAATCAACGCAATTAATAACTACTACATCGAAGACGCTATAATCAGGGTGAAGTTGAATCTAAATGCCAAAAACTCTACCTTGATACATGAATCAGATCTAAGAAAAGCACTTTCCCCNGCTCACTACATAGCATCCATTACNAGAGAGNTAGCAGAAGAACGACGCACCCGTCTGCCCNCAGATTTGATCGACGGNCTTANTACTATGAAGGCNCTGGANTTNTATTTGGATAACAAGAAAACTAAAGATGAACGAAAGACTAAATTGCTTGACATTGCCCAAAAGCTTATCCGAGAAGATGAATCAGAAGCCCAATAGATTTCAGACCCATCCTCTTATCAATCGATTTAGCTTACCCAGTCTTTTTAGTATGTTAAACTCCAGACCAAGTTACTAAACCACCGTACGTTATATGGACATTAACGAAATACTATTTATAGGTCTCCGTTGGGTGCATTCCATCGCAGCCATATCCTGGGTTGGAGGTGGCATATTTTATTTACTTGTACTTAGACCTTTCTTGCGATCGTATCCCAATATCAAAGAGGCACAGATTGCTGCTAATTTTAGAGACCTCGTCTCAATTGCTATGGCCATACTACTAGTAAGTGGTGCGATTCTTACTTTCGAGCGACTAACTTCTGGATTTATAGGACCATCATATGTGATAGTCCTATGCACAAAGATAGCTATAGCAGCCTACATGTTTTATTTGGTTAGGTTTGTGAAATCCGGACTTCTAAAGAGAAATGAGTCTATGTCCAAACCTAGAACAAAAGGTTGGATTTCACTCATGACCGGGAATCCGGCCGTGGTTGTCATGGGGCTTGTGGTTTTCCTTTTGGCCGATGTTCTTAGCGCCATATTCGAAAATGGATTAAGACTTTAGGAATAACTAATTTAGACGCTTCACTGAAAACCTTTCCGGTTTATACAGCTTGTAAAAGTGCTCCTTTCCTTATCTATATATTATGGTCCGTGACAGTGACAGAAGTCAGGTCATTTTAAGATGTGTAAAATGCGCTAAGCACTATGAGAAGCCAAACGGAATTCTAACTGGTTGCCAAATCATCTAAGATACGATTCCGTTAAAGATTTATAATCTAAGACCTTGACATAGTTTCACTTCTCCCTGGCTATCTAATAAATCCATTAGTCGTTGTATAGTCTCATGGCTAACAGGATCCACAAAACTTGGAGCTATCTCCGCTAACGGTATAAGGACAAAAGCTCTTTCTCTAATTCTTGGGTGGGGTATCTCAAGATCATAGGTTTTATAGACCTGACTCCCATAAAAAAGAAGATCAGCGTCAAAACTCCTTGGCCCCCATCTCGTGCCATCATCTACCCGACCTAACGCGATTTCCGACAATTTCAAAACGGAAAGAATCTCTGACGGTTCTTTTCTAGTAGTAGCTTGAATCACTGCGTTAAGGAAATTCGGCTGATTTAAATATCCCCAAGGCTCTGTCTCATATATGGAGGATGCGCAAACCACATCAAAGGTTTGAGCCAGTAACGAAAACCCTTGCTTCAAGTTTGTTAAACGATCCCCGATATTAGAACCCAATCCAATATAAATTGTTACTGAATCCAATTATTTGGTCTCCATCCTCTAACTACAGCATCACACATACGAACGACACGAACAATTTCTTTAACATCGTGTACTCTAACTATATCTACGCCTCCAGCAATGCAAAGAGCTACCGCAGCCTCGGTACCCTCAAGTCGTTCTTCTTCAGGTAAATTTAACACATAACCGATTGTGGACTTCCTTGAAATTCCCATAAGGACAGGAAAACCCAGCTCTTTAATATCGGATATTCTCTTTAGAATTTCTAGATTTTGATCGGGGGTTTTTCCAAATCCGAACCCGGGATCTACAACAATCTTGGTCGATGGTATTCCAAATTTTACTGCAAACTCAACACTACTATACAAGCTTGATAATAGGTCTGAAAAAAAATCACTATAGTGTGTACCAATTTGGTTATGCATTATGATAATTGGGGTTTGTGTCTGAAGAGAGAGCTCTAACATAGGCAAGTCATTATTGACCCCCCATATATTATTAATGATAGATGCTCCAGCTTCTACTGAAAGTCTTGCCACCGTAGGTTTATATGTATCAACACTTACCGGAATATCTACGTTGACTGCTATCTTCTGGATTATGTCAATGATTCTATCTATCTCCTCCCCTTCTGTAATCGGAATATGATTAGGTCTAGTAGACTCTGCTCCTACATCTATAAAATCTGCCCCATCTTCAGCAAAACTAATCGACTTTTCCAAAGCTTCTGTTTCTCTTCCAATTAGCCCATCACCAGAAAAAGAATCTGGCGTTACATTCACAATGCCCATCACGTAGGTCCGGGCACCCCAGTTGTATTCTCGATTCTTTATATTCATTCTTCTCTGTATACCAAGCTTTGGTTCCATCTAAAACCTCACAATGAACAAGTATCTTTTGGGATTGTGATGATACCAGCGACGGGTGATACTTGCACCACACGATATGCCTCTGTTAGCATTTCCGGCCTAGTAAGGAGCATGCAAATTGACAGAACCCAATACCAAGAAGTTATTACAAGAATTAGATAAGCTACGTTCTCAATCGAGATTAGGTGGCGGTAAACACCGAATAGAACAACAACATTCAAAAGGAAAACTCACAGCTCGAGAAAGAATACATCTCCTATTCGATGAGGGGTCGTTTCGAGAGATAGATAGTTTCATGACAAGTCATTCAGCCGAAGGGGAGGGCGAAGCAAAGCCACTAGGTGACGCAGTAGTAACAGGCTACGGAAACGTTCATGGACGCCTAATATTTGCCTTTTCACAGGATTTTACCGTTATGGGAGGATCTGTTTCAGACACAGTCGGAAAGAAGATTTGCAAAATCATAGATTTGGCGATGAAAACAGGAGCTCCTGTAGTAGGACTAAACGATTCCGGAGGAGCACGCATTCAAGAAGGAGTACTAAGTCTGGCAGCGTACGGGGAGATCTTCTTTCGTAACACACAGGCATCAGGCGTTATCCCTCAAATATCAGTAATATTGGGACCTAGCGCAGGTGGTGCTGTTTATTCTCCAGGAATTACAGATTTCATATTTATGGTACGCAACGTAGCTCAAATGTATATTACTGGACCAGATGTTATAAAGGCTGTGATTGGCGAGGAAGTTACACATGAAGAACTAGGAGGAACATTACCCCACAACACAAAGAGTGGCGTCTCCCATTTCGTTCTGGAAACGGAGGAGGAGTGCTTTTTGGAAGTTCGCCGCCTCCTGACCTTTCTCCCATCGAATAACATGGAGGACCCTGTTGTTCAGGGACTCTTTGAATCAAAGTCACCAACCAATTCGAACCTTCTAAAGATAGTTCCATCTGAATCATCAAAAACTTACGACATCCACGAGGTCCTATTAAACATTATTGACGACCAAGACTTTATGGAAATCCAGAAGGATTACGCTCAAAATATTGTAATTGGATTTGGACGCCTAGCTGGCCGTTCAGTCGGATTTGTAGGAAACCAACCGAACCACTTAGCTGGTGTGTTAGATATCAATGCATCGGTAAAAGCCGCTCGCTTCGTCAGGTTTTGTGACGCCTTTAACATTCCTATCGTCACATTCATAGACGTACCGGGGTTTTTACCAGGCACAGATCAAGAATATGGAGGCATAATCAGGCATGGCGCTAAGTTGATCTACGCCTATGCAGAAGCAACGGTGCCGAAAATCAGTGTATTACTCAGAAAGGCATATGGTGGAGCATATATCGTCATGAGCAGCAAACACCTGCGAGGTGACATAAATCTTTCTTGGCCTTCAGCGGAAATAGCGGTTATGGGACCAGATAGTGCCGTCAACATAATACATAAGGAAAAGATTGCCAACTCAAAAAAACCTGAACAAACGCGCGCAAAGTTAATCGAAACTTATAAAGATACCCATTCTAATCCTTATGTAGCGGCTGGCCATGGCTTTATTGACAACGTCATCAACCCAGATGAAACTCGCGAGCATATAATAAACTCACTAAACATGTTACAGAACAAACGAGCTGATATGCCACCTAAGAAACATGGCAATATCCCTCTTTAACTAAACCACCAAGCGGCCCTGTTAATCAAATCAAAGATTTAATGCGGGTACTTCCCAATCTAGTTCCTTTTGATATACCTGTATTCTCCAACGCTCGTCCTCACTAATCCAAATCCTACCATCTTCAGTGGTTTTAATAGAAATTGGCCGAAAGAAAGCCCATTCAGGTTTCAAATCTTTGACGAGTTGCCGGGCCTTTCTGTAGTCGGGATTTTGATCTAAGAACTCTTGGGCCCATTTTGATAATATATCAGCGTTGCCAGAAAGTGTCGTTATATGAGACCCATCTCTTCTAAATATTTCAACTTTACAATTCCACCAACTCGTAACGTAAACATCTCCGTCTAGATCCACAGCTACACTACTAGGAAGCTCTAATCCTGGGCCCTG
>PAUC01000010.1 GCA_002712585.1 Dehalococcoidia bacterium
CACAATACGTCGAACTATATCCATTTAATCTCTGAAGCCATAAAACTGGCTGCTACAGATCGCATAATGTTTGGTGGTGATCCTAACTTCATGAGTGTTCCTGTACAGGGCATGATTTCGAAGTCCTATGCTAGCGATCAGCGAGCTAGAATCAATCACTATAATGCCTCTACAGTTATGGGAGAGCGCTATACTGAAAATCCTCCAGAAGGATCAATTGAGCCTGGTGTTCCAGCCACTTACCTTAGTGGTGAGACGACACATTTTTCGGCAGCAGATTCTTCAGGCAACGTTTTTAGTATAACCCATACCTTAGGTGCAGCTTTTGGTTGTGCTGTTGTCGCAGGGGAAACAGGATTTCTGTTGAACAATAATATAGACCTCATGGANATTGATCCAAGTAGTGGTAGCAACTTGTTGGTATCCCCNGGTAAAAGNCCTGGAAGCAATATGGCCCCGATCCAGATTTTTAAAGACGGCAAGTTTATTCTATCAATTGGAACGCCGGGTAGTTATGGTATTCCGCAGACTACCACACAGATGATTTTGAATTACATAGAATTCCATATGACTGTTCAGGAAGCACTAGAGGCTCCGAGATTTAGAGTCATGGGAGGCAAGCGTATAAACATGGAAGACCGTATTCCTGAGGAATCACGTCAGGGTCTAATATCCCGCGGACATGAGGTGGGGTCTTACGGACAATGGAGCACAGAAGTTGGGGGGGGACATGCGATCGCTCACGATCCTGATACTGGGGTTCTTATGGGTGGAGCAGATCCTCGCAGAGATGGCTATGCTGTGGGAATTTAACTTCACTTAATGAGATCTAAATTCGGATAATTATGAAGCAACAACCGGTTAGTTTTCTTCACAGTTTTATTAATAAGCACTCGTTCATGAGGGGCCGCCCGAGGTTTTCAGGCTAGGTTTAAGGTCAGGTCTGGACCATTATCATGAAGTGTGGATCTCGACTATCATTTCTATTTCTACTGCTACCCCTGCAGGCAAGGTAGCAACGCCCACAGCTGATCTGGCATGTTCACCATTCTTTCCGAATAGTTCTAGTAGAAGATCTGAACATCCGTTAATTATGGCAGGAGGCTGCGTGAAATCCGGGGTAGAATTAACCATACCTAGGAGTTTTACAATGCGTTTTACTTTATCTAAGTCACCAATTTCATTCTTCAAATTGGCCAAAAGGTTTAATGCGCAGGTCTTAGCTCCTTCGTATCCTTCCTCCACGGTTAAATCTCGTCCCAATTTGCCGGTTATCAATCCTTCGGCACCTTTTGAAACAACTCCTGAAAGGAAGACCAAATTACCGGTCGTGACAGCCGGGACATATGATGCCATTGGAGCTGGTGAATTTGGCAATTCCAATCCCAATTCAGCTAGTTTTTCCTCGATTTTTGACATAATGGATCTCCTTTTCTGTTGATAGTTTTTATGAATTTATTATTTGGCCAAATTACATACATCTAATGCGCTTAACGCTAATACTTTAGCNACCTGGCCTATATCGCTAATTACCGTATATTCGTCAGGTATCGTAGAGGAATGAATTCCTCCAGCTGGCCCGTGCAATAAACAGGGTATNCCNGCTTTATGTAGTTTTGATGTGTCATCACAACTGTAAGACCAAGGGAGTACGGTACCTACACCTTCAGGTTCATGCCCTGTAACAGATCTATAGGAATTTAGAACAGATTCTAAGATGTATTCATCTTTTGGCAGGTCGAATGGTTCTACTATTAATGTGAAACAATTGTATTTTTTTGGTGGAGGCATTTCTATCTCATATTTTAAATCCGGGTCATGGGCGCTTAATTGATCGAGTGCTTTAACTATGTCGGCTTTAATAGCGTCCGCCGTTCCTCCAGGAGGAAACCGAACGTCTATGACAATGGTACAAACATCGGCTATATATGTAGCTTCGGTCCTATTATAGTCTCTGCCAACACCCCCGATTATATTCCCCACATTTAGCCTTGGAAGGCCTGGTAGGTCCTGTCTCGGGGACACATTGAATTTGATATCTTTAATGGTCTTAATCACTTTCACCATCTTTTCTATGGCGTCTATTGAGTCTTCCATTCGATTCATGTGCCGAGCTCGCCCCAAGGTGTGTATGGCCATTTCTGCAGACCCTGCGTGACAAGTCACTATATTGTTAGCTCCAAAGGGTTCTGGTACTATCGCCATATCAGGAATAGGCCCATTCTGGCATAGGTGATGAGTTCCCTCACCTCCTTGAAGTTCTCCAACTACACAAGCTACTATAAGATCGCCTTTCAATTTTACTTGTGAGCATCTTATGGCTTCGGCGGCTTCAATCATAGCGGTAACTCCGCCTTTCATGTTACGGCTTCCTGCCCCATAAAGTCGGTCCCCTTCTATGGTAGGAGACCAGGGATCTCTCTCCCATCCATCTGCTAATGGATTTATGTCTATGTGTCCGTTAAACATTAACGATTTACCGCCACCTGTGCCCTTAAGAGTGGCTATAGTTTGGTAACGACCTGGTTCCACTTCCTGCATTTCTATCTGGTAACCACGATCCTTTAGTAATTTGGAGATGTAATTGGCTACAGGAGTTTCTTCTCCCTTAAAGCTTGGAATACTGATTAGCGTCTTTCCGAGTTCCAGGAATCTTCTGGAATCTACGGAGCTCAAAATTCTATTACTTTCAACAGATTCCAATGTAAATAGCTCCTGTCCACTAGATATAATTCGATTTAAGTTTGCCTTAAACAAAACCGAGGGTCAACTGGTAAGAATAATTTCCTTAAATAAGGTTGTAGAGGCGTTTACAATTCCCAGATACTATCAAAGACTGTTCTTCTTCAGGAACGTCCGCGAGAATTTCTGAAAGAATTCGTTGGGATTCTGGAAACGTAGATTCTGCATGTGGGTAGTCGTTTCCCCACATGATGTTATTTACACCAATAATGTCTCTTAATCTAATACCAGGTCCATCTTCCTGAAAACTATGGTAAACATTTCGTTTCATGTAGTCGCTAGGTGTCATATTCTCTTTATATCTGTAGGATGCTTGTTCTGTCCTCTCAATGTAAGTAACGTCCATCCTATGCATAAAAAATGGAAGCCAAGAAAGTTCATGTTCAACGTTAACTACTCGGAGATCCGGAAACCTTTCAAATACGCCAGATAAAATAAGATGTCCTAGACTATACCTTACAGCATATTCGTTATTACATCGCTCTACGGCTGTTTGCGTAACTTTACCGTCTTCCATAAGCCTCATGTTGCCAGGGCGTAATGTGCCAATATGCAGACTCAAAGGCATGCCAATCTCTTGGGCTGCCGCCCAAAACTTGTCGTACATGGGATTATCATAGGTTTCATGAGGCCTGGGAGCGACAGGTATCATTACACCTTTTAATCCTAATTCGGATGCTCGTTCCATCTGATGTATGCCCTTTTCAATCTGATCGTCAATCAGAACTAAACCAATACCATTTAGCGTATCGGGATATTCACTGCAAAAATCTGATAGCCAAGAATTATACACTTCAAAAAGATCCTGAACGAAGTCTTGGTCTTGAATACCGTACATAGTGGTAGCCACAGAAGCATACAAAAGGTCTTGGTCAACTCCATCATAAGCCAAATCTTTTACATGGGCGTGAGGATTGTAACCTCCTGGAGGGACATCTTTAAAGCTGCCATCCAATGTAATGTCATCAGGTTTAGTATATCTTAGTCCTGCACTAGACGAGGTTCCTATAGTACCAAATTCGTGACCATCCACTATCCACTGATCAAAGGGTTGTCCTGCCTCAACACGTGGAATACGATTGCCCCACTTTTTGGAATCCATACGCTCAAGCCAAAGTCCCGGGGGTTCCACCACATGAGAATCTGATGAAATAATCTTGAAATCAATCATTAAGCCTCCACTTATAGATCACTTAATCGCAACCGTATGGTGGCAACGACAGGACTTGAACCTGTGACCTAGCGCTTATGAAGCGCCCGCTCTAACCACTGAGCTACGTTGCCACCTATTTGGGAGCAATTGGCCAGTCGCCACATTCTCCCTATAAGTTACTATAGCCAAGCCCATTTACAAGTGTCAACGAATAATTCACTCTTCTAAAACAAAGTCTCCACTTTTACCACCAGATTTTCTCACTAGTCTGATAGCATCTATCGATATACTTTTTTCCACGGATTTGCACATATCGTATATAGTTAAAGCTGCGACAGAGACAGCAGTAAGTGCCTCCATCTCTACTCCAGTTTTTCCGTGAGCTCGAACTTTTGCGGTTATATATATACCATTCTTTTGAAAATCTTCATCAAAATCCACGGTCACATAAGTCAGGGGTATGATATGACAAAGCGGGATAATATTAGACGTCTTCTTAGCCGCCATTATTCCAGCAATTCGTGCGGACGCAATAACATCTCCTTTTTCCAATCCCATATTAGCTACTAAATAAAGCGTCTCCGCTGACATTGATACAAAGCCTTGTGCTATGGCCTCGCGTTGGGTCACCTCTTTGGCTCCTACATCAACCATATGTACTGTGCCGTATTGATCCAAATGGGAAAAACCGCCGGCAGAAGTAATTAGCGAGGCCTGCTCAACAGCTAATTTATCCGCCTCTTCATTTTCTGGGTGCCCATTGTGGCCTTTGACCCATTTCCATGAGACTTCTAAATCTGGTACAAGTAGGTCCAATCGTTCCCATAGATCGTTATTAGCCCGACGTTTCCACCCGAGCGTCATAGTATTTATTACGTATTGGCTGTCACTGTAAACCACAACCCTGGATCCCTTCTCTAAATCACCCAATCCTTTGATAACCGCTAGAACTTCCATGCGATTATTCGTGGTATCTAATTCATGACCCTGTATAGTCCACTTTTGGTTTTCACCAACGATAACAGCAGCCCAACCACCAGGGCCTGGGTTACCTAAACAAGATCCGTCGGTATAAACGTTGAACATAGTAGGCTACCCACCAATCTGATACATTTCTATCTTTTTCCGAGAGTCAAACTTTTTGGTACCATATGCCCTTTCTTCTGAATACCTATCAGTCCTTTTAGTCCAAACATTAGCTATTGCTTTTTCCACTTCCTGATCCGTACATCCATCTCTTAGAAGGGCCCTCAAGTCAGTACCGTTGGTTGCGAAAAGACAGGTGATCAATTTTCCATCGGTGGAAATCCTAGCCCTAGTACAATCGCCACAAAATGGCTGTGATATCGAAGAAATCATCCCGATTTCTCCCGTGCCGTCTTTATATCCATATCTACTGGCTACTTCACCTCCGTAATTACTAGTCAATGGTTTAAGAGGCATCTCCTGATCAATCAGGTTCACAATATCGCTAGCCAAAACAACGTCATCAGAATTCCATTTATTTAAGTTTCCAACATCCATATATTCAATAAATCTGAGTATGACACTAGTGTCTCTAAAATATCTAGCTAGTTCTAGTATCCCGCCATCGTTAACTCCTTTTTGAACCACCGCATTGACCTTAACAGGAGTTAATCCAACAGTTTCTGCTGCACGGATCCCCTCTAAAACTTTGTCAGGACCATACCCTCTCCCATTCATTCTCTTGAATATTGCTGGGTCTATACTATCCAGGCTAACCGTAATCCTGTGAAGGCCAGCCTTTTTGAGTGCCTCTGCTTTATCTGCTAATAGAAATCCATTAGTGGTTAACGTTAAGTCCTCCACCCCTGGTATAGAAGAGATACCTTCCACAAGCTCCTCAATGTTTTTACGGATTAATGGCTCACCGCCGGTAAGTCTTACCTTTCCCACACCCATCCCAACAAAAACCTTGGTTAATCTAATGATTTCTTCAAACGTTAGTATCTCGGGTTTAGGGAGAAAGTTATACCTTTCTCCATAAATCTCAGATGGCATACAATACGGACATCTAAAGTTGCACCGATCAGTAACTGAAATCCGAAGATCTCTCATCGTACGCCCCAACATGTCTTTAAAATCCTGTTTCATGTGGTCAACAAACCGTCCTTCAGTATCGTAAAAATCTTGTTGGCAGCCTGTCCTCTATGGCTCAGTTTATTTTTTTCACAAGGAGAGAGCTCAGCAGTTGTNCAACTCCGTCCGGACAGATAGAAAACAGGGTCATAACCAAANCCATTACTCCCTTTGGGAACAGTNCCAATAATACCTTCAAGCGAACCGTGGGCCATGGTCTGGTAGCCAGATGGTGAAACCAAACTAATTACGCAACAAAATCTTGCTTTGCGTAGTTCCCAGGGNATATTTAGTAATTCAGATAACAANAGGTCTACTCTCGCTCGGTCACTTAAACCATCACCACCATAGCGAGCTGACCTGATTCCTGGTCTCCCATCCAAAGCATCAACTTCTAACCCGGAATCGTCCGCTAACGTTAGTAATCCACTATATCTAGAGTAAGCTTTCGCCTTTAATATAGCATTCTCCTCANAAGTGGATCCCGTTTCTTCCACATCAATTGTAATTCCTTCATCGTCCAGAGAAACAAGCTCGTAAGGAATACTACGAAACAATTGACTAAATTCCATAACTTTACCCTGGTTCCTCGTCGCTATGAGTAATTTTTGCATGTAAGACATTATATACCTATAAGTCCCGTAGGTATTTAAAAATAACAAAAACCTGGGGGACTAAAAAGGAGTTGTGTTCCTAATTATGATTCGAATTATGTTTTCCGTCTCTAGCTAATCCAGTCGCCCTCGCCCTATCGTAGTAGACACGCTGGGCAACTGCCAAATTGCTAGCCTCTCCTTTCCACGCTTTGAGTGGTAATGCCTGCAAACCCCGTCCGAAAGAAAAACTTAATTCCCAGGGAGCACCATTACCATTAGCTACCATATTTATTCCATTGAGGTTATCGAGTGCCTCATCGTCTCCCTGACCTCCGGAAAGGAAAACTATTCCTGGAACAGCCGCTGGTACAACACGCTTGAAACAAGTAATTGTTTTTTCTCCTACAACTCCAGAAGAGGCTCGGTTGATTGCTGATTTTCCAGAAATAACCATATTCGGCTTTAGCAACATACCTTCCAATATCACACCTTGTAGGGANAACTCATAGAAAACTTCTCTTAACGTTAGTTCGGTAACACTAAAACAACGGTCTATATGGTGATCTCCATCCATAAGCACCTCTGGTTCAACGATGGGTACCAAGCCGGCTTCCTGACTGAGAACCGCATATCTTGCTAAAGCTTGGGCGTTAGTTCTTATACAATACAGGGTAGGTATACAATCACCTATGCTGATTACAGCTCTCCATTTGGTAAACTTGGCTCCTAATTCTCTATATTCCGTCAATCTCTGACGCAACCCATCTAGTCCCTCAGTAATTACTTCTCCATGAGACCCGGCTAAAGGTTTAGTGCTTTTATCCACCTTTACCCCCGGAATAATACCCTGATTTTGAAGAGTTCTGATCAATGGTTCCCCATCAGACCCTAACTGNCNCATAGTTTCNTCATAAAGAATAACNCCGCTAATAAAATCATTTGAGCCTTGAGTTTTAAACAGCATCTCCCTGTAGTCCCGGCGATTTTCTAAAGTAGATTCAACACCAATAGAATCGAATCGTTTTTGTATTGTGGGAGAACTTTCGTCCGCTGCCAGAATTCCCTTGCCCTTAACCACTAGCTCTTCGGCTATCCCAGCTAGTTCACTACCATATACCATAAACTTCCCTCCCAGAGTTCAAGATCAACAATTCAACACTGACACAATTCCATCTACTAGATCGCTGTTCCCAATTATCATTGGGGTTCTTTGATGAAGACTATCGGGTATGACATCCATCATTCTGGTCTTTCCCGTAGACGAAGACCCTCCAGCCTGTTCAATTATGAAACTTAAAGGATTAGCTTCGTACATAAGCCGCAACTTGCCGCTGGGGCTCCTATCATCAGATGGATAAAGAAAGACACCCCCTTTAAGTAAATTCCGATGAAAATCTGCTACCAGTGATCCAACGTATCTTAAAGACAAAGAGTCCCTCAGAGTAGTAACTGCGTCTTGCATATTTCTAGACCATCTATTGAAATATCCTTCATTCACACTGTAATAAGCTCCATCAGTTGGTAATTTTAAGTCTCGGTTTGTTAACCAAAACGTATCGTTTCCAGGATCTAATGTAAATGAACTAACATGGTTTTTGGTTGCCACGACCATGACAGTACTCGATCCGTAAATGGTGTACGAAGCAGCCACTAATTGATTCCCAGGTTGTAATACATCTTCATCATACTTTCCACTGTGCCGCCAAATTCCAAATATTGATCCTATACTTATGGCAACGTCGATGTTAGAAGAACCGTCTATCGGATCCATCATTACCACAAAATTTCCCCTGGAACTACCCGCTTGTTCGATCGCCGTTTCCACTTCTTCTGAGCCTAGGGCACGTATTCTGCCACTAACCAACAATTCTTCTTCAAAAACTCTTGACCCGATCTCATCTAGAGTCTGAACATCTTCTCCATGGACATTGGTCTTTCCTGTAGATCCAAGCCATCTTCCTAAAGCTGCGGATTCAACCGTCTTCTGAACCCTTACAGATCCTCTTGCTATAGCTTCGATTACAGCATCAAGTCCCTCCATTCCTTCATCTTTGGAGACACTCAACATATACTGACCAAGAGATTTGATTTCGTCTGAAGTAGCCATCACCCACCAGTCATGAATTTAATTTGAGTCTACCAACTGACCACAAACCAGTCAATTTGATAGTCCAAAGACTTCACATCCCTGATTTCAGTGAGAATGGAAGTTCTTTTGCCTAATTCTATCGACAATTTCTATCATTTATCCCAATCTAGCCCAGCTTCCTGTAATATCAGATTGATGGAATCTTTGAGTCCTTTGGCAGTTTCCTCAGCTTTATAGGCAAAATCTGATCCCTGGGAAGCATACAAAATAGATCTGGAAGAATTAATTATGATCCTTCTGCCATTCTTATTTATCCCTGACTGTACCGCACCCCTTAATTCCCCACCTTGAGATCCTATACCTGGGATTAGAATTGGCATATCTCCGCATATTGCCCTAACATTTGCTAATTGGTGGTGATAGTTAGCTCCCACTACCAAAGCCAAATTCCCGTTTGTATTCCATTGAACTGTTTGTCTAGCGACAAACTCATACAATGGCATAGATATCTTGTCGTGTTGAACATTCAATTCCTGAAACACATCAGATCCAGGATTAGAGGTTCTACACAAAACAATAACACCTCTATCCTCGTAGTCAGAAAATGGCCGAACAGATTCCATGCCGGCGTAGGCATTCACTGTCACAGCATCAAATCCCCATCTTACAAACATTGCTCTTGCGTAGGCAACGTTGGAATGCTCTATATCTCCACGTTTAGCATCTCCAATTATTAAAACGCCACTCGCAAACTCTCTGATATATTCTATAGTATTTTTCAGTGCTTCAAGGCCTGGTTTTCCTAAGGCCTCATAGAAAGCTAAATTTGGTTTATAAGCGCATACATGGTCTTTTGTAGCATCAATAATACATTTGTTAAACTGAAATACATCCCCAGAAGGAATTAACGATATGATAGGATCTAAACCTACACAAACTAAACTTCGGTTCACTTTCGATGCGCTGTCTAGATTGTCAAGAAACATACTCACAAAAACTAGTATATAGCTATGTTGATAGATTTCACCAGCATTAAAATAAGTTAAGTAATATGGAATACAAAACTAACCTCATCAAAGCACAATTTCTAAGAAGAACGAGTCGTTTTTCTGCCACCGTAGACGTCTCTGGGGAGGAAATAGAAGTGCACGTTCCAAACTCCGGACGCTTGAGGGAATTATTTAGGCCAGGACAGAATACGTACCTACAATACATAGAGTCAACTACTAGGAAAACAAAGCACGATCTAGTCCTTGTGGAAATAGGAAATACCTTATGTTCTTGTGATTCTAGAATCCCTCCTCTGTTGATAGAAGAATCATTCAATAAAGGGGAATTAGACCCATTTTTAGGCTTCACAAAATTACAACGAGAAGTTTCTCTAGGAAATAGCAGGCTCGACATTCTTCTATCAAGTACGGATATGAATTGTTACATTGAAGCTAAATCTGTGACATTGGTAGAGGGACGAACCGCAATATTTCCCGACGCTCCTACCCGACGTGGAACCAAACACGTAAACAGTCTGCTATCAGCAGTTGAATCGGGGTGTAGAGCAGCGGCTGTTTTCATTATCCAACGAGCGGACGCTCAACAGCTCTATATAAATCGCCAAAGTGACCCTCTCTTTTTCCAGACCTTAAGGGCAGCGAAATTCAACGGCGTAGAAGTTTATGCTTTTACTTCAAACGTAAGTTTGAGGGGTGCCACAATTCAAAGCCCGATACCAGTAAACATTTAATATCGCAAGCATCATGGGAAAGAACCCATTTATTCAATCTTGTCGCTATGGTAAGAACATTACCATTAATGCTTAAAATGTCGCACTCCCGTAAAAATCATAGCTAAATCGTGCTTATTTGCAATATCTATAGACTCTTGATCCCTTATTGAGCCTCCTGGTTGGATAATAGCCGTTACACCCGACAGAAATGCAGCCTCTACGTTATCCGGAAAGGGGAAAAAAGCATCCGATGCGAGTATAGATCCAATCGACAGATTACCAGCACCTTCAATGGCTAAGAATACACTATTAACCCTATTTGGTTGACCAGTCCCTATTCCTAACAAAGTTCCATCCCTCGCTAGAACAATCGCATTAGATTTCACATGCCGAACAGCCTTCCATCCAAACAAAAGATCTTCCATCTCACTTTCCGTGGGATAACGCTTGGTGACAACAGTCCACTCATTTGGATCATCAGGCGAGTCATCCAAATCTTGAATTAAGACCCCTCCAGCAACAGTCCTAATATCGGATCTAAAACTATCCTGACCTTGTGGCACCCTCAAGATCCTAAGATTCTTGCGTCTCTTTAGGACGGAAAGAGCATCCGAGTCATAATTTGGTGCTACAACTACTTCAAAAAATGCCCCTCTCATGGCGTCTACAGTATCAAGCGTTACCAAGGAATTAAATCCCACTATTCCTCCATAAGCACTTATCGGATCTCCTTGATATGCTTTCATATAGGATTCCGTTTGATTGGATTTTGATGACAAACCGCACGGGTTGGTATGTTTCACAATAACCGCCGCCATACTGGGAAAGTCGTTGACGATTTTCCACGCTGAATCAGCGTCCAATATATTATTAAAAGAAAGCGGTTTTCCATGAAGAAGCTCCGAAGAAGGTATTCCAATTTTTTCAGAAGTCTCGGATCTATATAAAGCGGCCATCTGGTGAGGATTTTCACCATAACGCAAATCAGCAGTTTTCGAAACCGTCAGGTTGAATTTGGACAAGAAAGGTTTACTATCATACAAATACGAAGAGATCGAGGAATCATAATCTGCTAAATGGCTAAATGCCTTTTGGGCCAACTTTTGCCTGTCTTCTAACGTAAGTTGGCCTTCTAATAGTCGATCTGAAACCCACGGATAGTCAAGAGGATCTACTACCACAACAACCCATGGGAAGTTTTTGGCAGATGCTCGGATCATAGAAGGTCCTCCGATGTCTATATTCTCCAAAGCTTTTTCTAAAGTAACGCCCGGCTTACTTGCAACCTCTTGAAATGGATACAGGTTATTAATGACGATATCAAAAGGCAGAATATTATGTTCACGCAATTCATCCATATCGGACTGCTGATCTCTCCGCGCCAATATTCCTCCGTGAATCCTGGGATGAAGTGTTTTCACCCTACCTTCAAGTATTTCTGGAAAATTCGTTACTTCAGACACCATATCCACAGGAATTCTAGCGATATCAACAAGAAACCTATAAGTGCCTCCAGTACTGACAAGTTTCACACCAGCATTATGCAAACTAGTAGCAAATTCCACTAACCCACTTTTGTCATACACACTGATTAAGGCTCTCAAAACACTCATGCCTTGGTAAGGATGACCCTCTTTTCATCTTTTTGCTCTATGACCTGACCTATAACTATAGCGTCAGGTATCTCCTTTTGGAGAAGTGCTGCTTGACGAAACTCTGCTATCAAAACCATGCCAATACCCATATTGAAAACACGATACATCTCGGAGTTGTCGACACCCCCAGCACTCTGTATCAAAGGAAATATTGGGGAAGGCTCCCATGTATCCAAATTAACGACACACGCCAACCCTTCGGGAAGGACTCGTGGGAGATTATCAATAAGCCCTCCTCCGGAAATATGTGCTATAGCCTTAATTCTTGAATAATGAGATTCCAAGTCTTTGTAATAACATCGATGAGTATTTAGAAGTTCTTCCCCTAGGGTATGACCAAGTCCATCAAATCGTTCGTAAAGGACTTTAGGGTTTCGGTCTATATCAAAAACTTTTCGTACTAAAGAATATCCATTCGTATGTAAGCCACTAGAAGGTAGACCTAATAATATATCACCGTTTATGACACTGGCATTACACATAATATCTGACTCTTCTACTACACCCACTATCGTCCCAGCCAAATCAAAGTTCTTCCCCGTATACATCCCAGGTGCCTGGGCAGTCTCACCTCCAATCAGAGCAGTACCACTATCACGACAGGCCCATGCCATACCTCTCAACAAGGGTTCTATAATCTGAGGATCTAGGGCTCCTACAGAAATGTAATCTAAAAAAAACAGTGGTTTTCCGCCACAAGTGATAATATCGTTTACGTTTAAGTTTACTAGATCCACTCCGATCGATTCATAATGGTCAAGAAAACTCGCAATCTTCAATTTTGTGCCTACACCGTCGGTGCTCGATATCAATACTGGTTTTTCGTAGCCCGAAAGTCGGTATAGACCAGCGAACGAGTTTCCATTCTTCAACACATCTGGGCCATGCGTTAAAGACGCAAAGGCAACGATGTTTTCCTTTATTGAGTCAGCCGCCTCTAAATCGACACCGGCAGCTTTATAGGCTTTTGCGCTCATCTGGCTCCTAGAAGTAATTGCTAAAATCTGCCGTACTGAACTTTAACATGATAATAACACTAAAACACCAACTCGCTTTATTCTGCACGCTCCATAAGCAGTTTATCCATTTCCAACTGTACAGGCATAGGATACTTCCCAGAAAAACAAGCATCGCAAAATCCCTGTTGGGGCCTATCTACGACGTCCAAGAGACCCCTGAGTGAAAGATATCCCAGCGTATCCACTCCAATCTTCTTCCGGATTTCTTCTATCGTATTATTAGCGGCTATAAGCTCAGCCCGGGTCGCCAAGTCGACCCCGAAGTGACATGTCCACTTTATAGGGGGGGCACATACTCTCATGTGAATCTCTGTAGCACCAGCTCGTTTTAGCAAACTTATGACCCTCGGTGTAGTTGTCCCGCGGACGATACTGTCGTCAACTACTACAAGACGTTTCCCAGATAAAACCTCTGGAAGTGGATTAAATTTAAGCTGCACATCCAATTCCCGCAATTTCTGATCGGGGGCAATAAATGTCCTTCCAACATAACGGTTTTTGACTAATCCATCACTGAATGGCAACCCTGCTTCCTGTGCATAGCCTACAGCGGCAGCATTAGCAGAATCGGGTATGCCAATCACTAGATCAGCATCAGCTGGGTGTTCTTGGGCTAACTTGGCTCCCATGGCTCTACGTGTTTTATAAACTAAGTTGCCCCTTATCAGACTATCGGGACGGGAAAAATAGATTAATTCGAATACACACATAGCTCGCTTAGATGTAGTTCCAGACCACACGAAAGAATGGACTCCTTCTTTATTGATTAAGACAGTTTCTCCAGCTTCTAGCTCTCTGATATAGGTCGCTCCTAAATGATCCAGGGCACAACTTTCGGAAGCAATTATCCAACCTCCATCAGGCCACTGTCCTAAACAAAGAGGTCTAACACCCAAAGGATCCTTAAATCCCATGATTGCATCCTTGGTCTGTACCACAGTGGAGTAAGCTCCCTGTAGATTTCTCATGAGGTATGCGATGCGCTGCTCCCAGTTTTTTCCTGGGGCATTAGCCAAAAGAAATGCCATAACTTCAGAGTCTGTCCCTGAAGTAAAGGTACAATCCCATCGTTCTTCTGCTTGTTTGCGTAAATCGAACGCATTAATGACATTGCCATTATGAGCAAGGGCCAATTCTCCATTTATCCCACTCGTAACAAATGGTTGAGCGTTGCGAATATTGCTGGATCCAGTAGTAGAATACCGTGTGTGACCAATCGCCATATGTCCGGTGAGCAATGATAGATCTTCCTCTCGGAAGGCTTGGCCAACTAGCCCCATCTGGACATGTCTTTTTAAGACAGACCCATCTGAAGATACTATCCCAGCACTTTCCTGCCCTCTATGTTGAAGCGCAAATAATCCAAAAAAAACGGCCCTTGCTGCTCCCTCATCGGATGCGTACACAGCCACCACCCCACATTCCTCTCTAGGACGGTCCAACTCAATGGCCGTCTTAAATTTATCAGCCAAAGTGCTCACTCCGTCATTATAGATTCGACTCTTCTATCCGGTCAACGGACAAATCCTCGCACCTCTTATTAAACTTAGGCCAAATAAACCAATCAAAGTTTAGGATTTATTGATACCCTTCTTTCAGTGCCCAATCCTGTACTTTCAGTGCTAACACTTGGATGATCTGCCAAAGCAATGTGCACTGCCCTTCTTTCATCTGGGGCCATAGGTTCTAAGGTAACTGGTCTACTAGTAGACGCAACCCGATTTGCCACCCTTTTTGCCATTTCCCCTAAAGCAGTATGTTTACGATCCCTATACTGCTCGACATCTAGCAACACTCTCAAACGACTCTCCCGATTCTTATTCACAATTAAGTTTACGACAAACTGCATTGCCCTAAGGGTCTCGCCTTTCCTTCCAATTAATAGCCCTGAATCTTCCCCTTCAATATCGATTGCGGGTCCTCCACTCTCTTTGTCATGTGCATTTACTAATGTTGACACGGCTGAGACTCTCATATGTCTCAACAAAGTAGAAACCGACTCCATAGCACTCGCCTGACCTGCTTCCGACTGGGTTAATCTTCGTACCTGTATACGAGCCATCTCGGATCCCAATCCTAGAAAACCAGGCTTCCCCCTATCTAGAATTGCGACCTCTAGCTCGTCTCGGGCGGCGTCTAGTTCGTGCATGGCCACTTCTATCGCCTCTTCGATGTTCTTCGCTTTCACTATCCGGCTTTCCTGGTTCTCCATTTTCTATGTCCTCCTGTTCAGGCTGATCTTCCTTTACATCAGTCGGCACCGGCCCTTTGCCGAATAATGGATCCCATCCAGTAATGAAATATTGAGTGCCTATCCCAACTAAATTGGATATAGTCCAATACAGAGCCAAACCACTAGGAAAAGTCATACTCAAAAGACCAAGCATTATTGGCATCATCCAAAGCATCATAGTATTAGTTTGCTGCTGGCGTGGATCACTAGATGGACTTGTGGTCATCCGCTGCTGTGCCCATGTCGATGCACCAACAAGCAATGGCATTATCAGATTCGTTGGATCGGGCTCAGCTAAGTTCATCCATAAGAAATTGGGGTCCAAGGGGACCGATTCATGAACTAGCGGCATCCATACATAAAACTTTGTAGATAAGCCCACAAGCGTATCTGGATTGGTTGGAAGAATCCGGATCAAGGCTTGGAATAAGGCTATCCAAATCGGAAGTTGAATAACTAACGGTCCTAAACAACCGAGAGGGTTTACACCAGCTTGCTTGTAAATCCTCATTGTTTCTTGCGACATCTTTTTGGAATCGCCTTTGTGTTTTTCACGGAGAGCCTTCAGCCTAGGCTGAAGGAGACTCATGGAACGCATCTGTTTTACTTGTCTTATCGTCAGGGGGGTAGTCAGAAGTCGAATAAAGATTGTGAAAGCGATGATAGCAAGTCCCATATTACTGAATAATATGGAATACAGGAACACCAAAGCGTTAATCATCGGCCTCAGCAAGCCTTGCGTCCACAGAAATGATATGGCATCAATCAAGTATCACCCCTACTCTGCATAGTCCAAATTACGCGCCATCGCTTGACATCAATCGCTCTTATCACTCCATCAAGATCGGAAAAAACCACTAAAGGTGATTCGCCCAGCCGCAAGGGCATGACAGGAGCTCTAATATCGTCTTCAGTCGATATAGGTATCACATCCACAGATCCATCAACTTGATCGACAAGGGAAACGGTACCCTTGTTGGTCGCAATTACTAAACCTTCACTAGTCAAAATAGGATCAGAAAAAACGGGTTCTAGCAAATCCTGGGTCCAATAGATCTCGTCTTCTGATAGACGATCTAAAGGCATGGCATATACCTTCCCGTCACTGGACGCCGCATAGACAGTTTCACCATTAGAGACAGGTGCAGCCCAGATGAGATTATCTGATTGAAACTTCCATACCAGCTTGCCTCCTTCACTCTTATCTAGCGCATAAAGATTTCTATCGAATGATCCGAATATGACCAATTCTTCAACTAAAAGGGCCTTCCCTACCACCGCCCCATTTGTCTTGAATTTCCATAGTAACCGTTCCGAATCACTTACTTCAGATCCCAAGGAGAGTGCGTAGAAACCCTGATCCATCGATCCAACGTAAACAACTCCATCTTCGACTACCGGAGTGGACCAAATAGGTTTTACATTACTATCAGCTTTCTTCGCTCCTTCCGTTTCATAACTCCANANCTTGTCACCTGTACGTGCATCAAAACAATAAANCTTTCCCACGTCAGTAGTAACAATCACGATNCCCTCATAGAAAACTGGNGCACCAATCACCCCACCCGACACCCTTTGTTTCCACTCTTCTGGTTGAAGTTGACTGTTACTAGGTCTGTCTTTTTTCAAAGCTATAACCTGTCCAGTGGTCTTCTTTTCTATGCTTCCNGCTACATATATGAATTCTTCNCCTATTGCAGGNGCNCCAAATANGGANCCTANATTATCTTCTTNACTCGNCGTAAATTCCCAAATTGGAGGACTTCTTTGATCCCGTTCCAAGGAATTCGAATCTAGGGCNAGGATTTTGNTNTCCTTAGTAGCAACATAAACAACCTNGTCCTCTACGGCTAAAGGNGACCATCCTTCAGCCACGGATATGATNTCTCTCCCCGTGCAACCAGAAAAAATGAAAGGCACATAANCTGCAAAAANCACTAATATGAACAGCCGAAGCATTTTCAANGNANNCTGTGGGNTTTNANTTGNTAAATCAAAGNAANCNTCATTAANCTCCAAATTCCTATTNTNTNGATTATCCATATTCAATCTAAGGAACCTGGTCATAGCCTATTGACCCAAACGGNCCACATTTGAGNAGTCNTTTTAAGGAAAGATACNAACCTTTGTAGAATCCGTGCTGCTTCAAAGCTTCCTCNGCAAACCTAGAACAAGTAGGTTCAAATCTACACGAGGTAGACAAAAAAGGAGCGATTCCAGCCCGGTATACCCTGATCAAAAACGTAGATAGAAAAATCATTAGACCGTTTCCTCAGAACTGTAGGATCTACGACGTGCAATAATAAGACCTGCTCTTGTTAATAGGCGGCTAGCCGAAGACATCAATTGATAATAACTTGCCATTACCTTTCTCTTTCTAAAAACAAAAACAATATCCCATCCAGGTTTAACTTCTAGCTCCCTCAAAATCTCTCTTATTCGTCGTTTTAACGTGTTTCGGACAACAGCCTTACCTACCTTACGAGACGCAACCAATCCGTAGCGTAATTGTTCAGCATGGTTCGGCGAGACTTTAAGCACCAGGAAACTATCCACCCAAACTTGCCTAGTATCAAAAATTTCCGCAAACCGCTTGCTATCTTTTAGCCGGTTTTGTTTCCGCATATACTCAGTATTATTCTAAACAGATAATCGAGTTCTACCCTTGAATCTACGCCGCTTAATAACATCCTGGCCTTGCCTAGTTCGCATCCTAGACTTAAAGCCATGTACTCTATGTCGTCGTCTATTTTTGGGTTGGTAAGTTCTCTTCGGCACGTCTTCTTTAGTCTCCTTGGCTTGAAGATTATAGTTAGTCCCTATTATAGTGTCAATTTGAAATCAGGAGAATTCGAATCAAACATATTAAAAAGAAACGACTTGATCAACTCATAATAGACCTTGGGCTAGCAGAAACTCGAGGAAAAGCCCAAGCGCTCATCATGGCTGGAAGAGTTTATGTAAACAACCAGAAGGCATACAAAGCCGGCCAACAAACTTCCTCTGACGTTCAAATCTATATCAAGAAGGCATTAGATTACGTAAGCAGAGGAGGCACCAAATTATTCCATGCCCTAAAGACTTTCGACATCTCTACCTCTGGGCTAACTGCCCTGGACGTAGGCGCGTCCACAGGTGGATTCACTGACTGCCTTATACAAAATAAAGCGAGAAAGGTTTACGCATTAGATGTTGGTCACGGACAGATGGATTATAGGCTAAGTCTAGATCAACGCGTCTATCTGATGGAAAAAATCAACGCCCACTACTCGTTTGATCTTCCAGAGAAGGTAGATATCGCTGTGGTAGATGTCTCATTTATATCCGTAACCAAAGTCATACCAAATATCAGGGAACATCTTAGGCCTGATGCACCAATTATTTCGCTGATCAAACCCCAATTCGAAGCTCAAAAAAATGAGATTGGAAAAAAAGGAATCATCAAAGATCCGTTGATACATTCAAAAGTATTAGGCAGGATTGCGAAATGGGCCGTCCAGCACAAAATCAGAATCCGAAACATAATTTCTTCACCGATTTACGGTAATGCTGGCAACAAAGAGTTTTTCATGCTTTTGTATTATGAATAACTCAACCCATCTTGATATAAGTGTTATAGGCCATGTAACAAAAGACCTTAACAATAGTCATCTCTCCGTGGGCGGAGCAGCATATTACACAGGGATGACAACCCTACGACTGGGGGCCAAGACAGGTCTCCTCACTAGATGCAACCCAGAGGTTAGCAGCAAGATAAATAGAAATTTCACCTACTATATGAACCTAGGATCAAACGTCACCACTTCTTTCGAAAATACCTACATCAACGGTAAACGGAGTCAGGTATTAAGATCACTGGCCAATTACATACAGCTGACTGATATACCGAAAGAAATAGTTGACTCTTCCGTGGTGGTATTGGCTCCAGTAGCGCAGGATATTGACCCCAAATTAGTTCTTAGTTTTCCCAATTCCATGCTGGCCATATCACCACAAGGGTGGTTAAGAACATGGGACAGATCAGGCCACGTGGCACGCTTAGCTTGGAATAATAACATAGCTATCAACCAAGCTAAGTTTTTGTTTGTATCGGTGGATGATCTTATTAATGGATTGATACCGCGATCCTGGTTGAAATCAGACAGAATAGTAATTTTAACCGAAGGGACAAAGGGTGCACTTTTGTTTGTACAAGGGGTATGGTATAGAATTCCTGCATTTTCGGCCCGAGAAAAAGATCCGACTGGTGCCGGGGATGTATTCGTAGGTGCCTATCTGGTACGATACCTGGAACTTGAAGACCCAATTGAAGCCGCCCTGTTTGCCTCCTGCGCAGCTAGTTTTAAGGCCGAAGCCATAGGGGAAATGGGAATACCGACCAGGGAAGAAATTGAGGCTAGACTAGGAGACCAACCCAAGCAGGTAGTTATCCGGACTAACGGTCCAAAATTAAACTATACCCTGTAGCGAGTTAATTAATAATGTTCAATGACGTGACAAGTAGGGCTAATTTCCCAGATATGGAAGAAGATATATTAAGATTCTGGAAGGAAAATGACATCTTCTTAAAATCCAGTCAAAGAGGTGATAAGGGTAAATTCATGCTGTTTGAAGGCCCTCCTACTGCGAATGGGAGTCCTGGAATGCATCACGTTCTAGCTAGGGTGTTCAAGGACATAATATGTAGATACAAATCAATGAAAGGGTATCAACCCTATAGAAAAGGTGGCTGGGACACTCATGGATTACCCGTTGAATTAGAAGTAGAAAAAGAGTTGGGACTGAAATCTAAAAAAGATATCGAGGATTACGGTATAGAAAAATTCAACAAACGTTGCCGGGAAAGTGTTTTCAGATACGTCAAAGAATGGGAGGATCTAACAAATCGAATTGGATATTGGATCGATATGGAGAACCCGTACAGAACTCTCGATAACTCTTATATAGAAACTTGTTGGTGGATTCTCAAAGAACTATGGGATAAAGGCCTAGTCTATAAAGGCATGAAGGCGACACCGCATTGCCCTAGATGCGCATGTTCTTTGAGCTCACATGAGGTAGCCCAAGGATACCAAGAAAACACAAAAGACCCTTCTGTATTCGTCAAATTCCGAGTCAATCTAAAAATGACAGAATCAGAATCTCTAAAAAATATGTTGCCCGACCTATCTGAAGAAACAAAAATCTACCTGATGGCATGGACAACCACACCATGGACGCTACCAGCCAATACTGCCCTGGCAATCCAACCAAAAGCGGACTATAGCATAGTAAAGATAAACCTTACCGAAAGCGATTCCGAGTTCCTGATATTAGCTTCAGATCTTGTTTCAAAAATACTAGATGCACCTTATGAATTAACCGGCACGATACCAGGTAAAGATCTGATAGGACTAAGCTACGTTAAACTATTCAATCCCTTGGATTATGGGATTAGTATACAAAGGTTTCAACGACCCAAGAACCAATGTGAAGGGGAATACTCTGTTTTAGGTCCAGAGACCGATTTTCAACCTGGAGTAATCGGTGCTGATTACGTATCTCTTGAAGATGGAACAGGCATAGTGCACATAGCACCGGCATTCGGGGAAGAGGATATTGGGTTAGGTAGAAAACATGGCCTCCCATTCGTACAACACGTGAATCTGCAGGGGTTGATAACCGGAAGCTATGAATTCTCTGGAAAATTCGTAAAGGATGCGGATTCTCAAATAATAAATTCTCTAGAAGAGCGAACCCTTTTGTACCGTCAAGGTACATATCTACATACTTATCCGTTTTGTTGGAGATGCAAATCACCCCTACTCTACTACGCGAAGGAATCATGGTATATCCAAACCACTGCCATGAAAACTAACATAATTTCTAATAATGACAAGATTTCCTGGCATCCTGAACACATCAAGCAGGGAAGATTTGGTGACTGGTTACGAGGGGGAGTAGATTGGGCTATATCGCGAGAACGATACTGGGGCACACCTCTCCCAATATGGCAATGTGACGACTGTAAAAGCTATACATGCGTGGGCAGCTTATCAGAGCTTGAACAAAAAGTATTATTACATCACAAGAAACAGTTAGCCGACTTAGACCTCCATAGACCCTATATAGACGAAATTGCAATCGTCTGTTCGATTTGTGGTGGAACAAGTAGACGGACACCGGAAGTAATGGACGCCTGGTATGATTCCGGGGCAATGCCTTATGCTCAATGGCATGCAATCTCTAATGGGCAAATACAAGAACTAGAAAAGAATAGTTTTTTTCCGGCGGATTACATTTGTGAAGCCGTTGATCAGACACGAGGTTGGTTCTACAGCCTACTGGCATTATCAACACTCTTACTCGATCAACCAAGTTATAAAAATGTTATCTGTCTAGGCCTAATATTAGACGAGAAAGGCCGGAAGATGAGTAAATCTCAGGGCAATGTAGTAGATCCCTGGGAGATAATAAACAACCAAGGGGCTGATGCTACTCGCTGGTATCTGTTTACCACCACTCAACCTGGAGATTCCCGAAGGTTCTCCCAACGCCTAGTTAGTGATGTAATAAGACGCTTTTTTCTNACACTTTGGAATGTTTATTCATTNTTCATAACCTATGCTCAAATAGATCAATTTAGGCCAACTAATAATTCAAACCTGCAAGACCATGNAACAGAATTAGATAGATGGATAATCTCGGAATTGAATGCGCTAGTTGAGCAGGTTGACATCTCATTAGATTCTTATGACCCCACAAATGGTGGTAGGCGCATCCAAGAATTCGTAGATATACTCTCGAATTGGTACGTCAGGAGGAGCCGCCGCAGATTTTGGCGGAGCGATAATGATGAAAACAAACTCGTGGCTTATCAGACCCTATATACTTGCCTAACTACTTTATCTAGGCTAATGGCACCGTTTACCCCTTTTCTTTCAGAGACCATGTATCAAAATCTAGTGGTAAATATAGATAAATCTGCATCCGAAAGTGTCCACCTTGTCGAATATCCAAAGGCTAATTTGGAAGTTATAGACCAATCTCTAATGGAGGCGACAAGATTAGCAATGAAAATTTCCCGGTTAGGTAGAGACGCAAGATCTAGAGCAGGCAAAAAGGTACGACTGCCCCTCTCCAGGATTTTGGTAAACCCTCGAGAGGAGTCCGAGGCTCACTATATCGAAGCTATTACCACTCAAGTCATGGAAGAGCTTAATGTAAAGGAGCTGGTGTTTCTAGATAAAAAAGATCCTTTATATCATCGTATATCGGATCAGACAAAAGAGAATCGATCAACGAGAATAGACGAGTTACAGATCGTAACGGAAGGAGGGTACACTGTTGCACTGGATACGACTATCACCGACGACCTTATGAAAGAAGGTGTAGCAAGAGAGTTAGTACATCGTATACAGAATATGCGGAAAAATGCCGGCTTCCAGGTTACAGAGCAAATCAAAGTATTCTACAAAGGAGATAAAACCCTCGAAAAAACGATGGAAGAATATGAAGATTATATTAAGTCAGAAACGCTTTCGTTAAATCTAATCGAAAGCAATCCGGTTGACGATGCTTATGTAGAGCACCAGAGCATCGAGGGTGAAGAGATAGTACTAGGAGTTTTACGCTCGTCCTAGTGAACAGAAAGTCTAAAACTATGAAGATGGTCGTTCATCTAGAGCAACCAGATGGCTCAACTTATCATTCCCATCTCGCAATACTTCTACGGTAACCGTATCACCAACCTCAACTTCAAAACGAAGTACGTTAGTTAGGTCAGCTATTGTTTGCACATAATGCTCTTCAATACTGAGAATAATGTCCCCAGGTTGTATTCCTCCCTCTGCCGCGGGAGATCCAGAAAACACATCCCGAACAAGTACTCCTTGTTGTGCCGGCAATGCCAACTTGGCAGCCTCTTCAGCATCAAGTTCAGATATCGTAACTCCCAGCCATGCCCAACGCACCCTCCCTTTATCAATGATCTCTTTAGACACTAACGTTGCAGTAGAACCACCCACCGCAAATCCTATACCCTCAACCTCACCTCCTCTTAATACGGCTGTATTTATACCAACAATCTGACCCTTAAGATTCAATAATGGCCCACCGCTATTACCAGGATTAATTATAGTGTCTGTCTGGATCAGATCATACAAGGTAGTGTTCTGGTCCACACGAAGGGACCGGCCGAGGGCGCTGACTATACCAACTGTGACCGACGGCCCTCCTGGCAACGCTAAAGCATTACCTATTGCTATGACCCATTCGCCTACGCGCACCTCTCCTTGACTAGCAAAGTTTAAAAAAGGAAGATCAGCATTATCTACCATGACAACAGCCAAATCGGTTAAAGGATCGGTGCCTACAAGTTCTCCATTTAATTGCGTACCATCATCTAGAGTAACTATTATCTCAACGGCATCTCTAATTACATGGTTGTTGGTGAGAATGTAACCGCGTTCGTCAAATATCACTCCGGAACCACTCTGGAAATTTGGAAATTTCTCTCCAAATACACTCAACACCTCTGTTTCTGCTACAACAGAAACCACTGCCCCCCTCACCCTATCAACTACATCCACAAAATCTGGNAGAGTAGAACCCTCTGGTCCAACGCCTGGTAATAATGATGACGATACAGATATACCTTCATCCATATTATTAGAATATTCCTCTGTTTCATTTAGGGGAACAGAAATACAACCTAAGGACAACAACAAGAACACAGAAACAAAAACACAAAGCTTTAACCAATTCTTAGTCCAAACCATGCAGAACTCCCAAAGTTTCTATATCTATATTATGATCAGATTCGTTATCAGATTCGTTCTTAAATAATTTTGTGAACACATAAATTCAATGTTTCATCACATGCTAACTCTTTTTTGAGATGATAAGGACTCTATAGCCTGATTTTGGATTCTTATTAACTCCAGTATCCCTTTCTGCCCAAGTACGACTGCCCTTTGCAAAAACACTTGCTCGAACGGTCCATCTTCGCCACTTGCTTGAATTTCAATTAAATCACCCTTTTCGGTCATTGCTATATTGAAATCAACTGACGCTCTGAAGTCCTCTTCATAAGAAAGGTCCAACAATAATTCTTTTTCCAAAACTCCAACACTTACCGCAGCCACATTGAAATTCAAAGGTATCTTGTTATAGATCCTTTTTTGCGTTAATTTATGCAAAGCTTGGTAAAGAGCTACATAGGATCCAGTAATGGCTGCCGTCCTAGTTCCACCATCCGCTTGAATAACGTCACAATCTATGAAAATCGTTCGTTCCCCTATAGCGACAAGATCAGCTGACGATCTTAGTGCCCTTCCAATCAATCTTTGTATCTCCTGGTGTCTACCTTTTACCTTACCAGACGATGCTTCTCGTACATTTCTGGTAAATGTAGACCGAGGCAGCATGGAGTACTCTGCAGTTATCCAGCCTTTCCCTTGCCCTTTTAGCCAACCAGGTACCCTTTCTTCTATACTCACAGAGCAAATTATTTTCGTATCTCCCGTTTCAATGAGAACTGACCCTTCTGCGAAACGTTGAACATCGAAGGAAATCCTAGTAGGTCTCAATTGCTCACATAGCCGTCCGTCATATCGTGTCAATTTTTCTCCTCCGTACGGGTCTCTAGGCAAATTATATCAGCTTTAAACAATAGGCTCATGTTTAGATAAATTTGGTTTCGGTCGAACAAATCTATATTGTGTTATTTTTCGGTCGAAATTATAATTCTTCCAACCTAGTTCCACAACGGAGTTCACATTGACGTCCAAGCCTTCCAATAGAATAGCTTTTTTCAAAGGCAAAATAACTCCTTTGGAAGAAGCAAAAGTTAGTATTACCACCCATGCCTTGCACTATGGCACTGGAATCTTCGAAGGCATACGTGGAAATTGGAACGAAAAGCACAAAACCATATATATTTTTAGGTTGAAAGAACATTTACAACGACTTCTAGAGGGATCGAGAATACTTATGATCGATCTCCCGTACTCACTGGATGAACTTTGCCATATAGTATCTGATCTAGTGTGGAANTCTGGATACAANGAAGACCTATATATTCGACCNCTCGCCTATAAAAGNGCTGANAAAATCGCCAACCTAAAGTTACACGAACTAGAAAGTGACTTCTGTGTCATGGCCATGCCTTTCGGTAACTATTTGGAAACCGATGCCTTAAGATGTTGCACCTCAAGTTGGAGACGTCCAGATGATCAAAGCATATCCCCAAGATTTAAGTTCACAGGTATATATATAAATAGTATCCTTGCAAAAACNGAAGCAGTATTGTCTGGATTCGATGAAGCCATTGTTATGAATCAAGAAGGATATGTTTCGGAGGGAACAGGAGAAAACATCTTCGTTATAAACAACGGGGAAATAAGAACACCCCCATTGACTGATAATGTCCTCCCGGGCATCACTAGGGATACGATCATACAGTTAGCAGAAGAAGAACTTGGATTAAAAGTAAAAGAAGACCATATAAGCCGACCCGAACTGTACGTAGTTGACGAGGTGTTTCTTACTGGTACGGCAGCCCATCTAAGTCCCGTGGTGGAACTAGATAACAGAAAGATTGGAAACGGAAACATAGGCCCAATATCCAAAGCACTAAGGGATCTGTACTTTGACGTTGCGACCGGAAACAACCCAAAATATCTGCACTGGTGCACTGCAGTTTCAGCAGCAAAATAAGGACCTATAGAAACCTTAAGATACTGATGCCAGAACTGCCATACACTCAGTCCAACCGACAACATGCACACGTGGAAGGCCCATTTTGGCCACAGGCCGAACTGCTCAAGCCTTACTATCCTCTGAAGCATACATGCCTTTTTATTTAGACTATTTCCTGTTCGTTTTCGTTGCCGCTACTGGATTCTTACAACTAGGTGTCACTCGAGGTAGGTTGCGCGGCTTATATTTCATTGGGTCGCGAGTTTTCAATTTTGCTTTGGGTATGTTCTTATCATGTATTGGATTTATCGGTTTTTTCTATTCCGACTTTCGTAACGTATCCGATACAACAGCCGGACTTGATGGCAACCAGCAATCCATTATCTTTGTGACAGCAACATTTTCTTCTCTATTGTTTTCCCTTTGCTTAAGCTCTTTTCTGAACCGAAAACTTCCTGAAAGCAATGAATCTGGTTATGGTTTGCAAATACTGGCCCACAAAACATTCTTTTCTGCTATCAAGTGCACATCGAGGGCCTTGTGGAATCCCTAAGAACGGTGGACATCACCATCGTATCATACCTCAACGGCCTTTCAGGAAAATCGGATGCCTTAGATTCCATTTTAGCCATAATTGTCAGCGATTACTGTATACCAGTTATTTTAGCACTCACTCTATTCTATCTTTGGTTTGCAGGGACCAATAACGACGAGAGGCACACATTTCAAAGCGCTGTATTATGCGCAATAGTTTCACTCGGCTTAGCCAATCTTTTTGTACTTGTGATTAATGATTTTTACTACCGTGAACGCCCTTTTATCTCACACGATATCACTCTTCTCTTCTACGCACCCACAGATTCCTCCTTTCCGGCAAATCCTGCCGCTTTGTCATTTGCTTTGGCTTTTAGCATATGGCTCAAGATAAGGGTAGCAGGAACATATCTTTTTATTTTTTCAGCAATATGGTGTATATCCAGAATATATTCAGGAATATTCTTCCCATCCGATATAGTAGCAGGCGCTACCATAGGAATAATTGCATCATTTGCGGGATCCTATCTATTGAGAANACTGAACCCCTTACCACAGTTAATAATTCGGATTGNCAGGGTGATTAACCTTGGATGATCTCTAAATGCCTACAGCATGAGAGTCTGCTCTGGGATCAGCTCCNCCAATAAGCACACCTGATTNTTCATCTAAAAAAATNCCGCANAGCCCAGATGCCCGNTAGCCCCATTCNGATAGCCATCGTAGTTTGTGCCCTCTATTGGTCAGTTCTCCAGCAACATCCTCATTAATTCTGGACTCTAACTCCATGAGACCGGGTTCATATCTGTGAGGCCAGAACGAGTCAGGATGACTCCAACTGCCTACTCTTGGCTCTTCTACTGCCTGTTGTGGATCCATGCCAAATTCCACCATGTTTAGAAACATCTGTACCATACCCTGCACTTGCATATCACCCCCCGGAGTGCCAAATGGCATCATCAAGTTTCCATTCTTAAAAACCATGGAGGGATTAGGTGTTAGTCTAGGACGTTTCCATGGCTCCAAACGTGACGGATGGTCGTCATCAAGCCATGTTTGTACTCCTCTTCCCGATACAATCATACCCAGACCAGGTATCATAGGGGTAGGCCCTATTCCATCGCTGGGCGTAGCGGAGAAGGCATTCCCCCACATATCAACAACACATGTATAACTAGTGTCTGGCTCAGTAGTTCCATTCTTAGCCTTTGGGACTGAAACATCCGTATGGCCATACGAGATCTGGTGTTTCCATGGATCCCCGATGGGCGGCATCACTGGCCAAGCTTTTCGCTCGTTAAAGAGATTGAGCCGCTCCAATGCATACCCTTTCGACAAAAGACCCTGCCCAGGCACGTCAATAAAATCTGGATCTCCAAAAAAGTAATGCCTATCAGAATAAGTCAACTTGAAGGCCTCAATCAACGTATGGATATAATCAGGAGAATTGTGCCCAAATGCCTTTAAATCAAAATTTTCCAAAATGTTCATAACATTTATCAAAGTTGGACCTTGGCACCAAAATCCCGATGAATATATCGTGTGATTCTTATAGGTTCCTTTTTCTGGTTCCTCGATTGTTACAGAGAAATCAGCCATGTCTTGCAAACTAAGAAACCCTCCTTCTTTATCCGAAAACTCAACCATCCTTTTTGCAATTTCGCCTTTATAAAAATAGTCACGTACAGCTCGCATAGCTCCTACTCTTCCCTTCATCGTTGCAGATCGTTCGACTTCAATCATGTTGGTTAAAACACGAGCCAAGTCTTTTTGAACTAACGGTTCGGGATATTGTAGTAAACGGCCGTTCTTGCTAAAAATCTCTCCATCATAAGGCCATCGACTAACTTGCAATTTTCCATCATTAATAGACATGTGTAATTCCTTACTTATAGGAAAACCCTTTTCAGCTAATTTAAGTGCCGGACCCACAACTTGTTCAAACGACATAGTCCCGAAACGCTCCAACGCGGTAATCCATGCATCAAATGCTGCGGGGACAACACATCTAGCCATACCATCAGGAATCTCGCCAAACTTTTTTACGAAATGTTCTCTATTAACACTTCTAGGCCAGCGACCTAATCCACTAATAGAAACTACACGGTTTTTATCTTTAATATATAAAAGGATAGGAGCAACTCCCGCTATGCTAGTCCTATGTGGCTGGGTAACATTTATGGCAAGCCCGCTTGCTACTCCAGCATCTACAGCATTACCTCCCATATTCAAGATTTCGTACCCTGCTAATGATGCGAAGTGATTGCCCGAAGAAACCATGTGACTAAGCCCCAAAGCAGGGGGTCTGTAAGACGACATGCCTATAGATAACAATTCATTCCTCCACGACCATTATTTACCCAGAGCATAGAAAGACCTGTCAAAGGTGTCAACTTTTAGGGCAGCGTTCGAGATCATTTTAAACAGGTCTCGTATATTTTCGTAAGGAACTTGTGTACCTCATCGGTATTCTTCAGGGAGTACCTTGCATGAGTACTACGGCTCTCTTCTGAAACCAAAATTCCAAACCCACAGTCACGAATACGTAGGAACGCATCTTCGTCTGTAACATCATCGCCTACGTATATGGGTACGACTTTCTTGTCCAAACAACTTAAAATCCACTCAACCGCAGTCCCCTTATCCCAATCTAATCNAGGCCTTATCTCGTAAACCTTTTTACCATAGGTTAATTTAAGGTCGGGAAACTCTTCCATAAGCCTTTGAATTTTTTCCCCAATCTTCGTCATATTACATTCTGAAGCCAGCCTGTAGTGGATGGCTATAGTATAAACACCATGCTCTAGAACTATTCCTGGTAGTTCTGTTATCAATAAACCCAATTCCCGATAGATGCTATCCATCAGATATTTGAACGGTTTCCCTTGATCACATTCCAACTTCGATCCATGTGGTCCAACTATCCTAAGGCCATGGCTGCTCGCATAGAAAATCTCGTTAATTCTGACAAATTCGACTAATTGTTCTTGAGATCGTCCACTTACTATGCTGGTAGGAAACCTACGGGCCAGTAGAGATATTAGATTCCGAGTTCGGATATCGATGGTAGCCTGTTCAGGTCTAGAAACAATGGGGGATAAAGTCCCATCATAGTCCAAAAATAACGCTATGTTCATGGAGCGCGTAATCCGGTTCAATAACCCAAACGCCGACGGTAGAGGTTCACAGGTTAATGATGGTTGGTCCATTTGTTGAAGTTGACTATCCCGACACTTTGCGCGCATGGTCAATCATAGCGCTAGGTTTTGTTTGCATGTCGGTTAGCATGGTAAATCCCTCTTCCAATCTCTTGTCCACTTCTGTGGGATTTCGGGCTCCTGTGGCACATGGCACTCCATTCTGCTTGCAAACCTTAAGAACTTCCAAAATAGCCTCCTGAACATCTTTATGTTCTGTAGCAGCGCCACCCAAACCCATGTCTACGGACAGATCTCCGCCACCTGCCATTATCACACCAATACCCCTTACCTGTTCTAATATATCCCTAAGATTTCTTATTCCCTTTACCGTCTCAATAATCCCAATGATTAATAATTCTCCGTCAGGATCTAACGGCCATAAATCAGCCTTCTCAGTGTATTCCTCTACTGACAAACCCCAATACCGAACAGCAAAATCGTGGGGATGCCAACCCCTTTCACCCTTTGGTTCGTAATCTGAGACNCCTTGACGTTGNGGATACCTACTTGCGACAACCGCNGCTTTGGCATCNTCTACTGTCTCCAAAACAGGCANCATNACTCCATATGGGCCTAAATCCAAAGTATGTTTAATAATCCATTGATTCTGTTCCCTAGTATTGGGAGTGACTCTAACAATAGGGGTCGGATGAGCCTGCAAACTACCCGTTTCTAATATCCTTTTTCTGCTAATCAAGGCCTGCAATGTCGTACGAAGTTTCGAAAAATCTAATCCGTGGTGCTCATTTTCTATTAGACAATAATCATAGCCCGAATCTGTAACCCAAATCGTATCGTCTAAATTTCCATTATTAACCCAGGCGCCGAAGGCTGGTTTTCCATGCTCGAATCGTTCTATTATGCGGTTTAGACGTGCCATAGCTATTCTCCATATAAAGTATCTACCGATAATATCTGAAGGTAGGGTAGCTGGCAATTGACGATTTAATGAAACCAAACCTATACTGCGGCTAAATAACTCATGTGAAAAGCACATGCCAGACACAAAAGAAATAATCTATGGCCTGCCGGCCTATTTGGGAGTCGATTACAGTTGTTCAATAAGTATTCATGGAAGCTTTTTCAGTGCGCTTGTTAGTTTTAGACCATGCTTACGACATCAGATTAAGCTAGAGCTCGAAAAGGTAGCATCAAAACCACACAACTAGAATGGAGTGATAATGGTAATAAATAACCCAAAAAATCATGTTCAGTACGATCCCATGGCAAACGTCACAGGCCCTGTTCGATGGAATTCGGTGGAAGCCACAGCCGAAATCGTTTTAGATCAGGTTAAGAAAGGTAGAGCCAAACAATGGGAAGTAATTTGTGATGAAGGGCCAAGCTTGGGTAGCTATGACCTCGGCCCAATGCCATTGCAGTATTTTGGATGGGCTATCTTGTTTTGAGAAATGACCCAAATTGCGCGGTACGCGCAGTTCAAAAAAATTGGAATAGATAGCGTTAAAGGCTCTATTAAACTAAATCTAAAAATGATCGGTTCGGTCTTGTTAGAAACTATAGATGTAACAGGATCAACCGTAGAGACCCACTATCAGGTCGAATCAACCGAAGATGATGAAACTATAGTCGCTATATTAAAGTTGGCCAGGAAGGGATGTTGGGCTCGCCAGATGGTAGCAAATTCCACAACTTTTACAGATACACTAGTACTAAACGGCGAAGCANTCANAATTTAACGATTCTATAATCTAAAATCTCAGGAAAACTAAAGNAAATCGTGTCAACTTAAACCAGCGTAATTGTATAAAATGGTTGCAAATCCCTTCTCGGACCCAGCCATTCCGTAGACATTTTCGTTGCCATCTATAACGTAGTATTCATCAATCGCATGAGCTTTTCCTCCATGTCCTAGGCCCCCCATTGCCAAAGGTAATCCTAAAACTCGTCCGAAAAGGTAGCCCGGCCAGTAGGGTCCCATTTGTGCAACTCCTGTTCCTGGCAACATCTCATACTCTACATCGAATTGTTTGTACATTTTCAGTAATGCCTGAGAAATATCCGTCGTATAGTCTGCCTCTATCCAAGGAACATCCCCAATTATATTTATAGTAACATCAGAGTAACCATGTTTATCTAGGTGAAGCCTTAGTTTCTTCATCAAATCCGGCCCATCCTGATTAGGAACATAACGGCAATTATGCTTCGAAGTGACCTTATCAGGCATAATAGACCCCGCTGTTCCAGGTTCCGTTAATCCACCCCAAATACCGTCCAGATTAATGCTGGTCCCGTACAGAGCTTGCATTAACATGGAACGCGGATCTAGGCCGTCAATAAATCCACCTATTCCAAGATTGGCTACTGAGGCATCCATATTAACCAATTTAAGGGTCTTTTCTATTAAACTTTTGTCTTCTTCTTTGGGCCCCTCCATCGAATCGTACCATCCGTCAACTAAGATTTTATTCCCACTTTCATCAACTAGAGTCGAAAGCATCTTAATATGACGCCAGGCCGGAGAGTCGACTGTTCGTTTATAACCTCCATGAATCGGTCCAGCCATCGGGCCCTTCCCCCAATTGGCCCCGCTTGTCTCAAGTTCAATGTAAACACAACCCTCTGATCCATTATGTGGAATAGCAATTCCACGCCCATTTTGTCGTCCAAAGCCCAACATGCAATCNGCCTTGGAAAGTCTTTCCTTGCGATCAAACACAAATTTCCGAAGCCCTATACTCATTCTCTCTTCATCGCCCTCAGCTATTATGAACAGATTTACGGGCAAGTTACCTGTCACTGCCCGAATTGAAGCTAACGAATTAATCATGGCCATTTGAGGACCCTTACTATTAACAGCACCTCTCCCTATCATGACATTCTTAAAGGGTGCTTGTTCCATGATATTAGCCCCATAGGGATGACTGCTCCAAGCATTGACATCAAAAACAGGCATTGTGTCGTACATCATATAAAGGATAACTGTCAATGGTGCCCCCGCATCATATTCCGCATATACTACTGGATTACCTTTGGCTCCCCATTCAGTGATACCCACATCAACTATCTCAGTACGTTGGCAACCTATTTCCTCAAAGTATCTTCTAGTAAGCTCCGCACAATCCCAAATACCTTCACCCGTATTAGATACACTCGGTTGTCTTATCCACTCTTGCAGCTTAGCAACATGCGCTTCAACATTCTTATCTATGTGGGCATATATTTCCTGAAGCTCTTGGGAAACCATAACTCACCTCTAAAAGAATTTCTTGGAATTTACCATACCAACCACGATGTGCACCATAGTGAACCCAGTCAACGCTCCTGTACTAATCAAGCTAGTAGGCTTTAGTCACTTGGTGCTTTCTAAATACCTAATGGGATTCCCCACCGTCCAGAAAAAACGAACTTATCAAAAGCTTTCCTAGATCTCAAACCTTCGTCCTTCTGTTTCAGGTCCACATCAGCTTTATTAGCATCCCCATAATATCCGACGGCCCCAGCAGTTAAAGGCCTGTTTCCTTCTGGTACATCAAATGCCTTTCGAGTCTTTTCAGGAGAGAATCCGGCCATAAGATGGGCATACATGCCTAAATCTATGGCTTGTAGTAACAGGTTTTGTAGGGCCAAGCCTAGGTCGTGCTCAGAATGTACGAAGGGCTTACCTCCATGATCTGGTTGATTAGCTAACGCTATAAACAAAAGGGGGCAGTTACCAGCCCACTTTTTATTGCCATCCGATAAAGTATCAACAATCATCTCGTGTGTTTTATCAAAATTCACACCGACAATGAATCTCCAAGACTGCTCATTGCCACATGAAGGAGCCCATCTAGCTGCCTCGAATAGAGATCCCACGTCCCTTATATCTACATGTTTATCTCGGTCAAAAATCCTGGGGCTCCAACGACGTGAGATTAAGTCACTGATAGGATATTTGGCTACAGCTGTTTTTTTCATTGTCTATTTCCCTCTTATACGAATGTCAAAACTTTTCGTGGAGTTGATATAAGCATCTTATCGATTTGATTCTCGGATATACCCATCAATTTCATTCTAGGTATTACATTTTCCAAGATATGTGAAAACCCATGCCCTCCATATCTGACCAGCCTATGCTTGGTACATATGTCATGAGAAATTACGATCTGATCTCCAAAACCTTCTTCAATTAAATACATAATCTGATCGATTCTCTGGCTATCGTTCGGCATGGAATTATCTGAGAAAGGGTAATAAGAACTTTCATGGCCAAACAAATCCCATTCCAAAATCACNCCTGTTTTCGCTAAAGCCAACAGCTTTTCTCGAGAAAAAATTGTCCTCTCAACATGAGAAATTACAGTACGTCCCAAATCTACTCCAATCCCCTCCAGTTCTCTAACAATTTCGAANGGTGNGTCCTCGTGGCGGCCAGGATGAANAAGAAGCGGAGCCCCAGTTTCCCTGTGAGCCTTTCCTCCNGCTCGCACTGTCTTTTTTTCGTTTGGATCCCAAGGCCAGGAACAACCGATTTCACCAATTATTCCAGACTTGACGTCAGTGTTTCCAACCCCAATCGTGATGTCTCCTACAATCTCGTTCGCCAGATCTTCTTCGCTTTTCCATCTCATATCAGTCGGATGACTCGAACTTACGTAATGACTGGATCCCATGACTATATTTAACCCCGTCGCCTCGGAAATCCTAGTTAATCCCAAAGGATTACGACCTATACCTATGTTCGTAGCATCAACGATAGACCGCCCCCCCAAACGGGCGAACCTGCTAGCTTCTTGGATAGCTGTATCCTCGCTATCTAGCAACAGATTATCCAGATTGCTTCTCCAGTTATAACTAAGCCATCCCAAAATACCTATGGATACGGGTTCTGAGGCCAAAGTTAGCCGATGTTGACTTTTGGGATCCTCAAAAACAACCCTGAAATCTATCAGTAAATGTTCGTGGGACATTGTTATTCCGAGTTCTTCAGGATTTATAGGCCCGAGAACTGTCTGAATTTTTCCGGACATAGAAGAAGTCACTAAGTTGCCCCCTAAACCCAAATAACAGNCTCAACCTATCGCTTTCTAAAGATGGCCAAAGGGATTCCACTGATATAGGCCAAATGGTATGGTATAAGTCACATGAAATTAACCCAGTTATAGGCTAAATCCCTGCTAAAATCCATATAGTTTGGCGCAATTACCCCCGACAATCATGTCTTGTTCATCCTGTGGCACACCCTGCAAAATTTCACTTAAAATTCTCTGGGACTCAGGGAATGTTGATTCGGCGTGGGGATAATCGGATCCCCACATCAACGTATGAACTCCTATTAGGTCTCTCATTTGAATGCCTAGATCATCCTCCTGAAAACTATGGAAAACATTGTTACGCATAAAATCACTAGGAAGAGTGTCTCCCTTGAAACGGTATGGAATATTTTCATGCCTTTCTTTGTAATTTAGATCCATGCGCTTAATAAAATATGGAAGCCAAGCAATTTCATGTTCAGCTTCAACTATTTTAAGATTTGGATATCTTTCGAAAACCCCGACATATATCATCTGCGCTAGNTCCATTCTAACAAAATAATCATGATTACAACGGTCTGCACCTGACTGTGCATTTTTACCATCTTTTACCGTCAACTTGTGACCCGGCCTATTGGTAGTCACATGCAACGTAACAGGAATATCAATTTCCTCAGCGGCAGCCCAAAAAGGTTCATACATAGGCAAATCATAACTTTGACCAGCCCTTGGATAAGAACTAATCATAACTCCAGCTAAACCAATTTTCTTAGCTCGTTTCATCTCAGCTATGCCCTGATCTATACCTTCATCCAAAAGAATCTCACCGATGCCCTTAATTCGATCCGGTGCGGCGCTACAAAACTCTGCAAGCCAGTCGTTATAAGCAGAAAATACGTCCCTGAGCAGGTCGTTATTCTCCATACCATATAGAGGAAGTCCAGTTGAAGGATAGAGTACTCCTCCCCAAACCCCATCTATATCCATATCTTTTACGTGGTCCTCTGGAATAAACCCTCCTGGCCTAACGTTATCAAATACTCCCGCCTGAATAATCTCCTTAGGATTAGTGAATCGTTTTCCGGCAGCTGCAATATTACCAGTAGGTCCGAATTTAACATTATCAAAATACCACCAATCAGTGGGATCATCTTCTCCGCCCTTTCTAAGCTGAGGAATCGCATCTCCCCACTTTTGCCTGTCCATCCTTTGTTCCCATAAATATGGCGGCTCAACAACATGCGAATCAGATGAAATAACCATTTTATAACCCATGATTGACTCTCCTACACGATCATAATTTTAAACTTCTACTTCGAAAACAATTTTACATCATTTCTAAATCATTACAAAACCCTAACCTGATTAAACTTTCAATTAATTTGCAAATATGTCCATTAGGCAAACAGAAAAAGAGCAGTGACTTAGTTCACATTATTATAGTAGAATCTGTTTGAATGCTGTGAGTTACCACCCGAATCTTCACTCAGGTTAAAATAGAACCAACATAAACAAAGCATATCATAGTATCAGTGTACTAAAAGACGTTCAGTACTGGGAGAATACCCAATGGAACAAAAAAACCACCCCAATCCCCAAACGGAACATCAACTTGATATGGGCAAAGCTGCCACAAATAGAGTAAACCTTCTTTCAGTCAATAAAGGAGATCCAATTCCTGCCCCATATTTTTCAAAGAAATTATTAAATTCATCAATCGGTGGAACCACACATATCAGCGATGATGTTCTGGCCTCAATAGCGGGAATAGCTACCAGCGAAATCAAAGGCGTATCGGAAGTGGGTTTAAGCTCATTACGAAAGCGAATATCCGAAAAACTTGGGGGCAAAGAACGAACCACGAGGGGTGTGGAAGTATCGGCAGGAGACAAGGAAGTGACGCTTGATATCACTGTGAAACTTATTTACGGCTATAGTATTCCGACAACAATTGTCGAGATACGAGATAATGTCGCTGACAAACTTTTTCGATATTGCAACGTTGTGTCAAAAGAAATAAATGTAAGAGTCGCGGCTCTGGATTTCTCCAGCTATCCAACGAGTAGGGTAGAATAAATTAGGAGGATTAAAGAAATTGGAAGTAGTAGGGAATTGCAGCTACTAGCTGTGAAAATTATTGGATTCTTATGAAAACTACCTCTGATAAAGCTATGGATATGGGAATTGTACCAATTCAAGGCGGACTATCAATTGATGACAACGTGATTGGATCTATAGCTGCTATGGCGGCCACAAATGTCGAAGGTGTAGTTTCGTTGGGAACATCTTCCTTTAGAAAAGTTTTGGCCGAAAGGGTCAAGGGAAAACAGAGGAAAAGTCGAGGGATTGAAGTAGCGGCAGGTCTAAAAGAGGCAATTTTAGATATCGACCTAAAAGTTTTTTACGGATATTCGATTCAAAATGTCGTACGCGAGGTCAGATTTTCAGTAGCTACAAAAATCCTAGAACTAACAGGCCTTAATGCAAAAGAAATCAACATCCATGTAATAGGTGTCGATTTAAAAAATAATTCATCTACGGAAATGAAGTAACATTTAGTATGTTTAGAGGCATCTTCATGAAACAGTTAAACCGGTTGATATCCCTACTTACATGTCTAATCGTGCTAATTTGCTCTATAATCTCAATATGCGTAATAACCCAATTACTCCCGCCTGATATCCTCCCAGGAGGATCTGTTAATCCTCCAACTGCATCCTGGTTCCAACCCCAATTAGAAGCCCTGGCCGATAGTACAAGAACGAACTCACTGACCAATATAGCAATCTTTTCTATAGCAGGCCTCGTATCGCTATTTGTATTGATTCTAGAACTTAAATCTCCAAACAAAACTAAATCTCTAGTCATAAGCTCAGCCCCCGAGGGTGACCTTACGATAGAGGAGGATAGCATACGTTATCTAGTAGAAAAGACTGGAACGACTAGTCGTGACATAATTTCTATGCGATGTAAGGTAAAGATAGAGAGAAGAACGCCCAACATACCCTATACTATATCCATCAACTGTTCCCCGAAAATCACACTAGGTTCCAACGTACAGGCGGTTAGAGATGATCTCCAAATTCGTGTCAAAAACAAAGTGGAAACCCTAACTGGACTAATTGTCCACAAAGTAAACGTTCCCCGCGTGAAATACGACCGGGGAACTACATCACGGCTTTAACGAGTAGAATATGTCGCATCTTAAAATAAACGGTCTAATATTAGGGGCAATTGTTGGAGTTATTCTCGTGTCATTGGGAATCCTCGCTGCTCTAGTTGTCAGTTTATTTGCTTTCATTGGATGGCTAATCGGAAAATACTTAGACGGGGATTTGCCTATAATCGACGACCTACTAAGCAAATTCTTGGAATTCAGAAGTAAATACAGAGACTGAGAATCATGAGGTGGGCGTAAAATATTGCTGCCATATAGAAAGAGTATGGTAATAGGAAAAATCAAAACCTGGATGGATAACTTCTGTTTGTATTAGAGCTCAGTTACTGGAATGGATTCCTTGCCACCATAAGCAGTAAACGGAACTAATACAGTTTCATGCGCCGATATAACGTTTGATTCCACCAACTTCTCTAGAGCTCCCAAAACAATGGCAGAGGTAGGTTCAACAAAGATTCCTTCTAGCTTTGCTAATCTCGCTTGCCAAAATATAATCCTCTCTTCGTTAACTGCAACAGCCCGTCCATCAGTTGCATCAATCAATCTGACCAAATCATTTAATCTTGGTGGATGTCCACCCAAAATACCCGTTGCTACACTATCTACGTAATTCGGCCGTGTCCATGAATTTCCATTGCAAGCGGCCACGATTGGTTGGACTTGTTCGGTCTGGACAGCATGAAGTCTGGGAATTCGCTCTATTCGTCCGTCTTCAAGCATCTCCGTAAATCCTCTCCAAAGCCCTTGCAATATCGAGCCATTACTAGCCGGTGCAATAATATGATCTGGCAATGGATTCATCTGAACTCCTATTTCATAGGCAATAGGTTTCAGACCCTCTATGAAGTATATGTTACTCGAATACATCATACTCACTGCTCCTATACTTTCTGCGAATCTGACTGACGCTTCCTCAACTTCACTACGGAAGCCCTCTGCCCAATGAACATTCACGCCGTGCAACAGAATCGCTCGAAGTTTGGGTGGAATAGGGTCCTTGGGATTAGTAAATCCATGACAATTTATGCCCGCCCGAGCACAATAAGCTGCAAATGATAGACCACCATTCCCTCCTGTAATGTCGGCCACCTCAGTCACTCCAGTCTCTTTCAATACCGATACTTGTACTGCATTACCTCTATCCTTAAAAGATCCCGTAGGATTAAAATATTCCATTTTCCCGTAGAGATTAGTAAGGCCTAGTGATTCTCCAACCATCGGCAACTCTATTACAGGAGTATCACCTTCTCCAAGTGTAACTAGGTTTTTAGCATCATTGATGGGAAGAGTCGGTAGAAAGCGTCCCGTGCCGGAAGCGCCCTTTACAATCCGATCATTAAGTACAGGGTTCAAATCGTATGTGATGTCCAGTAGTCCATCGCAATTTCCACAAAATAAACGATATATGCTACTATCGTGAAACTTATCACATAGAGTACAACTTAATTGAAAAGCCA
>PAUC01000011.1 GCA_002712585.1 Dehalococcoidia bacterium
TTCTGAAGTTCTGTGAATTTCAGTTCGAATTCCCTAATCTTGGTCGCCAATCCATCCATTTCATTTTCTTGTCGGACCAGATTCTGTGTGGCAACTGTCATCTCCTGGTCGATTGACCTCAATTCCTTCTCATATTCTTCTCGAAGTTCTGTCTCCTGACGCATGAAAACTAGGCTGGCTTCAATCTCTCGAGCCGATCGATCAAGTTCTATAACTTGTTTACGGCATTTTTCTTGTAGGTAGTCGTAGAAGTTTAGCCGTAGTATCTTTCCTAGAATTTCTTTTCTCTCTCCAGGGCTTTTATTGGTAAATTCGTCGGCTCGACCTTGCAATAATAGAGCACTATTAATGAATGTATCGTAATCCATTCCGATCAACTGTTGTAAGTGGAATTGAGTTTCTCTAATGGAATTCCCAGTCATTGGCTCAAATCCGGATGCTGTCAATAGTTGGAACTGTAGATCGGTTTTACTATTCGTTCCTCTACGGGATGAGCGAGAGTGTCTCCGTATGACTTTATATCTAGTATCCCGGGCCTGGAATTCCAATTCGACCCACATGTCGCTTTCACCAAAGTGTATTAAGGAATCCTGTGATTTTCCGCGTGCATAGCCCCAAATTGCCCAAGTAATGGCGTCTATAAGAGCGCTCTTACCGTGGCCGTTATCTCCACATAGGCATGCCACGTGTACGCCTTCGAGATCCAAAGGATTGATCTCGTCTTTATACGATAAAAAGTTTTGAAGACTAAGCTTTAGTGGAATCAAATGAACCCTGAACTATAATTCTAACACCCTTCTTAACATAAATCAGCTTGCTCTTTTGGATGTAGTCATCCTAAAATAGGCTCATATGTGCAACATTAGCATCACCGCAAAGAATTGTTTGAAGGAAAATAGCACACCGTCTGTATAGATCTATTCTGTGGTGTGGTGGGAGTGCTGAAGGTCTAAGGGAATGGAAGTTTTTGGAGGCGCTAAATGCAAGAGCGACTACGCGATAAGTCAAGGGATAGGATGGCTGCTAGCCTAGAAGCTGCTGATATACAGGCCGAGATGGTTGACAGGGATTTGGGAAGACCCGAGGAGAAGATAAGGACTATGCAACTGTTAGGGAAAACTTCTCTTGGGCTTATCGACATACTTGCAGACAGTCCAATCAGTTGGATTAACGTAGTCAGAACAAAGAGACAAGACAAAAACGGTCCAGCACGATATCGGGTAGTCTTTGGAATACCTGATCAAAGTATCCCGATGAATCACAAACAACTGAAACTCAAGACGTTCAGAAAAAAAATATTCCCACTCTTTGGGAAGGTCACCGATGTTTCCTGGAGAGGCGAAGCAAATACCTCACTGTTGGCAAAGACGCTTTCCGAGGATGAGGAAATAGACAGAGTTGTGACAGACTTAGGGGATATGTGGATTTTCACCCATCCCAACGAATTCCAAGGATGGACGATAGAAACCAATAAACTTTTCTCCCCGCATCCACCCGTTGTAACGATTGACCGATGGGAAGCCCTCAAAAAAATTGCTAATTATGTTATTTCGTCACCAATAGGAAGACCTTAATAATGTTCGAAACACTTACAGATAAAATTACTCAAATATTTGCGAATATCACTAACCGTGGAATTTTGACTGAGAAGGATGTGTTGAACTCTCTTAGAGAAGTGCGAGTAGCATTGCTCGAAGCGGATGTTAATTTTAAAGTTGTGAAGGAATTTATCGCAAAAATACAGGAACGAGCTATCGGCAGAGAGATATTAGAGACCTTAAATCCCGGTCAACAAGTTGTCAAAATCGTAAGAGACGAAATGACTAATATTTTGTCAGCCGGGGACCATAGTATTAAGACGCAAGAAACGGATCCGTCAGTATTAATGCTTGTAGGCTTGCAAGGAACAGGTAAAACTACTACAGCAGCAAAATTGGCATTGCATTTCAGAGGTCAAAATCAGTCGACTCTTTTGGTAGCGGGAGACTTAAGAAGGCCGGCAGCCATAGAACAACTGATAGCGTTGGGTAATCAGATAGATATTCCAGTTTATTCAGAAACAGCGAAAAATCTGTCACCTGTTGATGTAATTGAAAATGGCTTGAAAAAGGCTAAAGCTATTGGTGCAAAATGGGCAATAATAGATACGGCTGGTCGACTCAACATAGATGATAATTTAATGAGTGAATTATCAGAAATCCGGTCAAGAATTTCCCCGATAGAAACTATACTTGTTGTTGATGCTATGGCTGGTCAAGATGCTGTAAACGCTGCACAGTCGTTTCACGAACATGTGATGTTGACAGGGCTTATAATGACAAAATTAGATGGGGACTCAAAGGGCGGAGCTGCGCTATCGATTTCAAAAGTGACTGGAGTTCCTATTAAGTTTACTGGTATTGGCGAAAAAGTTGACGCTTTGGAGGTATTTCATCCCGATAGGATGGCCTCCAGAATTCTTGGTATGGGTGATGTCTTAACTTTGATAGAAAAGGGTGAGAGGGTATTTCGCAAAGACCAGGCATTAGAATTGCAAAGGAAAATTAGAAAATCGGAGTTCGACCTCGAAGATTTTTTGGAACAGATGAAGGGGTTGGAGAAAATGGGGTCGATCGAATCACTAATGGAAATGATGCCTGGACTAAGTGGGATTAAAAGAAAATTAGCCCAAGAATCGATTGATACGGATAAGATAAAAAAGATTCAAGCAATTATACAGTCGATGACTCTTCATGAGAGACGTAATCCCAAGGCTATAAATGGATCGAGGAGAAAACGAATTGCATTGGGTAGTGGCACTGAGCCGGCAGATGTAAATCACTTAATGAATCAATTTATACAGACCCAGAAAATGATGAAGCTGTTTTCAAAAAATAAGAGTGCTAAGTCTTTAATGCGAATGTTTGGCTGAGGCCCAATTCCTTGTTCCTTCAGCTTGCTATATTACTTTATTTAACGGAGCTATGCCGATAGTTTTATAGACAGGACCGATTTGTGTCAGTGTGCTTTCTATATAATGGAGATCTGTGACGTACCAGTCCTCTGCAGGGAAATTGAAATTTGCAGGAATGATCCGTTTGAGCAATAGACTGGTATTTTCGATTGCTGGGGATGGTACTCTGCCCAAAGTTATATGGGGAACAATATTTTGTTTCTCTTGAAGAAACCCCAAAGGAATTAGCTTAGATTTTATTTTATTGTGAAGCAATTTCAAGGTTGTGACTTCTCCTAAAATACTTGCCCATAAGACCCGGGGGCTATTGATATGGGGAAATCCCCTGAGGGTATTAAGTCTTAATGCGAAGGGATTGAATGTAGTCGCCGCCTGCTGGATCTTGTTAAATATAGAGTAGAGTTGGGTTGGATCCGTTTTAGGCAAAAAATTTAGGGTTATATGAAAGTGTTCTGGTTTGACCCAACGGATACGTGAATTATCCTCTTTGTTTATACTCTCGATAAATGTTGACAGGGTGTAGATAGCCACTGGGTTAAGAGGAATGGATACAAAGGTTCTAAGACCTCTATTTGCATGTTCTATCATCACAAGTGGCTAGCCCAATATTCAGGATTATGTATGCGAAATAGCTTGTTGGCATTCTCCCCAAGTATAAAACTGCTTTGTTGAGAGTTAAGTTCTGAGTTCTCTATTTGTGCCAGGATTTTTTTGGGGGATATAACAGGATAGTCGCTGGCAAATAATATTTTTTCTGCTCCTATAAGTCTAGTTGTTACATCGAAAATATCCGAATTGTAAATGAGTGGTGAAGCAGCAGAATCGAAATATACGTTGATCAATGACTGGGATATTTCTGGCATCATAGAGTAAAACGGAAGGCCGCCACCCCAGTGAGCACAGATTATGATGTTTTCTGGAAAGTTATTAATAAATCCCATCAATTTCCTAGGATATGTAGTGCCCTTGCCACCGTAGATGTGTCCTACGGGTTCAGAAGAGTGAATTAGAATAGGCAACTTCAGGTCCCTAGCAATTTTCATCAAGGGTCTCATAACCTTTTTGTCAGTAATATCGAAATTTTGGGTGTCGGGATGAAGTTCTCCGATCCCTTTAGCTCCTAGTCTAGCGCACCGTTCTAGTTCTTTGATTGATTCGATTCCCCAAGATGGATCTACAGAGCATAGAGGTAGGAATCTGGTGGGATTTTGTCGAGCTTCTTCTAATAAATAATTATTTGCCTGTTTTGCAACTTCCAAATTAGTCCAACCTATCCCTGCGATTATCGACATGTCTATTTTGTTTCTATTCATGGATGTCAGAAGCTCTGACCCTGTAACGAGATGTGCATTTGGATTGGAGAAAAGTGAGGAAAACGTAGCATCAGTTTTTAGTAATTCTTCCCGAATATTATTAAAATGTGGCGGATATATTTTTGTATGAGAATCTATAATCATTGTGTGTCAATTATACGGACACCTTAGCACTCTATCTAGACACCTAAAAACCGCATTGTTATAATCCCTCAGCGTTAGCAATATGGGATCGGGTATCCACGAATTTATTCGAGAGAGTTAAGAGATTCGTTTATGAGTACTCCAAAGAGAGAGAATTCCGCTACAGTATCCCTCCAGGTGGAGGGTCTAGAAAGAATATCGAAGGAACTCCGTAGGGATATTGTTTCTATGACCCACATGGCGGCGAGTGGGCATCCCGGAGGGTCATTATCAGAGATTGATATACTGACGGCTCTATATTTCAATGTTCTTAACATTGATCCAGAAAAGCCCGACTGGAGTGATAGAGATAGATTTGTTCTTAGTAAGGCGCATGCCTGTCCCGGACTTTATGCAGTGCTTTCAAGAAGAGGATTTTTCCCTCATGAGGAGTTGGCGACATTCCGTAAAATAGATAGTAGAATTCAGGGGCATGCTCACACAAAAACACCCGGAGTCGAAATGAGTGGTGGATCTCTTGGACAGGGCCTATCGTTTGGGGTAGGGTTAGCGTTAGGGGCACGATTGCGGGCAAAATCTTGGAATACTTGGGTTCTACTTGGTGACGGAGAATGTGATGAGGGCCAAATTTGGGAAGCTGCTATGTCTGCCTCACATTATGAATTGAGTAACTTGAAGGCTATAGTTGATAGGAATAGAATCCAAAATGATCGGACAACCGATGAGGTTATGAAACTAGAACCATTGGCTGATAAATGGAGGGCTTTTGGGTGGAAGGTTTTTGAAGTAGATGGTCATTCTATGTCGGAAGTCCTAGCCGTTCTACATAGGGCTGCAGAGGAACAAGCTGGGCCTGTTGTCGTAATAGCTCATACCGTAAAGGGGAAAGGAGTGAGTTTCATGGAGAATAATCCTGCATTTCATGGAGCTGCTCCTAACGATCAGGAATTAGTGCAAGCGTTGAAGGAGTTGGACTAAGAAGAAAATGACACCTCCCTTTGAGAAAGAAGCTACACGTGTAGCATTTGGAAAGGAATTATTAGATTTAGGACGTAAGAATCCGGACGTAGTCGTACTCGGTGGCGACCTGAACAAATCGACTAATGCTAATTTGTTTGGGAATGAGTTCCCGGGCAGATTCTTTGATTTCGGCCCGGCTGAACAAAATATTATGAGTGCNGCGGCGGGTCTGGCTGCAACGGGACTAATTCCGGTGGTTACGACGTTTGCTGTATTTGGGTTATGTCGTCCTTTTGATCAGATAAGAGTTGGAATTGCTCAAGCTAATCTTAATGTTAAAATAGTTTGCACACACGCAGGTATAACCACTGGTGAAGATGGAGCGTCTGCTCACGGCATCGAAGATCTTGCTCTAGCATGCGCACTACCTGGGTTTACTGTCTTGGCTCCTTCGGATTCTGTGGAGACAGTTTATGCCTTAAGAGCAGCCATTGAAACACCAGGTCCCTTTTATATTCGCCTTTATAGGCCTGCAAGTCCAGTTATACATAAATCCGACTATCAATTTAAATTAGGACAGGCGGATTTGCTCAGGGATGGGAATGAGGTTACAGTTTTCGCTTGTGGGCTTATGTGTTCGATTGCTTTGCAGGCAGCAGANAAGCTTAGCCAGGAAAACATTGAATGTCGTGTGGTTAANATACACACTTTAGCTCCGGCNAACGAGGATACTATTATTCNGGCCGCATTGGATACTGGGGCGGTAGTCTCTGTAGAGGAACATTACAGGCACGGAGGTTTGGCAAGTATCTTGGCCCAGATTTTCGCCAGGAAGTTACCTATTCCGATGGAGGTCGTGGCACTAGATGGATATACAGAATCAGGGAAGGCAGATGAATTACTATCTAAGTATCATTTAGATGTTCCTGATATAGTGGCAGCGGTTAAGAGAGTGTTAAAGAGAAAGCAGACTTCCTGAATCCTAGTGTTTGCAACTATGTAGGAATTCCTTACATAAACCCTGGCAATCCGCCCGTGATTGCCCCCATAGTTTTGGATGCCTTTTCCTGAATTTTTGCGGAGGCATCGTTAAACGCTGCTAGTACTAAGTCCTGGAGCATCTCTACGTCTTCGGCTGCTTCCTTATCAATGACAACAGACTCGACTATTTGTTTGCCGTTTATCACGATTTTGACCACTCCACCTCCCGCGGAACCTTCAACTGTCGCGTTGCCGAGTTCAATTTGAGCTTGTTGAAGTTTAACCTGCATCTGTTGCGCGCGCTTTAAGAAATTTTTATTCATTAACAGTTATGTTCTCTTCCTTTATAATTTTTCCACCGAGAGTTTTTGCGGCACGGACCATTGGGTTTGCCAGTAGTGAAGAGGAGCCCGAACCGTTTCCGCCGTCTCTCAGTGTCAACTTAATTTCGTACACATGACCAAGATATTTTTCCATCGCCTCGTTTACAGCAGTCTTGCAACTATATTCTTCCAGCTCAGTTTCTGTGCGTTCCATATTTGATTTATGATTAAATGGTAGGATCATTGACTCTTCATCAAGGAATGGCTGATGACAATCCTTTAAAAGGGGGCCTAGGTAAAAACGTTTGCCTCGCTGTTTCCTAAGGGATTGTATTATGTTGTTCCAAGCCTCAGTCGATATTGTACTGCCGACAATTTGTGGAGCTGCATCTTGTATTCCGATAGGTTCTGTTTGATCAGTTTCGTCCGAACTCGTTTTGTTTTCGATTTGGGAAGGTAGGTTAGGTTTTGGGATCGGGATTGCAGGGAATTCTTTTCGTACGTTTGGCGACACCTTTTTTGATGTGTAGTGGGAAGGTGGTGCATCCAACTCCATAGAGGTTTCTACGATAGCTAACTCTAAGGATAGGGAAGATCCTTGATGAGATTGAGGTTTTATCCCACCTATATGTTTAAGGCATCTGGCTATGAGAGAAAGTGACGTTTTGTCCGCAATCGTGCTCAAGCTATTTAGGTTGTCATCATCTATATCAAGGGTATATTTGGCCCCAGATTTTATCATTAATAGAGTTCTTAGCAGTTCAACTGTTTCATGGTGCAGGGATTGCATGTCTGCCCCATCGTGGACTGCCATGCCGACCATGGTCAGCGCAGCGGGTGTATTCTCAGTTAACAGGTAGTTCACTAAATCCTTGGCGATTTTGCTATGTACTAATCCTAGGTTTTCTTGCACGTTTTCGACACTAACGTTTTGATTGAACAGAAGGGAGATTTGCTCGAGCAGATTTTCTGCGTCCCTTAAGCTTCCACGAGCTGCTCGTCCTATAAATTCGAGTGCTTTATGTTCTGTTTGAATATCTTCTTTCTTGCAGATGAATTCTAGTTTTGAAACTATGTCCTTGGTTGCAAGTCTTCGGAAGTCGAATCGTTGGCATCTTGAGATGATAGTGGGCGATATTTTGTGAACTTCAGTGGTGCACAAAATAAAAACAACGTGTTTAGGGGGCTCCTCTAGAGTTTTTAAGAAAGCATTCGCTGCTGCTTCTGTGAGCATGTGGGCTTCATCTACTATATAAACCTTGTATGCCCCCTGCGACGGTAAAAAATGAACTTTTTCACGCAGGCTGCGAATTTCGTCAATGCCTCGGTTGCTCGCGGCATCCATTTCTATAAGATCCAATGTTTTACCAGCATCGTAGCTAAGGCAAATATCACATTGGTTATCAGCTTCTCCGTTAACTGGATTTAAGCAATTCAGTGTTTTCGCCAATACTCTGGCGCTCGTGGTCTTCCCAGTCCCCCTCGGACCACAGAAAAGATACGCGTGTGAGATGCGTTGTTGTTTTATAGCATTACGGAGGACCGTAACTACATGGTCTTGTCCCGCTAAATTGTCGAAGCTCGTGGGTCGCCATTTGCGATAAAATACTTGAGAAGACATGGAATAATTCTACCAGTTATAGGGATATTGTGCTCATATAGTCGGATGATTTGGGCCTGGATTGTCTGATATCTCCATGAATTCGGATAACGCACGTTTTTGAATTTTCCACATGTGGGCTTTATCCGATGTATTCCCGTGGTCGTAACCAAGGACATGAAGTATGCCATGTATCACTAGAAGGGCTATTTCTTTCAAAATAGTAGAGCCACTCTTTTTGGCGCCACGTTTTGCTTCTGGGAAACAAATGAGTATTTCACCTATAGTAGGGAGTTGGTTGGGTGGAAGTAAGAATTGCTCTATCTTAGTATTTTCTTTTTGCAGTTCCATACCTTGCCATTCTCCGGGAAATTCCGACGAAAAGGAAAGAACATCGGTGGCCTTATCCTCGCCCCTGTACTCAAGATTTACTTTCCTTATTGCTCCGGAGGAGCAGAGAGAAATAGATAGCTGACAGGATATGTCTGGAATCACTATATCTAAAACTAGGAGAGCCGCTTGTTCTATATTTCGTGTAGATACCTGAGAACGATATATTCTTGGTATATATATTTCTATATTTCGCTTTAATTGAGTCACGATAATAAGCTATATTTTATCGATTGTTAGGACTAATAGCGAAGCTTATCGGAAAATTTGCTAAATCGTTTTGTTTAGGATGATTCTAATTGACACTCTTAGGGGACCACTCTTAGAATGGCGATACCCTGTATCAACCAGGGGTTGCTATATTTTTTAGGAGAGAGCATTTGCTTTATCACGACGTAATTGTAGTGGGGGGGGGATTTGCGGGAATGAGAGCCGCTCTAAGTGCAAAGGCTGCCGGGGCTGATGTTGGATTAATAACTAAAGTTCATCCAATGAGGAGCCACTCTTCTGGATCTCACTCCGGGATTAATGCTTCGTTAAAATCGTATGATTCGTGGGAAACTCACGTGCAAGACACCCTAAAGGCAGGTGAGTATCTCAACAATCAGGATGCTGTGGAGATTCTTTGCAAGGAAGCAAGAACCGAGATTGGCGCCTTAGAGAACCTGGGGATGATTTTTAGTCGTGATGAAAATGGATTGATAGATGCAACAACCTTTTCGGGGTCATCGGTTGCTAGGACAGTCTTTTCCGGTGACTCTTTAGGTCATATTCTTTTGCAGGTCCTTTACGAGCGAATTGTTAAAGAGCGGATACATACATATGACGAATGGAATGTGACTTCCTTAATCGTTGATGATGGGAATTGTAGAGGTGTCGTTGCGAGAGAATTCAAAACGGGAGATTTGCGGATAGTTTCTGGAAACACCGTNATATTAGCTACTGGAAATCTTGGNAGATTATATCAGTTGANTACTTGNTCCCTTACCGGCACAGGGGATGGCCAAGCNCTAGCCTATAAAGCTGGGGCTTCACTAGTGGACATGGAATTCGTTCAATACGCTCCCACAGCCATTAAGAGACGTGGTTTATTAATAACTGAAATGGCCAGGGCTATGGGCGGACATTTATTGAACAAGAATGGGGATAGATTCCTTAAGTCGTATTCACCTGATGTTATGGAGTTGGCTCCACGACACGTTATAAATCAGGCAATATTTAAGGAGATCTCCGAGGGTAGAGGAGAGAGTGGCTGCGTTTTCTTGGACATGAGACATCTTGGCAAAGAGGTGTTTAGTGATGAGCTTAGAGAAACCGAATACCTATTACGAGACTTAGAGAATTTGAATCCGGAAAAGGACTTAATCCCAGTGCAACCAGCTATGCATAGGCCTATCGGTGGCATCAAGACTGATACTGGTGGGGCTACCACAATACCAGGTTTGTATGCAGCAGGTGAGTGTTCTAATAATGGATCACATGGGGCTGGTAGGTTGGGAGGTAATTCTCTTTTGGATAACATGGTTTTTGGACGTATAGCTGGTGAATCNGCAGCGGGTTATATTAGCTCGAGGTCAAACAAAACCGAATTTGATGGGGTTTTAGAACAAGAAAGAGACAAATCCAATGAATTAATTAGTAGACACGTCACCGATGTAATGCCTGGTATGTTGCGAAGGGAACTTGCAAATATTATGGATGCTCATGTTGGTTACAAAAGGAATAAACCAGGGCTTGAGAATGCCGCTGAGCTGATAGCAGATCTTACGGCGAGGACTAAGAAGGTCGGTTTGGTAAACAAGAATTCTAGATTTAATACAGAACTCCAGATGTTAGTAGAATTAGAGTTCATGATACAGATATCGGGAGTTATGGTGAGATCTGCTTTAGGTAGAGAGGAAAGCAGGGGAGATCACAATAGAGAAGATTATCCCGATAAAGATAACTCTAATTGGTTGAAGCACACGGTAGTTACGCAGGTCGCTGGTGAGGATGAACTGAATTACACTGAAGTTGTGTCAACTAGATGGAACGAAAAGGAGATGGGTAATGGAAGTCACTCTTAAGGTAAGACGGTACGATTCTGGTAATGGATGCGAGGCTTCAGAACAATCCTATACTATTGAAATTGACGAACAGGATACGTTGCTAGATGCGCTAGTGCAAATTAGAGATGAGAATGATCCCACCTTGGGTTTTAGGGGTAGCTGTCGTTCGGGTTTTTGTGGCGATTGTACGATGACGGTCCATGGTAAGGGAGCTATAACCTGTCGGACAAAGGTTGGAAAGGCAGCAAAAAAATCCGAAGATGGCGTTATACCAATTGCCCCAATAAAAATGGCCAAGGTAGTCAAAGATCTGATTTATGACGATCAACACTTCCATTGGGATAAAATTAAAGCCACACAACCTTGGGTAGATATTGATTCCAGAATTAGTGAACATGATTACGTCATGTCGAATGAACGCGTGAAGGAATTGAGATTAGCGATGAGTTGCACACAGTGTGGTCTTTGCGATCAAGGGTGTGTTGTTTTAGCTATAGATAAAACCTATTTGGGGCCGGGTGCCTTAACTAAAGCTTTTCGTACGGTACATGACCCAAGAGATACGAGGTATAGGGAGCGACTAGATCTTTTAAGCCAGAAACGGGGCGTGTGGGATTGTGCACATTGTTTCGAGGCCACTGAACATTGCCCTAAGGGAATTGAGCCCACAGATCGCATTTTCGATATACATGACAAAGTGATTAAGGAAGATTTGGGTGTGGGAGGAGCCAAGAGACATTATAAGAGCTTTGCTGCATCGGTTAGGGCCCACGGTTGGCTGGATGAGGCTAGGCTTGCGATAGAGTCAGAAGGAATAGGAAATGTAAAAGGTATTCTTAAATTGATTCCTCTAGCTGTCAAGGCTGCACTTAGAGGTAAGAGGCCGATGCCATACTTTCTTCATAAGAAGAGGCCCGGATACAAGAAAATCAGAAGTATTTTTGAGAAGTGGGAGGTAAAGAGGTAATGAAATATGCGTTCTATCCAGGATGTGTCTCCAAAGGTGGGACACCTGAGCTATATGAAGCCACTGTTAAAGTAGCTGAAAAACTAGAGTTTGAGCTTGAAGAAATGAAGGATGTAGGTTGTACTGGAGCCGGTGTTCTTAGTAGGGAAATTTCAGATCCAATAAATGCTCGAACCTTTGCTAAAGCAGAGATGAGTAATTTGCCCATTATGACTATTTGCAGTACATGTCAGGGGGTTATGACACAGGCTCAACATCGTCTAAAGGATGAAGAGTATAGAAACTATATCAACTCTGAATTTCTTTCAGATGAAGGTTTGGAATATAAGGGAACAGTAGAAATCAGACATATGTTATGGGCGGTTGTCGAAGATTTTGGGCTAGAGAGGCTCAAGAATATTGTGGTGAGATCTTTAGAAGGATTACCGGTTGCTCACTTTTATGGTTGCTATTTGAAGCGACCCCCAGAATTGATGGTACCACCGGAATTCGAAAAGACTAGGAAAACTGCTCTAGAGGATGTTATCGAGGCTCTCGGAGGCAAGGTTGTAAAAAGCTCTGGAAGAGGAAAATGTTGTGGATTTCCTATCTTGACTTCGAATGAAGCTAACTCGTTACAAATGTGTGGAGATCATACAATAGACGCCAAAGAAAAAGGAGCGGTTACTCTTGTAACTCCGTGCCCCCTATGTCATCTTGAGTTAGACGGAAAGCAAGCTGATGCCGCCGCATACCGTGGGGAGGACATTAACATGCCTGTTTTGCACCTACCACAATTAATTGGATTAGCTCTCGGCTTTACTGCGAAAGAAATGGCTATGCAGAGACATCTTGTGTCCACAGGAGCAGTGGAAGAGGCTTTAGGCTTTGAAGTAAAAGCGTAAACTATGTCTAAGGGACACTGGTTATTTAAGTCAGAACCTACGGCCTATTCTTTCGAAGATTTGATGAAGGATGAGGTGGCCGAATGGGATGGTGTCAGAAATTATCAAGCTCGTAATATGTTACGTGATGATGTAAAAGAAGGAGACGGGGTTCTTTTCTATCATTCAAATACTCAGCCATTGGCAGTTGTGGGAACGGCCTTAGTAGTGAGATCAGGCTATCCGGATCACACAGCTTGGGACGTTCATTCTGAGCATCCTGATCCCAAGAGTACTCCTGGTAGACCCATATGGTATATGGTTGATCTTGCACCAGATAAACTGTTCAGCAATCCTGTTACAAGGGTGTCGATGATGAGTAATTCATTCTTGGGNAATATGATACTTTTGAGAAAAGGGACTCGCCTCTCTATCCAACCAGTGACCAAGGAAGAATTCGAAGAAGTAGTCAGAATGAGCGATTCAATTCAATGACAGAAAAGGATCTTCTTAGTATTAACAAGAGATAGCTGCAAGTATTCATTTGGAGTCTCCTCAGTGTTTTATTCTCGCGCATAGAGCGTAAATAACGTAGGGTTTTAATGCCTATAACTATTGTGCCTAAGGCGGCAGATTAAGCTTGACCCTGAGGGCAAGAGCTTGCTTCTATAAGATAGATTTTTGGTCAGTATAAGGAGATTATTTTTGCGTATACATAAATTAATTGAACAGACACTTTTGGAAATAGACGGTGACCTTCAGGTAGCGCTAGAGGGGCTTACCGTGGCTGAACTTAATTGGAGTCCCACTAATGAATCTAATTCGATAGGATTTACCTTTTGGCATCAGACTCGGGCAGAAGATGCTTGGATCAGTGGTTTTGCCCTCGGGAGACAAGATATTTTTGAACTAGACCGTTGGGCGATGATATGGAAAATGCCTCCGGCCGATACTGGATTCAATTATGGCAAAGATCAGTTAGCTATGTTTATAACACCTCCGATTAGCGATCTGTATCAATATGGGAATGCAGTAAGGCGGCAAACCTTAGGATATTTGCAGAACCTTAGTGANGACGACTTCGATTTAAAACCTGATTCAGACCATCCTTTGAGGAAGGGATACACTATAGGCAGGATGTTTGGCCATATACTCTGTGAATTGAGCCAACACTTGGGCCATATACGATACCTAAGAGGTCTTCAACGGGGATTAAACCACTAAGAACGATTTCAAATCCTATCTGCCTTACACATGGGTTGTCATAGACGGTTTTGACTACTCGAGCCTAGGTCTTGTTTAAGGCCAGGCATAAAAATCCAAATCGCTATCAAGAGTAGTGCGACTGATAGTGCGTTTACGCTTAGAGCTGCTGTGACACTATTTAAAAGTTTTGCCATGGATCCCAATTCGACAGCTCCTAGTGCGCCTGTCCCGACAGCCAATTGTTGCGCCCCGCTGATCCTAGAGTGAAGTTCACTTGGTGAGGCCATAAGTATGATGCTACTTTGCATAGTTGAAAAACCTATTTGGAATAATCCCAGACACAATAGTGTGGCAAAAGATAGGATATACCATGGAGATAATGAAAATGCTAGAAGAGACATTGCCAGACCGAAAGATCCCAGCCAAAAAATTCTTCCATGCCGCTTAATTTTGTATCCCAGGAATCCCATCATGAATGATCCAGAAATCTTACCTATGCCGTCTGCGGAGGCCAGAAGCCCCATAAGACCTGGACCTACATTAAGATGGTCCTCAGCTATTATCGGAATATACAATTGGTATTGAAATAATACATTCATAATAATAGTTGCGGTCAGAGTTGCCCTTATGGCCTGTGAATTGTATGCGTGAGTTATTCCATCTTTAATACTTTGGAAAATTTTTTGTGTGGTTCGCGACTTGGATTTTCCATCGACTTTTAGCAAGTAGGCACTTACGCCATTGAGGGCATAGAACGCACAAAGCATGGTATATACCCCTGTAGCACTATTCGTTATTTCAATTAGCGTTCCTACTAGTAGTGGCCCTACAATCAGGCCACTACTGAAACCGATATGCTCCAAGGAGATAGCCTCAACGAGTTTGCGTTTACCAACTACTTCAAAAAGCATTGCCCTCCTACTCGTATTGTCAAAGGATCTGGTGCCTCCTTTTAGTGCTGAGGCTAGGAAAATGTGCCATGGCTCTATAGAACCCAGGGTAAGCTCTAAAAGGAGGAATCCCATGGCTAGAGTGCCCACGATATGTGCGCCGATCATAATGTGTCGTTTATCTAACCTATCACCGAGAGCGCCTGCGTAGAGACTGAGGGTGCACATTGCTATTGTGCGACTAAGCCCCACCAGAGCCACCTGCCAGGGCGATCCGGTTATTTGATATACTAACCAACTGCCGACTAATATTTCGGCTAGTTCACCGGAATTATTTATTGTTCCCATAATCCACAGGAAGCGATAATTTCGGTTTCTTAATAGGGCGGTAAGTCTATGTTGTTTTCTTACCACACTCTATGGTCCATTTCATGCGGATTATACAAAAGAGGTGACGACGTTATCATGAATGGAATAATAGCTCTCCATTCCCCTATTAATTAACTGACTCATGTACCAATTCGGGCAGGTTTTTGCTGTCTTGAAGAAACTATTTCACTATTTTTAGTGTGTTTCTAAAAATAGTGAAATAGTTTAAATGACAAAGTTCAACAATTTGTCTGGCACGAATATGGTTTTCTTTATCTGGCTGTTGTTAATCAGAGGTTTGATTTTTTCGCTAGTTAATGCTAATTCCCTGGCGGTTTCTAGCGATATTCCGGATCGGCATTGGATCTTGTCACGGACTTTGCCGTTAATTTGTACAACCAGAGTGATTCCTTCTTCTTTAGTCATGGCTGGGTCCCATTGGGGGAAACACTGAGTGTGGATACTAAAGACCCGGCCATTTACTTCCCACAGTTCCTCTGCTATATGAGGTGCAATGGGAGCAAGCATTAGTAAAATTTTTTCCACGCATTCTTGCCACAAAGATTGACTTATCGTTTTTTGTTCTTTTGCGCGACTTAGCTCATTTGTCATCTCCATGAGGGCAGCTATGGAGGTGTTAAATTTAAACGAATCCATTTCTTTGTGAACTTTTTCTATTGTCTGATGTAGTTTGCGACGGGTTCTAGTTTCGTTAACATTTATGGGGAATTGTTTAACGTCGGTATGAAATAGGGTCCATAGACGATTCATCCATCGTGATACACCATTGATGCCAGTGTCAGTCCAGTCACCTCCTTGATCCCATGGTCCTAAAAACATTAGATATGTACGTACGACATCTGCACCTAGTTGGTTTACATAAGCATCTGGGGCTATAACGTTACCCCTTGATTTACTCATTTTAGCTCCACTAGCTATTATGGTTCCTTGGTTGAAGAGTCGTAGAAAGGGTTCATCAAAAGAAATCAGAGACAAATCACGTAGAACTTTTGTGAAATATCTGGCGTAGAGAAGGTGCATTACGGCGTGTTCTGCTCCACCTGTGTATTGGTCAACAGGCATCCAATCGTTTATTGTTTCCGTGTTAAAAGGTCCATCTTTGTAGCGTGGATTTGCAAAGCGAAACATATACCATGAGGAATCTACGAAAGTGTCCATCGTATCTGTTTCCCGTTTAGCTTTTCCATTGCAGACGGGACATTCAACCTCTAGAAATTCTTGATTAGTTGCAAGAGGTGATTGCTCGCCTCTTGGGTGGAAATCTGCGTCTGGAGGAAGTAGAACAGGCAAATCTTTTTCCGGGACCGGCTGAGTTCCACAGGTGGCACAGTAGATTATGGGTATTGGCGTGCCCCAGTATCGTTGGCGTGAAATAAGCCAGTCTCTAATCCGATAGGAAATCGATCTTTCTCCCCAGCCATTTTCCTCGATGAACAATGCTATGGATTCTCTTGCATCCTTTGATTTTAAATCGTCAAAATTACCTGAATTTATCATGATACCTTCGCCGGTATAGGCAATGTTTTCCTCGCGATTCTCAGAATCCTGGGATGAAATAACTGGAATTATGGGCAAACCGAATTTAATCGCAAAATCGTGGTCTCGTTGGTCATGACCTGGTACTCCCATGACTGCTCCAGTCCCGTATGTTGTAAGGACATAGTCTGCGGTGTATATCGGTATCTTCCTTCCATTAACATGATTCACGACATACGTACCCAGAGGAACTCCGGTTTTTTCCTTGTTGGTAGACATGCGCTCGATTTCAGTTTGCATGCGCGATTGTGCCAGGTAGGCTTCTACCACAGGCCGTTGTTCGGGTTTTGTCAGCTTTAGTACCAAGGGATGTTCAGGAGCTAAAACCATGAATGTGACACCAAATATAGTATCAATACGGGTCGTGAAGGTTTTGATCTCTTTTTCTTCCAGACCTAGATGTGCTAGGTCGAAACTTATATCCACGCCGTGGCTTTTACCTATCCAATTTTGTTGCATNGTTATAATACGTTCAGGCCAGTCCACGAGTCCGTCGAAATTGAGAAGTTCTTCGGCGTACTCGGTTATCTTCAGGAACCATTGGGCCAGATCTCGATGGGTTATAGGAGTTTGGCATCGTTCGCATACACCGTTAAGTACTTGTTCGTTAGCTAGAACCGTTTGACAGGATGGACACCAAACTACAGGTGCTTTTGAACGATAAGCTAGGCCATTTTTGAACATCTGGAGGAACATCCACTGGTTCCATTGGTAGTAGTCAGGTAGACAACAAACTACTTCACGATCCCAATCATAAATGGCTCCCATAGATTTAAGTTGTGACCGCATCCGGTCAATGTTGTCCATGGTCCATTTTTTTGGATGGATACCGCGAAGAATGGCCGCGTTCTCTGCTGGGAGGCCGAATGCGTCGAACCCCATTGGATGTAGTACGTTGTACCCTTGCATTCTTCGAAAGCGTGCATGGGCATCTGCCGGTGCCATAGCGTACCAGTGCCCTATATGTAAATCACCCGATGGATATGGATACATTGTTAATTCATACCATTTGGGCTTAGAGCTCTTGTCCTCTATTTTGTTAAGGCCGCGTTCTTCCCAGATCTGCTGCCATTTTTGGTCAATCATTTTGGCAGGGAACTTTATTCCAACTCTACCTTTAATATTCATTGTACTAGTGCCTGATACAGAGTTTAGGAATTGTACCATAGCGATATCGTATTGACGTTGACACTGCGGCGTTAGGATAAGATACTTCTGACTATAGGGTGAAGTTCGTTTTGAGGTAGACATATGAAGTTAGGTGTCATTTTTCCCCAAACGGAGATGGGGTCTCGTCCTGAGGACGCCAAAAAATATGCGGAAGCTGCGGATTCTCTAGGATATAACCATTTGACGGTTTATGATCATGTTCTTGGGGCAGACATGTCCTATCATTCNAACTTGGTCGGCGCCGCNTATACNCTCGAAGATCAATTTTATGAACCATTGGTTTTGTTTGGNTATCTTGCGGCAGTGACTAAGAGGATCCAGTTGACCACAGGGATCATCATATTGCCACAGCGACAGACAGCATTGGTTGCTAAGCAAGCTGCTACTATTGATCTATTGACGGGGGGACGACTCCGGCTTGGTATCGGGATTGGATGGAACTATGTGGAATATGAGGCACTAGGAGAGAGGTTTAGTGACAGGGGACGTAGAAGTGAAGAACAAGTAGCTCTTTTACGACAACTTTGGACTGAGGACAAGGTAAATTTTGAAGGGGAGTGGAACCGGGTAACGCATGCTGGCATTAGGCCTATGCCGATACAGCAACCCATCCCCATATGGTTTGGCGGTAGTTCCGATCGAGTTTTGAAACGGATCGGTAGACTGGGAGATGGTTGGATTGCTTCCGGTAGGGATACAAGCCTTGATAACGAGTTTAGACGCAAGATACAGGTNATCCATAGACATGCAGAAATGGCTGGAAGAAATCCTCGAAACATTGGTATTGAAGGTTTTGTAGATGCGGATAGACCTGTAAAAGAACTTGTCCAAGCGGCAAAGAAATGGGAATCTTTCGGGGCAACCCATGTTAGTTTGCAAACTATGAATTGTGGATTTGCAACCGTTGATCAGCATATTCAAATCATTACTAAGTTTAAAGAGGCTTTTGGTTAGTGGCATAAGAACCAGGGAATTATAAGGAAGAAAAGTGGACACGAACTGGAAAGAGGAAATTATTAGTTATCCAGAAGGGCGTCTTCAGTTGTTCAAAGGGGGAGATGGCCCTCCACTGCTGATTCTACATGGTGCCGGTGGTAATCCAGGATGGTTGAACTATCATGAGATGTTATCAAAATCGTTTACTGTATACGCTCCATCTCATCCTGGTTATGACCAGTCCGATCGGATCCCATGGATTGATTCCATACCCGCTGTTGCTCACTATTACCATGGCCTGATACTTCATCTAAAGCTTAAGGAGATAACGTTGTTCGGTTTATCTATGGGAGGCTGGATATCTGCTGAAATGGCGGCCATGAATCAAACCCCATTCAAGCAAATGATTCTTGTAGCACCTGTAGGGATGAAGCCTGAAAGGGGGCAGATAGCAGAGCTTTTCACTAGTCCGCGTGAGACCGTGCAAAACCTCCGATTTTATGACAAAACCCAAGTGGAAGATTATGAAAACATATTTAATCGCGAATTAACATTGGAAGAACAAAAAATAGAAAGAGGGAACCGAGAGATGGCCGCCTCGTGGTGTTGGCAACCTTATTTTNATAACCCCAATCTTCAATACTACCTACGAAAAGTTTCGTTGAAATCTTTGATTGTGTGGGGTAAGCAGGATTACATAGTGCCAGTGGAATGCGCTGATCTTTTTCATAGAGTCCTTGTAAACTCGGAAGTTAAAATTATTGATAGATGCAGCCATATGCCCCATGCAGAAAGACCAAGGGAGTTCTTAGACACACTGACATCTTTCCTAAATGCTTAATATGGTTATACGGTTAGATAAAAGGAGATAATATGTCGGTCCAGGTTTTTTGGTTCAGCGAGGAGCCTTACTCTTACGTAGATGAAGACCTCTTATCGAAACATCAGACAGAGTCCTATTTTACCTTGTCGAACAAACATTTTGACCCTGAAAAAGCTCACGGTCTCTACAAGAACTATTACGAGCAATATAGGCAAGCGGACGAGGTGGGTTTTGATGGTATCATGACTAACGAACATCACAACTCTTGGTGGTGTATGAAACCCTCCGCTAATATCAGTGCTGCCGCACTCGTATCGAATACCAAGAACACAAAGATTGCCATTTTAGGCAATATAATTCCAGTCACAGGGAATCCCGTAAAATTGGCTGAAGAAATAGCTATGCTCGATGTCATGTCTGGAGGGAGAATTATCTCAGGATTTGTTCGTGGGGGGCCGGTGGAAAGCATACATGCTAATTTGAATCCAGCGGACAACATGGAAAGGTTTCAGGAAGCCCACGACCTAATCATTAAGACTTGGACTTCAGAAGGGCCATTTAGATGGGAAGGCAAGCATTTTCATCATCGCATTGTTAACCCCTGGATGAAACCTCTGCAACAGCCACATCCTACGATATGGTATCCAGGAACGTCTAGTGTTGAATCTGTGGTCTGGGCTGCCGAAAGAGGGTACGCATACATGAGCATAGGAAGCACCTATGAGGTTGCTTTAGCGACGAATAAATTATACCACGAGACCGCGGCCAAAGCCGGTCACGAAACAGGACCAGAACAATACGGATTTCTGATTAGAGCGTGTGTGGCAGATACTGATGAAGCTGCATTTGAATTAGGACGCCATTTTATGTGGAATGAAAAATATCGCTTTCGGGGACCTATGGAGCATTTCGATCCACCAGGGTATAGAAGTAGAGAATCAGCTAAAGTTAACGCCAAAAGAGTGCAGCCTGGTTTTGGGGGTTGGAGTTATGAAAATCTGGTGGAATTAGACCAGATTATAGTCGGTAATCCAGACACGGTAGTGAGAAAATTAAGGAAGTATCATGAGGAGCTTGGAGCGGGTAATCTCATCATATACGGACAGGAAGGGCCTATGCCTCATAGAAGTGTTATGCGCTCTATAGAACTTTGGGGAAGAGAAGTGATACCAGCATTAAAGGGTTAGCTGAGGGATTAGTTCAATTAACATTAGATTATGCAACACATATCCTTAAAGATTGGATTACTTATACCATGAGCAAGATCGTCAGAACGCTGGGAATATGCTTGCTTTTTATAGCAGGGTGGTTAGTGGGGATGAGTTTCGGTCGACTTGTGTTCAATCTGCTGGTGACGATGGTTCCTATAGTGGAATTTGATTTCTTGTTCGAACGCCTTTTTAGTTATCTATGTGGTGGAATTGTTGTTATTTACATATTAAGGCACAAGAATACTTTTCGTTGGGATTAAGCCTGTAGTAGCTTGGCCTTATTCGATTGGAATACTTGCTTTGTGATCTTTCCCTGGTTTAACAATAAAGCCAAGTCTTTTATTTTACGTATGGCTACATTTCTTGGCACCATCATGTGCTTTGGCAGAGATAGAATTGTGGCATCCACGTGTTCTATACAGGATATGCCGCTATATCCCATGGCCTCATCCAATTCAGTTCTTAAGATTGATAAAACCTTTCTTACCCCCATGGATCCCCCTATTGCTAGGCCCCAAAACAAAGGTCTCCCAATGAATACTGCCTTCGCTCCTAGAGCCAGGGCTTTCAATATGTCGGACCCGCTTCGTATGCCTGAATCTATATACAATTCCATTTTCCCCTGAGCTGCGATCGATATTTCTGGTAACGTTTCTATTGAAGCCAGTGTTGTATCTATTTGTCGTCCTCCATGGTTGGATATAAGTAAACCATCTACACCATTTTCCAAGCAGAGGGTTGCATCTTCAGCAGTGCGAATACCCTTAACGATTAGAGGCAGGGTTGTAAGTCTCTTTAGCCATTCTAATTCCGTGAACTCCAATGGTATATTGGGGGGCCGTTCCCACATGTCCACCATTTTCGTATCCGGTGGTAACAATCGACGAATCTTCGTTGATTTGAAATTACCGAGAGTTGCACCACCGTATTTGTGAAATTGATTCCTTAAATCACCTTCCATTGGGCTGGGTACAGGGCAATCTACAGTTAACATAATCGCTGCATATCCTGAGTCTTCTGCTTGTTTGACTAAAAGTTCAGTTAGTGCTCTTCCGCAGTGATAAAGTTGGAAAATTCTTGGATGGGCACCTATTTCTGCAACCTCTTGAAGAGAATAATCGGAGCTAGTACTAAGGGCCAATCCTGTATTCATATCTTTGGCTGCTTGCGCCGTGTCGAGTTCCCCGTTTGGATGTACGAAGGTATGGCCGCCAGCCGCTCCCAAAAGTATAGGCATACTTATAGAGTGACCTAGTATCGTCGTAGAAAGTTTTCGTTCATTTGTTTGGAGAAATGGTCTGGGCCGGAGCTTAATGTCATTAAATTGTTCTATGTTACGCTGCGTGGTTATCATGTCTTGGGAACCACCCTCAATGAAATTCCATACGTTATGAGGAATTAATGATTTAGCTTGTCGTTCTATGTCCTGCAAACTTAGTGGGCCTGAATTCATTGTTTTTCTATGCCAAGTAGTGATTCTCTTTTAGAGTCAAATTCGTTTCTAGAAATCAGGCCTTTTGCATGTAGATCAGCAAGGCCTCGAATCTCTTCTATGTATGGAATGCGACTATATTCCATCTCTAATGGAAGATGTAGTATCCCGTCATCAATTTGATCAACTGAAGTAAAACCACAATATGCCATAACTAGATCAAGTTCTCTATAAAGAATATCTAGGACCTTTTCTACTCCAGCTTGACCGTTTACGGCAAGACCCCAAAAAATAGGCCTCCCTATAAAAACACCTTTGGCTCCTAGGGCAAGGGCTTTAAGTACATCACTTCCCCTACGGATTCCAGAATCAAAATATATTTCTGCTTTTCCATCCACAGCAGTCACCACTTCTGGAAGGGTTTCTATGGATGATAAGGTACAGTCAATTTGTCTTCCTCCGTGATTTGAAACGACGATTCCGTCTATGTCGTATTTTACACATAATGCTGCATCTTCAGCTGTGCGTATGCCCTTAATAACTATAGGAAGACGTGTGAGTGATTTAAGCCATGGTAATTGTTCGAATGTTAACGGGATTGTTGGAGGTCGCATGTGGTGACCTTCAGAAATGCCCGAATCAAGATTGGACGGAGTCTTAGAGGTTATCTTGTAGAGGAAATTGCCTGGATAAGCTTCTGGAGGGGTTTGCCAACTATTTCTTATGTCCATCTCTTTGTCGCTTGGTATTGGTGTATCAACCGTTAGACAAATTGCTTTGTAGCCGGAATCTTCAGCTCTTCTAACTAAACTCGTGGTTTCTTCTTTGCCACAATGGAAAAGTTGAAACCACAAAGGCCCTGAAGCTGCTTGAGCTACCTCTTCGATGCTTTTTGTGGAACTAGTCGAAAGACCCATAATGGTTCCTGACGCTGCCGCAGCCCTAGCCGTAGCTATTTCACCGTCTGGATGTACCATGGTTTGACGCGAGGCTGGAGCTATCATAATGGGAAATTTTATTGGCTCACCCAAAATCGTAGTTGAAAGATTTCTTTTGCGTACATCCCTAAGAAATCTAGGTCGAAGGAGTATAGATTCCAGCATTGACCGATTTCGCTTCAACGCTATCCCATCCTGAGATCCGCGAGATATATAATCCCAGACATTGTGTGGAACAGTTGATTCAGCTCTCGATTCAAAATCATATAGGTTTATGGGCTCCAAATGGGTGAGACCTCCTATAGTTAATGCTCAATGCTGATGATAAATGTGGTGTGAGAGTTCGTCAAACGTTATGAATGTTATAGGATGTAGATAACATTGGTATAAACCTAAGGTGAGCCTAGGTGGGATAAAGATATTTTCCCGTTACAGATTGTTTTGTTTTCGATATTTTTTCAGGAGTACCTGTGGCTATGATTAGGCCCCCCTTTTCAGCTGCACCTGGGCCAAGATCTATTATCCAGTCTGCATTTTTTATCATGTCGACGTGATGCTCGATTAACATTACAGAATTCCCGGAGTCAACTAGGCGATGGAGGACCTCTAGGAGGTGGTGACAGTCTTCGAAAGATAGGCCGGTTGTCGGTTCATCCAATAAATATAATGTTTTCCCTGTGGCTCTTTTCGACAACTCCGTTGCAAGTTTAACCCGTTGGGCCTCTCCTCCTGACAGAGTAGTGGCTGGTTGTCCCAATCTTATGTATCCCAAGCCGACATCTCTCAGAGTTTCTAATTTAGACTTGATTCTGGGAATATTCCTGAAAAAATCCAGTGCTGTGTATACGGTCATATTTAGAACATCAGATATACTTTGATCCTTGTAATGAATTTCAGATGCTTCACGGTTGTAGCGACTTCCGTAACAGCTTTCACATGGAACGGTAACATTGGGTAGGAATTGCATTTCGACCTGTGTGTACCCCTCTCCTTGGCAGGCTTCGCACCGACCTCCTTTTACGTTGAAAGAAAATCTTCCAGCTTTGTATCCACGAGCTTTGGATTCTGGAAGGGATGCGAACAGGTCTCGTATGAACGTGAACGTTCCTGTATAAGTTGCTGGATTACTACGAGGTGTACGTCCTATGGGCGATTGGTCTATATTGACAACTTTGTCAATATTATCTACTCCGATTAGTCTGTCGTGTTTACCCGGACGATCCTTGGCTCTATAGATGGATTGTGCGAGTTTTTTGTAAAGCACTTCATACATAAGCGTGCTCTTTCCAGATCCCGACACCCCAGTAACGCATAGAAGCAGACCCAATGGAAAACTCACATCTATACCACGAAGATTGTTTTCCGCTGCGTTAATTATCTGGAGGTACTTTCCGTTCCCGGGTCTTCGTTTTGCTGGAATTGGAATATTCTTCCGTCCACTAAGATATTGTCCTGTCAAAGAAGTTTTACTCTCTAATATAGTATTCAAAGGGCCTTCAGCGACTATGTTGCCACCAAATTCACCTGCCCCTAATCCCATATCAATGATGTGGTCCGCGGCCTGCATAACTGCTCTATCATGTTCTACTACTAGTATGGTGTTCCCTAGGTCTCTAAGGTGTTTTAATGTATTTATGAGCAGTTTGTCGTCATCGGGATGTAGACCTATGGTGGGTTCGTCACAGACGTATAGTACTCCAGTTAACCCAGATCCTATTTGGGTTGCTAAGCGAATGCGTTGGGCTTCTCCTCCAGACAGAGTTCTGGCGGCTCTGTTTAGTGTTAAGTATCCCAGTCCTATGTTCTGAAGGAATGTTAAGCGGTCGATAATTTCTTTCAATATTGGCTTGGCTATAGCGGCTTCCCTTCTGGTTAGGGACTTGGATAAGCGGTTAGCGGTAGTATCCAACTGTAGTTGCTGTGACCATTCCAATGTCTTTCTTATGGGATAGCTGCAAACATCCATGATATCGTGGTCGTTTATTTTTACACCTAAAGCTTCTGGTTTGAGTCTCTTATTTTTGCAGGATTGGCATGCTCTGGCCCTCATATACTTTTCAATTTGTGTTCGTACATGATTGGAATCTGTTTCCCGAAATCTTCTTTCAAGATTTGGAATGACGCCTTCAAAGGTGGTTCTCCAGCTGTATACTCTCCCACGGCGTGTTTTATGGCGTATTGTTATATATTCATGTTGGTTGCCATATAATATGATATTAATATCTGACTCAGAAAGTTTTGATATGGGGACGTCGGTTGGGAAATTGTATGTGTTGGCTACAGATCCTATCCGACTGGTGTACCAAGAACTCATTGAACCTGCCCTAGCCCAAGGCAAAACCGCTCCCTCTTGCAGGGTCAGCTCTCTATTGGCTAAGACGAGATCCGGATCAACTTCTAACTTGAAACCTAAGCCAGTACAATCCCCACAAGCCCCATGAGGGCTGTTAAAGCTAAAGGTCCTGGGCTCTACTTCGGTGAGGCTCGTACCACAACTGACGCACGCAAATCGTTCTGAGAACTCGATGTCATTCTTTTTTGCTACAGCTATCGTTACTTGTCCTTGCCCTTCTCGAATAGCGGTTTCTACTGAATCAGTCAATCTGGTCACATCCGTTTCGCCATCGATAGAGAGCCTATCTACTGCAAGGTCGATATAGTGCCACTTTTGCTTATTTAAAACTAAATTTTCTGTCTCCTCTATTCTGATCATCTCTCCGTTAACTCGTACTCGGCTGAAACCAGCTTGTCTGGCCTTTTCAAATATATCCTTGTGTTCTCCCTTTCTCCGTCTAACTTTGGGAGCGAGTATTGTTATCTGGGAAGTGTTTTCCATAGACATGATGGAGTCAACTATTTGTTGTATCGTTTGCCGGGAGACTGGTTCATCACAGTTGGGGCAGTGGGGTCTGCCCACCCTTGCGTACAGGAGTCGCATGTAGTCATAGACCTCAGTGACTGTACCTACAGTAGATCGCGGATTATGGGAAACGCCTTTCTGATCTATAGAAATTGCTGGAGATAACCCTTCTATATATTCTACGTCTGGTTTGTCCATCCTTCCCAAAAATTGTCGTGCGTAAGCCGAGAGTGACTCTACATACCTTCTCTGTCCTTCTGCATATATTGTGTCGAATGCCAATGAGCTTTTCCCTGACCCAGAAACTCCTGTGATTACAACGAGTTTATCCCGTGGGATTACTACGTCTATATTCTTGAGGTTGTGCTGGCGGGCCCCACGTATAATAATATTTTCTTGTGGCATGACTTGATTCTAGCACCTTCGGAATTGTTCCTACCAGACTTTGCCTAGGATCCAACTTAACTTGATGGGTCCAAGTCTTCGACTATCCAAACTATCAGATGTATTGTCACCTAAAACAAAATATTCATCCCTCTCCAGTGTCCACATGAGGTCAAGAAGGTGTGAATGTCCTATAGGTCCCTTAGCATTTGCAGTAACAGGCTGGTTATTAACAAATATTCGTTCGCGTTTCAGTTCTATGAGATCTCCTGGTAATCCTACTATGCGTTTCAGAAAAGTCGTCTGTTTAACTCCAGGATGAGTAAATACGACGACATCTCCTAATATGGGGCGGTCCATTTTGTATCTATTGCGATCTATGGAGATGCGAGTTCCATTAGAGAAGCTAGGGGCCATACTATTGCCTTTTACACTTATAGTCCTGAATCGCTTGCCCTGGATCCAATGATGTAAGCGAGTACTCAGTTGAATAACTTTTTGTGCGAACATGGATATAATCTTACCAGCATCTGTATCGGTATGGGCCTTTTAATTCGACGTTGGCAGGTCATTGCAACTAGGATATACTGCGACTGTTAAATTCAATCAAAGGAGTAAACATGGTTTCGTTAAACCCAATCCATATAGTGAAGCATTGGATGTTCCCAGAACGACCCGTTTGTGCGCATTGCGACGTCCCATGTGGAATTTATGATCCCCATTTTGCCCAAATCGCGGCTCACACAGTAGTTAGAATGTCTACGTTGATTAATGACTTGGAAAAACCCGGTGCTGATGCTACCCAGGACCAATCTGCGATTTACGTCCATAAGATTTCTCGTATGACCACTGTCAAAGAACATCATGCGGAATTGGTCAAACAAGAACTACGTATCCTTTGGGCGGATTACTTTAAGCCTGAACATATAGAACAGTTCCCAGATCTTCATGACACGTTTTGGAAAGCCATGAAAGAGGCATCCGAGGCGAAAGTTCATCGTAATCTGGAAGCTGCTAACGGGTTACGTGATGCTGTAACTAAGGTTGCTGAAATCTTTTGGAAGAGTAAGGGCGCAAACCCAGTGCGCAAACCTTCTAGGCAGACGTCAGGTGGAGAGCTAGTTTACCCAGAGTAGAGTAATAGCTCAGGACCAACGATTCGGCCGGATTTGGCAAGCAGGCAATCAAGAGTATGATTGTTATGCGGAAAATAGGTCTCTGTGGGATTGGATTTTGAGATTTGTGTGGGTGATTACCTATCCTTCAGTTAACCATCTGGCCGCTTCTTTGGCGTGATAGCTTATTATTATATCGGCGCCAGCGCGTTTGATGCTTGTTAAGATTTCCAGAATTATGGTTTGGGCATCTACTATGCCAGCAGCAATTCCTGCTTTTACCATCGAGAATTCTCCGCTGACGTTATACGCAGCAATGGGATGATTATATGACGCCCTGGCTCGATTAATTACGTCCAAGTATGCTAAGGAGGGTTTTATCATGATTATATCGGCACCCTCGTCCACGTCTGCTTGAATTTCCCGCATAGCCATTCGCCAGTTTGCTGGATCAATTTGATAGCTTTTTCGGTCTCCAAAACTAGGAGAGGAATCCGAAGCATCTCTGAATGGGCCGTAAAAAGAGGAAGCGAATTTTGCTGAGTATCCCATTACGGCTGTATCTGTATAGCCATTAGTGTCTAGTGCCTTACGGATTGTTCCTACTTGTCCATCCATCATTCCTGAAGGAGCAATAATATCCGAACCAGCTGATGCCTGAGATAGAGCTATTTCTCTATATGTATCGAGGGTTTTGTCGTTATCTACGTTTTCGCCATCAAGAATTCCACAGTGACCGTGACTTATGTAACCACAAAGGCAGAGATCGGTAATAACTAGAATGTCTGGATTAGTGTCCTTCGCGATGCGGACGGCCTCCTGGACTAGTCCGGTACTGGATGATGCATATGAACCCGTCTCGTCCTTTTTTCTGGGTAAACCGAACAATAGTACACCTGGGATACCCCAAGATGTTATTTCTCTTATTTCCCCTGGTAGGTTGTCTAACGAGATTTGATAGTTACCTGGCATAGATTTGATTTCTGTCTTTATATTTTCGCCGTAAGTTATAAAAATCGGGAAGATAAGATTTTTCACTGACAATTTAGTCTCTCGAACGAGATCCCGTATGCCAGCAGTTTTGCGTAGACGATGCAACCTGTTTTCTGGATATCCAGCCATTTATATTCTCCTTCCTAGGAAATGATTTGTTAAGGCTGATACCAGGCCAGGAATCGTGTGTATCGAAGCTTGAATGTCAACCTTTAAGCCCACTTTTTCTATTGTATTAGCTGTAGAAGGCCCTATTGCTGCTACTAATGATTCCTCTATGAGCCTGTAATCCCCATCCAATAATTCTGCAAAATGATTCACTGTAGATGAACTAGTGAATGTAATAATGTCAATCGTAGATTTCTCTAGAGTCGTTCTTAGCATTCTCCTTGAATCTTCTGGAATTTCGGTTTGGTAGGTTATAGGCTGTTCTACTATAGCACCAAGGTTGGCTAGTTCCTCCGATAAATCAGTAGGGGCAATGTTAGTCCTGGGAATTAGTATTCGGTCTCCAGAACTAAATTTATTACTTAACGCTTTGCTTAGATGTTTGGAACCGAAATATTTTGGAACAAGATCTGATAACAGCCCAAAAGTTTCAAGGGATTTATTAGTTTCTGACCCTATACAGCAAATCTTAACCCCAGACAATTCCCTAGAATCTAACCCCAAAGATTTCATATGATAAAAGAAAAACTCTACGGCGTTAGTGCTCATGAATGCTATCCATTGATATTCCCCAAGGTTTCTCATGGTCGTGTCTAATTCCTTAGACATTGGTGATGCTACAAAAGTTATTGTAGGTATATTTATCGGAAGCGCCCCTTCATTTCGCAGTAGAGTGTCCAAGGTTCTTGGAGGGCGCTCCTGTCTAGTAATTAGAACACGTTTGCCAAACAGGGGTTTGGAATCAAACCATCTGATCTGGTTTCTTAGGGCTACTACATTGCCTATTACCAATACAACCGGAGGACCTATCATGGATTTGCGTCCCTTAGTACTGATATTCCTTACTTCTCCGGTAACTGTTTTTTGAAATGGTTCAGTTCCCCACTCTATTAGAGCTGCTGGTGTAGAAGGGGCAATTCCACCGGATATAAGACTCTCTATCACATTATCTATGACACTCCAACCCATAAGAATTACTAGCGTACCTCCTGCCTTTGCCAGGGCCGTCCAGTTTATCGTTGAGGATGATTTATCTTGTGATTCAATTGCACTAATTACGGTGAAACTACTCGAATGATCTCTATGTGTTAGGGGTATTCCGGCGTATGCTGGTGCGGCAATGGATGCAGTTACTCCTGGTACTACCTCGAATGGTATCCCAGCCATCTCAAGCACTTGGATCTCCTCTCCGCCTCGCCCAAACACGAATGGGTCACCTCCTTTGAGACGAACGACCATTTTGCCCTCGGAAGCCTGATCAATTAGGAGGGTAGATATATTCGCTTGTTGATTTTTACCAGACCCTGGGGATTTTCCGACGTATATAGCCACTGCGTGATCCCCAATCTCTTCTAGGAGGCGTTTGTTGACCAAGCGGTCGTAGAAGACGACATCAGCTTGTTTTAGCAGGTTAAGTCCTTTAGNNGTTATTAATCCAGGGTCTCCCGGCCCNGCCCCGANTAANTATACTTTTCCTATCATCTTATTCATTTCACCGAATCATCTCGAAGAAGATGTGCGGCTCCCAGATCTAGAAGAGCTTGATAAACTTGTTTTGCTACTTGAGTGGGCTCGTGGGACTTGCCGCTTTTTATAGCCTCGAAAAAATCTCGTCCGTTAGTTGCCCCAATGAATGCGTGCATATTCAATTGGTCGCCATCAAGTTGTGCATAAGCAGCTGAAGGCTCAGTACAACCCCCTTTTAATAACCTGAGGAAGGCTCTTTCCGCCGCAATAGCCAGGTGAGTAGTTGGGTCGTCCAAAATTCTTACAAGGTCCTTTAAATGTTGATCAATAGTCCTTATTTCAATAGCTAATGCTCCCTGTCCTGGAGCAGGTATAAAATAATTTGTGGGCAAATATTCAGAAACCGAGGTTTCTAACCCTAATCTGATTAATCCAGCAGCTGCCATAATCGTACCGTCAATTTTCTCTCTGTATACCTGGTCGAGCCGTTTATCAATGTTTCCTCGTATAGGGACGATTTTGAAATCGGGGCGATATCGTTTGATAAGGGCCATCCGTCGAGGGCTACTAGTCCCTATAACAGCATTTTCTGGCATGTCGGTTAATTTAGAGTTCCATCGATTAACAAGAACATCTCTCGGGTCTTGTCGGGATCCTATTGCTCCTATGGTTAATCCTTTAGGGAGTTCAGGTGTTAGATCTTTGGCACTGTGAACGGCCAAGTCTATTCTTTTCTGCAGTAACGCAGTCTCTATTTCTTTCACGAATACCCCCATACCCATCTGATCCAGAGGAGATGCAGGGAATTTATCCCCACCGGTTCGGATTATACATATTTCTATATTTTGGTCCGGATATGCATTCTTGATTTTATCCATTATTTGATGGGTTTGGCTAAGCGCCAATTTACTTCCCCTGGTGCCTATTATGAGAGGTTTCATGATGTTGATTCCTGTGATAGATTTTTCAGGAGGTTGGCTTTTGCTTCTTTTTCTCTACCACTTTTTATCATGCTCAGTAGTTCAGGTGTAATCAATTTCTGCCAGATATCTGGTCTGACTTTCCATCCATTTGATCTGACTTGCTTGCGAACTTGTGAAAGTAAAGGGGCAAGATCTGCGTATTCTAGTAGGGGGCTTTTCGATAGGCATTCTCTGAATTTTCTTGCTAATGCTGGACTTGTTCCGTTAGTCGATATAGCAAGAGTTACGGGTCCTCTTCTAACAATAGCTGGAGCAATAAAATTGCTTAAGATAGGATTGTCTACCGTGTTCAACAGAACTTTATGAAGATCGGCTTCCTTGGATATTATGATGTTAACCTTAGCTGAGTCTGTAGCCGCGATTACTAGGAATGCATTAGCTATATCTCCGGACTCGTAGGGGCGAGATTCCCATGAAATTCTCCCATTTTCTACCCAAGACAATATGCAAGGCGTGATTCTAGGGCTTATTACTGAAATTAGGCATTTATATTCGAGCAGCTGAAGGATTTTGGCTTCAGCTACTTTGCCGCCTCCAACTACGATGCAAAGCCGGTTGGTAATGTCCAAAAAAGCAGGGTAGTATGACGTCATTAGACTAACCTATGGGGCCTATAATTCTTCCGTGTATCACACGGAAGCCCACAACTGTATGTATTCTATCAGAAAATTTCAATCGATCGCCTTGGAACCCCGTCGCAATACAGTATTACAACTATATGTTAGCCCAATGGGTTATCTAATAGTGAGTCTAGAGTGTTTAGAAAATCATCATGATTGGCTAGAATAGTAGATAAAGATCGCATGTAGACTGATATTCCTTTATTTAGATTCTCTTTCCAAGGAAATGATAGGTCCGTCTGTTGTGACATTAGATTGATGCAATACCTTGTCTATTGATATACTTGAGTGAATAAAATCCGATCCAGAGATCCTGCTTTGAATACTGTTTCAATTGAATACGAGACTGTGATTGGGCTTGAGGTGCATGTTCAACTTAAGACCAAAACCAAAATGTTCTGTAACTGCCGAGCAGATTATCAGGATGCCCCACCGAATACCTTGGTATGTCCAGTTTGTCTTG
>PAUC01000012.1 GCA_002712585.1 Dehalococcoidia bacterium
TCAAAGAAATTATCGACAATAATTATTTGTAATTCCAGAAGTATGGAGCGGAAGAGGGGATTCGAACCCCCAACCCTCTCCTTGGCAATAACAATGCCTTACCCATTAGCTTCTAAATGGATGCATTGCTATGAAGCTAAAAACGTCTGATCTATAAGCCAACGTAAATTAATGGCAATGGGTGTCTGTGACCTCATCTGTGACTATGGCATTTTGGTATTACTAGTAAGTAATACTAGACTTAGGATTTACTCTATGTGTTCGTTGATAAACGAACGCATTTGTTGAAGGGCTTTCTTTGCTATGGATGAGCTAGGATCGCTGAACAAACCATCATTCGTTCCCTCAAAAATGGTCACATCTAGGTGGCCTCCAGCTTCGGTGTATTTCTTGATGAACTTCTCTCTATCTGGGAGTGGATGGGATTCTTCGTACATTCGAGCTAGTAGGAAAACAGGGGGTAGNGTGATGTAATCTCCTCGGTCGAGAATACGTAATGGATCACCCTCAGCCATGGCCTCCTCAGTCTGCCAATATTGGTTGTGCATTGGCACAACTCTCTCGGCAAATCCTTCAGGTGGGGTGCAATCTCCCCTTAAGCCTTTGGCATAGTGATAGCGTCCCAGNGGATCTATCACGGGAGAGCACANGATAATACAACCTAGGACCGCATCTACTGGGACNCTGGATGGAGGAGATAAGAGTGNTCCATACTTGGAATTCNGATGTTGTATACCTAATAACATGGCTTGATGTGCGCCGCTCGAAGTACCCATGGCTCCTATACGATCCGCCCGGCCGTTCCATTCCTCAGCATGTGTTTTACACCAACGAATGCCATAGTGGATATCGGCGAGCGACGTCGGATANGGTGCTTCCGGAGGCATCCGGAAATCTAATGCCACAACAATCACTCCATTCTTAGCAAGTGCTTTATTGGCCTCTTCTCCGTTAAAACGATTTCCATTAACCCACGCCCCCCCATGTACTTCCACCATGATTGGAAATGGCCCCCTCCCACGGGGTTTAAAGAGACGTGCCAGTAGGGGAGTATCGCCATGACGCACATACTCTCTGTCCTCAACTTCAATTTCATGGATTGTTGTGTTGGCAGCCATTAAAGTTCAATTTCCAAAGATATTACTGTAAAACAAAAACAATAGCCTCCCGATATGCGTTCAAGGGGCTATTTTATGCCTGGTCCAGCATGTGATGCTTTCTAGCTAACTGGATGGGTCTTTAACTTTTCTCAAGTAGGGTTTAACTGTCTCCCAACCTTCTGGGAATAACTCTCTCGCCGCGTCATTGTTTACGGCCGGGACAATGATCACATCCTCACCCTGTTTCCAATTAGCAGGTGTGGCGACTTTGTAACGAGACGTTAGTTGACAGGAATCAATGACACGAAGCAATTCATNAAAATTCCGCCCTGTGCTCATGGGATATGCCAAATTCATTTTTATCTTCTTATCNGGCCCTACAAGGAATACCACACGTACNGTCTGATTATCAGCAGCAGTTCTTCCTACACTAGTATCACCTTGGTCAGATGGCAACATGTCATAAAGTTTGGCTATTTTGAGATCNTCATCAGCAATAACAGGAAAATTAAGCTTCGTTCCAGCGATATCCTCGATATCACTAGCCCATTTTATGTGATCCTCTACTTTATCAAGACTTATTCCAATAACCTTACAATCCCTGNCTGCAAACTCGTTCTTCAACTGTGCAACTGATCCCAGCTCAGTGGCACACACAGGGGTAAAATCTTTCGGATGCGAGAACAGCATAGCCCATCCATCTCCCATCCATTCATGGAAATTAACCGTGCCCTCAGTGGTACTCGCAGTAAAATCTGGAGCGGTATCATTTATTCTCAGCGACATGCTTACCTCCAATATTCTTTTTGTATCGTAAATGAAAAACCTCGCGCTAATACAATGTTAGGGCGTGGTATGGACTTAATCTTCACACAGCCATATTACTATAAATGCCTACTGTATGGGTGAGAGTTTTTTGCTGGTTATAAGGGCGTTAATTTCATCAAGTCCTGATGCCCGAAGTAGGTTAAGCCGGTGGAGTTCTTTTTCGATGTTTACACACAAATAATCATAAACTTCATAAGATTGCCTGGTTGGTTTGCAATCAGCACTCCCTACCACGGTTCCTAACTCCCCTAGCTGGTAATTTAACTTTGCCGGATATTTNACCCTGTCCAANGGCNATTTGAACTTCGTTTGTATAAGCGTTTCTTCTATTGATTCTAGTTCTTCTAGAAGCCGATCAGCCAATAGAGATATGTCCGTGCTTCCATTATCGTTTTCGGTCCAGTTGCAAATCTGTTTCTTCAAATAACGGACGTCATTGATCCCTGCGTGAATCTCGGAAAGCTTGTCTCGTATCTTTATCAAGAAATCGAATTGTTCAGCTATGTCCTTTGGATCTGCACCTACGTCTGGATATGTGCGCACCTCAAATGTTTTGGTATCAATAAATGCGCCCATCTCAATTTTTACTTGATAAATTCCAGTCGAGGCAACTGGTCCCTTTACTGATTGTATGGTTCCGGAATCCCCGTTGACTGACTCGGCGTCTGGATAGCGAAGGTCCCATATAAATCTATTTAAACCTACATCTTTAGAGAGACAGATTGATCCCGCTTCATCTTTACTATCAAAAGTCTTTATAACTTTCCCCTGGCTATCAATAAATGTCAGAGTTAACTCTGTGTTTTGGTCCACTGATTCTGGTAAATAATAGAAGATTACCGCTCCTATTGGAGGATTTTCCGCTGCATCAATAAATTTACGATGTTTACCCATATCCTTTGTTTCAACTTCTAGATGAGCAGCGTAAATCCCCGATCTCACAGCATAGTTAATACCTGGACCTCCCCATCGGTCAGCAACTGATCCATGCAAGAATCTGTAGGCAGGCCGCGGAGTCATAAGTTGGGCATCTGCATCTCCCAAGAACTCCCGTAAGGGTGTTAAATCATCTAATACCCAAAAGGAGCGGCCATGAGTAGCGACAACTAGATCGTCGTTTTTAATTGTCATGTCATGAACGGCAACTACAGGAAGGTTCGTATCCAGCTTTTGCCATGAACTACCCTGGTCAAAGGAAACGAATATACCTCGTTCTGAACCGACGAACAAAAGTCCATTACGAGATGTATCTTCTCGAATTACGCGCGTGAGCTCACCACAAGGAATTCCGTCGTCAATTTTAGTCCAATTATCCCCATAGTCCCGAGTCATAAAGAGATAGGGATTATTATCTTGTAACTTATAGCGAGTGGCTGCGATATACACTGTCCCCGGATCATGAGGTGATATCTCTATACAACAGACGGTTGACCATTCTGGAAGCCCATCAGGAGTAACATCGGTCCATTCCTTCCCGTGATTTTTTGAAATGTGAACCAGCCCATCATCGGTTCCTGCCCACATCACCCCCTGTTCATGGATGGATTCTACAAATGAGAATATGGTGCAATAGTGTTCTGCGCCGGTGTCATCTAAGGTTATATCTCCCCCAGATGGTTGCAATTTACTGGGGTCATTCCTGGAAAGGTCTGGGCTAATGGATTCCCAGGCAGTTCCTTCATCATTCGACCGAAACACTCTATTACCGGTACAGTATAGGATGTTCGGATCATGTGGAGAGAACGAAATTGGAAAAGTCCAGTTGAATCTATATTTCGCAGCAATAGCGCCCCACGCATTTATGACCTCCGGCCAAACAGTNACNATNCTTACTTGNCCTGACCTATGGTCNTATCTTAAAAGGTTACCTCCNCCACCAGGTGATGATCCAACTGCTCCNGAATATATAATATCCGAATCTTTCGGATTGACCGCGATATGTCCGCTTTCGGATGGGCCCACTGGATAGCAATCAGAATACAATATTGCCCCCTTACTGGGAACATTGGTCGGGACACTAATAGCGGTATTATCTTGTTGAGTTCCATAGACCCTATACGGAAAGTGGTTATCTGTATCCAAATGATAAAACTGGGCTGTANGTTGGTTGNANATNGTNGACCACGTTTTTCCGCCGTTGTAAGAAACATGAGCTCCCCCATCATTTCCTTCAATCATTCGTTTGTTATCATTGGGATCAATCCACATATCATGATTGTCACCGTGATACGTAACCCATTGCTCGAAATTGGAGCCGCCATCAATAGACTTCCAAGCGGCCAAGCTTAATACGAAAACTGTCTCAGGATTTTGCGAGTCTCCGAAGACATGGTGAAAATACCAGGGTCTCGCTTGCAAATTAGAATCGTCTGATATAAGTGTCCAACTTTCGCCCTTGTCCTCAGACCTATATAACCCACCCTGTTCAGCCTCCACCAAGGCCCATAAATATTTGGAATCACATCCGACAGCAAGTCCTATCCTCCCCTTTATCCCTGTTGGCATACCATCTTGATTAGAAAGATCCTGCCATGAATCNCCTCCATCGTACGATCGCCATATTCCACTATCAGGCCCCCCACTTTTAAACGTCCAGGGTTTCCTCTGCGCCTCCCACATCGACGCATATAGGATTCTTGGATTGTTTGGATCCATGATCAGATCAATAGCTCCCGCCTTATCACTTTTGAACAACACCTGATCCCAGGTCTGACCATAGTCGGACGAGCGATATATACCTCTCTGTCGATTCGGCCCGAAGGCGTCCCCCAAGGCTGCTACATAGACAACCCCAGAATCTAAAGGGTGAATTCGTATTCTTGCAATGTGGCGGGTATCTTCTAAGCCTATATGCGCCCAATTGGTTCCAGCATCAGTGCTCAAATACATGCCATCACCGGCCGCTACGTTCCCGCGTATTGCTGCCTCCCCGGTTCCAGCATACACAACGTTTGAGTCACATGAAGAAACAGCAATAGCCCCAACCGGAGCAGTACGGAAAAATCCGTCCGACACATTATTCCAATAAAGTCCCCCATCAATTGTCTTCCAAACTCCACCGCCGCACGCTCCAAAATAGAAGACACCTGAATTTTTACTATCACCTGCGACCGCAGACACTCTTCCTCCCCGATGGGGTCCAATCATTCTCCATTGCATAGCTGTAAGCTTCTGAATATCTAGGTTGGAATTCAATACCATAACGTTTCTCCATGTTTAGCGAGCATAGGCAGAGGAATCAGGCTCCTCAGTAAAGGTGAATGACCACAAATACTATATACCCCGTTTGGAATTTAGCACCGGTTACATCGAGTGTCAATTCTTAATAGTTGACACTCGGTGGGCTTGCGTCTACCTTTAAGCCAGAACGTTTTTGGGGACACGCATGCCTACAGAATTGTTGTTTAAGTCGATTACAGAGGTATCTACCCTTATTAAAGGCCATCACCTATCCCCATCGGAATTAAACGAAGAATGCCTAGCCCATATTGAAAAAACTGATCCTTTGATTAATTCCTTCACAACTGTTGCCTTCGATTACAGTCGTAAAAGNGCGAAAGCAGCGACCGATGAAATCATGAGAGGAGAATATAAAGGACCATTACATGGAATTCCATATACTCTAAAAGACGTTATTGCTACCAAGGATGTNAGAACTACATTTGGAAATCCTAATGGAACCNATTACTCTCCNNAAAANGATGCTACAGTACATACTTTACTCGAACANGCNGGCGGAATACTCATAGGNAAAGTATATTCTCAAATAGGTAGGGGCTCTCTACCCGTCGAATGTTACAACCCATGGGACCTAAGATTNAGCCCTGGNACCTCCAGCTCTGGTTCGGGAGCATCTGTCGCTAGTGGCATGGGGTTTGTTTCACTAGGCACTGATACTGGAGGATCAGTACGGCATCCTGCAGCCAACTGTAATCTCGTCGGGTTTCGCCTCAGTACCGGTATGATAAGCAGGTTTGGCGTGATTCATCCTAGTTGGATGTCTGACCAAGCNGGCCCTCTATGTCGNACTGTAGAAGATTGTTCGACAGTATCAACCATATTAGCCGGTTACGACCCCAACGACCCTATATCACTCCCTTATCCNGTTCCAGACTACAATAGTTATTTATCTGGAACACTTACTCAATTGAAAGTTGGCATCCCAGTAGATAGATGGTTATGGAATTGGGAAAGCGANGAAGTTGAAAATATTGTTCGCACTGCAATAAGTTGTTTGTCANAGCTCGGGGCCGAGTTGATACCCATCAACCTACCAAGGAATGAGGAAGGATGGGATGCCCATTTCAAAATAACNCTTCCAGAATTAGCNTGTTATTATCAAGACAATTTTTCGNCAAGCGAGCTAGAGCAATGGCCTGAAATTTCCGGCCGTATTGCAGCAGGCAAAAATCAGACATTTTCAGATTACTACCACGCTCAACAGGTAGCTGATGGTATTCGACAAGAAGTAGAGCTTGCGTTTCAAGATGTAGATCTGATCGTTATGCCTACAGGCGCGAATATAGGGGTTCGTGGAGACGCCGAAACTATCATCATTAGGGGCCAAGAAGTAAGCACGAAATCAAAAGCCGTGCACATTAATAACATAGCCGCAATGACAGGCTGTCCCGCTATTTCCGTTCCCTGCGGATTCACCAGTGAGAATAAGCTGCCAGTTGGACTGCAAATAATTGGACGAAGATTTGCGGAACCTACTGTGTTACAGGCGGCGTTTGCATACGAACAAGCAAACCAATGGTATAAGGAACACCCAAAACTAAGGTAGGAGTTCTAGATGAGATTAAAAGATAAGGTTGCCATTATTACAGGTGGCGCTAGAGGAATGGGTTCGGCCGAATCAATAATGTTCGCCAATGAAGGGGCAAAGGTAGTAATTGCTGATATCAGACGAGAAATGGGAGAGGATGTAGCACANAAGATTAGACAAAATGGGGGAACGGCAGAATTCATTTGGCTAGATGTAACAAGCGAGGAACAATGGAAGTCACTCTTAGTTCGGACGATTAGCCTCTATGGCAAGCTAGATATACTNGTTAANAATGCTGGTATTACTGGNCNTGACAGCGTGATATCCACATCGGAAGAACAATGGGATCNAATAATGGACGTAAACGCAAANGGGGTCTTCTTTGGATGTAAACATTCGATACCGTACATGATAAAAAATGGAAAGGGATCAATAATAAATATATCCTCCCAAATGGGTATTGTAGGCAGTGCAATTGGAAGTCCAGCTTATAACGCATCTAAGGGAGCCGTAACGATTTTCACGAAATCTGCTGCGTTACGTCACGTCAAAGACAACATAAGAATAAATTCAGTTCACCCAGGCCCAATAGATACACCGATGTTAAGTGAGTCTAGCCCAGGAAAGTCCAACAAAACTGAAACAGTCCTAGATCTTACACCTATGGGTAGACGAGGCACACCTGACGAAGTCGCCTTTGGAGTGTTGTTCTTGGCCTCTGACGAAGCTTCGTACATAACGGGTGCATCTCTCGTAATTGACGGAGGGTACTTGGCACAATAGTGGCCGTGCCACTCACTATGAACATTCTATGCCAGAAAACAGATTAAAAAATTAAGAGGTGTTTAATGCCAACATATATAGGTCTCGTAACAACACATGGCGCAAATATGTCCAAGGAAGGCTTGATAGATATCGGAAAATCCGCCAGAGCCTGGACAAACAATCACGGTGGTCGCATCCTCAGCCTCTATTGGCCAGCGGAATGGGAAAGTGAAGTTATAATCACCTTCGAGGGTAGGGGCAACGAACAGGCCAAGTTATGTTTTAACGACTTAGAAAAACAACATGGGGTAACAATTACTTCTTTCAGAGCATTGACACAGGGAGAAAAAGAACACGAACAAAAGGGAATCTTGTGGACGTCGTGATAAATCATTATTTTTGGAGTATTAGCTATGACTATGACGATTGTAGGGTATGATCCAAGAAACGGGCAGTTTGGTGGTGCGGTTGCCACCAAGAACATCGCAGTCGGGTCACGCGTGCTACGGGGAATAGGGGAAGTTGGAATGGTTGGTTTTAGCGGACATGAAGTACAGCGAATCAGAGCAATAAGAATGTTGGAATTAGGATTTCCAGCAGAGACAGTACTTGAAGCCATTAAATCAGTTTCAAATGGTAGAGGACAGTACAGCATTGTAGACCGCAAGGGAAAGTCAGTGGCTTTCACCGCGGAAGCCCAGTTTCCTTGGGCCGGAAGCCGCGCCGGCCTACATTACGCCTGCGGTGCGAATACAATGATAGGACCTGGGGTTGTTCAAGCTCTGGGAGAAACATTTGAGCAAACAGAAGGATCGGAGTTACTCCTCCATGAACGTCTACTTTTATGCTTAGAAGCAGCTCAGGAGACTGGAGGAGATAATAGAGGGCGTCAATCAGCTGCCATCCAAATTCACTGGAAGCGCATAGATGCTAATCCTTACCTAGATTTAAGGGTAGACGACCATTCAGATCCCATACCAGAACTAAAAGCTTTAGTACATATATATTTGCAAACCTATCCGGACTATGCGTCTAAAACATGGCCAACGTTAGAAGGTACAGGTGGATATCCAATTCTATACCCATGAACCACTGACTCACTAAGTTACTGTGAAAATGTTTTTGCTCATATAAGCAGCTGCTAACCTACTACGATGGAGAATTCATGAACAAAAAAAATGTGTTGATTACCGGAATGAGTGGGCGTATTGGAACTGCCTTAAACAAGTTTCTTGGTAACAAGTATTCATTCACAGGATTAAATCGTAATCCCATAGATGGAATAAGAAATGTAACGGCAGATATTACAGATTTAGAGTCGATAATCCCGCATTTTAGAGGACAGGAAACTGTCGTTCACTTGGCAGCTGCCCTAAGTACAGGTGTCACCATTGAGGACATAATTGATAGAAACATAAAAGGTGTATATAACGTTTATGAAGCAGCCCGGATCACCGGCGTGAAACGAGTGGTATTTGCAAGTAGCGGCAATACCATCGTAGGCTATACTCTTGACTCGCCTTACAGAGAAATCGAATCGGGTCAATATCATCTTGTAGGCGAGAATTGGGATAGGATTACACATCTGGATCCTGTCCGTCCAAATAATCCTTACGGAGCTAGTAAAGTTTGGGGAGAGGCTTTAGGAAGATATTACTCAGACTATCACAGCCTTTCAGTCTTATGCATCAGGTTTGGATGGCTACCTAAAGAAGACCGCCCAAACCGGGATCCACGAACATATTCCGTGTGGACAAGTCATCAAGACGCATCACGAATGGTTGAATTGTGTATAGATGCTGCAAAAGAAATACGATTCGATACATTTTTCTGCCTTTCAAACAATAAATGGGGCTACAGAGACCTAAACCATCCTAAAGAGATACTAAATTTCGAACCGAAAGATAGGGCAGAAGACTATAGATAGGGGAAAACCCACAGTCGATAAGTTAGACCTTACAACGTAAATTGTGCCTCTTGATGTAAGGGTTCTTTTTCATAGATCTGGATTCGTTGATGTTGGGCTTCCGCTATTAGAATTTTGTAATCATCTCCGACATGTAAAGCAGACGGGTGCCAAAGTCTTGACATAGGCTCCAAATCTACCCTATCTAACGCCTTTTTCAGATCGGGGTTTGCTGAAACAGTATATTCGGCCCATCTTGAAAGGTTGGTGGCATCCCCATTAATGCTAACCAGAAACGTACCATCTGCTTCATAGACAACTACCCTATTATTGCCCCAATCCGCAATGTAAATATCTCCATCCTTATCTGTGGCAACTGCAGACGGGTGGTTTAACTCACCCTGACCTGATCCACGACCCCCAATCACCGAAATAAATTCCCCTGCAGTAGAAAACTTCTGAACCCGGGAATTTCCCCAATCGGCCACGAAAATATTTCCTTCTCGATCAACAAANGTACCCCANGGNTCNTGTAATTGGCCGTGCCCTNNCCCNTTGGNACCAAACTGGGAAATATACTCNCCTTGAGGGCTATATGTTTGAATCCTATTATTAGTTGTGTCTGCTATTACGAAATTTCCGTCTAAGTCTAAAGCGATGCCTGAAGGTCTGTAGAATTCACCCTCGTTCGATCCCGCCGTACCCCATTTTGAAATAAACTCCCCATTTTTCGTAAAACTCACAATCTTATGATTAGCTTGATCGGTAACATGTAAATTGTCTTCATGATCAGTTATCAAATGACCAGGCCACAAAAATTCCTCGTCTGGTCTTCCATTGTCAGGATGCCCAATATCCATAAGCCACTCTTGTGTAGAAATTTTAATTTTGGAAATCCTTGCACAAGGTCGAAATTCAAGGCCCCAGTTGGCAACATAGATCGTGTCGTCTTTGCCTCTAGCAACACCATAGGGATAAAAAAATGACATGCCTACGTCNCCAATCTTCCCTATGTTATCTAGATAACGNAAGGCTTTCGTCCCTGCTACATGAGTGACTGGCATTATTCAACTCCACGATATTGGTATTTTTGTAGATACTGTTAACTACAAAGTAAACTGAGCTTCCTGGTATTTTGGGTCTTTCTGATAAATTTGAACTCGCATGTGCTGAGCTTCAGCAATCAAAATCTTATAGTCATCTCCGATATGTATAGATGACGGTCTACGAAATCGCCACTCTGGGGAGAGATCTACCCTCGCTCGTGCTTTCTGTACTTCAGGATTCGCATCCACTGCTGCCTCTGCCCAGCGGGAAAGATTTGTAGCATCACCTTTAAGTGTGGCTAAATAGGTACCATCTGATTCGAACACTACCACCCTCTCGTTGCCCCAATCTGCTACATAGATATCTCCATCTTTATCGATTGTCACATCACTAGGATGGTCCAATTCCCCCTCACCGATTCCTGGGCTCCCAATCGTACCAATAAATTTGCCGTGGGGATCAAATTTCTGCACACGACTATTGCCCCAATCTGCTACATAAATGTTTCTATGCAGATCTAATCCTATCCCCCATGGTAATTGGAATTCGCCGTTCGACTGTCCTTGCTTTCCAAATTGATCCAATATAGAACCATCTTTAGTGTATCGTTGAATTCTGTTATTCCTGCTGTCGACGATCAAGAAACTTTCCCCATCATCTAGAACTATACCAGTGGGCATATGGAATTCACCCTTTCCCGATCCTTCTACACCCCATTTTGAAATAAACTCCCCATCCTTGGTAAACGACACCACTTTACTTATAGCCTGATCTGTAACATATAGATTTTCATTTTCGTCCACTGCTAACCCACCTGGCCACAGAAATTCTCCGGCACCAGAACCCGCTGTCCCTATATCACAAATCCAGTTCTGGCTAGTTAAATAGGTTTTGGTTATTCGAGCACTTGGCCTATTAGCGTAGCCCCAATTCAGTACATACAATACGTCGTCTTCCCCTCTAGCCAACCCCACAGGATGCCAAAAACTAATTTCCGACACCCCAATCTTCCCCAAATTATCCACGTAGGTAAAGGCCTTGTTGCCCGCTACTTGTGTTACTGGCATTTAAACCTGTCCATATTCACGAATTTTAGCCAAGTCAGCTAATGGTGGGCCCGGATAGACTCGAACTATCGACCTCGGTCTTATCAGGACCGCGCTCTAACCATCTGAGCTACGGGCCCTACAAAAATTATACAGATCATAATTTTATGACACAAGGTTTAGGAAACATGAACATGGTATAACGTCGCGTTTATCACGTTGACTTAAAAGCAGCGGCAGCCGTAAAATAGCAAATGCCAACCCTTTCCGTTCTAATAGTGGAGGACCCATGACTACAGCGACCGAAAATAAAAAGGGAATTGAACCCATAGGAATTTCGGTAACCTCAAAGGCATCAAGTGCATTAAAGCGCATCGCAACTAAGGAAAACAAAGACCCGGATAACTTTGGCCTTAGGGTTGGAGTAAAAGGAGGGGGATGTTCAGGCCTTGTTTACGTCCTATTAATTGAAGACAACACTCCAACGGAAAGCGACAGGGTCATTAATAACAATAATATAAACATATTCATAGACAAAAAAAGTTATATTTATTTGGCAGGGACAGAACTAGATTTTTCAGATGGCTTGAACGGAAAGGGATTCGTTTTTCAGAATCCGAATGCAAAAAAGGCATGCGGCTGCGGTAATTCTTTCTCAGTATAGGTTTCACTATATAGAAACCAGATTCTCGTACCACTCCTGATTTTCGCATTGGCACGGTGATTCTTCCATGTACCTTATCCTGCCAGAAAGGGTATAGATTATTGATCTACTAGACCTATTGTCATAGTGATACAAGGCTCGTTTCCTAGAGCAATAGTAGTGTGGCCCTTACCAGCAGTGTCCTCTACCAATCGAGCATCACCAG
>PAUC01000013.1 GCA_002712585.1 Dehalococcoidia bacterium
TATTCTCTGCTCACTCTCTGCCCATCAAATTTCCCAGAGCCCCATAATGACGCATACTTTACACCTGTTTTCCATTTCTTGTGGAGACGCTCTCCCGCGTCTGAAACGGTAGAACCCTGTTCCAACACTATGGGGTTTTGGTAATCAACATTTCCCGTGGAAATTCGAGTATAGATTCTCATTCTTCCCAACTGCTTAAATAACATTTGCCCCACGTTATCCAGCCCTGTACCATCAAGACATGAAGTCCGGAGAAGTGGGAATCGGCTTCCGAACGATCTTTCTAATTGATTCCATGCCACTGCTGCGCCTTCACTGTCCCACTTATTAGCAAGGATGGAAACCATTTTCTTTAGTCTTTTATTATCGTCCGTTACGGCTTGGCTACATTCATAGAAGTCAAAACCGGACGTCTCAAGAATTGCACATAAATCCTCTGCCTGCTTCGTCGCATCTGTCGTCAAATCCACCACAAAAATGAAAGTATCAGCATTCCTGATTAGGCCGTAGACCTGGGTTTTTGTATCAGGAAATTCCAAACTAGGGGGATCAATCAGTTGAATTCTGACATTTTCAAATTGAATCATTCCTACGTTAGGAATCTGTGTAGTAAATTGATAGTCTCCCACCTTTGCGGGCATACCAGTTAAAGCATTCAATAATTCGGATTTTCCTGAATTGGCTAATCCTATCAAAACGCTTTGGCCAATTCCTTCCTTTCGTATATTGAAAGGTTGCGTCCCACCCCCGACACTACCCTTTGGATTTTCCAATTCATGTACATGCTTGGACATTCTTGATCGCAACCCAGCTCGCAAATGCTCAGTTCCTTTATGCTTGGGAATAATCGCCATCATATCGCGCAGGGCATCAATCTTGTCAGGCAAAGTAGTAGCTTGTTTATACCATTGTTCTGCCAATCTATACTGGGGTGTAAGATTTGCTGGCATTGTTGTTAGTCTTTCTCACTGTTAGTTGATTTCTTTTCCATACACACATTTATGCCTTTCAAGTTCTATATTAAGAATTGGCCCCCCTAAATTAAAGGCTCTCTAATCCCAAGGCTTGTTAATGGCACAAGAACGGTTTCTCCTTGTTTGATTACCCCACGTTGCCTTAATAATTCGCTTCCAGCCAAGGTCGCTGCAGAGGCGGGTTCCACCAGTAGTCCTTCAAGACTGGCTAATCGTTTATGCCACCATAAAATTCTGTTCTCTGCTAGAGCTATTACTTGACCTCCTGTCTCCCTACAGTTCTGGGCTACAACTTGGGGTCTAGGGGGTATTTTAACAGTAATGCCGGTAGCACGGCTTTTAGGATCATCCCTAGTCGCCGTCCATTCCCTTCCTTCAAAAGCTGCAACCAAAGGTTGTACTTCCTCAACTTGCACTGCATGAAGTGCCGGGATTTTATTTATGCGACCATCTTCGAGCATATCTCGAAATCCTTTGTAAATACCCATTAATATAGATCCATTACCCACTGGTACGACCACATGATCTGGCATTGAATCCATTTGATCTGGCAATTCGTACGCTATCAACTTTTTGCCTTCAATAAAATAAATATTCTCTCCATACCGTAAATGAAGAATTCCAGTTTCCTTAGAAAAATTTCTGGTAGCTTCCTCCACATCCAACTTATCTCCATCAATCCAATGGACTTTTGCACCATGGTAAACAATTGCATTAGCTTTCTGGGAAGATTTTATAGAAGTGCTCATGAAAGCATGGTATGCAATCCCAGCTCTTGCGCAGTATGCCGCAGTAGAGTTGCCACCGTTACCTCCCGTACTTTCGGCTACTTCAACTACTCCTGTATCTTTTAGAACCGACACTTGTACACAGTTGCCTCTATCCTTAAATGTTCCCGTAGGGTTAAAAAATTCCATTTTCCCCCAAACGGAGGCCAACCCGAGTTCATCAGAAATTTTGGATAACCTGACTAAGGGCGTGTTGCCTTCATTCATAGTAACCAAATTCTCACTATTTCGTATGGGCAGCAACGGTAAATATCGAGCCGTACCAGTAGCCCTAGAGACAACGCGGGCCTCCACAGTTGGGGCTATATCATACCGGGTATCTAAAAGCCCCCTGCATTTGTCGCATAAAATCCTATATTGGGAATTGTCATGAGTATTACCACATTCAATACAGACAAGTTTAAATGACATCATCGCTCCATTAGTTTTTATTAGACTTCATAACCCAGTGACCAAGCCTATCAATCGCCTTTTGGATGTTCTGTTCTGAAGTAGCATATGAAAGTCTGACAAAACCTTTTCCATAACCCCCAAAAGATTCACCAGCCAAAAGAGCTACCCCAGCTTCTTTTAACCCTCTTTCCTGAAATTCCCAACTTGTAATCCCTGTTTCCTCAATATTTGGGAAAACATAAAAAGCCCCTTGAGGTTTAGGACATTCAATGCCCGGGATCCCTCTCAATCCTTCAACTATTACGTCACGCCTTCGTTTCAGCTCGCAAACTCGTTCTGCTACGATAGATTGAGGCCCCTCCAGGGCGGCTATTGCCGCTTTCTGAGTAAACGCGGCAGCACAAGATACTGAATTTGCCGCAAGTTTATCCACATGCGGAAACACTTCTTCAGGAAAGATCCCGTACCCCAATCTCCATCCAGTCATAGCATAAGATTTAGAAAATCCGTCTAAGATAATAGTTCGCCGTTCCATGCCAGGTATTGCCGCAATGCTGAAATGCTCCCCCTCATACAATATATCTTTGTAAATTTCATCCGACAGGACATAGATATCCTCTCTTTTTTTAAGGATCTCAGCCAAATTTGCGACTTCCTGTCTAGACATTACGGACCCTGTAGGATTGTGCGGAGAATTAATGATAATCATCTTAGTTCGTTTTGATATTTTTGCCTCTAAATCTTCTAAGTCTAAATGGCATCCTTCTTCTTCCCGTAATCTTATAGGGACTGGTCGTGCTCCCAGAAATCTAATCATAGATTCATAAATTGGAAATCCTGGGTCCGGATACATTACCTCATCACCATCCTGAACAAGAGCAAGAGCAGTAAAGAATATTATTGGTTTGCCCCCAGGAGTTACCAAAACTCTTCCAGGGTCTATATCAATTCCCCTTGTTTCTCTAATATTTCTTGCTATACCCGCTCTCAAGTCCGGCAATCCTGCCGTCGGGCCATAATGAGTATATCCTTCTCTAATCGCCTTAATACCAGCTTCAATTATGTGGCTGGGAGTATCAAAATCTGGTTCACCTATTTCAAGATGAACTATGTCCTTACCTTGTTCCTCGAGAGCCTTCGCTTTTGCCAATACCTCGAAAGCCATTTCACTTCCGAGATCTTGCATCCTCTCCGCTATTTTCATTTCTACTCCAACGGGAGATTATCCAATATCATTACAAAAACAAAATATAATTACATTCGTCAACAGGACCATGAAGACTTTAACTGATGGTAACATAGCTCGTAACGATGAGAAAACAAAAATCAGATCCCATCAGTGATGTAGTAATAGTAGGGGGCGGAGCGGTAGGAAGTGCCACTGCTTACCTTCTGTCTAAAGAAGGAATATCGGTAACACTTATCTTAGGAAGTACTTTCGGGAAAACCGCGTCCTGGTTTGCTGCAGGCCTATTAAGTCCTCTTTCCCAAACAGTCCATAATCAGGATACATTAACATCATTATCCAGCCAAGGATTTAACTTGCATCAAACTCTCGCCCCCGAACTCCTTGAAATTACAGGCTTGGACTATCAAGCTCGTCGCCAAGATTCGATTTATCTATCAAAGACCAAAGAAGGAACGGCTAAGCTGGAAACACTCATGAGCCTCTCCAAGCAAATCAAGGGTATTTCAGGCCACTGGTTAGACCAAAATGATCTTCGCTCTTTAGATCCTAGAATAAAATCTGCCAGTCCGACATCCCTGTTAATAGAAGGCACCTGGATTCTCGACTCACATGGCTATACGAATGCACTAATGCAGGGTGCCCGTAGAAAAGGCGCGCGTATAGTTAATGGGTCCGTAACTGGTATAACAAAGAGTGGCGCTAGCTTTCAAATTATGGTGGGCGGAAACTGCATTAATACCGAAAAACTCGTGCTATCCATGGGCCCTTGGACTAATCTTGCAAAAGAATGGTTAAACATAGCTATACCAGTCTCACCCTTGAAAGGCCAAATTTTGCGGATTGAGCTTTCTGGTCCGACTTTGGTATACAGCGTCCACAATGGGAATGATTATGTAACGAGTAAGCCAAACGGATTAGTTTGGGCAGGAACAACTGAAGAAGATGTTGGTTTCTCAGACAATCCAACGACACAAGGCAGGAAGTCCATTATTTCCAATGTCTCTCCTTTTTTCCCCGCTATATCTACCGGAACCGTTAAAAGCCATACAGCCTGCCTACGGCCCGTTACGCCAGATGGTCTACCTATTCTAGGGAAGACTAGTAAATCGGATGGTATTTATATAGCTACAGGAGCAGGAAGAAAGGGAATCTTGCTAAGCCCGTCTATGGCTACAATAATCTGCCAATTGATAAGTGATGCTAAGCCCAGTGTTAATTTATGCTCATTCTCTCCTGACAGGTTTATCTAAGATCGTACTATACCCGGTTATATATCAAGGTACAGACACATTTGATGAGTAAGCCGAAATTTTTCTATGGTTGGTGGATCGTTTTCATATCCTTTGTAGTGAACGCTATTCTGCAGGGGGTTTTTCACTGGAGTATGGCTGTTTTTTTCTTGCCCATTAGTCGCGATCTTGGTGTTAGTAGAGCAGCCGCAGCTCTACCTGTATCGATATCTCGATTAACTGGGGTTTTTCAAAGCCCTATGTTTGGTACTTTAACTGATAGATTCGGCCCCTCGCGAGTTTTATTCGTCTGTGCACTTATCGCCGGCCTCGGGTTTATATTATTAAGCCGAACCCAAACTTACAATTCATATTTGTTAATTTTCGTAGGCGTAATAGGCTTGGGCATGGTCTCCGGATTTGATGCCCCTACATTAGCAGCCGTGAGTAAATGGTTCAATAAAAAGCGTAGTATTGCCCTATCATTGACTGCGGCCGGGTTCGCAACCGGAGGAACAATAATTACACCTCTAGTAGCACTCAGCGTAGGCACATTGGGTTGGAGAGATACCGCTCTTCTTTTAGGCATCTTAATATGGTTAATAGTATTACCTCTAGCTACTCGTCTTTTTAGCAGTCCTGAAAGTCAGGGTTTATTACCCGATGGAGACGAAAAAGAGCCGTCACCTAGTGTAATCGAAAGATCTCAAGCAATATCTCAACGAAAGCCAGATTTCAACATTCTTGAGGCTTTCAAGACCAGAGGATACTGGCAATTAGGATGCACATTAGGAATCCGCGCCTTTGTCTTTAACGTTATGATGATCCACATGGTAGCTATTATGAAATGGAAAGGTATAGACGAATCAACGGCAGGAGTCTTGATTGGCATATTTGCTTTCGTAGGAATACCAACCGCCCTTTTTATGGGTTGGCTTGGAGATAGAATGCCAAAACACAAACTCGTATCGATCGGAGATGCAATCGCTAGTTTGGCCCTGATACAATTGGCTTTTGTTAGAATAATACCAGTCTGGTGGATGATATCTATATTTATTTTGTGGTCACCCAATCAGGGAAACTGGCCACTGAGCTGGTCAATCCTAGCAGAAAGGTTTGGACGGAAAAATTTTGGGGCTTTAAGAGGTTACCTAGTCGCAACTATGCAGCTGTTTAGTTTTACAGCNCCTCTTTTCTCAGGCTGGATTTTCGATCAAACACAAAGTTATCAGTGGGCNCTTATTCCTGCAGTATTCCTCACGTNCATTGCNTCCANTCTCTCNTGGACTTTACCCAAACCATCATTGAATNCCNGATTTTAGAAACTTCCATNCCATTAGATTCATTNCATNNGGAACTCATTNTTACTATATTCTCAAACNCGGATAATTCCTAAATTNCCCTTAATCTCTATNTCTGTTCCATATGGTTCTGACACCNCTTGTAGCCATTTCAATACATCTTGGGCAACCCGTGAGTCCGCTAAAACAGGCCGNCCACGCTGACTCATNGGCTGTCCAAATCCCAGATCTATNGGATATATCAACACTTCTACAAGTTCTCCATNCTCATAACGACAAACAGGTANNGCACTTCTATAGAAAACCGGGTCAGCTGCAAACCCTACAGTCTCCCCACGTGATCGTTCCAGTCCCCAATCACCTGGGGTATGCTCATAAGAGAGCCCCATACCTCTATAGGCTTGGTCTGGTACACGTTGAACCGTTTCGTTTTGAAATATAAAATTGCCCAAACTATAGAAAATAGGTCTATTTTTATAGATTTCTATGCCTCTCAAAAAGTGTGGCCCGTGAGCCAAGAACATATGACAGCCCTGGTCGATGGCAAAATGTGCGAATTCCCGCAGGAATGCTGGTGGTGATAGGCGGGATCCTCCGTGATATTCCCCTTCAGGTCCACTCTCATGACAATGCGTTCCATAAATAAGAAAGTCTGCTGCTTTTCCTGCTCCTCTTATCCAATGAGCAATTCCTTGAAGATCTTCTTGGTTACATAGAGTATCTACTGAAAATTGTTGATCTTTCAAAAATTTACCGTTAAGGAATTTGGTCTTACCCTCCCCAACATATTTCTCTCCAAGAAATGGTGTGAACCTAATCTTGTTGTCCTCTTCTTCTTGATAACCTAACTCAATTTTTACTCTTTCCAGGGCTTGAAATGCCGATTCGGTAACATGATGTATAACATCATGTCTGAGTGCGTTCAATCCAGGTTTTCCTGGAAAATCTGGCCTGCCCCTACCCGCTCTAGATTCATCTGAAAATGTTGTCGTTGCTCCCATAATAGCCACGCGCCCTCCTGCAGTGTCTATATAGGCTGGAGCTCGTGCCTCGTCAAGATTNCGGCCTCCTCCGGCATGAGATAGCTGGAATTTTTCACAAAACTCTAGAGTTGTCAGGAATCCACCCTCTGAATAATCATAACTATGATTATTAGCGGTTGTGACTCCATCAAATCCCATCCATTTTAATTCTTCCAAATTCCGGGGGTCGGAAACCTGAAATGAAACCGTATCTTTCATATTCCAACTCATCTCGAAATTGTGGAATAACATTTCTATATTTACTATGCTGGCATCCGCATTCCGAATCACATTTACTAAATCCAGGAATTGCTTTTCTTTAAACGGAGACATACGCCGTGTGATCATCGCATCTCCCGCCACAGCAATTGTAATGTTCCCTTTGGATGATTCGTAAGACACAACCACCTCCAACTAACTCGAATGTCCGAGATAACTAGACTCATTTTTCAGATTTTACAACAATAGACCGCCAGAGATATGGACGCAAGATCAAACTATTCAATAATTACAAGTTAGGGCTGCTTGAGCCTTGGAACAACTATCCCAATAAGGGTATTATCATAGTTAATTACAAACTACTTTAATCACTTAGGGAAGGTGAAGTACGGTGAGTTATCTGATTTGGGTATTTATTGGCCTCTTCTCTTACGGATGTATGACCGGGATACTGAAGATCGCACTAAGGGATATACCACCAGGGGTAGCTCTAGTCATAACCAATTCAGTTCTAACCCTCGCAGCAATCATATGGGCGTTTACTAGGAATGAAAGCTTCGGCCCTCATATCAAACTCGACCAACCTTTTCTTTTACTGTTACTTGCAAGCGTATTCCTAACCATAAGTGTAATTAGTCTGTATACCGCACTTAGCCGAGGACCAGTGTCCACAGTAGTACCAATATACGCTATGAACATGGCCGTCGCAGCCTTGATAGGGTTCGTTCTACTTGGCGAATCAATCAGCCTTGTCCGAATATCCGGAATAATAATGGCAGCGGGAGCCGTGTTTCTTTTAACAAGATAGTTCNAATACTAGATTATTTAAACGAGGTGAGATTATGATCGGGATTCTAACCCATCACTGGGCAAAACCCAATTTAATAGAAGAAGCCAGGAAGCTACTTGACCTAAACGGGTCCGCACAAACACTAGCGAAAGGATTTGTAGCGAGGCAAACACTCCTATCGCTCACAGACCAAACAAAAATAACATCCATCGTTACCTGGAAAAGTGAAGAAACGTACGATGTGTGGAAATCAAGTCGGGAAAGAGCTCAGATAATGACCGGATCAGAGAGATATTGGAACAAGCCACCTGAATCAGAACGATTTAGCGTAGTATAAGAGTATCGGCAATTTTTCATACCAATTTCGCGATCAAACACTATTCTTTATTGCCATCTCCGGTAACAAAGCACAAATATTTAGAGATGAAACCGATAGTCCATGTTCACCTATTAGGCTAATTTTCTAGGTTTACAACTAACTAGATCACTCATTAAAACTAAAATAATTCATGATCTACATTCCTTTTGTTCCGATTACTACACCGGACATGTCAACCAATTGCTATATTTTGATCCAACATAAGACACGGTTCTCCCCACTGACTCTGATCCTCGATATTCCATGAAACTGATTTAATAGTGGATTGAAGCCTCACGCCATTATTGCCACCATAAACCAGTAGAACTCTTCCTTCTCCAGAATCTTCCACTAGGACAGCGTATGCCATACATATTCCGTCTGAAGACCACCCAGTTATAAAACATTCCATTTCCACTCCAGAACGGTCTGGAGCAACAATTTTAGTTATTGGCATGGGGATATCCAATGCCTGAAAAATCTTGTTAACGCCGAGTGGAGAATTATTACACTCTTCTACATCCACTTCGATAAACATTCGTAATCCCTTAAAGTCTGTAACCATGAGGAGCGTACGGCGTTGCATTCGGATCGCCCTTTACAAACTTCCCCTCCGGCTTCCTTGCTGCCAACTCCCCGTTTTCTATTATTACGACACCTCTTTGTATTACGACATCTGGCATGCCCAAAAGATCGAATCCATCAAAAGATGAGTAATCCGTATTACCGTGCTGACCATTCACATGGTGTATCCTGCTGGGATCCCAGATCACTATATCTGCATCGGATCCTTCCATTAGTACTCCTTTGCGTGGATATAAACCAAAAATTTTTGCCGGATTCTCGCAAAAAACCTTGACCAATTTTGGAAGTGTAATACGTCCCTTATTTACCCCATGATTCCACATCATAGGAATCATGAACTCTATCGTATTCAATCCATACGGAGCTTCAAAAATGTTCTCGGCAGCATCTCCCGCCATTTTGCGCTTAACAGTAAACCCACCAGAATCACTAGCTATAACGTCTATCATCCCTTTTGCCACAGCTTCCCACAATGCGTCACTATCCTCTTGTTTACGTAAGGGAGGGCCAACCTTAGCCAAGGGCCCTTTCTTTAAAATTTCCTCGTCCGTTAGTGTCAGATAATGAGGACATGTCTCAGTGAAAAGTTCCACACCTTGATCTATTAGTCTGCGAATTACGGGTATAGACTCCTTAGTGCTTAGGTGTACTGGATAAAGAGGTGCACCTACAACTTGAGCAAAAGTTCCAGCCCTATTCAAAGCTTCAGCTTCCAATATATTAGGTTGCGACGGCAAGAAATGTTCTGGTTTTATTTTTCCTGATGATACAAATCTCTCTGTCAAATATTCTATACAGCAACCTGTTTCGGCATGGACTTGAGTCAATCCGCCCTCATAGGAAGCAGCTTCCAGAGCAGTTAAAAGACCTTCGTCAGAAATCATCATACCCCGTCGTTTATATGACATAAAAACCTTAAAAGATGGAACTCCCAGACTTATTAACTCTGAAATAGACCTGCCAATTGTGTCTTCGTCTGCTGCTGCGTAAGTGCCATGAACTCCGAAATCCAAGTATGAGATCGCTTCTGATTCTTCTATGAAAGCCTTTACCACATCGGTTGTATACCCACTAAACCCCCATGATTTTATGTTTCCAACAAACGCTATAACGGTTGTAATACCACCAAAAGCTGCAGCAATCGAGTAAGAATCCATTCTATCTTCATAAACTGGATGGGCGTGTGAATCGATCCCCCCGGGTAATACGTATCTCTTTGATGCAACAACTATACTTTTTGCGTCATATCCTTGGAGATCCAGTCCTATTTCTTTAATTTTTCCCTGATATACGGCCACGTCCTTTTTAGAGATATCCTGGCCAGAGACTACAAGTCCACCTTTAATTAAAAGATCAGCTTTTTTTAACGACATTTATCATCTCCTAAATACCGGTAACTAAAAGTACCATCCTATTTTGCTGGTGACAATAACAATATTTCGGTGTCATGTTCGTTGACCTATGGGGTAGCTAGTGCTAAAATTCGACGGTTAGCAGTCAAATTCATTGGCTGCTAAATCTGCGTAATATACAAGGTAATAGTGCCCCGGTACGACTACGAATGCCAGTCCTGTCAGAATATCTTTGAGATAAAGCAGGGTTTTAATGATGAGCCTGTGGCCAACTGCCCTAGTTGCCACAGCGCAGCACGTCGCAAGTTCCGAGTGGTGCCCATAATTTATAAAGGTACCGGATTCTATACAACTGACTATGCACGATCAAGTGTAAAAGCTAATGGAACTGCTGGAGACTCCACCGAACCTTCTAAGACCACCGACACAGATAAGCAGGATAGTAAACCCGAAACCAGCAAGGATAATAAATCCGAAACCAAGAAGGATAGTAAACCCGATTCAAAGCCATCGGCTCCTCCTAGTTAGAGAGTAACGAAGGTTGAGATTTTTAATTCAGCGGGTTACCCAATCACAGGTATACGTAAACAAGAAACGAATTTCCGATATCAGTCAGGGTTTGCTCATATTCATAGGTATATCACAAGACGATACTGACTCTGACATCACCTATTTGGTTGAAAAAACTCTAAATCTTCGCCTCTTTCCTTCATCAAAAACTCCCTTTGAATACTCAGCTATAGAAACATCCGCAGAATTATTATTAGTAAGTCAATTCACGTTATATGCGAATACTAGAAAAGGAAGACGACCAAGTTTTGTAAATGCTGCAAGCTCTGAAAATGCCAAGGAGCTTTACCTAAAGACGGTTTGCCTCTTCGAAAAATCTGGATTAAGAGTGGCAACAGGAATGTTTGGCGCAAAAATGCTGGTGCAGTTAAAAAACGACGGCCCGGTTACATTGTTATTGGATTCGCTCGACCGAACTATATCTAGACGTTCTTAGTTTAAGCGATTAAGAGAGGCTTTTATATGTGGCAACACTATAGCGCTCTGCTCATTGCGGTATAGCTCTTCTAATTTGCCCACTATAGTCGCATCGCCCAGATTTCCCAAGGCAATGGCAGAATGGACTCGGACCCCTTCGTCTGCATCTAAACGAAGGACTCCAAGCAAATACGGTATGCTTTGACTATTTCCACTTCTTCCTATTACTTTAACAACTTCTTCCCTAATTCCTTCATTGCGTTCTATATTCTGGTCTAGTAGTGGATACAGGTATGAAATAATATCATCGGTTCCGATCTCTCCAAGAGCAAATACTGCTTCACGCCGTCTTATGTCCGCCTCGTCTTGGAGCATGACTATGAGGTCACCCTTTCCCTGTTCGTTCCCATACAGAGCTAATGCCACAGCAGCATTCTTCACAATCTCTGATTCCGAATCTTCCAATCCTGCTAACAATAAAGATACTATTTCACTCCTATAGCTATCGTGCCTCTTTAAACTCTCCACACTACGCCACCTCACATGTGCGCTAACATCCTGTAAAATTCTACCGACTAAGCTTGGGATCACTATAGGGTTATTAAGTTCATCTAATGATCTAACAGCTTTCAGCCTTGTTTCCCAATCAGGATGAGTAAGTTGGGTTAAAATGTATTCTAGTCCGTTAAGGGCAGGTGCTGGATTGGGGCTAGCGGTTGGACGATTTTTCGCTTCACCTGTGGACTGAAAAATGGATCCAAAATCTCCTTTCTTATTTTCCACACTAGCCTTATTAGCCTTTCCAGTTAGATCTGTTGGCACTTTTTCACCAGGCACCTGAAAGAGCTCAAAGTCAAGTGATTTGTCGTCCAAACCCACTCCTTGGTAATCTTGCTGTAAAACATCGGGGAAAGGAGACCAAGAAGGAACAACAATACCCAAGAATAAGGTTGATAAACCTAAGAGAATGGCTAGGCTTTTCCAAAACAATTGGTCACTCATCCGAATAACAAAATATCACAAATGTCCGCTTATAGCTGACATTTACTCTCCAATCCAAAGTTCACAGCCTCCCCGAGCTAAAAGGAATTCTAGTTATCGCTGGTTTCTTCCTAAAATGAGACCAAATGCCGTGGTGGCGAGTCCGGATTGTGTTGTACATCAATGCTAGGACAAACAATGTAGAGCCTACCAGAACAATTGTTGCCCCTGAGGCCACATCTATGTAATAGCTAACATAAATCCCTACGATACCATTAATTGAGCCCACTATCGTAGATAACAAAATCATACGCTTAAAGCTATTTGTTATCATTCTAGCAATTATCGGAGGAATGACCACATTAGCAGCAATTAATGTAACTCCCAAGACTTGCATAGACACTACGATAGTAGCAGCCAGAATAAGGGAGAACATAATGTCTACCCAACCGGTAGGGACCCCATATAAGCGTCCCACCTCAGAATCAAATGCTGTGAACAAGAATAATTTATATCCTACAAAGACGGTAAATACAGTAACACTAAGAACCAGTGCCAATGCCAATAAGTCGCCATCGGATACACCTAAAACGTTGCCGAATAAAGCCGCATCAAAGCTACGTGTGAAGGTCTTGTATTTGCTTATGATTGCTATCCCCAAAGCAAAACTGGCAGTAGTAACAATTCCTATTGCAGCGTCAGCACCAATCGTACGCTTCCGCGCGGTAAGAGTAATAAGAAGTGCGGAAAAGAATCCCCACACACTAGCACCTAAGAAAAAGTTGATGGACATTACAAAACTGACGACTGCACCCCCAAAAATTGCATGAGATAAACCATGTCCGATATATGCCATCTTTCTCAAAACAATATATACCCCAACCAGTCCCGTAAGTGCTCCTGCAAGGCCAGCTGCAACAATACCATTAACAAAAAATTCGTAGTGAAATGGCTCAAACAATGTCTTGGTGCTCCAGCCCCGCGCTATCCTGATCCTCACCCTTCCTTGCGTGGTATCCAAACCTGTGCGGTCTTTCAACGACTATAGCCATACCATTGTGATGGATCACCGGCATTGGGCCCCCATATGTCTCAGTCAAAATTTCGGTGGTTAGAACCTTGGATGGGGGGCCATCAGCTATAATTCGACCGTTCAAACATACGACTCTTGGCAAGTGAGCAGCAACAGAATTGATCTCATGGGTCGTCATAATTACGGTTATGCCCTGGTGATTCAGTTCGTGTAGTAGGTGCATAATGTCATCTCTCGTTTTAATATCCACACCAGAAGTTGGTTCATCTAGAAGTAGGATAGCCTGATCTCCTACGAGCGCTCTCGCCAGAAAAATCCTTTGTTGTTGTCCTCCAGAAAGGTCTCTTATATGCCGCTTTGCAAGAGAATATATGCCCAAATTTTCCATCATTTGTGCTGCCGACTTTCGTTGTGCTCCTGTAGCCCATGGGAATAGCGGGAAGTTCATTGTGCAACCCATCATAACCACCTCTTCCACAGTTACGGGAAAATCCCAATCTATAGTCTCTAGTTGCGGTACATATCCCACTCGAGGACGTCGCACACTGGTATCTACACCCTTAACTAAAACCCGGCCATCGTAAACATCCAAAGTACCAAGTATTGCTTTGAGTAGGCTAGTTTTGCCAGAACCGCTAGGGCCAACCAATCCCACGAAATCGCCGCGGCTGATTGTTAAATCTACACTTTCAAGTACTGATTCACCATTATATCCACCTGTGAGGGTTTCTATACTCACTATCGGGTCTATATAGCTTGGGCTATGTGGTAGAGGATGTAGCATTAGTTTATCACTGCAGGTATTCCACTTTACTATTTCCCGCAAACACCGGTGACACATCCACCAATTCTAAGAAACTTGAGTCGCCACCGAGAGCATCAACCATAATCGTCAAATTATTTACCATTAGGCCCAGATAAGAATGCTCATCATCTCCTGGTAGGCCTGGCAAATCGTCATCCGATAAACTATCGACAAAAGCAGCTCCGGATTCTTTAGCAATTTGTTCTATAACTGGACTGGGGAAAACCTTAGAACCAAATACAGCAGGAACGCCTTCCTGTTTTATCAATTCAATTAACTCCACTATTTCCCTAGCCGAAGGCTCAGTCAACTCTGATGGTTGAACTGCCCCTAATATATCCATTCCATAACGCCTAGCAAAATATGGCCAAGAATCATGGTATGTGAAAAGTCTCCGATTCTCTTGTGGAACACTTGCTATTGCATCCACTATACGTCTATCCAAATCGTCTATCCGGGCACTCAGCTTCACAAAATTGTCGTTATAATAGGCTGCCCCAGATGGATCTAATTCAACTAATTCATTCCTTACTAGATCGGCATATTTTAAGGCCATCAGAGGATCTGGCCATAAATGAGGATTCGGGACTCCCTTCGTTTTAGGAAAACTGGAATCAAAAATCCAATCCTCCTTGCTTATTGCCCTATCTCCCAACGACAACGTTTTTCGATTTTCATTACTCGTAGTTTCTATAATTCTCATAACTGGATCTTCCAAGAAAAGGCCGTTGAGAATTATTAGATCCGCAGATTCAACATGTTTTATTACGGATGGAACAGGGTGATAATTATGCGAGTTAGCTCCCTCTGGTACTATGCCTAACAACACTATCCTATTCCCTCCGATGTTTTCTGTGATACTAGTCAACGGAGAAATAGTAGTAATAACTTTGGGTTTCCCACTAATCCAAATGTCTTCTGTTGGAGAACACATTGTAAGACTAGAGAAAACCAAAGCTGCCACGAGAAACACTCTCACTTTATGGAGATAAACTTTCACAGTATTGAATCCGATTTTTCAAACTTATCCGCACAAAGAGAGCATTTCCCTTTTATAGTAAAATTGCGTACGTCCGGTTCAAACGAAAAGTCCCTGTGAATTTGTTCGCCAAATCTCTCCAGATATTCAGGCGCCAAGTTAAAGGCCTTTCCGCAACAAGTACAAACCATGTGATGGTGCTTTCGGTCGGGGTGAGTTAGTTCGAAATGAAGTCGTTCCCCAATTGCTACTTCCGTCACAACATCTATCTTTTTCATTAAATGCAAAGTTCTATAAACAGTCGCTATATCTATATATGGAAATCTAGTTCTTGCCTTTGCGTGCACCTCTTCAACACCCATATGGGCATTCCCCTTTCTCAATATATCAAGGATCAGTATCCGCTGAGGAGTCAGTCGGATACCTAGATCTCGAAGCGTCTTAAATACTGTTCTACGATCGTTCATAGCAAATATTAGTATATGCAATTGTTCGCAACAGAATATTAATGAATCAGAGCCTATCGGTCAATATGAAACTACAATTTATCGCTTGCTTAGGAGAGAATTTATGGATCATTAGAAGGGACGTATCCCAATGAAAGTCCTCTGACACGTAAAGAATCTATGGATTATAAAGTATCCTCTCTAAAGGGTACCCCCACCCCAACATATCACGCGCCAGATCTGACAACTTAGACTTTCCACACATGGCCATAGTCATTTCAAGTTCCTCTACCAAAATCCTAACAACATCTCTCACGCCATCCTCTCCATTTACTGCCAGGCCCCAAAATACGGGCCTACCTATAAGCACAGCTCTAGCCCCCAAAGCCAATGCTTTAAGCACATCAGATCCCCTCCTAATACCACCGTCCATATAAACTTCACAACCATCATTAACCGCATCAACTATTCCCGGTAAAACTTCGATTGTTGAATATGTTGTATCTAACTGTCTCCCTCCATGATTGGATACTATGATGCCACTAGCACCGTGTTGTACTGCTAATATGGCATCTTCCGCCGTCATAATGCCCTTTAGCACCACCGGCAACGAAGTGGACTTTACAAACCAATCCAGATGCTCCCAGGTAGCTCCTGGATCACGAATGTCATTCAAACCAGCGGGGGCATCTGGGGTAAAATCCCACGAATACGGTTTAAGTTTTATTCCATCGTAATTTGGGGGCGAAACGCTCACATACTTATTTCTGATGTTACGTTCCCTCTTTGGCTTAACTTTAGAATCTACAGTAATACATATCGCTTTATACCCAGCTTCTGTAGCCCTATTGGCAAATTCTAGAGATAATTCGGGATCTCTATAAAGATATTGTTGAAAAATCTTTGGCCCAGAAGCTGCCTCAGCTATTTGTTCAAGGGTAAGCCTAGCTGCAGAACTTACAAACATCAAAAGACCCTCTGCGGCCGAGGCTTTCGCGGTCGCCGACTCCGCCAGCAAATGAGCCCTGGCGTGATCTCCAGCCGGGTCAATCATTATAGGGGTCCTCATCTGCATACCTAAAACAGTGGTAGTTATATCAATTTTGGATACATCTTCTAACATACGTGGCCTTAACAATATGGAATCCCAGATTTCCCTAGTACGACGAATAGTTATTTCATCCGTCGCGCCACCTGCAATGAAATCATATTGTTCCCGCGGGAGTTTTTCTTGGGCAAAACGCTCATATTCAAAGATGTTTATCGGATTCACAGATGCCCGCCTTTTTTCATTTCTTTACTAAATTCACAACTTATGGATCACCGGATGAGTATAAATCTACCAAAATCCTTGGTCAAACCTCGGACCTGGATCACTATATATCAAGACCTAGAGTTTCGAGACCCATGCCCTGTAGACGTCAATCCAAATTGAATGCCCACATACCACCTGTTAATTCAGCCTCTGTCCTTTTCGAGCCCTTTGTAAAAGATGAAACAATAGATGATGATCAAATCCCAAATCTTTAGCCATCGAAAAATCCCCCTTCGATTCATCCTCACGACCAAGGTCTGCATTAGCTAATGATCTCACAGCATAGGCGGAACTTTGTTTTGGATTCAATTCTATCGCTCTGTCAGCATCTCGTATGGCCATTTCTGAATGGCCTAATTCATATAACGAAGCTGCTCTATTATTGTATGCATCCACATGTAGCGGCTGACGATCAATCGCGTGATTGAAGTCATCTACCGCCGCCAGATATTCCTTCAAATAAATATATGCCATACCTCTATTGTAGTAAGCCTCAGAATCTTCTGGTTCCAATCTAATTGCTTCAGAAAAATCTTTTATGGCAGCTACCGGATCAGCCAATTGTCCATAAAGAACGCCTCTTTCCCTGTAAAGCTCGTGGTTATCGAGTTTGTCTGCTAACAGTTTTGTAAGATAGTCGACTTTAACCTGAAGAAGGTTTAAAACGTCGCCATGATCTTGAGATTTGTGATTATCAGAGCCCATTTCTATGTTAACTAATCATAGGAATCAGTGATCATATGGTCAAGTTTTACTCCAAAACATACGACCGGATCGGGAAATCTACTGCTAGGTTAAACCCTCGAATACTTTTGTAAAGCCATACCCCAAAGCAAAGCAAAACGGATATGTCACTAACCACGCCACAAAAATCCCCCTAACCACCCCCAAACTTATTGCGGCCAGACCTCTCGTAGCACCCACACCCATGATTGCGCTGCTAGCGGTATGGGTGGTGCTAACGGGCAATCCAATATTGGAAGCAGCTTCAATTACTGCTGCCGCAGTCATATTAGCCACAAAACCACTGGCAGGTTCTAAACGAGTGATCTTAGTTCCCAGAGTCCGGATAACACGCCAGCCCCCCATTGCCGTTCCAATGCCTATCGCCAGCCCAGCTGTTAATTGCATCCAGGGCGACACAGTAACATCATGAGAATAATAAACAGCCCATCCCAATGCCATTATTCCGACAGCGTTTTGGGCATCATTCTTTCCATGCGTATATGAAAGTAACGCAGCTGAAAGAATTTGCAATTTGTTGAAAATCAAGTTCACTCTGGGAAGGGACATGTGTCGAAATGTCCAATACAAGGCGACCATAAGAACGAAAGCAAATACAAATCCTAATAACGGAGAAAAGGCCAAAGCCAACAACACCTTAGTTACCACCGTGCCGTTTACACCGGAAACCCCTGCAACTGCGACTCCTGCACCGAGGACGCCAGCTACAAGAGAGTGACTAACGCTTACAGGAGAACCAATTCGGCTGGCTATTACGACCCAAGTCACAGCAGCTACAATCGCTGCCAACACTGCAGTTTGCGTCATAAGCTCAGGATTCACAATTCCCTTTCCAATTGTCTTGGCTACAGCAGTTCCCGTAAGCGCTCCTGCCAAATTCATTGCGCCACCTAGTAAGACAGCAGTGAACGGAGTGAGCGCTCGTGTAGAAATCACCGCCGCTAACGCGTTTGCAGCGTCATTTAAACCATTGCTGTAAGAGTAAGCAAGCGATAATATCAAAGTAAAGCCAAGAAGAATTAGACTTCCGTCACCCATGCTTTATTACTACTCCTTCTAAAATCACTGCGATTTCTTCACATCTGTCTGAAGCCATCTCTAACTGCCCATAAACTTCCTTCCACTTTATGATATCGATTGCGCAGTGATCCTCAAAAAGTTCTGCCATAGCTTTACTGGTAACCTGATCGGCCTCGTTCTCTAAAGTATGCAATAAATCTTTCAACGGTAGTAATTCAGACAAGTTATTCTTACGGTTTTGTAAAACTTCTGTCGCGTCGTTCAATACTTCCGAACACCGCACGATTATGCGACTGAGTTCTCGCGCACTTTCCGTAGGTTTTGCTATTCGATACTCCACCATATACCTGGCCGCTTCCTCGATACTATCAATAACATCATCTAGCCGTTCGGCCAATAACCCGATATCGTCTCTATCCAGAGGAGTGAAAAAAGTTGTACGCAGGCTGGTCCAGGTACGGTGTATAATACTATCGCCAACTTCTTCCAATCGTTTGATTTCTGCTACTTTTTCTTCGACATTTTCGTAATTTTCCATCAGGTCAAGTAATTTTTTAGCAGCCTCATTAACGTTGGCTGAACTTTCCCTAAACAACTTGAAGAAAACCTCTTCTCTAGGTAATAAACTAAACCTCATTAATCTCTCCAGTAAATATGCATTCCAAAAAAAAACCCTCTCAACTGAGAGGGGGAAACCACAATCGATTTAGAAAGTAAAAGAAGCCCAAGACCAATCTTGGGAACACTCCCTGTTCTGTGTTTGGGCAAATCGATGGTAGCGGAATTTCTCACTTCTTTCTATCTTATAAATCACCAAAAATATATCAAGAGTTAGATTTAACGTCAACACTATGTTCGTAGGCATTTTGATCTACAGCTAGAAAACTGACTTTCCCGTCTCCCCTATCTTAAATATACGCTATTCTTACCCAAACTCTTGGTCGGGGAGCCGGGATTTGAACCCAGGACCTCCTGCACCCGAGGCAGGCGCGCTGACCGTGCTGCGCTACACCCCGACGCATTCAATTCTAACCCGCTCATACCACCATAACAACAGCCCACTTCACTGGAAGCTCTTTTTACAATTCTTCCGTAAATATAACGCATAACGCGTCCAAAATGAACCTAAACGGAGTTATTTAGACTTAGGTCTCCAAGTATTGTTCCTGCCGAAAATACCTAGACCTGATCCACAAGGCAACTGAGACCAGGGAAATCATAACTGGAACCTCCACTAGTGGCCCAATCACAGCCGCAAAAGCCACCCCTGAATTGATGCCAAATACCCCAATAGCTACGGCAATCGCAAGTTCAAAGTTGTTACTGGCTGCTGTGAAAGATAATGTGCAACATCTCTTATAGTCAATGCCCAATTTGCCAGTTATAAAAAAGGTTATAAGAAACATCAATAGGAAGTAAATAAGTAATGGGACTGCTATCGTTATCACGTCCATTGGAATGGTTACAATCAATCTGCCCTTAAGACTAAACATCACAACTATAGTGAATAACAAGGCAATTAATGTGATCTTTCCTATACGGGGAACAAATTCTTCGTGATACCACTCTTTTGTTACTATTTTTAACATCAAGTAACGAGTAAACAAACCCGCCAAACAAGGAGAACCCAAATATATGAAAACGCTTTGGGCTATTTGTGCCATTGTGATGTCCACAGTCGAACTTCCCAACCCAAAGTACGGTGGAAGTAGCGTCAAGAATACGTATGCATAGACGCTAAAGAACAATACTTGAAAAACAGCGTTAAAGGCAACAAGCCCAGCAGCATACTCAGTAGATCCCTTTGCAATGTCGTTCCAAACAATCACCATAGCTATACACGGTGCCACACCGATAAGAATCAAGCCGGCCATGTATTCAGGTTGATCGGGCACAAATGTTATAGCTAAAATGAACATGACCATAGGAGCGACAGTCCAGTTTAGAATCATTGCAATTCCAAAGGTTTTTTTGTCTTTGAAGACCTCCGGTAAATCCTCGTACTTCACTTTTGCGAACGGTGGATACATCATGAGAATCAAGCCAATCGCGATAGGCACGTTAGTCGTCCCAATTTGGAATGAGTTGACCAAGTCTTCCACTTCTGGAACTAAATAGCCAAGGCCAATCCCTAAGATCATCGCCAAAAATATCCAGACTGTCAGATACCGATCAATAAAGGACAAAGTGTTTATCATGACAACTGTATAATGGTCATATTCCTGAATGTGTATCGTGGTTTCATATTTCTAAATAGTATTTGCCTGTCTAAACATCTCATTCTAACGTATTCCATGAATAGCTTCTCGATCTGCACATAAAGATTGCTAAATTATCATGGTCTGCGAACTCAAACAGGCATGGGAAAGAGCTGCCAATATTAAATCGATAGGAGATAACAGAGAGCACATATCTCACCAGTCTTATTCTCCAGGCCTAAGCCCGACACTGTTACGTGTAATTCTAACTGCTCAATAACTCCATGCTAGCTAAACCAATATTTTCCAGTCAAGCCCATGAAACAAATTTACTAACAAATCCTCGAAACGGTTTCAGGGGTCCTGCGTGTCTCCTAATCAGAACAATATGCGTTGTTTTAATCTATAGTTAATTCGATTGCCATCAGCTATTGGGTTAACGTCGACTAATTCTCAACATCAATAAAAGTTCTAGATCATGCCGCAAATAGCTTTGACACCTGGCTTAGGTGATGTTATATTCCCCGCTGTTCGAATCGCCTCCAATGGAGGATCCGGTGCCTCTAAATATAATCGTTCTGATAAAACAAGTAATTGATCCGGACATACCCACGGCAGAATTCAAAATTATAGATGGAACATCCGAAGTTACAACTCCTCTCAACATCCCACCAGTAATTAATGGTTTTGACGAAAATGCGCTAGAGGCAGCCCTTAGGATAAAAGATTCTCAAGACGCCACGGTAACCGCATTATCTTTGGGCAAAAATTTCTCGATGGATGTGGTGAAAAAGGCCCTGTCTATGGGAGCAGATACCCTGATATTGATTGAGGATATCCATGCTCGATCCGATTTCGATAGTTCTATCACTGCGCGAATAGTCTCGACAGCAATTAAAAAGGCTGGCAATTTCGATCTTATACTAGCAGGAAGACAAGCTTCTGATTGGGACAACGCTCAGGTTCCACAAATAATTTCAGAACATCTAAACCTGCCATGTATTACGCTCGCTAAAAGTATTGACATAAACAATAATAATGCCACCGTAGAACGACAACTTCCCGACGGCACCGAAATCGTACAAACATCTCTTCCAGTAATGGTTACAGTAAGTAATGAACTGGGTCAACCACGATATCCGACTCTGCGCGGCATAATGTCTGCTGCAAGAAGAGAACCAANCTTGTGGACTCTTGAAGATTTGGGTCTCTCGGAATCTACATTAACTTCCCGACTTCAGCTTGCTGCTCTTTATATACCAACCTCATCGACAGCCTGCGAAATAATGACTGGGAAAGATGCTGCTACCGCTGGAAGAAACCTTGCGCTTAGACTACGCGAGGAAAACCTTATCTAGTCACGTATATGGCAATGAATAATTCAAAATTAATCCTAATACTAGGAGAGATCAACGACCAAGGATTAACATCCTCGACTGCGGAACTTCTTTCTATTGGACGAACCCTGGCAGAATCCACGGGAAAATCTCTCTCCATAGCCCTTTTGGGATCTATGGCGCACGATTTCGCAAAACAAGCGATATCTTATGGCGCAGATTTTGTCTACGTTATGCCAAACTCTCTACTTGATTCATTCCAAATAGATTTGTCTCTATCAGCCTTGCATCAATTATCCGAGAAACTAAGTCCCGACATCATACTGATTGCAAAGACATTAGGAGGACGAGATCTGGCTCCCCGCCTTGCGACTAGGCTTGAAGTTGGTTTGATTCAAGATTGTATAAGAATTGAGTTGGACGCCTCGACAGAAATGGTTATAGGACATCGTCCCGTTTTTGGGGGTAATGTTATGGCAGCAGTTACGAGCACTCAATTTCCTCAAATCATCACCTTAAGACCAAAGTCATACACTCCATTGGAGCCAGATGGTAGTAGACAAGGCACCATTGAAGAGTTTCAACCCTCGATAGACGCATCCTTTATCAAAACCCGAATAATCGAATCAATCAGAGAAGAGAACGATGAAGTCAGCTTGGAAGATGCCAAGGTAGTGGTAGCTGGGGGACGGGGCCTTGGAGATGCAGCCTCCTTCAAAGACATCCAACACTTAGCCAAGCTCCTAGGAGGAGCTCCTGGGGCGTCGAGAGCTGCAGTAGATGCTGGTTGGGTTCCACATCTATGGCAAATCGGCCTAACAGGGAAAACCATTTCCCCAAACCTTTACATTACTGTAGCAATATCTGGTGCAAGCCAACATATGGCTGGGTGTTATGGAGCAAAAGTGATAGTCGCTATTAACAAAGATTCAAATGCTCCTATATTTAAAGATGCTCAATTTGGCGTAGTAGGGGATTGGCAAAACGTACTACCGGCGTTTATAGACACTATCCGCGAGTTAACCAATTAACTTTTTTAATACCTCAATATTAGATTATCAATAAGTCGTGTCTCCCCCACCCACAATGCTACAGAGAGCAGAGATGATCTGTCGATTGTTACTAACTCCTCTAGTGTAACTAAATCTGCAATGCTGACATATTCTACCCGAGAGATCACTGGTTCCAATCCAATCACCCGCTCAACTTTATTCCGTAGTTTCTCCGCATCAATTTCCCCTGATTCAAACAGCTTTTTAGCTGTCAGTAATGCTTCGTAAATGACACCAGCCTTCTTTCTTTGCATAACCGTCAACGAAGCATTCCTACTGCTACATGCAAGTCCATCTTTTTCCCTAACCGTGGGAACAACAAACATGTCTACAGCATAATTAAGGTCGGAAATCGTGTGTTTTATTACGATATTCTGCTGCGCATCCTTTTGTCCAAAATATACTCTATCCGCTCTAGTTACGTTAAACAATTTACAAACTATCGTCGCGACCCCCTCAAAATGTCCTGGCCGAAATTTACCCTCAATACGTTCCCCAATACCACCCACATTTACGCGACTTTCCATACCTACAGGAAACATTTCTGTCTGCGTCGGGCAAAACACCAAATCAACTCCACATTCACCAAGAAATTCCAGGTCTTTTACCATGTCTCTGGGATAAGACTCAAAGTCGGCTTGAGAAGCGAACTGAACCGGATTCACAAAAACACTCACAACGACCGATCGGTTACTTTCTCTAGCCTTCTGCAAAAGAGACTGATGCCCTTTGTGCAATGCCCCCATAGTAGGAACCAATCCTAGCGGCCTGGGGATCGTCTTGCAGGCCTCAACCATATCATGAATTTTCGTTATGACTCTCATAGAAATTCCACTTATTTGAGAATCTCTCGAAACACCTCGGAGTCCATAGAAAAACTTTCGGGGTCACTTGGGAACTTCCCATTCTTGACCTCCGCCAAATATGTTCTCAGCGCCTTCTCTATTTTTACACCAAGATTTAAATACTGTCGCGTGTGCTTGGGAATAAACTTTGGATATAGTCCCATGAGATCATGGAAAACTTGGACTTGACCATCACAAAAAGGCCCCGCTCCTATACCAATAGTTGGAATCGTAACCTCTTCAGTTATGAGTTTAGCTAAGGGAGCAGGTATCAATTCTAGAACAATAGAATATGCCCCCATTTCTTCTAGAATCTTGGCATCCTCTAACAATCTCAAAGCCTCTGTCTTAATTTTACCCTGGATCTTATAGCCTCCTACGTTAAGTATAGATTGTGGGGTAAGCCCAATGTGCCCCATAACTGGTATACCAGAAGCAACCAATCTTTTGACTTGTCCCGAAATTGGCTTTCCACCCTCTAGTTTTACGGATTGGGCTCCTCCTTCTTGGATTAAACGGGAGGCATTCCTTAAAGTATCCTCTACACTTACGTTGAAACTCATAAATGGCATATCGGAAACAACGTGTGCCTTCTGAGATCCTCTCACCACCGCCTTTGTATGATGGACCATATCGTCCATGACTACTGGAATGGTACTTTCATATCCCAAAACTACCATACCCAAACTATCACCAACCAGCAAAACATCGCAGCCANCCTTCTCCGCTAAACCTGCCATCGCAGCATCATATGCGGTAACCACAGGCAGTTTTTCCTTCAGATTCTTGGTATCACGAATATTCTTCGCAGTTATCCTTTTAAACAACGCTACACCCCCCGATGAGATTGTCGCTCTTACCAGCATCACCGTATCGCATAACCAATTTTAATATCTCTCTTTGCTTATCCTCAGAAAGGAACCCCTTGAGCATTGGCAAAGACGCCTCTGTTAATGCAATAAAAAGTTTCAAGAACCCAGTGTCATTGATAGATAACGCTCGAAGCTGATGATTTAATGTTGTTGTATCACCCCTCACCACAGGCCCCGTAACCGTACTAACCAACCCATATCGTCGGACAGATTGGACAGTGGAATATGCCATAGTTCCTATTGCATCCAATGCCTCTTCTTCACTAAACCCTATTTCTTTCCATAATTGAACAGCACTATACAATAGTGTAACAATATAACCACAACTTAAGACGGCTGAACTGTGGTAGAGGGCTCTGTGTTTATTTTCGACACATAAAACTTTCCCGCCAAGCTTAGTAGCAATCTCTTGTAATACATTAAGAAGTCGACCGTGTGCCTCTATAACAAAATAGATGTCGACAAACTTGCCAATAGCTTCTTTACTAGAAGTAACATTAGAAAATGTTTGGAAAGGATGGAAAGCACCAACTAATGCCCCTTGTGCACGGGCTGAATCTAGGACACTCAATCCCCTGGCCCCACTGCAATGGATCACCGACTGACCCTTCTTCCAAGAGAACTTAGCTGCCACCTCACTGATTAGATCATCCGGAGTAGTAATAAAAATCAAATCACAGGATTGGAAACATTCCCCCGAACCGCTAGGATACCGACTTCCTGGTATCCTCTTAATCAAACGAAAGGCTGAACGTTCCGTTCGACTGGCAATTACCGATACATCGTAACCTGCTGAACTGAGCCCCAGACCCAGCGCCGTTCCCATTGCTCCAGCGCCAATGATTCCAATACTAATATCGGATTTCATGACTACATCAAAACCGCTCCGTATGTGCTACGGAGAACGTGGTGTTAGTTAAATGTACTGCCGTCTTGGTCCTCACGGATCCCAGCGGCCCCCTTCATTCGTTGTACTG
>PAUC01000014.1 GCA_002712585.1 Dehalococcoidia bacterium
CTGTTCTAGTTGACATTGCAAAAGATGTGCAAAACGAAACAATAGATTTTCGATGGAATGATGAGCCAGTGACACTGCCTGGTTATCGACCTGACATGAGTGCAGGTCAACAGACTTTTCAGGAAGCTGCTGATCTTATCAACAGTGCTGAACGCCCTATCATACTAGCCGGAAATGGAGTTATCGCCTCAGGTGCTATGACAGAATTACTGAAATTTGTGGAGCACACTAATATACCTCTGTCTATGACATTACTAGGTCTTGGCGGATTCCCAGCATCTCATCAACTTAATCTAGGTATGATGGGTATGCATGGAGAATCGTGGGTAAATACTGCAATACAAGAAGCTGACTTACTTTTAGCATTTGGAATGCGGTTTGATGACCGTGTTACTGGTAATTTGGAAAATTATGCTACAAGAGCTAAGAAAATACATATAGAAATCGACCCTACAGAGATCGACAAGAATGTTAAAGTAGACATTCCGATTATAGGTGATTTACGGGAAATGCTGGAAAAGCTGCTGCCATATACTAACAAGGGTAACCATGAAGAATGGCTAAACCAAATTGAATCGCATAAAGGAGACTCGGCGGTACGTGATATCAAACATATACCTGATATGGGACATCTATATGCCGCCCATGTCATCCATGATATATGGCGTCTAACTAATGGGGATGCCTTGGTTGTGACTGACGTTGGACAACATCAGATGTGGGAAACTCAATATTATCATCATGATAGCCCGCGCTCATTAATAACTTCGGGTGGTCTAGGCACCATGGGATTCGCATTACCAGCAGCTATGGGAGCAAAGCTATCCTGTCCTGACAAGGAAGTATGGGTAATCTGTGGAGATGGTGGATTTCAGATGACGGCAGCAGAACTCACCACTCTTGCTCAAGAAGAAATTGATCTAAATGTAGCGATAATCAATAACGGATACTTGGGTATGGTCCGGCAGTGGCAAGAGTTTTTTTATAATGGTCGGTATTCTGCTACCCCAATGCTTAGTCCCGATTTTGTAAAACTAGCAGAAGCACACCATGCCAAGGGAATTCGAGTATCACAACGTGAAGATGTAGAGACGGCTGTCCGAAAAGCTCAAAATACGCCAGGAGTAGTTGTTATAGATTTCGCAGTTGAAAAAGAAGATTCAGTGTATCCAATGGTAGCTACCGGAGCAGACCTGGATGACATGATACGAAGACCAAAACCAGAGGTCGAATGGTAACTACTGAAGTAGATCTGGATAAAATATTACGAAAACCAAAACCTGAAGATATTTAGGGTATATGTATGATACACACAATTATTGCTTACGTAGAAGATAAGCCAGGTGTTCTAAATAGAGTAGCGTCATTGTTTCGTCGTCGCGGCTTTAANATTGANTCTCTAGCCGTCGGTCATACAAACATGCCGGGGATTTCCCGAATGACTATAATGGTAAACGCTGAAGAAGAAAATGTGGCTAAACGCATTGAGGCAAACCTGTACAAATTAGTCAATGTACTACGTGTGGATGATTTAACACACAAATCTCCAGTGGCTCGAGAATTGGCTCTTATCAAGGTCAAAGCTGACAATAAAACTCGTAGTGAAATTGTGCAAATAGCAGATATTTTTCGAGCTAATATTGTAGATACAGCATCTGAGACTCTTGTGCTTGAAATTAGCGGTACAGCAGAAAAGGTTACTCGTTTGTTACACATGCTAGAACCATTCACAATAATTGAAGTACAGCGCACTGGAGTAATAGCAGTTCAACGAGGGGATGATCAAGATTCTTCTAATCCCCCACAATTTGAAAACATTTAGCATAAGAAAAATAGACGTGAACATTAGATTATTTAGCAAAAGATTATCAATTCTGACATCCAATTATTAGCGGAGGACATATGGCAACAATCTATTATGATAGTGATGCTGATCCAAGTATCATACAAAGTAAAAAAGTAGCTNTTATCGGTTATGGTTCACAGGGACATGCTCACGCCCAGAATCTCAATGATAATGNGGTTAAAGTCATTGTAGGACTTCATGAATCTAGCAAAAGCATAGATAAAGCGAAGGCCGATGGATTAGAAGTCACAAGTGTATCTGAAGCATCAAAATGGGCTGACNTGATTATGTTGCTTGCACCAGACACAGTTCAACCAAAAATATATTCTGAGAATATAGAGCCATATCTAACAAATGGAAAGACTCTTATGTTCGGACATGGCTTTAATATACGCTTTAACACGATTGAGCCTCCATCTACAATTGATGTGAGTATGATCGCTCCTAAAGCTCCTGGACATCGCGTACGTGAAACCTTCGTTGAAGGCGGTGGCACACCAGGATTGCTCGCAGTCCATCAAGATGCCTCCGGTAAAGCCAAGGATACAGCTTTATCATACGCGTGGGGAATTGGGGTCACTCGTGCTGGAGCGCTAGAAACTACATTTGCAGAGGAGACTGAGACTGATCTTTTTGGTGAACAAAGTATTTTATGTGGTGGTGTTAGCGCTTTGGTTAAGGCTGCATTTGAGACACTAGTTAAGGCTGGTTATCAACCAGAGGTTGCATATTTTGAGTGCATGCATGAGCTTAAGTTAATTGTTGATCTGCTCTATCAAGGTGGATTAAATTATATGAGATACTCGGTGTCCGACACAGCAGAACATGGTGACTACGTAGCAGGCCCACGAATAGTTACTGAAGAAACCATCGGAGCAATGTCACAGATACTAAGTGACATACAAAGTGGAGCTTATGCAAAACAGTGGATTGAAGAAAATGAAAATGGTCGCCCTTGGTTCAATAAGAAAAGGGCTGAAGAACAAGACCATCTGATTGAAGAAGTCGGGGCAAAATTACGTAGTATGATGCCATTCATAGATCCAGTTACAATAAAACCAGGTGAGTAAACAACAATTCACTGAGAAATAGATTTTCCCATGACAAACTATATTTCTTTCTTCGATACTACNCTTAGAGATGGTGAANAATCACCAGGTGCAACTCTCACTAGTTCAGAGAAACTTGAGGTGGCTAGACAATTAGCTAGACTCGGAGTTGACATAATTGAAGCTGGGTTCCCAGCTGCCTCTCCTGATGATTTAAATGCAGTACAAGGTATAGCTGACAAAATAGGTCGCACCGATTCTCTAAGTAAATTAGGGGAAGAATATAAACGTACTCCTATCATATGCGGTTTAGCTCGGGCGTCAGAACANGATATAGACGCTGCTTGGGAGGCTATACAGTGTGCAGACCATCCCCGCATACACACTTTCCTCGCTACATCTGATATACACATGCGACATAAACTCCGTATGGACCCCGAAGAAGTGGTAGATAGAGTAAGACACATGGTAGCATATGCCAAACAGTTTTGTGATGATGTGGAATTTAGNCCCGAGGATGCTGGTCGTAGCCANCCTGATTTCCTTTATACAGTGTTAGAAGAGGCAATAAAATCTGGGGCAACCACATTAAATATCCCTGATACCGTCGGATATACCACTCCAGAAGAGTTTGGAGCACTAATTGCTGGAATTGTTGCTAATACACCTGGGGTAGANAATGTAATACTGTCAGTACACTGCCATGACGATCTGGGGATGGCCACTGCAAACACTCTGGCTGGAATTAGTGCAGGTGCAAGACAAGCAGAAGTAACAATCAATGGAATTGGTGAACGTGCTGGAAACACTTCTCTGGAAGAAGTNGTNATGNCTTTNCAAACGAGNCANTCAATATTTNAANTTGNNCANGGTATNGACNCAACNCAAATTATGNGNACTAGTCGTATGGTAAGNAATTANACTGGAATNGTGGTNCAACCCAACAANGCTATAGTNGGAGCAAATGCTTTCGCNCATGANGCTGGTATCCATCAGGACGGAATGCTCAAACATGAGGAGACCTACGAGATTATGCGTCCTGAAACNGTAGGATTATCGCAGTCCAAACTAGTTTTGGGTAAACATTCTGGACGTCATGCGCTTAGAGTACGACTGCAGGAACTGGGATATGACCTTAATGATGANGATCTAAAAGACGTATTCAAACGTTTCAAGAGAGTAGCGGAAAAGAAAAAAGTAATNACAGATGCAGANATAGAAGTGTTAATTACTGATGAGATAAATCAACCTGTAGAAGTATTTAAGTTACAGGATGTGCAAGTAGTATGTGGTACCCTAGGACTACCTACAGCAACCGTACGGATAGTTGGCCCAAACGGTGTGCTTACAGAAAATGCATCCATTGGCACTGGACCAGTAGATGCTTGTTATAGTGCTATAGACCATATCATACAGTTACCTAATGAGCTTACGGAATATAACGTAAATGCAGTTACTGAAGGAATNGATGCCATAGGTGAGGTCACCGTNCGTATTCAAATAGATTCGGAAGAGGTGTCGGCGCCAAAACGCNTATCTCCGCAAAGGGAACAAATGCAATATCGGTCTTTCGGAGGACATGGAGCCAGTACCGACATTTTTGTTGCCAGTGCAAGAGCTTACGTAAATGCATTAAACAAGGNAATTGAAGNATTAGATTTACCTATAGATAATGATGCCTCGACTACTAACGACCAAAAACGGAGTGCTAGCTAATGAGCTCTAANCCACTTACACTTTTTGAAAAAATTTGGGACTCTCATATAGTGACACAAGAACCAGAGTACCCAGCATTACTATACATNGATCTACACTTAGTCCATGAAGTTACATCNCCACAGGCATTTACTGGACTACGTGAACGCGGCCTGAAAGTACGNCGCCCAACACATACACTGGCTACAATGGATCACTCAATTCCTACCACNCCACTTTCAATACCCATGGCAGATACTCAAGCAGCGGCACAACTCCAACAGCTTGCTGAGAACTGTAAAGAGTTTGGTATAGATCTCTATGGAATGGACTCCCCTATGCGNGGCATAGTGCATGTCATAGGTCCTGAACTNGGGCGCACACAGCCTGGTATGACTATAGTATGTGGAGATAGCCACACTTCAACGCATGGTGCGTTTGGTTCACTGGCATTTGGAATAGGTACGAGCGAAGTAGAACATGTGTTGGCCAGTCAGTGTCTATTACAGCATAAACCTAAAACCTTCCAAGTTAACGTATCGGGTAAATTGGGAGTAGGAGTATCTGCAAAAGACATCATACTGGCACTGATCGCAAAAATAGGTATTGGTGGTGGCACAGGTCATGTATTTGAATACACTGGTGAAGCAATCCGCAGNCTTACCATGGAAGAAAGAATGACCATATGTAATATGTCAATTGAAGGTGGAGCCCGTGCTGGCATGATTGCCCCTGATGACACAACTTTCGAGTACCTGGCTGGACGCGAATATTCACCTACAGGAATCGAATGGGATAAGGCACTCGAATCATGGGGNAAGCTCCCTACTGATGAAGAAGCTACTTATGACAAATCTATCACATTGGATGCGTCTTCACTAGAGCCAATGATAACTTTCGGAACAAATCCCGGTATGGGNCTTCAAATCACAGATCGAATCCCTAATCCGAACAAATATAGTGATCCGGACAAACGACATAATTTGGAAGATTCTCTCAACTATATGGAATTGAGACCAGGTCAGCCACTATTAGGACATCCTGTAGATGTTGTATTCATAGGAAGCTGCACTAATGGACGTATCTCTGACTTGCGATTAGCAGCCAAAGTACTAGAGGGTCGCCAAATTGCAGAAAATGTAAGGATGTTAGTAGTACCAGGATCACAATCAGTGAAAATCCAAGCTGAATCTGAAGGATTAGATAAAGTATTCTCTAGNGCAGGTGCAGAATGGCGTGAAGCTGGCTGTTCTATGTGTATAGCAATGAACGGTGACCAAGTAGAACCTGGNCAATATGCTGTAAGTACNAGTAATNGGAATTTTGAAGGACGCCAGGGCAAAGGTTCACGTACATTCCTTGCATCTCCTCTAACAGCAGCTGCAACTGCACTCAGAGGAGAAATATCAGATGTCAGGGAGNTACTATAAAATGGCTAAATTTACTTATCTCAAATCCAGAGTAGTTGTAATACCTAATCGCAATATAGACACAGACCAAATTATTCCTGCTAGATTCCTAAAAGTAACTGACAAGAATGGTCTGGGAGAAGCNCTTTTCTCTGACTGGCGTTACAATAATGATGGTTCCACCAAATCTAATTTTGTNCTAAATCAAGAACAAAANCAGAATGCAAAAATCTTATTAGCTGGTGACAATTTCGGGTGCGGTTCCTCGCGAGAGCATGCGCCTTGGGCTCTAACTGCTTGGGGAATANATGCTGTCATATCGACNTCATTNGCNGANATTTTTCGCAACAATGCCTTGAAAAATGCACTTCTACCTATAGTGGTAAACACAGACGTTCATCAATCATTACTTGAATTATTCGCCCAATCACCAGAGTCAGAAGTATCCATAGATCTTGCCTCTCAGACCTTAGGCATTCCTACCGGNACTACTGTGACATTTCCGATAGATAGTTTTGCTAAAAANTGTCTTCTCACTGGAGTGGATCAACTTGGATACATTCTCTCGCATGAAGCACTAATAGAGTCCTACGAGGTAGCATGACAGCAACAAATANAGCAAAAATCTACGATACGACGTTACGTGATGGTACACAACGCGAGGGAATATCTCTATCCTGCGACGACAAACTTCGCATAGCTCAACGTCTTGACGATATTGGAATAAATTATATTGAAGGAGGGTGGCCCGGATCTAATCCAAAAGATGTTGAATTCTTTGAGAGAATGACCGAATTAGACCTCAAAACAGCGCAAATCAGTGCATTCGGGTCTACATGTCGTGCCGGCTCTCAACCAGAGGAAGATAGTAACATACAAGCATTNTTANACGCTAATACTAGTACGTGTACANTAGTAGGAAAATCGTGGNAATTNCATGTAACTGATGTAATTAAGACTACACAAGAAGAAAACCTGCGTATCATTCAACAAAGTGTGGCTTATCTGAAAAACCATGGTAAAGAAGTCATCTACGATGCAGAACATTTTTTTGACGGATACTACTCTGACTCATCCTATGCTATGGAGACTATACTGGCAGCTCAGAATGGAGGAGCAGACACCATCGTTCTTTGNGATACTAATGGTGGCACTATGCCATGGCAAATAGCTTCTGTTATACNCGAAGTAAAAAAACAAGTAGGTACTCCTTTAGGCATCCACACACACGACGATTCTGGCTGTGCTGTTGCTAACACTCTCATAGCAGTACGCGAAGGGGTNACACATATTCAAGCCACTATCAATGGATATGGGGAACGGTGNGGCAACGCCAATTTGTGCAGCATTCTACCTGATNTCGAACTTAAAATGGGTATCACCTGTTTGCCGGAGNGTAACCTTAAAGAACTATATGACTTATCCCATTTTGTAGCTGAGGTCGCTAATCTTTCCCCAGATGAACATCAATCTTATGTGGGACATAGTGCGTTTACACATAAGGGTGGTATCCATGTATCTGCTATGAGACGTAACTCACGTAGTTACCAACATATCAATCCGGAACTTGTAGGAAATGAAATGCGTACAGTAGTGTCAGAGCTATCCGGTCACGGCAATTTGCATTCAAAAGCAGAAGAATTCGGGATGCAATTAGACAACAAGGATAGTGTGACTGAAGTTCTTTCAGAAATCAAGGACTTAGAATCACAAGGGTTCTCCTTTGAAGCAGCAGAAGCATCAGTGGCAATACGCTTAAAACGACGTCAATCTGACTATAAGCCACCTTTCAAGTTTTTGGATTACTCTGCCACCGTTCAACACCGCCAGGGACGCGGAATGTTTTCTGAATCAATAGTGAAAATACTTGTGAACGATGAGGAAATACATACGGCNGGTGATGGCAATGGNCCAGTAAATGCTCTCAATATAGCATTACGCAAGGCTCTTTTACATACTTACCCTAAACTAAATGATATACATTTGTCAGATTTCAAGGTGAGAATTCTAGATGGTAGCGATGGAACAGCATCACTCACGCGAGTACTAATTGATATGCACAATGAACAAGAACGCTGGAGTACTGTAGGAACAAGTACCAACATTATCGAAGCGAGTTGGCAAGCATTGATTGATGGTATTGAGTATGGGTTACTTTTAACATGAAGGCACGTATAGTTGCACTACCAGGCGATGGTATTGGTCCAGAAGTCACTATTGCTGCGCAACAAGTNTTAGATAAAATATCTAGTCAATTCAGTCATGATTTGCAAATAGAGGAACNCCTGATGGGAGGCATTTCAATTGACCAGTATGGTGTTGCACTTACAGACGAGACTCTAGCAGATTGCCTGAATGCTGACGCAGTCTTGCTAGGTGCAGTTGGAGGACCTAAATGGGATGATCCAACCGCCAAAGTGCGTCCAGAGCAAGGACTTCTGACTTTGCGAAAGGAAATGGGTCTGTTTGCCAACCTCAGACCAGTAAATACCCATCCAAAACTACACGATTCTTCACCACTAAAAAATGACCTNCTCAAGGATGTAGACATACTAGTAGTAAGAGAATTAACTGGAGGGATATATTTTGGTAGCCCAAGCTGCCGTAGTATTGATCAAAATGGTAACATGCGCGCCGTAGATTCCATGGTCTATTGGGATTATGAAGTAAAGAGGATAGTAGAATTAGCATGTAGACTAGCTAAAGACCGACAGAGTAAAGTNACCTCAGTTGATAAAGCAAACGTTCTTGAATCATCTAGATTATGGCGTCAAATAGCCAGTGATGTTGCCGACAACAATCCACTTATTAGTTTTAATCACTTGTTAGTTGACGCAGCAGCAATGCATCTAATCACCCAACCATCAAATTTCGACGTATTGGTTACTAGCAATCTGTTTGGAGATATACTAACTGATGAGGCATCTGTCCTCACTGGATCTATGGGCAATCTTCCATCTGCATCAGTAGGTGAAAGTGGGCCAGGACTGTATGAACCAATTCATGGATCTGCGCCTGATATAGCTGGTAAGGGTATTGCCAATCCTATTGGTATGATTCTCTCCGCAGCTCTATTGTTACGTCATTCGCTTAAACTAGAGCAGGAAGCCAAATGTATTGAGACAGCGGTAAACTTAGCACTAAATGAGGGATGCCGCACAATTGACCTGCAAGCTGAAAATGCTCTGTCTACTCACCAGATGACAGAAGCTATTATTAGTAGGTTGGAGGAGAATAACATAGCATGAGAGTTGCATTTCAAGGTGAAAGAGGTGCATATTCAGAAGCAGCAGCCATAGACCATTTTGGGGACAGTATAGTACCAGTAGCCTGCCGCACCTTTGACAGCGTTTTTACAAGTGTAGACCGTGGCGATTGTGCAAAAGGTATGATACCTGTTGAAAATTCACTAGCTGGTAGCATACACCGCAACTATGATTTATTGCAAAGACACCAATTGTCCATTGTAGGTGAAAAAATATTTAGAGTACGGCACTGTTTGATTGGACAACCAGGTGTACAGATAAAGAACATTCGTAAGGTAATATCCCATCCACAAGCCCTGGCACAATGTGAGAAATACATCGACAACTTAGGGATTGAACGTGAAGCTTCTTACGATACCGCCGGAGCCGTCAAAACACTATCAAAGACAGATATACGTGATCATGCCGCTATTGCATCACGACTTGCAGCAAAATTTTATAACATGCAAATACTGGACGAATATATCGAGGATGCTAAAGAAAATTACACTCGATTTCTGGCCTTAGCCCGTGACCCGGAAACTGTCACTGGTAAATCAACAAAAACTTCCATTGCATTTACGCTTAGTCAAGGAGGAACTACACCTGGATCTCTCTTTAGAGCCGTTGGAGTATTTGCAATGCGCGACATAAACCTCACAAAAATAGAGTCTAGACCCACTCCATCGGAGACTTTTAGCTATATATTCTACCTAGATTTCGAAGGAAGTATACAAGAACATAAGTGTCAACGTGCTCTAGATCATCTAAGTGAAATGGCTCCGGACGTGCGTGTCTTCGGAACCTACAAATCGGACAACACAATCTAAATAAGATTCGCTAGAGCTGATCAAGCTCGTACCTAACAGTGGCATAGAGATTATCAGCTCTCAATTCCTGTAATGTAAGGCAAGGTGCACCCAAACGTTCAGACAAAGCAGGTGCAAGACCTTGATCAAAAGCAGCATGTTCCATGTTAATCACTATGCTACGTATACCTCGCTTATTCAAAAGCATAGCAGCTTGATATTCCTCTTCTCTAGGAGCAAGATTTGTCATGGATACATTCCCTGCACCGTCAGTTAGTAAAATCATAAGAGGTACAACATCAGGATACAAAAGCTGCTGTTGCACAATAATTCTATGAGCTAAGGTTAGTCCAGCTGACAAAGGTGTCTTACCACCTACAGGTATATCTGCTAATGCAACACGTGCCAGCTGGACTGAACCAGTAGGAGGCAAAACCAATGTTGCATCATTTTTCTGAAACACTATTAATCCTACTCTATCTCGCCTCTTATAGGCATCAGTAAGTAATGAGACAATTGCACCCTTAGTAGCACTCATACGTTCTGACACAGCCATCGACCATGAAGCATCTACTACAAACATAACTAAGTTAGCTGATTTACGTACTCGAATTTTACGATGAAGATCTTCCGTTCTTACTGCAAAGGCCACATCTTTCAGTTGCTTAGTACGGTCAATTTGATGCGGAGCAGCAGCCCGAAATGTTGCATCAAATGCAATATCCTGCAATTCACCAAGTGCAGGCCTAGCCTGAACATAACGTCCCCGTTTTCTTTCAGTACGAGTAGTACTTCGCCTACCACTATGCTGACGAGTGAGTTTATCTAGAGGAGTGTCAAACGTCCGAGCCTCAAACTCGCCTCCTACCTCATCTTTTCGACCACCTTCCCACCAATGGCTATCGCTTGATACTGGATGATTATGTTGAGAGGTTGGCTCTGCACCAGTATGATCCAAATCATCCGGAGCAGAAGTTATATCACTCTTCTCTTTTTTTTTATTTCTGCTTCATTTTGAGAGACTTCAGTGTCTGCATGCTCTGAATCTGATCGGTGATCTCCGGAACCAGCTTCCTGGAGTCGTTGCTCTAATTCTCCAATACCAAGACCAACAGAGTCAAATGGCCCACTTTTTACTCTGTGAGGTAACGCAAGTTGTGCCGCTATAAGCACATCATTATCATTAATTGCTCTTCTACCTTCTAAGGCAGCATTAGCCCGAGATGCTCGCAAGATAACTAAATCAGCCCGATGACCTTCAACTCCCAAACTAGTGGTCAATGAAGCTATGTTCTCCAAATTAATTCGAGAGTAACTTACTTTGTCAACAATCTTACGAGCAGAGTCAATATCACTAGCAATAGATGCAACATTTGACTGCCATGTTTCTTGAAATGCAATAGGTTTAGATTCGAACTGCAGCATTCTTTCCATTATAGACACACGATCAGCAGCNTCTTCAAGACCTTTTATATCAACAGATAGTGCAAACCGATCAAGTAATTGTGGACGTAAATCACCTTCTTCAGGATTCATAGTACCTACAAGAATAAAACGTGCAGGATGATTAAAAGAGATTCCCTCACGCTCCACCACGTTTACACCCATCGCAGCCGAATCCAATAGTAGGTCTACCACATGATCATCCAACAAATTAACTTCGTCTATNTANAACAGACCNCGATTCGCAGAAGCTAAGACACCCGGATCAAAATGCCTTTCACCTTGTTTTATAGCTTTTTCTATATCCAAAGTACCTACCACACGATCCTCTGTAGCACTAACTGGAAGGTCAACAAAAGGTGTAGGTTTGAAAACACTGCGCAAATCACCTGAAACTAATGAGTCTTCCTGGCATTCAGTACACCATTCGAANGAAACATTGGGATCACAACCAAATCTACATTCTTCTACNACTTCNACATCTGGCAAAAGTGCTGCTAATGCCCGGGCAGCTGTTGATTTTGCAGTACCTCTNTCGCCACGAATTAAGACTCCNCCAATGCGTGGATTGACTGCATTTANCAGTAANGCACGTTTCATCAAGTCCTGACCTACAATAGCTGGGAATGGATAAATTTTTCTCATAATGAATTTACTATCTTATCATTATACCGTGAAGTTATGTTAGGTTGTCAATCATCAGAAACAGTCCTATAATGCAACNCTCGTTTGTAACAAGAAAAAATAAAAAATACAACGCACAAAAAGTATTGCTCATCATGGAAAGCACTTTAAGTAATCAAGAACCTGAAACATTGTCAACAACAAATTCACAAAACGATCTTGTGTCCATAAATAACACCAACGAAGTTGNACCTAAACGTGGTGAGATTCGAAAGGGAACAATTATCAGAATTTCATCCGATGAAATTCTGATAGACATAGGATATAAAAGTGAAGGTATAGTATCTCAGCATGAGGTATCAAAATTATCTGACAGTGAATTAAAGGCCCTGAAGTCCGAATCTCAGGTCATGACATATGTGCTTCGCGGTGTAAATCAAGATAAGCCGATTGTACTGTCCCTTCTCAAAGCAAAGGAGATACAGGACTGGGAGCAAGCAAAGCAACGCATGATTGCAAAGAGTATTCATACTGGTGATGTACTTGAATNAAATCAAGGTGGAGTTATAGTTNNAGTAGGAAACCTCAGAGGATTTCTTCCATCCTCTTGCATGAATGTGGNACNTNNGGTTAAGNATAAAAATNNAGATAGCACAAGCAGATGGAATCATATGGTAGGAGAACAAATTACCTATAAGATTTTGCAAGTTGATAAAAATCGTAACAAATTAATCATTTCGGAACGTGCAGCTCAAAAAGAAGTCCGGAAAAAGANGCGTGAAAATCTGCTTTCAAACATTNAAGTAAATCAAGCTTGCACTGGAAAAGTTGTGTCGCTTGAACAATTTGGTGCATTTGTAGATATTGGTGGAATTGATGGTCTCATACATAAGTCTGAGATTNCATGGAAACGAATCAGTCATCCTAGTGTAGTACTAAACATAGGTCAAGAAATAGAAGTTCTAGTAGTAAATTTGGACCTTGAGNGGGAAAGAATAGAGCTTTCTCTAAAAGCACTACANCAAAATCCATGGGATAACATTCAAGAGATTTTTCAAGAGGGACAACTAGCATATGCTACAGTCAATAATGTNACNAANTTTGGCGTATTTGCATCATTGAGAGATTGTGATGCAATTGAGGGATTTGTACATATTACNGAATTATCTAGTAGTGTAGTNAAGCACCCCGAGGACGTTGTTACAATAGGCGAGGAAGTGATTGTCAGNATAATAAATATCGATAAAGACAGNCANCGGATACGNCTGAGCCTAAAAGAAGTGANGGATGCCCGTTTTGAAGATTTGGATTACTATTGGTACATGGAAGCAGCCGATAGTAGTTAGCATGATATCATTAGAACAGATACGTATGTACAAAGAAAATGCAACTAGCTGTTAACTGAGTTCTGATAATTATTTGATAGAATACATTTAGGTAGAAATTAAGAGGCCATAATTTTGTCCAGAAACATGCAGCGCTTCACACAACGGGCACGTAGAGTAATGAGTACCGCACAGACTGAGGCTGAACGATTGACTCAATCGATGATTTGTCCTGAACATATCCTACTAGGTCTAGTATTGGACGATGGGGGTGTCGCTTATCATGTGCTGCACGATCTAGGTATAGATAGTAATAGAATGAAGAGTATCGTGGATAGATTAAGTGCAAGTCGTAATGAAGATACACAAGCTGGCACACTGCATCTGTCACCCTCTACAGAACGCACACTTAAACAAGCAGTTAGTGAGGCACAAAAATTGGGGCATCGTTACATCGGCACTGAACATATTCTGCTCAGCCTAGTTCGTGAAGAGAAAGGAATTGTCACTGAAGTACTAAAAAAGCTAGGTATTTCTCCAGAACAAGTTCGTCGACATACTAGACGTATTTTGAAAGAAAATCCGCCTGAGGCAGAAAAAACGTCAGGGAAAGTACACGTTCGTAGATCACATAAGAAAACTGATCAAAAAAAGAAAACACCGCTGTCCGATCAACTGGCTACGGACCTCACCAAATTGGCAGAGGCAAATAAATTAGACCCAGTAATTGGAAGACAATCTGAAGTAGAACGACTGATTCAAATATTAGCTAGACGTACTAAGAACAATCCAGCATTAATTGGGGAGCCCGGAGTGGGAAAAACCGCAATTGTGGAAGGGTTAGCCCAGCGCATTATATCTGGTGAAGTACCAGAATTACTCTTCTCCAAACGTGTTTTACAACTGGATGTCGGATCAATTGTGGCTGGCACCATGTATCGCGGTCAATTTGAAGAAAGAATGAAACGTATTATTGCAGAGATCAAACAGTCTGGAGCCATTCTCTTCATTGACGAAGCTCATATGCTGGTTGGAGCTGGGTCAGCAGGATCATCGGTAGATGCAGCAAATATACTAAAGCCAGCACTATCGCGTGGGGAACTACAAGTGATTGGAGCAACTACGCTTGATGAATACCGTAAGCATATTGAAGGTGACGCTGCTCTTGAGAGACGATTTCAACCTGTTCACGTTGATGAACCTACTGTTTATGAAACTATAGAAATTCTACATGGAATAAAGGATCGTTACGAACAACATCACCGTGTCACAATTACAGGAAAAGCTATAGATGCTGCAGCTAATCTATCTGTAAGATATGTGGCAGACAGATTCTTGCCGGACAAAGCTATCGACCTAATTGATGAATCAGCTGCTAGGGTACGTATGTACAAAAGTCCAGAAGCGTTGCAGCTCAAGGAAATGGTAACGAACTTAAAGTCAGTACGTGAAAACCACGCTTTAGCAATTGAAGAATCGCGTCATGATGATGCTGACGAATTACTAGGACGCGAAGAGGAATTAGAAGCACAGCTTGAACAATTAAGGGCTGGCTGGGATCGAGCTACAGGCCCGCAAGTTAAAGAAGAGGATATAGCCGAAGTGTTGTCAATGTGGACAAAGATACCTGTAAGTCAAATCACGGAAGCTGAAACTGAGAGGCTTCTCCATATGGAGGATGCTCTGCACAAACGTATTGTGGG
>PAUC01000015.1 GCA_002712585.1 Dehalococcoidia bacterium
CAGGAATTTATAGTAAGGGTTCCGGCAACTACCGCCAACCTAGGCCCAGCCTTTGATTGCGTCGGAATGGCCCTGGGTTTATGGAACGATGTCGTCATTAAAAGTTCGGATAGTTTTGTTCTTACTGTTGATGGATCGGGACTGGAAGGTTTGCCAAAGGATAAGACTAATCTAGTGGCAAAGGCATTCTTCAGGGTTTTCAATGAGATTGGAGTTGAAGCTCCTATTGTGTCAATTCAGTGTAGTAATAGGATTCCTATCGCAAGGGGACTGGGTAGTAGTGCCGCGGCAATAGTTGCTGGATTGAAGGCAGCTAATCATCTTTCCCAATGCCACTTTTCAACTAGTGAATTATTGGATTTGGCTGTAAAAATAGAGGGTCATCCCGACAATGTGTCATCTGCTTTGCTAGGAGGAGTCCAAATCGCAATCACAGACGGTAGTAAGATTACAACCTCCTCAGTGAATATTCCTGAGGGTCTAAGGGTTGTTCTTTTCATTCCTTCATTTACTATTTCTACCGAAAAAGCTAGAAGTATTCTACCTTCAAACATATCTAGAGATGATGCTGTTTTCAATGTGGGACGTACCGCTTTACTCGTGAACGCGCTTGCTTCCGGGAGATTAGAGGATCTATTACTTGCAACCGAAGATAAGATGCATCAACCATATAGGAACCCTTTATTCCCCGCTGCAAAGGTGATCATGCAGGAAGCCCTAATGGCAGAGGCCTTGGGAGCTTTTCTGTCTGGGAGTGGTCCAACTATTGTAGTTTTAGTGAAAGAGCATGAGATGAGTGTAGTTTATAGGATAGCCGAAGCTGCTCGAAAGACTAATATACAGGGGGACACTAGGATTCTCGATATAACTTCGGTCGGAGCTCACATAGTTAGTTAAAGGCCATTAAGGAGGTATGCGCATTCTTAAAGGAGTATTAGTTCAAAAATATGGAGGCAGTTCGTTATCTGATGCTGAGAATATTAAGAATGCAGCAACTAGAATTGGAAAGACCTTTGATGATGGGTACCGATTAGTTGTTGTCTGCTCTGCTATGGGGCAAACCACCGATCAATTACTTCGACTAGCTATGTCAGTTACGCCTGATCGGGAACCACGAGAAATGGATTTATTATTGTCATCTGGTGAGATAATTTCTAGTACCCTGGTGGCGATGGCTCTGCGTGCTAAGGGATACCCGGCTATATCGCTTACGGGGTTACAAGCGGGAATCAGGACAGATGGATTGCATGGTAATGCCCGGATTGCAAGTGTAGACACTACCAGGATATTGTCTGAGATTAATTCTGGAAATATTGCAATTGTTGCTGGATTCCAGGGGTTTACCGATAATTTTGACGTAACCACTCTTGGTAGGGGAGGGTCTGATACATCAGCTGTAGCTTTGGCTGGTGCTTTATCAGCGGAGAGATGCGAGGTTTACACAGATGTAGATGGGATATTTACCGCTGACCCCAAAATTGTAGCAGATGCACGGAAGATAGATGAGATTACCTATGAAGAGATGTTGGAGCTGGCAGCTTATGGTGTAAAAATGCATCCGAGATCTATTGAACTTGGGAGTTTGTACAATGTTCCCATACGTATATCATCTAGCTTCTCTGATCAAATTGGGACCTTAGTACATGGAGGAATCAGGACTATGGAATTTGGAATAAAAGTTACTGGGGTTGCATATGACCGTAATGTAGCCAAAATTACTCTTCGGAGATTGCCTGATCGGCCGGGTGTCGCTGCATTGCTCTTTGAGAGACTTTCAGCCGAAGGTATCAGTGTTGATACTATAGTCCAAAATGCCAGCCTGGATAGGTACACAGACATAAGTTTCACAGTTGGGCGCGATGATTCAGATAAAGCTATGGAGACGGTTAGGAGCGTCGCCGGTGAGTTAGATGTTTATGATATGGTGGCAGATAGTACTTTATGTAAGATTAGCATAGTAGGATCTGGAATGTTAAATGCTCCAGGGTATGCTTCGAGTATGTTCCGTGCTTTGGCTGATGCTGATATTAATATAGATATGATAACCACTTCGGAAATAAGAATCACATGTATAGTACCTGAACTAAAAGTAGAGGAAGGGGTAAGAATACTTCACAAAACATTTGGCCTTGGAAACCCTTGATGTTAGTTGCGCCGTACTTATCGATTATAATTCCTGCCTACAATGAAGAGAGCCGTATTATAGATTCATTGATTGAAGTTACGACTTACCTTGATTCTCAGGAATACCGGTGGGAAGTAATCGTGGTAAATGATGGGAGTAGTGATTGTACTGTAGATATCTCAAGAAGATTTGCCCAAAAAGATCCTAGGATTATTGTTGTTGATCTACCCCATCGTGGTAAGGGAGGTGCCTTAAAAGAAGGTTTTTCTGTGGCAAGGGGTAAGTTCATGTTTATGTGTGATGCAGACCTTTCTATGCCCCTTGCATTCTTGCCTTGTTTTTTGCCACCGCTGGCTCCTAAGGCGGATATTGTAGTGGGATCTCGGGAAATAAAGGGAGCTCAAAGGTACGATGAGCCTAAAGTTCGCCACATAATGGGTCGAGTGTTCAATTGGTTAGTGCGGCTATTAGCTGTCAGAGGAATTAAGGATACACAGTGCGGATTTAAATGTTTTTCAGCAGAAGCCGCCCAAAAACTGATACCTCTTCAACGGTTAAATGGGTTTGGGTTTGATGCGGAGATGCTGTTTTTAGCTAGCAAACTGGATTTACCAGTCGTCGAGATTCCTATAGATTGGCACTATAACCCTGACAGTAAAGTACGCCCGATTAGAGATTCCTTAAGAACCACTTTGGATTTGTTGAATATACGGTGGAGTTTTCTAACAGGTAGATATAAGATCAACCAGTTTTAAAAAAGAGTTGTGGCCAAATAGTGTTCGATAAGTGTGAATCCACGACATTCGCTTGTTAGTTAATATTGAGCTCTGACCCATCATATTGAAATCATAAACTTGCACTAAAATGGGTGTGAAAAGTCTTGACCTTATGCCTTTAGAAATGGCACTTTGGAGAAAATTGTTTCTGGGGAAAAACGGATAAATTATATGGAGTTAGTAAGGACCGTAGATAGGAATAAAATCAAGCGGGAAAAAGCTCAACAGGCCGTAGATCTTGCGTTGGATGGTTTATGGGATGAAGCCCGTAGTGTAAATGAAGATATTCTTCAGTATTTTCCTGATGACGTAGAGACGATGAATAGGTTGGGGAAAGCCAATTTGGAATTGGGCAATTTATCTACAGCTAAGACAAATTTTGAAAAGGTTCTATATTTATCACCTTATAACAGTATTGCAAAAAAGAACTTAGAACGGCTTTCACTTTTGCCAACACGGAGGGCGACATCTCAAAATACCAAAAAGGTGGCCCCGAAACTCCTACTGGAAAAGAATGGAAGAACAGGCGTTACTGTGCTTAGGACGTGTGCTCGTCAAGATATACTCGCTCACGTGGCGTCTGGAGATTTGGTAACACTGGAGGTTTTCAACGAATCTTTGAGGGTCCTAAATTCTGACGGTATCACGCTAGGATACGTTGAGACTAAGTTGGCCAGCAGGCTGGTCAAGCTTATAGGTAAGGGAAATTGTTATGATGCAGCTGTCCTTAGTGCAACCCCAGCTAAGGTATCAGTTGTTATCAGAGAGATATATCGTCATCCTAGCCTATTGGGTGTAATATCTTTTCCCGCGGTTTCGAAGCAGGAGTATCCTATTGGAATAAACAATGGCTTGTTGCGGTATGATATTGAAAAGGAATCTGACGATGAAGAAGATGACGATGCTTTAGCGATATCGTGGACCGAAGATGGCATTAACGACGATGACGGGGATGGCATGTCAGATAATCTAAGTGGAGATATTACAATCAATCCTTTTCAAGAAGAGGACATAGACTAAAATTCGTCGATATCCGTTAGCCCGTAGAGGTTTCAGTCATGAAAGGGCGTGTCTCAAAGTTCGACTATATCACTCACAACCGATATGGTATGGTTTATGTTTGGTTACCTAAGCTATAGGTTTCTGCTGTGTAGTCAGGCTTGTTTTGGTTCTATAAACGCTCTGGAATGATAGGGTTGATTTAATTGCCGAACCATCGACTACGTTGTAAAATTCACTATCAACTGTTTTATATAGTGAATGTCTTTTGAAGTGAAATTGTTGCTCTCTTATTTTAATGAAACGACGTTTGTAAATAGAGGAGATATTTTGATGAGTGACAAATATGTTAGAGAAATAGAGGAGATACTGGAAGGTGTCGAGTCTAACGGGGACCCTAAAGCCAAAGTGTCCAAACGTAGGAGAGCCCCAATGGAATCCCAGAGACTAATTTCCAATGGATTTAGTGTCAGAATACGAGAGTTTATTAAAATCACTCCTAAACGCCTAATTCTCCTAGGAATTGTTGTTCTTGTGGTTGCTATGATACTGAACTTGGTTATTTCGCAATGGATTAGTTCTCTAGTTTGGTTTGGACTGGTTCTTTTCGTGGCTGCCTATGGTCTTTTATTTATTAAACGGGGTGGTAGCGGTAAGCTCCGACCAACTGGAAGAGGTAAATCTAACCGACGTTGATCAATTGAAAATCTAGCAAATGGAGTCGTTTGGATTGAAAAGAGCTTACTAGGCCAGGGGCATATATATGGACTAAACCATACATTCTCCTTCCCCTCGTTCGAGCTTGTATAGAATGGTTTTTTCCCAGTCCATATACAGGTTATTAGCAGCGCCATTAGGCGGTATTTCAGAATAGAGTTTTACAATGCTAGAAATTGTTTCCATACCTGTTCTGTCTAGAAAATCGTTAAATTCTTCGTTGTCTCGCCGGTTAGCTGAGTAGAAACTAGTTAGAGCAGAAACTAGTTCTGGGACCCTTTTAGCGGGGACCTTAATACGGGGGATACGTTGACCGTATTTAGTTTGTTCTGCAGATACGGTTCCATATTCCCCCCCAAGGAACACTTCGTAAGCGGGGATTTGACCCTTAGGTCCTTTAACCGCAGCCCCATGGAATCCAATGTTGGCCAGATGGTGTTGGCCGCAGCCATTAGGACATCCGCTGATCTTTACATGTAGTTTCTTAGCTTGCGGATCGTTCGTAGCATTTAATATGAGATTTTCTCTAATGGCCTTTCCCAGACCCATAGAGGATGTAATGCCGAGCTTGCAACTGTCGGTTCCGGGACATGATACTACGTCGGAAATTGTATGGGCATCGGGTTTTCCTAGATCAATATCGACCAAATCTTTCCAAAGATCGAAGAGTAGTGATTCAGGGACCCATCTCAAGGCAATACTCTGTTCTTGGGTAGTCCGGACTGAACCAGTTGAATAGATTCTACAAACTTTGGCAAGTTGAAAGAACTGATCCTTGCTTAGATCCCCTTGTGGTACGGTGAGGTAAACAATTTTATAACCGGCTTGTTTTTGAGACTCGACGTTGGTAGCCATCCAATTCGAGAAAGCTCCAGGTAACTTTTTAGGAGTTCTTCGAGGTTTGCTTAGTAATGGTGGAGTCTCTGTATAGATATTGTCAGTCGCCATAAGTGGAGAGGGATCTATTTTGCTGATATTAGATAATTCTTTCTCGACCAGCTTTCTAAATTCTTCTATTCCGATCCTATCGATTAAGACCTTAATTCTGGCCATCATGCGATTCTTTCTAAGAGTTTCCGCCTGGTTGAAAACTTGCCATATTGCTTCTGAAACGCCTAAATATTCATCTATGGACACAAAGTCGTACAAGGTTTGGGCAATCCGTGGCATAATCGATGTGCCTCCGCCCACTAATACTTTGAAACCTTTTTTTCCATCTTTTATCTGCGCTATAAATGCGAGATCGTGAATAGCTGACATAATATTGTCTTTATTAGGAGATCCAGTGAAAGAAGTTTTAAATTTCCGTGGGAAATTCTGTGTTAGAGGATGACGGACAGCGTAACGAACATAGGCTGTCATATATGGAATAATGTCGAAGAGTTCGTCTTTAGAGACTCCAGCAGATGGTGGTGCGACCACATTTCGTACTGTATTAGCACAAGCTTCTCGCGTACTAAGTCCGGCCTTCCCTATAATTCTCATGGCATCTGCACAGTCTTCGAGCTTGAGATGGTGCAACTGGATATTTTCCCTCGTAGTTATGTGGCCTTTCTTAAAAGGGCAAAATTTGTCAATAACTTCTCCGATGGCCTCTAATGCTTTGCCTGTTAATATTCCACCCGGTGCCTTGATACGAAACATTTGGGCGTCTGGCTGGCGTTGCCCATATACACCTTGGTGTAAGCGAAACGACATGAACGGTGCTTCGTTGAACGAGCCGTTTTTGAAGTCATGCACACGCTCCGTGTATTCTTTAACCTCTTGTTCTACAAACGGGATTATTCCGTTAGATGTATTACTGAGATCAAGACTTTCTTGGTGCCTTTCAGGCATGGAGCGCTCAGTTCGTTGCTTCAAGATAACTCCCCCATAAATTTCATTCTAACTAGGACTTTTATGACTTAGAATTAAAGGCTTCTTTTCAGAGTATCTAGATCCCTATCTTTAAAGTAGTCGTAGTTCATGTCGGTGAACTTGGCCCATTCGGCAGGAACACTGTCTTCAGGGAAAATTGCGACTACGGGGCACACTGGCTCGCAGGCGGCACAGTCAATACATTCGTCTGGATTGATAAAAAACATGTTGTCTTCATCAGTCGTATAGATGCAATCGACCGGGCAGACATCTACGCAAGCGCTATCTTTGACATCAACGCACGGCTCGGCGATTATATAGGTCATTTCACGTCTCCTTAGATATGAAGTTAGGGTTTATATATACTACTTGCTACTGGACTAAACCCGAATTATAGCACAAAGTTTTCTTATTCCATCTTGAACATTGTATTCGAAAATAATTACGTTTGTAATTTATAGGACGAGGCCATAGGTGCGTTTTCTGATATCAAGGTTCACAAAGGTCTCAGTGCGCATAACTCCTGCTATACTTCCTATCTTGGTTCTCAAAAACACACCCAGTTGTTCTGTGGAACTCATGCCGACCCAGGCAAATAGATCAAATGCACCGGTAGTGATGGCTAGATAGTGAACCTCTTTCATATCGGAGATAGCCTCTGCTACTTGGTCTAGCTGCCCTGGGGCTGTTTGAAGTCCTATGAGCGCGGCTGTCGTATATCCAATTTTATCAAGATTCGGAACGGCAATTACCTTTACAATATTTTCCTGAGTCAGACGACGGAGTCTGCGGCGAACTGTTCCTTCACTAACTCCAACTTTTCTTGCGATACGAGCGTTTGACGCCCTACCGTTAGCTTGAAGTAGGTCTATTATGTCCTGATCGAGTTCATCCATAAATCCACCATTTATAGTTGGTTTGGCTCAAATATTATAGTATAGAGTACGAAATATGTCAAAAAACAACGCTTAATGAATTGATTCGGTCGCAAGTGTGGACTCCGGCGCTTAGGCTCGGACAAACCGAATGTTGATAAAAGCTTTTGAGTCCACCTGATGATATCATTTGTTGGTCTAATCTGCACCGGTTTGTTATAGTTAATTCATGCGTTGGAGGGATCGCATAGTGGTCTAGTGCGGGCGCCTGCTAAGCGCTTAGACCGGGTTGACCGGTCTCGCGGGTTCGAATCCCGCTCCCTCCGCCACGAAGAGAGGAGTCTATGGATAGTTATCATATTTGGACAGTAGGTTGTCAGATGAACAAGGCTGATTCCGAACGGTTGGCTGGCGCGTTGGAACATCTTGGAATGTCTTCTGTTTCGAACCCCCGGGAAGCTGACGTCGTCGTACTAAACTCTTGTGTGGTTCGCCAAAGTGCCGAAGATAGAGTTATAGGAACATTGGGGCACATGAAATCGATTAAAAAAGATCGTAAGGAGCAAATACTTGCTTTAATGGGGTGTATGGTTGGGGCGAATTCTAAGGATCTTTCTAAACGGTTTCCGCATGTAGATGTTTTTATGAAACCTCAACAATTTGGCCCTTTACTCGAAGTAATAGGGGATCGTACAGGGATCGATGTTGAAGGGTGTCTTAGTAATTTGGTTCCGACTCATCCCTCAATTTGTAGTTTTGTGCCAGTAATACATGGCTGTGACCTTATGTGCACTTTTTGTATTATCCCCTTCAGAAGGGGAAGACAAATAAGCCGTCCCCTGGACGAAATAGTTGCAGAAGTCGGTTCTATGGTAAACCGAGGCATGAAAGAAGTTACACTATTGGGTCAAACCGTTGACGCATATGGACATGATTTAGAGGGAGAGGTAGATTTAGCAGACCTATTAAGAGATGTTTCAAATGTGAAGGACATTAAGCGTGTAAGGTTCTTAACCTCTCACCCTAATTTCATGTCGCAGCGGATTTTAGATATGGTTAGGGATTCAGAGAAGGTATGCGAACATATAAATCTCCCGGTTCAAGCAGGCGATGACGCTATCCTCCATGCAATGCGGAGAAGATACACCCAACGGGAATATATAGAAATGATAGAGAATATAAGAAAGACCATTCCAGGTGTTGCTATCACTACCGACATAATAGTCGGGTTTCCAGGTGAGACCCGGGAGCAGTTTAAAAAATCACTTGACCTTATTACTGATCTTGAATTTGACAAAGTACATATTGCTGCATACTCTACTCGTCCTGGCACATATGCACAGCGTAATCTGACCGACGATGTTTCTGTTGAAGAGAAAAAAGAAAGACTAAGAGAGTTGGAAGAAACTCAGAAGATTGTCTCAGCGCGAAACAATGAGAAGCTGTTGGGTCAAGAGCTTGAGGTCTTGGTCGATGGTGCGAAGGATGGACAGTGGCGAGGTCGTACTCGTACCGACAAGATAGCGTTCTTTACAGATGCCAGAGAGTTGATGGGGCGGGTTGTCAAAATTAAGGTGAGCCGTACATCACCGTGGTCGCTTGGTGGAGTAATTTGCAATTAGGTAGATAAAGAGGATTTAATTCAATGAAAACTCCGCTTCAGCTAAATAGTAGCACTAATAAAAAACCAACGTTGCCGGTCACGGAAATTGAGCACTCGGCTTTTTGCAAAACAGAGGACGAACTCCCAGCTCAGCCCTTGCTAGACGAGCTCAAAGTCAACATAAGATGGCAAGAAATACCCGTTGAATATCTTCGGTTAACTGTGGAGGAACTAGATAAGCGGATAGTGAGGGCTCGTTCAAGCTTAGGTGACAAGGTCATGATTCTTGGCCATCACTATCAGAGAGATGAGGTTATAAAATATGCGGATGTTAGGGGGGATTCATATTTGCTGTCTAAGCGAGCAGCAGCTAATTCTAAAGCAGACTATGTAGTTTTCTGTGGTGTTCACTTTATGGCAGAAACTGCACGGATTTTAGCATCGGATCATCAAACCATTATTTTGCCCAATATTACAGCTGGTTGTTCAATGGCAGATATGGCGCCAACGACTGATGTGTTGGACGCCTGGGATGATTTAACTGGGATACTTGAGGACCAATCCATTGTTCCGGTGACTTACATGAATTCTACAGCAGAAATAAAAGCTCTGTGTGGAAGGAACGGTGGCATAGTTTGCACATCATCAAATGCTGAGGGTGTTTTCAAATGGGCATTTCAAAAGGCTAAACGTATATTGTTTCTGCCGGATCAACATTTGGGACGGAATACAGGTCTGAAAATGGGGATTCCGGAGGAAAGTATGATCGTATGGAATCCATTCAAGCGTATGGGCGGGCACAGCCAGGAAGAATATAACGAAGCTAGAGTTATTTTGTGGAGGGGCCACTGTGCAGTCCATACTCGGTTTACCGTTGGTCAGATAGAAATGGCTCGACAGCGATTCCCAGATATCAGAGTTATTGTTCATCCAGAGTGTACAAGAGAAGTCGTGGATGCTTCTGATATCAATGGGTCTACTGAGGTCATAAGAAGAGAGATTGAACAAGCGTCTTCGGGTAGTAGCTGGGCGGTTGGTACAGAGATTAGTTTGGTTAATAGATTGGCTAAAGAGAATCCGGATAAGAATATATTTTGCCTGGATCCAGTTGTCTGTCCTTGTTCTACTATGTATCGCATACACCCTGCATATTTGGCTTGGGTTTTGGAAGGGCTGGTTGAAGGAGTCGTCGTCAATGAGATTAATGTGGAACCAGAAATAGCCGAATATGCTCGCATTGCTCTGGAAAATATGCTTAGTGTTTGACCGATAATCTATTACTATTTCCCTTTATAGAAAGATATAGATTTATTGTGTACCCCATAAATTTCATGGGACATGCTATGGGTTCAATGTTATAGTGGATTTTTGAGGAGCAACCATTGATTTACAGCCAGGATCCTTTCCATATATCAGAAATTTCGCCGTATGCAAATCGCCTTATTGATATGGCCCTAGAAGAGGATGAATCTTTTAACGACGCGACTACGACTTTACTCGTAGACGCAAATACAACTGGAACGGGAATTTTAATGGCTAAAGAAGAGGGTATTTTGGCTGGCCTGAATATAGCTCTGACAGTTTTTTATAGGATTGACGAGAATATCTATATCGAACCGCTTGTAGAAGATGGGTCCTGTGTTGAGCCAGGATCACAATTAGCTGTCATAAAGGGAAAGATCCATGTGATTCTAAAGGGAGAAAGAACTGCTCTGAATTTCTTACAACGGATGAGCGGTATTGCCACGCTTACTTCGAAATATGTTAATGCAGTCTCCTCATTTAAAGCGCAGATTGTGGACACAAGAAAAACCTTGCCTGGTTACAGATATCTTGATAAATATTCAGTTCGTGCTGGTGGAGGGAAAAACCATCGTATGAGTTTGGCAGATGGGATTCTGGTTAAGGATAATCATATTGAGCTTATGGGGCTTAAAAGGGAATCATTAAATGACAAGTTAGAGAAGATTTTGTCCTTGGCTCCAGCTTCGCTTAAGGTTGAGGTGGAGGTGTCCGATATACGACAGCTTCTCCAAGCTCTTGAGGCTGGTATCCCAATCATAATGTTGGACAACATGACAAATGATGAAATGCGCAATGCTGTGTCTATAGCGGGAGGGAGAGCATTGATAGAGGCTTCAGGAGGCATAACATTAGACAATGTCAAAAGTGTTGCAGAAACCGGTGTGGATATCATTTCTGTAGGCGCATTAACCCATTCTACTAAAGCCCTTGATATCAGTCTTGATATAAATATATAAGATATTAAGTACGTTTATTTATGAAGTCTTCTGCCATGTCCTCGAATGATACAAATTCCACTCCGGGGTGTTTCATAATGTAATGTGTGAGTCGTTCGAGCATTAGCAGCACTTGGGGCCTTCCTGAAACGTCTGGATGTATAGTTATTGGAAAAACTGCTTCATCGCATTCTCTATAAACCCAATCGAATTGGTCTCGCCATAAAGTCTCGATATCCCGTGGATTCACGAAACCATGGCTATTAGGGGACTTCTTGATGAACATCATTGGAGGTAGGTCGTCTAGGTACCAGCTGGCGGGAATTTCTACCAGACTAGTTTCGGTACCTCTCTCTATTTTTTTCATCCACGTGTCTGCTGGTTTGGAAAAATCTATCTTGGTCCACCTATCTCCAATCCGTACGAAATAACATTCGAAATCTTTGTGCATCAGACTATTGTCGTACTTAATTCCGTGTTTAATGAGGAGTTCCGCTGTAGTATGACTAAATTCCCACCAGGGAGCTACGTATCCTGAAGGTGGTTTGCCCCAAACATGTGTAATCAACTCTATACTGCGTTGGAGTACTGCTTCTTCTTGGTCAGGTGTCATAGAGAGCGGATTTTCATGACAATATCCGTGTAATCCAATCTCATGACCACCTTGTATGACTAGTTTGGTTTCTGTTGGAAACGATTCTATGGAGTGTCCGGGGAAAAACCACGTGGTTTTTATATTCAGCTTATCAAATAGGTTTACCAATCTAGGTATTCCCACTTCTCCTGCAAATAGGCCTCTTGAAATATCACTAGGAGAATCTTCTCCGCCATATGAGCCCAGCCATCCTGCCACTGCGTCTACGTGGACACCAAACCCACAAAGAATTTTCTTTTTGTTCACATTTCTCTCCTAACCTCAGTTCTATACGGGATCACCTTGGCATGACCTATCTTCCGTGAAACCCTGAAATCTTTTTTGTACTTTGATTGTTTATATATGTAATCATAAAGTAGGCCAGGCATTTCATTTGACGAAATAACTAATGCCTATCCAATAAACCTCTGTTTTGTCTTTAATACTACGCTTTTCGCAAACGAATCAAGGCCTTCGGCAGAGACATCGAAGGTTCCTTCCTGAGTAGATGCTATGTGGTCTACTGGCGACATGTATAAGACTTGAATTCCTGTTCCAGCGAGTTCCTTTGCTAGGGCGTTGCTTAGCCCGATAACGCCGTATTCTGATGCGGTTATGGCTGTTTGGCTCGAGTTGTGGCCGACCAATTGTGATGAACCAATGGAAATGATCTGTCCAGATCCTCTGCGTTTCATGCTTGGTATCAGTACTTTGCAACAAAGGAATGTTGCCCTTATTTTGTTACCCTGTATTTGATCCCACTGGTCGTATGAAGTTTCTTCTATCAAGGTGTCAACAGTCCTTGTAGGGTATACGTTGACTACTATATCAACATCGCCCAATATCGCTTCTATGTTGGCTACAACATGTTTCACATCGGTTTCTACTGCCATGTCCCCACGGATTGGTAGTGCATCCCCACCGAATGTCTCGACGGTTCGCAGTACCTTCTCTTGCACACCGGCTGACCCCTCGACAACTACTTTGGCTCCTGCTCTAGCTAGTTCTATAGCTATGGAACTCCCTGGCATTTCGCCTGCCCCGATCACTAATGCTATTTTATTGTGCAGATCCATAACTTCCCTCCTGAAAAAATTACCAACCGATAGCACAACCGTCTTTTCGAGGTTCTGAACCTGCAGTTAGAACTCCTGTGTCAGGATCTCGTTGTATAATCTGGCCACCCCCATAGAAAACCCCTGGTCCGCCACTGTCATCGGTAACGTTGTGACCCATTTTTTTTAGGCCGCGAATTATGTCTAATGGTATGCCTTGTTCTAGAGTTACACTGTCGTCTAGATTCACATTGAAACGTCTTGTATCAAGGGCTGTTTGGGGGTCTTGTCCGAAGTCTATCATGTTGACGAGTACCTGAAGATGTCCCTGGGCCTGATGGAATCCCCCCATGACACCGTAGCTAAGCCACATCTGGTCATCCTTAGTAACCATACCAGGGATTATCGTGTGAAATGGACGTTTGTTTGGTTCAAGAGCGTTAGGGTGATCTCTATCCAAAGAGAATGATGTGCCACGATTTTGAAGAATTATGCCAGTCTCTGGTACGACTATGCCTGAGCCAAATCCTTGGAATAAGCTGTTAATAAGGGAACATGCATTCCCATCCCTATCCACCACTGAAATATATACTGTGTCGGAATCAGCCAAACTTAGATCATGAGAAAGTCCAGTCATGGCAGTAGTTTCAGAAATCAGAGAACGTCTTAGAGATGCCCGACTTTTAGAAAGCATCTTTTCTATTGGGACTCTAGTTTTATGCGGGTCGGATATGTAGTGAAGCCCGTCATAAAAAGCTAGTCGCATGGACTCTATAAGTCTGTGAAATGTCCTAATTGTTTGGAACCCGGACTTGGGAAGGTCGAATCCTTCTGCAATATTTAATGCCATCAGGGCATTCAAACCTTGGCTGTTAGGAGGACACTCCCAACATGTTAGCCCCCTGTAGTTCGTGCTTACGGGGTCGTCCCAAGTTATGTGATGATTTGTGAAATCGTCGATTGTTAGCCATCCCCCTAAACTTTGCACATGACTACTTATAGCTGCTGCAATGGGTCCTCGGTAAAATGCTTCCGATCCCCCTTCTGAAATTAAGGATAAGGTGTTTGCTAATGTGGGGAGTTTAATAATCTCTCCAGGAAGCGGAGCTTTTCCATCTAGCAAGAACTCTTGGCCAGAAGGATACAGTCTCAGTTTAGGCAGGCAGTAATTCCAGTCTCTAGAGACAATTGGACTGACCGCATATCCGTTGGAGCTGTATTCTATGGCGGGTTTTAGTAGCTCGGACAATGGCATGCTGCCCAATGTATTACAAAGGGTATCCCATCCACTTACTGTTCCTGGGACTGTGACCCCGTAGACAGATTGGGAGGGCAGAGATGAGTATCCTAGGTCATGGAGTTGTTGTATGGACGATGATCCAGAAGCTCTCCCGCTAGCATTAAGTGCTTTAAGGGATTTTTCCTTGGCGTTCCAAATCAGTGCGAATAAATCCCCCCCAATGCCAGTAGACATGGGTTCTACGACGTTTAGGGTAGCTGCAGCTGCGATTGCCGCGTCAACCGCGTTACCCCCACTCATAAGCATTTTCATACCCGACATTGCTGCGAGTGGCTGGCTTGTTGCTACCATCCCGTTGCGTGCGATTACCGGGGAGCGATGAGAATTAAAGAGCAATTTAATCCTCTCCTAACATTGCTGGTAGCCGATTATGACATAGCAACTAGACAAACGAAAGGGGTGATAGAGTTGGGTCGGGAAGCCTGGGTCTCTAATCCGTGATAAAATTAACTATGAAATTGCCCCATAAACCCCCGTTGAATTTAACCATTGCCAACCAGGACACTGCGGGAGCTCAAACGTACCGTGAATCTCTTTAACGTCTACTGAGATAACTCTAGTATATTACCGTAACCCTGGTTGAGGAATGAGGTATAATGTAGGCTCAGGTCATTTTCGTTAGGGAGGTTGTTTATGCCATTCTATACCAACGGTGATGTGCGAATTCGTTACGAAGAAACTGGGGCTGGATTTCCTCTTTTGATCACCCCGGGGGGGGGCTTAAACTCTCTGGTAAGTAATTGGCCTGACGCAACATTCAATGCGATCGAGGAGTTTAAGAACGACTTTCACTGCATCACAATGGACCAACGAAACGCAAATGGTGGAGGGTCAAGTGGTCCGNTNCCGATCAATGACCCTTGGGGNGCATTTGCTGATGACCAGCTTGGACTTATGGATNATCTTGGAATCGATAAGTTCTTCTTCATGGGATTTTGTATAGGNGGTCCATTTGCTTTAAAACTTATCGAACNGGCACCNCAGCGTATTGTNGCTACTGTGATATGCCANCCGGTTGGTCACAACCCTGAATATCCTGACCACATGTACAATTCGGGGAATACGGCGTGGGCTCCTGCGTTGTGTGCGGAGCGAGGAGATGTGACTATGAAGATTGTTGATGAGTATCTTTGCAACCTCTTTCGAATCCAACCTGACTTTGTTTACAGTGTTACCCGTGATTTTGTACGTTCGTGCCATACTCCTATGCTGGTGATGCCGGATGACTCCCCAGGTCATCCATACCAGACCTCTATGGACATTATAGAGTTGGCACCAAAAGCTCAAGCGACCGAGTATCCATGGGCAGATACAAATGACAGGCTTGCAAGGGCAGTGAATCAAGTTCGCAATTTCCTGCTGAAGCATGAACCAGTGATATAGGGATAATTCATCATCAAATCAATATGATTAGCGATCCTGAATTAAAACAAATTTATTCTTTTGCACAGGATTTGACCTGTAGGGCTGGTGATATATTGCTTGATCAGTTTCATAGGCCTCGGGAAATTACCTATAAATCAAAAAATCAAACCAATCCTGTTACGGATGTAGATAGACGTATTGAGGATTTCTTAAAATCGGAAATCGCTAAGGAATTTGATGGACATGCCTTGTTGGCAGAAGAGACCGAAAACGTCGAAAAAATTGCTAAAGACTTTACATGGGTTATAGATCCTTTAGATGGTACGGTGAATTTTCTCAATGGTCTGCCAGTCTTTGGTGTGTCGGTAGGTGTGTTGTGTCAAGGGAAACCTGTGATAGGCTGTATTTTTCTCCCATCAGCCCAAGCTACTAATGGAGATCTTTACCATGCCATCTCTGGAGGAGGGGCTTTTCGAAATGATGTAGCAATATCAGTCTTGTCTGAGTCTAAGCCTAGGAAGGGAGCTATAAGTGTTTTCCCAAAATTTTGGATGAAAAAATATAGATTCAAACCAGAACTTTCTGGGTCATTAGGAGAACTTAGAGCATTAGGGAGCGTGGCCTATGAACTTGCGATGACTGCATCAGGAGTCATTCAATACAGTTTTTTTGGCAGCCCATGGGCATGGGATGTTTCTGCCGGATTGGTATTAGTTAAAGAAGCTCAAGGTATGGCTCTTTTCCGAGAAAAGAAATCTCAATTGTGGAAGGAATTCGAATCGTATCATAGTATGAATGGAGTTATACCATCACCTAAAGACATAAAAGATTGGAGACCTTCTTGGATATGTGGAAATGGGGATATTGTACAATTTGTTGCCAGTCGGATTGATCCTAAATCAGCCTTTAGTACTAAGATTGATCGCATAAGGGATTTTGGTAGGAACTAGAATACGATTCAGTAAATATATGATTTGCTTCTAAGAAATGGAATGGTCATTGACCGTTAAACGGGGTAAAGTATTTCCACCCAATAAGGGCCCGAGTGATTGGAGATTGGAACCAGATAGTGCTTCTGTAATTTGAAGTTGTGAGAGTGGAGAATGTTGAAGTTTAAGGTATTCGTGTGCACTTCACTGATTGCAGGTCTTGCCATATGGGGCTATATGATGGAATACAGGCCAGTAGTTACAGAATTGTTGCTTTTGACTACAGGCTGGTTTGGGATGATTAGTCTAATACACGGTTCAGGACTGATTCGCGGGGTTATTGTAAGGAAAGAATCCATAACAAACCAGCTTAATAGGAGTATCGGGCTACTAAGGTTGGCAGAACTTCGATTTCTTACACTTTCCATGGTGATATTTTCATTTATTTGTTACTTCACCGTGGAGCCGCATTGGATACTTGTCGTGCATGGGTGCTGGTGGGCAATGATTTTCTTTCGAAACTACATTGGTCCCCTGCTCTCGAGATGGTGGGGGCCGATAGATTAGAGAAGTGTTTTAGGAATCTGCCTCAAAAGTAATGTTGATATACGAAGCAGGTTCGATAGTACAGTGTGGTACATTCTCTTACCAATCATAAGCGAGGCAGGAGATATATATGAGTAAAAAACCGTTTATCAACCCACTTACGATAGCAGGAGGATTTGTTGCTATTCAGGGATTCGTGATTATTTTTGTAAGTCTTTCAAAAGATTTTGCCTGGTTTGCCTGGCTAGGCATAGCGCTTGTTTTGGTTGGAATACTTATAGGGTACATATCCATAGGCAAAATCACTGTTGATTCCCCGGAGGACTGATTCCCTGCCCAGTATATATGATCTATCTGATTATTTAGAAACGCTAATTAATTATCAGCTTTTCAACCATGGCATCATACTACGAAGTTCTTTGCCCACCGATTCGATTGGATGGTTAGCATTTTCCTTTCTAAGTTGTCTGAATCGGGGACGACCTTCGTCGTTTTCTGTAATCCACTCTTTGGCAAAACTTCCGTCTTGTATTTGAAGTAATATCTTTTTCATATTTTCTTTCACGGTGGGATCTATCACTTTGGGTCCGCGAGAGTAATCACCATACTCTGCAGTATCGCTGACGGAATACCGCATGTATTCCATGCCTCCCTCATACATTAGGTCCACAATAAGTTTTAATTCGTGCATTACTTCAAAGTAAGCGGATTCTGGCTGATAACCAGCCTCGGTTAAGACTTCGAAGGCTGACTTCATTAATTGGGTTACTCCTCCACAAAGAACGGCTTGTTCTCCAAACAGGTCGGTCTCTGTTTCTTCTTTGAAAGTTGTCTCTAGGACACCGGCTCTAGTGCATCCTACTCCCTTAGCATATGCCAACCCTATTTCTTTAGCTTTCCCAGAAACATTTTGTTCGATAGCCAAAAGACCAGGCACTCCGGATCCCTTAGTAAACACTTCTCTCATCCTATGGCCTGGAGCTTTGGGGGCTATCATAGAAACATCTATGTCAGTTGGGGGTACTATGGTTTTGAAATGGATATTGAAACCATGGGCGAACATTAGAGTCTTTCCACTATGCAAGTGCGGTTGAATGGAGGATTGGTAGACATCGGCTTGAGAAGTATCTGGAATCAACAACATTATTACGTCCGATTGTTCGGCTACTTTTGACACGATGTCAACGTTCAATCCTGCACTCTGGGCCTTTGCCCAGCTTGAACTTCCTTCATAAAGCCCTACCTTGACGTTCATGCCATTATCCAAAAGGTTTAGCGAATGCGCGTGGCCTTGGCTTCCGTATCCAATTATACCGATTGTCTTATCCGCTAGTATTGATAAATCCGCGTCTGATTCGTAGTACATTGTTGCCATTTTAAAAGTCCTTAATGTGATAGTCTAAGTGCTGATAGATTTGCCCTTTCTAAGGGACGTTTGCGCCATACCGCGCACCATTGCAACCCGTCCTGTTCTAATTAGTTCGGTTACTCCAAAGTTTGATAAAAGATCGTTTAGCGATTGAACCTTGGAAACATCACCAGTAACTTCTATGATTAGAGAATCGTGAGCTACATCTATTATATTTGCCCGGTACATCTCTGCTATTTCCCTAATCTCTCCCCTATTGGATGTGTCTGATTTCACGCGTATAAGAGCAAGTTCTCTGGAGATCATGATTTTCCTATCTAGAGGTTGTACGACTGCGATATCTATAAGTTTTGTTAATTGTTCTACTACTTGATGAACTATGCTATCGTCTCCTTCTACCACAAAGGTCATCCTGGACATTCCAGGTTCTTCACAATTTCCAACCGCAAGGCTTGTGATGTTAAATCCCCTGCGGCGGAACAGGCTAGAGACCCGATTCAAAACGCCTGGTCGGTCTCTTACCAGAGCTAGAATAGTGGTTCCTTCAGACGGTTTCATCTCGTCACTCCCCTTTCGGGTTCTTCCATCAGTTGCTCGGTACTAGTACCCGCTGGAATCATTGGATAGACACTCTCTTCTGGAGGGAGTACAAAGTCAATCACTACTGGTCCATCGTGTTCAGAGGCCTTTCTTATCGTATCAACTATGTCCGACCGTTTATCTACTCGCAAGCCTAATATACCAAATGCTTCGGCTAATTTAACAAAATCGGGATTCCCCGTGTAGTTAACTGCTACATAATTTTTCTCGTGGAATATTTCTTGCCATTGGCGAACCATTCCTAGATTGTTGTTGTTAAATATAGCGAATTTGACTGGAATATTATTTTCTTTGATTGTAGCCAACTCTGACATTGTCATCTGGAAACCGCCGTCACCGGCTATGGACCATACCACCTCTTCCGGTCGACCTAACTGAGCTCCTAGGGCTGCTGGAACTTCGAATCCCATAGTTCCTAAGCCCCCCGAAGTGATAAAAGAATTGCGGCGAGTAAATGTAAAATGTTGTGCGGCCCACATCTGATGCTGACCTACGCCGGTTACTANAATCGCATTACCACTTGTGGCCTCAGATATGGCCTGTATTATGTGTTGAGGCAAGACGTCTTCAGTGTGAGATTCCCGCATTAGTGGGTGGGCGACCTTTAGTTCTTCTATTCGCTGTATCCACTCCTCATTTGAACGTGAGNGCACCTGAGGAATTAGGTGCNTGAGNGCGTGTTTTAGATCCCCGACTATTGGAGCGGTGGCATGGATGTTCTTATTAATCTCGCTAGGGTCAATCTCTATGTGGACGACTTTTGCGTTAGGTGCGAACTTGCTCGTATCTCCGGTTACTCTATCATCAAAGCGCATCCCTAACCCTATTACTACGTCAGCTTCGTCAATGGCGAGACTGGCATACGCCATGCCGTGCATTCCCGGGAAACCTGCACTGAGACGATGTGTTTCAGGGAATGAACTGATGCCCAGTAAGGTTGTTATAACGGGAATTTGGGATTTTTCGGCAATCTCGAGGAGTTCGTCGTATGAATTTGAAAAAATCACTCCGTGCCCGGCCAGAATGAGTGGCCTGGATGAATTGTTTATTATATCTGCTGCTACATTGATTTGATCGGCATCGATTTGATTTCCATCCATCGTGGTGTTGGTTGTGTAACTCGGTATGTTAACGTGTTCTGGATAGGAAAAGTCTGCCAACTCTATGAAAACGTCCTTGGGTATGTCTACAAGTACTGGACCGGGACGGCCATTCTTTGCTATAAAAAACGCTTCTTTGATGACTTCAGCTATGTCAGCTGCGTGCATTACAAGGTAGTTGTGTTTGGTGATTGGGAGGGTTATTCCAGTAACATCGGTTTCCTGAAAAGCATCTTTCCCAATTGCAGCACGAGCAACCTGTCCTGTGATGAATACTGTGGGAATAGAATCCATTTGGGCACATGCTATACCTGTCACTAAATTAGTAGCCCCTGGGCCAGATGTTCCAAATGCAACCCCCACTTTCCCAGTGGCCCTAGAGTAACCATCGGCTGCATGGGCAGCTCCTTGTTCGTGTCGTGTTAATACATGCCTTAATTTTGGGTACTGAGGAAGAGTGTCGTAGAAAGGTATTAAAGCACCCCCGGGAATCCCGAATATTACCTCCACTCCTTCTCTTAGGAGGGACTCGCATACTATTTGCCCACCCGTAAGTTTCATTGGTAGTCTATCTCCTTTGGTTCCACAATCTTCTTCCCACAGTCTGTGACGATGNATACANTAACGTGGTCATAATACTCGATATCAATTGCTGTGTCGTTAATTNCATGGTACAGATAACCCNAGGACGAAACGNTAATGATTGNATCGATTTTGTAATATTAAGCAGGTNCAAATCCTANAGGAATTGGTCCTATAAAAACCTAGTGACCTCCTGTCGCAACTTCGTTACAGCGTTTCCTCCACGTGTTTGGGGTCGTTAGGTTTACAAGCCCTTGTCTCTGTAAATCTATGACTCGATCTTTTTGGAGGCCAATTTTAGTTGAAATGAGTTGTTTAGGTCAACATTTTCCTGGTTTGATGGATTATTAGTGATAGTTAATTGGCTTCAGTCTGCAGTAAGGATCTCTTTGCATCCAAGCTGACATGAAGACTGTATTTGCAGGTTCAGCCAGATCTGTAGTGGGGCTAATTTCAAATCACATAACAGGACTTAATGCCATCTATTAGCCTGCATAATAATCGTTTAACGATAATTTACGGATCCTACCAGGCCCGATAGTTTCTTGTTCAGTAGCATTCTGGTACTTTAGTTTTCAGTGGGAACATGGGTTTATTAGACGAAACAATCATCAATATAGTGATTTTGCAATGTGTTGTACTGGCGATAAGCACTATAGTAGGAATCGTTGCCTTTGGGTTTGCTATGGCTATGACGCCTTTTTTCCTACTATTTTTAGACGCTAAGATGGTAGTCGAAATCAACCTTATTTTAACATTTGTATTATTTACTCTGATTTTTTTTCGTTCAGGTCGTTGCGTCGATACGAAGTTAATGAGCGTTTTGTTGTTAGGTGGTCTCGTTGGTATTGGGCCGGGAGTTGCATTGATCTATTTTGCCGACGAAACGTTCTTGAGAATTCTTTTGATTGTCGTAGTACTTGGGACTGCTATTTTTGCTACGCGTAACCAACAGAGCTTATTTAAAAACCAAAAACACGTAACTTTCATTGTTGGAGCGACTTTTGCAGCTTTCAAGGCTAGCATGGCACTGGGAGGACCAATTCTGGCAATTTTTGCTCTCAATCAAAGATGGTCAGCCCGTGAGACCAGAGCGTTTCTCTCATGCTTTTTTATGGTAATTGACGCCATTATTATCATGTCTCATGGCTTGGTTGGGATATTGGGTGTTCACGAATTGAAGGCTTCAGTGTTGTTTGTTCCCCCACTACTAGTGGGGAACTTTATTTCTTCATTGATAGTGAGGTCGATGAATGAAAGAATATTTAGAAGACTTATGCTTATAGCCTTAATGTTGAGTAGCTCTATTGTTTTGTTCCGTCAGATAATCGAGTATGTTTAGACTTTCATTGACCTTTGTATAGAAGATATAGCTTTGTCTAATGCAGGTAATTGGTCGATTAGTGGGTAAACGGTAATTTTTGAAACAGAAGCTAATGGATGGGATATCATTACTTCGTCAAGTTCTTCATGCGATTTGACCACAAGGATCCCAGCAGAAGAGTTGCTCCCTGCCAGGGACCATGATTTTTCTAGTTTCCCTTCTGACTTCATTTTTCTAGTCCATTTGAGAGTGGATTGTAGTAGTCCTAGAGTGGTTTCCGGAAAGGTTGGATACGTGGTAGTGCATATAAAAATAAAATACAAGAATACCTCCAATTTTTAATTAAGTGTTAANCTGGCAAGATTCTCTAATTCTGTCCGCATTTCCTTATCTGTTTTTACCGCTCGCGGGCGTATGGTCACCCTATCAGCACCAGCTTTTTCATAAGAAGCTATTAAATCTTTATCGGCTGGTTGTCCATGAATTGTTATTGATAACTTTGTTGGATCACGACCCAATTGTTCGGTGAGAGTATTTAGTTTTTTTCGCTTAATCTTTAGGTCCTCTGGAGTGACACGATTGGGCAACCAACCGTCTGCCCATTTGGCGACTCTTTTTAAGGCGTTGGGGGCGGTGCCCCCAATCATTATTGGAGGATGTGGGCGTTGAAATGGTTTAGGGTAGGAAATTACTTCGGGGAATGCATAATATGTCCCCGAATGGCTAGCCTGCGGGCTAGACCACAATTTTTTTAGGATATCTATTTCTTCTTTCGCCTGTGTCCACCTATGGTCAAAATCGCAACCCATAAGTTCTGCTTCCTCTCGTAGCCAGCCCGTCCCTATGCCGAATATAAATCTGCCTTTACTAAATTGATCAAGGGTGGATACCTCCTTCGCTAGTAAAAGGGGGTTACGTTCTGTGATTAGACAAATGCCAGTGGCAAGCTTTATGCGTTTGGTTACTGATGCAGCCATCGAGAGAGCAATGAATGGGTCCACAAAATGCGAATAACTTTCTGGGATCTCTCCTGATGGTGAGCCAGGAAAGATACTTTGACTGTTTAGGGGAATGAACGGATGCTCTCCAACCCAGAGAGAATCGAAACCNAGATTTTCTGCAGTTTCAGCTATGAGAGCTGGGTTGATATAGTANGCTGGCAANGGTAGAACTATTCCAATATTCATATATCTAGATCCTTCTCTTGGGGTTTAGAGTTGGGTTTCGAAATAATTTGTTTGCTTTCCGCTAGTTTTTCCAGCCGGTCCCAATTGTAAAGCATTGGTATGAGTTTGATTTCTGACCAAAATGAGGCTTGATCGGAGTAATGCGGACTATACGGATTCCCGGATGCCCCCAATGGCACGACCCAGGCAGAGTTATCCCAGTTAGAAGGATCGTAAACATATCTAAGTACAGATGTGGAGCTTATGGTGTAAGGATTGCCAACGTTAAAACTCGTATTTTGCGGTGTTTCTCCGTCCCCTCCCATTGATATCGAAGGGGGATTGAGTAATGAAGATAGATCAGGAAACATTGAGTCTAAGTTGTGTCGTGGATCTGTTTTGTGCACGCTTCCCCATGTCCAATTCTTCATGTTAGTTCCAAATTTCACCTGGCAGTTTTTAACGGCTTGCAGGAACGCTTGGCGCAAGAGGTTGTTCCATGACGTATTTGGAGGGAGTAGGGATCTATCGTTTCTTTCAATCATGAAAGGCAATAAAGCCCTTAGTTTAGCTAGATGAACAGGCCCTCCTCTTCCTGTCATTTTCAACGCTTCGTTCGCAAGATCTTTTAATTGATAACGAAACACTGAATAGTCGAGAGATGAACGGAACTCGTTGTAAATTAACGGGGCTACTAAATCTTGTTCCATTGCTCCATTCCATTCACAAAACTCATTTAATATGTTTTTCGTATTGTTGTCGTGGATGACAACTGTTTTCAATAGTTCTACATATTTTTGTGCAGGGATCGATATTCGATCACTATGAATTTCGGCCATATCATCAACAGTGATATTTTCCTGGGATAACAGGCGATTTGTAATCCTCCTAGCTCGAAACTCGGGTGAGTGATCTAGGGCGATAAAGTGTGGGTAGTCATCGTCTACTACCTTTTGATTAGCAGTCACGATGTAGTTTTGTTTTGGATTGTGAGATCTGGGCATTTCTGAAAACGGTACGATTCCTTCCCATTCATGAGCCCCTGTCCATCCCGGTACTGGGAGCCAGGCGTTTGCTTTTGACCTGATAGGTAGTTTCCCACGCGTTAAGTATCCTATATTGCCCTGTACATCACAAAAGACGACGTTGTTGCAAGGGTCAACCCATTTTTCCATTGATTTATCCAGGTCGAATGTGGAGTTAGCTTTCAGCATTTCAAGGATAGAATCTACACTATTGTTGGGTGTTGCTGTCTGGGTATAACGGAATGAAATTCCTACGCCCTTAGGGGGATTCCCCGCAATGATTGGACCATGATGTGTGGCGTATAAGATAAAATCTTGGTTGTCTTCTCCACGGATCTTGATGGTTTTTTTTGTCACCTTAGCTTTTTGCCATTTCCCCTTATATAGATAAAGTGTGGGATCATTCTTATGAAAGCGTTCTACAAATAAATCCTGATAGTCGGCTCCCGTATGGGTCACACCCCAACATACATAGGCGTTGTGCCCGAAATGAGGCAAACCTGGTACTCCGACAAATGAGCACCCTATTGCGTCGAATTCTGGACAAGCGATGTGGTTTTGGTAATATACGTTGGGTGTGTCCAGCCCCCGGTGTGGGTCTCCAGCCATTAAAGGAAGGCCAGAGGACGTAAGTTCCCCGGATACAACCCAGTTATTACTGCCAATATCCAAAGGATTTAACCATTCGAGTCCTCCTGACGCTTCATCTAGCTCTATGAGTGCNTCCAAGGTAGAACCAGAATATTCTGATCCAGGAGGAAGTATTAGCAGGCTATCTTTTTCGTAATGAGGATGAAGATGGGCAGTTTTTTTAAGGCCTATAGCTTCTACCAATCGTGCTCTCCAAATTTTTGCTTCGTATACTCCCATAAGAATGTGCCGAACTTTTAGTACTGATAGACAATCCCAGGCTGTCCATGGATCGGGATATGATTCTAGAAGTTGGTATTCTATAGGAAGAATTTCTGTAGATTCAATGAAAGCATTTACGCCTGAAGCGTAAGCTTCCAACATATCTATAGTTTGATCATTAAGGGTTTTATAATCTGATTCTGAACTTTCCTTCAGTTGGAACTTAGTCATCAGAATATCTTGTTCTAATCCCGTTGGGCCGACAATTTCCGCCCAACGACCATATGCGCGACGTCTGTCAGAATCCATGTGCCACAATCTATCTTGAGCTGTCGCAAAACCTTGGCCAAAGAATGCGTCAGTTGTGTTCATCGCATTAACATGTGGTATACCGTACGAATCTCTGAAAATCGCAATATCAGATATTGGGCCTTCTATTTCCAAAGGACTATGTACATCAGGTAGGAACTTTTTGAGGTTTAGATCTTTTGTCACTTGTATACTTCCCAAGGTTTTGGCTTAATGTAATAGTATTCTCAATTTACGGCAACTAAGCTGGAGTTATAAGGTGTTACCACCGAGTTTTGGAAGTCTTAGGGTATTTGTTTTTGTGATTTGTGTAAATGTTTAAATTAGCTGTCGTAACATTAGATCTCTGGCAAACACTTATTCTAGAGGATGGGGTAACCGGCAAGAAACGAGAATCCCTTAGAATTTGCCAGATATCGAAGATACTTGGAGGAGTTGGGCAGAGTTTTACGATAGATAAAATTCAGAGATCCTACCAGTACGGGCTAGCAGTTTGCGAAAAAATCAGGAAGAAAGAACGCGACGTTAGTTTTAAAGAACAAGTGTCTATTTTCATGCGATCTCTAGACCTAACACTTTATGCGCGCCTTGATAAATCTACGATATCGTCTATTGAAAGAGCATATGATGAGGCCTTTTGGGAATTTCCTACTCTGATTCATAAAGACGCAGAAAGGGTGTTATTTGACTTAAAGAACAGAGGGTTTAAATTAGGACTTGTTTCGAATACCGGACCTACTTCTGGTGGTTTAATCCGGAGATTTCTGGAAACTAAGCGGTTAGCCTATTTTTTCGACACCATGACATTTTCTGATGAGGCTGGATTTGCCAAGCCAGCTAGAGAAATGTTCATCAACACATTGTCACAGCTAGGGTCAAATTCGGAACAAGCTTTACATGTTGGTGACGATTTAAATGCCGATATATTTGGAGGCAATAGGGCAGGGCTTAAGACCATTTGGGTTAGGCCGTTGGCCCCACCTCTAAGCGATAAGGAGATAAGAAGATTCCCGTCGCCAGATGCGGTGGTTTCCAACTTATCACAAGTCCCGCAGGCTGTCGAAAAACTTTACGAATGCGCACCTTAGCCTTTTAGGTAGGATTTATTCGTGCAGTAACGGATCTTCTTCTCGAAGAAATATTGGCCCTGGACTGTATTCTTTTGAAGAATCCTTACCGTTTTCCACTCGAGTAGAAGTTTGTTTAGGAATTGGGGTTACGGGTCGTCGCCGCCTTCGATTGTTCCTAATATTAGATTCGTTAGATGATTTTTTTGCATTGCGGTCAGAGACCCATAAACCCTTAAAAAAATCTTTTTCCAGGAGTGTAAGAACATCCGCAGTTTGAGATAGTTCATAGGAGAGATTCCCAGGAAAGGAAACTACCTCGGTATGTTTNCCAAAATTCTTCACTGCTTGTAGGGCATATGCAAAATCTCCATCACCACTAACTAATATGGCAGAATCGTATAGGTCACGCCAAGCAAACAGCAAGATATCTGTGGCTATCATGATATCAATCCCTTTCTCTACCAGCATATCGCCTCGATATTTGGATGTGCCAAGCCGTACTTCTAAATAGGGTGTGTTGTATAGGGTAGCCAGAAACTTTCCCTGTTCCTGGAATGCGTGACCCCTTCGCTCCGGGTCTTGTAGGATATTGTAGTAATAGGCTCGATGTAGATATCGTCCGGCTGTTAGAGTGTTTATAAATGCTTGGAATTCTAAATCCATCCGGCCACAGTTTTCCTCTAATGCATGATATAGGTTACTGCCATCCATAAAAATTGCTACGCGTTCGGTCAAATTGGACTCCTCTTATCAATATAATAAATATAATACTCTTTCGAGTTGGATTGTAACATAACTAAACTTTGTGCCGATAAGGTTTGCCTTGGTTATATTCTTACGGTATCAAATAAATTCACAGTCTATAATCCGTAAGTCCCATTATACCCAGATATCTATAATTATTATTCGGTGTGGTAATTACGGAGCTTATGGATTCGCGGTTAAAGTGAATCACCTAATTGATAATAGTTCGATTAAGGTTCATGACTATATTTGAGCGCAAGATATTTTAAACCTTACTACATTTTGTCAAACATACTTTGAATTGTCTGTTGATCTTCTGAAATGGTGAGAGCTAGCATTAACAGGACTCTTGCCTTTTGTGGGAGGAGATTGTCTGAAAAAATGAACCCTAGAGCTTGTCTCTTAGGAGTTGGGACAGAACGGCCTGTTGGTGTACGTGATGAGTAGACAAATTTTACGCCCATTTCCATCGATTTTAAAGCCGCAGCTTCAAAATCTCCTTGCCCGCTCCCGCCACCTATACCTGCTACTATGATTCCTTTGGCTTTCCAGCTACAAGCTGCTTCGATCATTCTGCCATCCACACCAGCATAGACGGGTATGATGTCTACTCTTGGTAGATTTGATAACCGCGATATATCAAATGGTGTATCCAGTGTATGCTGCCTTTCAGTCTTTCTATAGAATAAGACTTTGTGGTCAGAATCCGCGTATCCTAATAGACCTAAGTCAAAGGACTTGAATGTTTCTGGTCTTAAAGGATCGCTTTTTGTGCCGTCTCTCGCTGAATGGATTTGATTGTTTAGACAGATTAATACGCCTCGTTTAGCGGAATGAGGGCAAGCAGCTACCATGACCGCATCGTAGAGGTTTAAATGGCTGTCAGTACCGAGAGCTGTGATCGGTCTCATGGACCCCGTTATAACTACTGGCTTGGACGATTTAATGGTTAGATGCAAAAAATATGCCGTTTCTTCTAAGGTGCCAGTTCCGTGGGTCAACACAATCCCGTCGATGGTGGGATCTTCCTGGAAAGTTTTGTTTATATTCTGAGCGATTTGTATCCATTCTGGCGGTCCTAACGAGGAACTTGGAGCACTGAATAGGTCCTCGTGTGTAATATCCGCCAGATCGTATATCTCCGGAATTTGTTCCAAACATTGGGATATTGGTATACGAATGTTTGTAGCCGGATAATTTACAAAATCCATTCTATCGTGGCCTACACTTCCGATTGTTCCTCCGGTTGCGATGATTCTGACCTTTGGTTTTTTCATACATACCCCCGAATATGATTAATGCTATTCTACTTTTTATGTGAGTTGTATCACAATTATGCTAGTGAATATTAATGTCTTGACTGTGTTCACCTTGGTATACATAATCGCCTTAACAAATCCGGAGATATATGTTTATGGCTAATAGAAAGCTAACAGGTGGTCATTTGATATCCCACGTTCTAAAGGCTGAAGGTGTCAAGAATATATTCACTATTGCAGGAGACCACACATTGCCTGTAATGGACGCGATGGCAGACGATGGATTCAATTTTGTGGATACCCGTCACGAACAGGCGGCTTCGTTTATGGCTGACGGATATGGTCGTATTACGGGGAAGTTGGGAGTGGTGATGGCAACCACACCTGGGATGGCTAATGCTATACCAGGTCTTGCAAATGGTCTACACAGTGAAAGTCCTATGCTATCTCTGGCAGGTTCGGCGGAAATTTCAGAGCTTGGCAAGGGTGCTAATCAGGAAATCGACCAAATCGCCCTTGCCTCCGCAGTTACAAAAGGAGCGTGGATGGTGACCGATGCACGCCGGATTCCTGATATGATTGCCATGGCTATTCGTACTGCGTATTCGGGAAGGCGTGGTCCAGTCCACTTAACTGTACCATTGGATGTTCAAGAGCAAGAAGTCTTCGAGGAGGACTTTAAAGCTTGTACATATACCTACAACAAACATGTGGGGTCTGTGGTCGCTGGGTCAGAAGAAATTGGACAGGCCGTTGATATTTTGAATAAGGCCAGCCGGCCCCTAATAATTTCGGGACCTGCCGCTGGATATTCCGCTGATGGAAGCACATTAAAATATCTTGTCGAGACCACAAAAATTCCAGTGATGACATCAGATCAATCTAGAGGCTTGATTCCAGATGATCACCCTTATTGCTTAGGGTACTTCGATTCTGCACTAAATTGGGCTACGAAACTTGTAGGAGATGCTGACGCTGTTCTTATCCTCGGCAGAAAATTTGATAACAGCATAGGGTATGGGAATATATTTAACGGAGATTGTAAAATCGTACAGGTTGATCCGGACCAACGGGAAATCGGTCGCAATCGTAGTATACATGTCGGATTGGTAGGTGATGTGAGCGCTATTATCAGACAATTGGCTGATGAATCCATCAAATATGCCTGGAGCGAGAAGAAAGATTGGATAGCAGAAATGACCTCTTTAAAGCAATCTCAAAATGAATGGTACGCGAATCTGGCAAGGCCGGAAACACCGATGCATGCTACATATGTCCACAGTGTTCTTAACAAATTCCTTACACCAGAAGATATTTTAGTATGGGATGGTGGTGATTTTGGTCACTTTGGCAGGATGCTGCATAAAGCTAATAAACCGCTCAGTTGGTTTTATTTTGCCCAATTTGGGACTCTCGGTAACGGATTGCCTACTGCATTGGCGGCTAAAATAGCTCATCCAAATCGTAGAGTTATACTGATTAGTGGTGACGGGGGATTTGGTTTTACTGCGATGGAATTTGATACAGCTGTAAGACATGACTTGCCAATCGTTTGCATCTTGGGGAATGATGCATGTTGGGGTATAGATTATCATATACAAGTAGGTATTTATGGCCGCCCAGTCGCTACAAACCTTCTTACTACGCGGTATGACAAAGTAGTGGAAGGGCTCGGAGGTTACGGACAGTTTGTCCAAACTCATGATGAATTCGAACCAGCATTGAAGAGAGCTTTTTCATCTGGACGGCCCTCGCTGATCAATACCGTGATACAAAACGGGATCAGCCCACGAGCGGAAGCGGCGATTGTTAAATGGAAAAANCGACGCGCAAAAAAAAATCGCTAANGANCCGATTGANTTNGGATAANCACNTGCTTNATGNATATGGATTAGTTTGATTGTTCNAGGCCGCTTNAATGGNAAGNCCNAGTTNTAAGGAATATTNAAATNAATATAGGGTATNCTCAAGCCAATTTTNAAACAACAAACAAATTTGCTCATAAGTCGNATCGAATTGCATTATTAAANACAGAATGGCTGAATTAGAATNAGGGGGTCATGTTTTTGAGAGCTTGTACGNTAATTCTTATGGCTTTTGTGCNGGTTTTNGCTGGTTGNGATTTTAATTCCGACAAAATCGTGTTTGTNTCCGATCGGAANGGNAATGATGAAATTTATGTTATGAATACGGATGGAGCNANCCAGAAAAGATTAACNTCCAACGTTACCATGGANTANTCCCCACAACTATCTAGGNANGGCCANAAGATAGCNTACGTATCTGAAATGGGTGGNGNACTTCAAGTTGATATTATGGATTCAGATGGGGGTAACGTTGTTAAACCTCCGGCAAATAGCGGNAATATGAGNAATCCCCATTGGTGNCCACAAAGTGAACGAGTCTCGTTTATCACTGATATGGAAGGCCAGNTTGACGTGTACGTAATGAATTCCGATGGTACNGACATGTTAAAGGTTACGGATGATAATCTTGTGGAAGACTTAGGGAATTGGTCGCCAAANGCTGAATGGGTGGTCTATGCGATTTCTGATGGCGAGGACATGGGTGTATATATGCGCAATCCTCGTGGTGTAGATGTAATTCAACTTACTCGAACGCAGGACTCGGGACCTGTTTGGGCCCCGGTTGGATCACTCATCGCCTATTTTAGCGAAATAACCGTAATAGATAATGAAGGTAAAGAGAAGGTTGATACGGAGATGAGAATTGTAGATATGGAGACGATGGAAGTCACTTCTCTTGTTGCTCAAGTTCATGCCGAATCTGGGATTTCATGGTCGCCGGACGGTAAAAAAATAACTTATGTGGCTGATGTCAATGGAAACAAAGAGGTCTTTGTAATGGAGGACGATGGGTCCAACCAAATTCAACTTACACGGAACCATCTTGATGATATATTTCCTGTGTGGTCTAGAGATGGCAACAAAATTGTTTTCGTATCAGAACTTCATGGTAACGCAGAAATTATTGTTATGGATGCTGATGGCAAGAAACAGCGAAGACTAACTAATAACAGAGCAAAAGACATCTCTCCGAATTGGTAACTGCAACTATTCCTGTCATATTTCCGACGCTAGATTCCTTCATTGACTCATCCTTAGCTTTAGCTATATTGATTANATAGGATATCCCATGTGCAATGACAGGATGGATGGTAGTGGTCTGCGGTGGAGGATTAAAGAATAATCACCTAAACTATATCCTTTCTTCATGGTACTTTACACGGTTGTTGGGCTATGGATGACTTTTTATCCATTTGTTATCCCTCTATTATAGTAAAGTCGAATACGTGTCGTTTACGGAGGTTTCTGATGCACTGCCCTAGATGTGAAGGATTTGAATTGGATGCCTACGTGCATAAGGGTATTGAGGTTGACAGGTGTTTGAATTGTAACGGGATATGGTTAGATCACCATGAACTCGACGAACTTGAAGACCAAGTAATAAAGCAGGGGACTTCAAAGGGAACATTGGTATATGCGAACCGTGAAAGTGCGATTTCATGTCCTAAGTGCCATATTAAAATGACGGAATTTAACTATCGTGCGAATGATTTGGCCATAGACGCATGCCAAAATGGACATGGGTTTTGGTTGGACAACGGTGAGGATAGTAGAATAAAAGTACTCTTGGAACAACGGATCAAGGATTTAGGACGATCTGGCAAAGCAGAAAAACTCTGGGGAAAAAGCAAGACGGTTGGTTCAAAGTCCTTCTTTCGCAAGTTTAAGGAATGGTTAAAGGGTTAGAGTAAAAGACTTTCGGCAGTTTGAAATACTTGGCCGAACATCTCTTCGGTTAATCTTCCTGTTTGGGTATTCTGTTGACTTGGATGATACGAGGCAATTAACCAATTCCCCGCCCCTAGTTGATATTTTAGATTGTGGCCAAATTGAGGTTTGGGTGAAAGCGGCTGCAAGTTCAGACGTGAAAATAAGCTCAAGTATGTTCTGAAGGCGATCCCTCCTAACGCAATTATTACCTTTAATTTCTTTAACAACTGGAGTTCGCGAATAAGGTAGGAACTACAGTTAGATAGTTCCTCAGGAGTAGGTTTGTTAAACGGTGGTGCGCAGTGGATTGCTCCCGTTATATATACGTTGTGCAGTTTTTGTCCGTCACATCTAGAATTGGAGTAACCGTGTCTTGCGTAACCATATTTGTAAAGTGTTTTGTAAACCCAGTCTCCGCTACGATCCCCTGTAAACATCCTACCAGTACGATTAGCTCCATGAGCAGCCGGCGCTAGTCCCAGCAACAATATCTGGGCCTCAGGATCTCCAAATGATGGTACAGGTTTGCCCCAGTAAACCCAATCCATATACATCCGACGTTTTATAATCGCTACATCACGGCAGTGGTTTATTAGGCGTGGGCACCGAACGCAGCTAGTTATTTCATTTTGAAGTTCCGATAATTCCTGCATACTGGTCCTACATTTCTTGGATCCGTCACTTCAGGAGAGCAGATCAGTAGTATTGCTGACTCCGAAAACTCTTTATTCCACTCTGTTCTGAGCGACCATTCTATCTTCCGATGATACGCGCTCACATAGCTATAGAGATGCTATGCTGTCGATAGAGATTTGCTGGCGGCTGATGTAGCGGCACCCAGGGGAACCTCGTACCCTTGATCTGTTAGGATGCGTTCTAGGGCGTTTAATAGAAACATTACGTTTCCTGCATTACTTGTTTCACCCATAAGACCGATTCTCCAGATCTTACCAGCAAATTCGCCCAGGCCTCTGGAAATTTCTGTTTTATATTCATTAGTTAAGATTCCCCTTACTGCAGCGTCGTCGACCCCTTCAGGGATTTCTACCGGGGTAATTTGAGGAAGCCTATGGTTTTCGTCTGATACAACTCTTAAACCTAGGGCTTCCAGACCAGCCCTAAGTGCAGCAGCATTTCTTTCATGACGAGCAATTCGTTCTTCCATACCTTCTTCTAAAACTAATCTGAGACCCTCGTAAAGGGCATAAAGCATGCTCATAGGTACAGTGTGATGATATACGTGATCCTTACCCCAGTAGTTAGATATCAGCTCTAAATCCAGATACCAAGACCTAGGAGGCTGCTTGCGAGACTTAATCGCAGCCATAGCTTTTGGGCTGACTGCACATGGTGCAAGTCCGGGTGGCACACTAAGGCATTTCTGAGATCCGCTAGAGATGTAGTCGATGCCCCAGTTATCCACTTCTATATTGGATCCAGAGAGCGATGTCACAGCGTCAACTGCGAACAGAGCACCGTGTTCATGAGCTAGTTTGGCAATTTGGGCTAGGGGTTGTTTAATTCCCGTAGATGTTTCTGCATGAACCATGCCTATTAGTTTCACAGACCGGTGTTTTTTTAGTTCTTCGCTGATGGCTTCTGGAGGCAATGCCTTGCCCCATTCACCTTTCACCTCAATCACGGTAGCCCCCTGNCGTCTTGCCATCTCGGCCATTCGTTGGCAGAAAAAGCCGTAGGAACCGATTATTGCTGTATCGCCTTCCTCCAACAAACTAATCATTCCAGCTTCTACACCGGCAGATCCGGTTGCTGATAAAGCCATACAGAGACTTTCCTTTGTTTTTAGGATTTCGGAAAGCATAGATGATATGCCGTCAATCACAGGCAAGAACGCTGTCTCTCCGTAGCCGATAACCGGTGTCATCATGGCTTTATAAACTCTTGGGTGGACATTCACTGGGCCAGTACTGGTGAGAAGCCGAGACGGGATATTTATTTCACCGAATTTNGTTTGAGGCATCCGTTCTCCATGCTTTTTTGATTTTGGCTATTAGTAGTTGTTCTTGGTGCCTGTTATTGGTTAGGACAACGTCCAGGAATTCAAGGCCCCAGAGCTCGTGAGCTGTGCTGTAGACTACCAATACGATTTGTCACTGTCAAGATAATTGGTAGAGTGTACATGCCTAGGGATCTTCCCATAGATTTTAGTGGCAACTGAGGCTCGGTTTTACTACTAAAATCTATTCCCCTTGTTGAATAATTCCTTTCAATCATCAGGCATATGTTGTTGATAGTTAGGTCAACTATTTCGTTTTACAATCTTTGCTTTGTGAGACTGGGGGTGGGGATAGGAAATGGCAAAGAAGTGTGGTTAAATCTGCCTTCATGAACTGAATGATCTCATTTTGCGGACAAATAGGAGTCAGGGTGGCGAAGTTAATAAATCGTAAATTTGACCTTTGGGCTTTATTAGTCTTACTGGCCACACTTTTATTAGTGATTTGTTCATGTGGTCAAGGCAATCAAGTTTCTGTTCCTTTCAATTCCTTTGTAGGAGGCACAGAATTTATCTTAGGGGAAAGTAACAGATTTCCGTTTGCCATTGTTTCTCTAGATGGCCAAGAATTAGCAGGGGCAGATATTATGGTGGACTTCTACTATGTGGACTCCGGAAGAGAGGATTTTAAATTTTCAAAAAGAGCGGAACCCCTAGAAATCGGATTATCTACCAAGCATGTTCATGATGATGAAACTATTCATGTGCACTCTGACATGAAAAACCTTTATGTGGTTCAAAATGCAGAGTTTGATGTTAGTGGCTATTGGGAATCTCGCTTTCGAGTTCACTCAGTGGGAGGGATTAAACCAATGCCTAGCAATTTGGCTTTCCATGTGCTCACACAACCTTTAGCAGTATCTATAGGTCAATTCGTGCCGATTATAGATAACCGTCCCAATAATGGTGATAGTAGCAACCACGGGGTTCATTTTAGAGATATGCAGGCTTATTCGATTGGGGAGGCAATTTCATCCGGAAAACCCTTCTTGGTTATATGGGCGAGTCCGTTGTTTTGTATGAGTAAGCTATGTTCTCCAGTTATTGAAGAGGTTGTCGCAATTAAAGCACTATATGATGACAGGATAAGGTTTATTCATATCGAACCGTGGAATGTTGAGGTTGCTCGTGAGACAGGTGTTTTGCAATTTACTGAAAATGCAAAAATTTGGGGTCTACGTAGTGAGCCATGGGTCTACCTGGTTAATAAATACGGTATTGTGGTTGAGAGGTTCGAAGGGCCAGTTTCGTCCGAAGAGCTGGAATATAGCATAAATAGTCTTCTGTCTCTAGGATAAGAGGGTGGGAATTAATATTAACCACTGATGCCGGATGTACGTCTAACGGACGAAACTGGATCAGGGTCTTCGAAGAACCTATTGTCAGAATAATCCGTCTCTTCGTTTTGTGTGGGATCCGACACCCAATAGCTTGCCTCTAGTGCGATACCGTTAGGATCAGTAAAGTAGATAGAGTGTATGATTCGATGGTCAATCATTTCGGTTACGTCCAGGCCACAACTTTCGAGATGGCTTTTTAGATTTATGAGTGCTTCGTGGTCGTCTACGTTGAATGATATATGATCGAATTGTAGCCATCCATTCATTGGCAAACCAGCGGGTTTGTGTTTTTCCTCTACCATTCCAGGCCACTCAAAAAAGGCGATGGTGCTACCCTCGCCCATCTTGAAGAAGTAATGTCGGAATGGGTATCCATTGGGTTGATTTCCGGTTGTGGCGACCAAAGGCATTCCAAGGATATCTCTGTAAAAAGTGATAGTCTTATCCATGTCCCCTGTTATCATAGCCAAATGGTTGATGCCACTAAATCTCATAGCTTTTGTCCATAGTGATAAAAATGTAAAGGTTTAGGTCAAGGAAGAGGTTAATGAGCCGAGTGTATTATATCCGTTCTCCAAGACGTTTGGTAGTAAAGTAGGGACTAGGTCTTTATATGGTAATTTAACTTACGAGTTGCAATCTGTTTTAGTGGATTTCGAAACTAGAGATAACTCATGGACTTCGGTGTAATTTGTGCGCTAGACTAATCTCGTGACCATCCGGGTCCCACATGTGAAAGAATCGCTCTCCCCAGGCGGCGTTTCTCGGTTCCTCTGGAGTTAAACCAGTAGCCAAAAGGCTCTCATACATTTTGTCCACATCCTCTACGCGCAAAATCATGCGTCCCCACCAGTCCTGTCTTGATCCTGTAGCTAAGATCAGGTTTATCACGCATTGATTAATCCGAAGGGTAGTGAAGAATGAGTTCTCATCCCCATAGGTTACAGTAAACCCAAGCTTCCCGTAGAATTCTATGGAATTAGCCATATTGCTAACGGCTATAGTTATAGCACTGGTATGTAATATAGTCATTAGGAAAGGCCCAATTACTGGTGATTTGGATAAGATACGATATTCGACATTATCGCCTACTACCCGCTTATTGACAACAGGTTTTCATGTAGTGCTAATCTATTGGTACTACTCTTTTATTAGTGATATCTTTTCCAGCCCTTGTTCATTGAGGTAGTCGAGTAGACCCTGGTTGATTTTGGATGGAATAGACGGTCCTTCATATACGAGCCCGGTATAAAGCTGTACGGTGTCAGCCCCGGCTAGAAAGGTTTTTATAGCGTCGTCACCTGTGAAAATGCCTCCGCATCCATTAATCACTAATTTTTGTCCAATCTCTCGCCTGATTTCCTGTACCATCCGCACCATAGTTTCGAATAAAGGCTTTCCGCTAACACCCCCTGAACCTACACCTAAACGGGTGTCTTTTACTGGGATGGTATTAGCGACGGAAAATCCGTCGACTCCTTCTTCGAGAGAAGTCTTAATTATTTGAAAACAGAGATGTTGTGATTCGCTGTCGTAATAGGGAGGTAATTTTATGAACAGAGGTTTTTTTCTAGTCTGATTAATGTTTTGGATTAAATCACGGAAGGATGCGATTTTATGGAATATACGTAACCCTGCAGTGTTGGGTGAACTTATGTTTAATTCCAACCCTTCCACTAATGGGTCAATAAGTTTAGCGCATTCTACAAATTCTCCCACAGTCAATCCGGATATACTGATTATCGAAGGGTTGGAAGGGTTCCTTTGTATGTTGCGTGCCACCTCTTTTGCTCCGACATTTGGGAATCCCAAAGCATTTACTAGAGCCTTATCTTTCGTGTTTCTAAAAAGTCTTGGGTGCTTGTTTCCAGGTCGAGGGTTTAGAGTTACAGTGCCACCAACGATATATCCAAACCCTAACGATCTAATTCCACTAATGAAAAGGCAATCCTTGTCGAATCCTGCTGCTAATCCAATCGGGTTGTTTAAATTTATGCCAGCAATAGAAAGCTTCAACCGTTCATCGGTTACGTGGTTGATTGTATTCCATAGTTTCCATATGGAAGCATTACGGAATGCCGATGTGGCAAATGTATGAGCAGTTTCTGCTGGGAGTTTAAAAAGGAGTGGTCGAATAATATTTTTGTAAAACTCCATATCTAGTCGAAAACCCCAAAATAACTTTGAATAGTCACTACAAAGATGGTATTTCTATCGCTGTGCCAAAATGCATGGGTTGATCTCACGATATTATTCTAGGTTTCCTATACCTAACAGTCGAGTGTTTTTGGTGACGAAACAAAAATTGGTGGGTTTTATGTGCCAATTTACGGTCAATCTTAGGATTGACCGTAAATTGGCGAGTTGTTACATGAATTGTTTTATGTTTAAGAAAACAATTTGCAGAACGTTACAATATAAAAGTAAAATTCAGTCTGCTTGCAAAACAATAGAGTGTTTGTAAAAATCCACCAAAGGTTTTTAACAGGGAGGGAATTGTGACTGGAGGAAAGCCACTGGGTCTGATGGCTCATCTTATGAGGAGAGCGGGTTTTGGGGCCTCTAGAAAGGAAATAGAAGCGAGAGCCTTGAAAGGCTACGAAACTACGGTGGAAGAATTAGTCGATCCATCTAGCCACGGGATTCCTGGCCTGCACGAGGGAATTTTTTATAGGCATTATACGGGGATAGCAAACCCAGGGAATCCTCTAAATATGAGGGGCAACTTTCTTTATCGTATGATTAATAGCCCTAGGCCCTTAGAAGAAAAAACCACTCTATTTTGGCATCAAGTTTTCGCTACAGGCTATTCTAAAGTCGATAGTGGCAATGAACTCTTGCACCAGATTGATATGTTTAGAAAGTTCGGTATGGGTAGTTATAGGGAATTATTAGTCAAATTGGCAAAAAATCCAGCGATGATTTTTTGGCTTGATAATAACGAAAACCATAAACATGCACCCAATGAAAACTGGGGCCGGGAACTGTTAGAGTTATTTACTATGGGACAAGGGCATTATTCCGAGGAAGATGTTAAGGAATGCTCTCGTGCTTTCACAGGCTGGAGTATTGGTCGTAAACTACCAAAAAATCCTTACGGAAGATTCTTGTGGGAATTTGACTATAGGTCTGAGGATCATGACGAGGGAGAAAAACAATTTTTGGGTCATACCGGAAATTTTAATGGAGAGGATATTATAGATATAATTGTTGAACAACCAGCTACCAGCAGGTTTTTAGCTAGGCATCTCTATAATTTCTTTGTAGAAGATGAGGTGCAGGTGCCCAGTTGGCTGGATATTCCTCCACTGAACCCCGAAGCAATTGATGCTATTGCTAATACTCTTGTAGAAAACCAGTTTGACGTCAGATCAACCCTTAGATTCATTTTCAACTCGGATTTTTTCAAAGATGAAAAGGTATGGTTTAAGAGAGTAAAAAGTCCGGCAGAACTAATAGTTGGTACCCTCAAAGTAGTTGAGGATTACCATTTTCCTAAACCAGGTCTCAGCGAAATTGCGGAAGAGTGTGGTTTTCAGGGGCAGGCGTTGTTGGATCCACCTAGCGTAGAAGGATGGCATACTGGAAAGGAATGGATAGACAGTGGTGCACTGCTTAGGAGAATCAATTTCGTTTCCGATCGTCTTTCGGATAAGGACCTTCCTGGTGTTCGGTTAATGGTAGAAGAACTTTGCAAGAAAGGCGATATGTCTTCTAAGGAATTGCTTGATGAATGCCTGGACCGAATGGGCATCCTGCGTTTGGAAAGAGAAACGTTTGACGAACTGATACAACACATGAACAAGAGCGGTACCGAGAACTTGGATAAAACCACACAAGGTGAAGTGGCTCGTGCCAATCTGATTACAGATGTAATGAGATTGATAGGGGCAACTAGGGAATATCAATTCGCGTGATGTATCTGGTCAGGGCTAGGATTAACCTATTTTGGGAAAAGATTTGAAGGAGGGATAATGCAGGCAATTTCAGTTGGTG
>PAUC01000016.1 GCA_002712585.1 Dehalococcoidia bacterium
TGAACGTGGAATCGCTAGTAACCGCAGGTCAGCACACTGCGGTGAATACGTTCCCGGGCCTTGTACACACCGCCCGTCACGTCATGGAAGCCGAGAACGCTTGAAGTCGTTGAGCTAACCCTTTTTGGGAGGCAAACGCCGAGGGCGGGCTTGGTGACTGGGACGAAGTCGTAACAAGGTAGCTGTACCGGAAGGTGCGGCTGGATCACCTCCTTTTAGGGAGAAATACCAATTAAATTTGGTCAACTCCTAGGTCGGTCAGCGGACGACCCGTGGATAAGTTCCTGGTTGAGTAATACTCTCGGGAATTCGATACGAGTCCCTAAGAAAATCCGCTGCCTTCAGAAGTTTAAAAAAAAATCCTTACCCTTCCTTCTACTATCGAATTGTTAAACCTGCCCCTGGGATCAGGCCTTACGTGGGCTTCAATCCCACTCATAACATACGATCTCAGGATAACGGCTAACTCAAGGAGGGTATGGATATGGATTGGGGAATGGCAAATCGTCTGGCCCAATTAATTCAGTCCAACGGTAGGTGTGTCTTTATGCCTATCGATCACGGATATTTCCAAGGTCCGACTACTCGACTAGAAAACCCATGGCGAACATTAGAACCACTCCTTCCGTATTCTGACGCAGTTTTCGTCACACGTGGTGTCCTTAGGTCGTCAATTGACCCCGTAGCTAGTAAACCGATAGTTCTTCGCATGTCAGGTGGTACAAGCATGGTAGGCGGTGATCTAGCTAACGAAGGTATAACAACGTCTATGGAAGAAGCCATCAGGCTGAACGCGTCGGCGGTGGGCATTTCCGTATTCATAGGTTCGGACTACGAGCGACAAACCCTTCTAAATTTATCAACACTTGTAAACGAAGGCGAAAAATATGGAATCCCTGTAATGGCTGTTACTGCTGTAGGCCGAGAAATGGAAAAAAGAGACGCTAGATACTTAGCTCTCTGCAGTCGTATATGTGCAGAGTTGGGTGCAAAGGTAGTAAAGACCTATTGGTGCGAAGACTTTGAGAAAGTGGTGGAGGGATGTCCTGTCCCTGTGATAATGGCAGGCGGCCCCCGAGTTGATACTGAGCTAGAAGTCCTACAGTTTGTTTCCGATGGAATGATACGCGGAGCCATCGGGGTGAACCTTGGGAGAAACATATGGCAAAACGACAATCCGGTACCTTTAATAAGGGCAATCCGTCAAATCGTACACGAAGACGTTTCCGCAGAAGATGCCCACGACTTTTTCGAAACCTTGAAATCAAATCAAACCTGAATCCATCGGGCTCACTATGACAAACGTCGTTCAATCAATCTCTAGAATTCTCATTCTGCCCATGATTTGAGATCTTAAATTATGGAAAATTGTTGGAACGAACCAAATGACTCTAAACTAGATGACCTAGACCTTCTAGTTTATCAAAGCCAGCTAATCGGCAATAACCCTGATCTGGTACTCACCGGTGGAGGTAACACCGCCATCAAGACCGTACAAAAGGACTTTCGTGGCCTTAATACGAGTGTTCTTTTCGTAAAAAAAAGCGGTGCAGACCTAAAAACAGCCTGCCGAGATGACTTCGTTGGCCTACGACTAGATGAACTAAAACCACTCGTTGCACATACTGACATGTTAGATCGTGAGATGATCGACTATCTAATGCATTGTATGTTGAACCCTACTACTGACAGACCATCAATAGAGACCTTAATCCATGCATTTATTCCCATGAAGTCAACCGTACATTCTCATTCAGACGCAATTGTAAGTCTGACAAACACGAAAAAGAAACAAGAAATACTTAGCAATATATACGGGCACAGAGTTCCGTACATTAATTACTTACTACCTGGATTTAGCCTATCCAAAATCGTCCATGGCACAATCGTTTCCAACCCAGAAGCCCATGGAATTATTTTGATTAACCACGGCTTATTTACTTGGGGAGAAACTCCGAAAGAGGCCTATGATAGACATATAGAAATTACTAATCTGGCAGAACAACACATAACTAGAGCATTGCTAGGCAAGAAAATATTCAATATAAAAAGAACACCATCCTTGGAAGAATCTGAGGCCAAAAGCCAAGCTGCCATTTTAACCCCGACTATCCGCAAACTGATATGTTCCGAAAATTCCATGGTCCTTACATTTAATATGGATCCAGACTGTTTAGACTTCGTAAATTCAGAGGAAGGAAGTGATTTAAGTCAGATAGGCCCTGCCACTCCAGACCACACACTTCATACAAAGATAAAACCAGTGTGGGTTACATTAACTGACATAAACAATCAAAGCCTAGCTTCTAAGGAAATATCAGAAGCCATCAAAAACTACAGGTCGGATTATGCCAAATGGTATGAAGCCCATACTGACCACACACAGCCCATTTTGGATGCGAATCCTCGTGTTATTCTCGTTCCAGGGCTGGGAATGTGGAGCACAGGCAAAGATATACGAGCCGCTTTAATCGCACAGGACGTTTATCGTCACACAATCAAAGTAATAAAATCCGCTACAGCCCTAGATGAATATGTATCCCTTTCTGAAGCTAGCGCCTACCAAGTGGAGTACTGGCCTATGGAACTCCATAAACTTACACTTGCAGGCAAGTCTGGGCCATTCTCAAGTAAGATTGTCCTGATTACTGGTGCAGCTCATGGAATTGGCCGCGCCGTTGCACAAAGCTTTGCCTCAAGCGGTGCACACGTATTCCTGACCGATATCGACGCCAAAGGTATCAATAGTTTAGCATCCCAGATCAACGAAACCCACGGTTACCGAAAGGCTTTCCCTTTCGTAATGGATGTGACTGACGAGGCTCAAGTGGCAACTGCTTTTGAACGGCTATGCCTCACTTACGGAGGTTTAGATATCTTAGTCTCTAACGCCGGCATAGCTGCTCCAGGCCCCATTGATGAATTAGACCTACGTGATTGGAATAAGGCTTTTAGCGTAAACGCTACAGGTCATTTTTTAGTAGCCAAAAAGGCTATACAAATTATGAAAACTCAAGAACTAGGGGGTAATATAGTTTTCATAGGAACTAGAAATGTCCCCTCACCTGGAGCCGAATTCGGTGCATACAGTTCATCAAAAGCGGCTGAAGTCCAGCTTGCAAAAGTTCTAGCATTGGAAAACGCTGTTCACGGGATAAGAGTAAACATCGTAAACCCAGACGCAGTATTCGAAGGATCTAATCTTTGGTCAGCAGACGTAAGAAAGCAGAGATCTAAGGCACACGGAGTGGACATTCACCAATTAGAGGACTTCTACGTTCAACGAAATCTCCTAAAAGCTAAAATAACAGGGGATGATGTAGCGCGAGCCGTACTATTTCTAGCTAGTGACGATTCATCGAAAACTACTGGCACAATGCTCCCAGTAGACGGAGGCATCAAGGACGCATTTTTGCGATGACATATAGCAGTTGACACCAAGAATCCAATAGTTATCATTGGGCTATTAGTTACTTACAGGAGAATTACAGATGGCCCCCTATGAAGGAATGATCGCAGAAATGGTAACACTCGTTGGCCACAACAACGACGAAATTTCAGCCTATTACGCACGTCCTATGGGAGCTGGCCCTTTCCCAGGAATAGTCCTAATACACCACATGCCAGGGTGGGACGAGCTGTACCGAGAGTTTACCCGGAAATTCGCCCACCACGGCTACGCTGCCATTTCCCATAACCTATATGAACGCGATGGACAAGGCAGTCCTGAAGACGTGGCAGCCATTGCGAGGTCAAATGGTGGTGTTGGTGACACACAAGTATTGGGTGATACAGATTCAGCAATACAGTTCCTTAGATCCCAACCCAATTCTAATGGGAAGGTCGGAGTAATTGGCACATGTTCTGGAGGCCGTCAAACATACTTAGTCGCATGTAAGTCATCTCAAAAGGTAGACGCAGCTGCCGACCTATGGGGCGGTCGAGTTGTCATGGAAGAAAATGAACTATCCGAAAAAATGCCAGTCGCGCCCATAGATTACACAGACCANCTTAANTGCCCNCTACTNGGGCTTTTTGGTGAAGANGATGCCAGCCCNCCACCAAGCCAAGTTAAAATACATGAAGACGAACTAAAGCGATTAGGTAAAGACTATGAGTTTCACATGTATCCTGGCGCTGGCCACGGATTCTTTTACTACGATCGACCAATGTACAGAATAGAGCAAGCTGTAGACGGATGGAAACGGGTATTTTCGTTCTTCGATAAACACTTGGACAAAAATTAACTTAACACTAATACCACCATGGCAAACAAATACTGGGCTCACGAAAGGAAGGTTCATAGATATGTGTTCTTACGTAGTACAACAAGCTAGGCTGAAAGGTAGCGGAAAAGGCCCTGCCGGTTGGTTCCCATTGACACAAGCAAATGTGACGTTTGATCACCCGACAGTAGCTTTCCTAGAAGAGAGTTTGAATATAGATTTCTTCAACNACGAGTCTGACGCTTCCGAACGTATCACGGTTGAGATCAGTGCCGATGCTGCGAGACAACTTGTCATAGCTATAGAGAATGCTCTGGAAAACCCACACTAAGCCTAAACTAACCCTCTAGCAACGTGATATAAAGACAATAGATCTATAACTCGGAGGATTTTCATGACGATATGCACGGCCGCCCAAGCACTAGTCAAATCATTGGCAAACGAAGGTGTCGAATATGTTATTGGACTACCTGGGGTCCAAATAATGGACATATATGACGCTCTCTTAGACGAGCCTTCTATCCGTACTATTACTGTAAAACACGAACAAACAGCCTCTTACATGGCTGATGGCTTCGCACGGTCTACCGGCAAGATTGCAGCTGCTCTCGTCGTGCCTGGACCCGGACTACAAAATGCTTCAGCTGGGATAGGATCGGCGTACGCATCATCATCTCCGGTACTTCTAATCGCCGGGCAAATTGAATCCTTTAACATTGGGAAAAACGCAGGGGCAGTCCATGAAATAGTGGATCAACTGGATATTCTAACTAACGTCACTAAGTGGAAGGCTAGTATACATGACGTGACGGAAATTCCGGGCACCGTTCGCGAGGCTATCCGCCAACTTAAGACAGGGAGACCTAGACCAGTAGCGATAGAAATCCCATCAGATTTGCTGGCAAAACCCATGGATTTACAACTACCACCTGTAGAGAATTTCCAAGTGCAATCACCCAATGCCGACTTGATTAGAAAAGCCGCAAGTTTGTTACTAAAAGCCAAATATCCAGTTATATGGGCCGGGGGTGGTGTAAATCTTGGCAACGCTAATTCTGANTTAACTACCCTNGCCTCCGTCCTTAACAGTGCTGTTATNGCTACAGCAGAAGGNAAAGGGGCCATATCNGAAGATGATCCCCAATANGCTGGCCCCTTTTATTACAGTCATGGGCCAGCTCACGAGGTTCTCCCAAAATCAGACGTTATTCTCGCCGTAGGAAGCAGGTTGCATTTCTTGGCACCCGTAGATTGGGCTTTTACAGAATCCCAATCTATTATCCATATTGACGTAGATCCAGAAGAACTAGGTCGTAACTGGCAGGAAGAAATCAGTATGGTAGGAGATGCCAAATTGACCCTTCAGGCTCTCTTAAATGAGATTGATGAAAAGGAGAACTCCAGCCTTTGGACCTTGCAAGAAATTGCCAATCACAGAACTAAATCATTCGAAACGATCCGACACCTTGCTCCAGACCAAGTAGAAATCTTAGAAGGCATTCGTAAAGTACTAAACGACGATGCATTAGTCGTTAGCGGCATAAATAGTATTGGGTACTGGGCACACCTAGCTTTTACCGTTAGGAGTCCAAGATCCTATTTCAATGCTTCGTATTTTGCCACTTTGGGATACGCATTTCCTTTTTCACTTGGAGTCAAATTNGGTAACCCTGAAAAGCAAGTTATTTGTATATCNGGTGACGGAGGATTTATGTACGGCNTNCCNGAATTGGCTACAGCCGTACAGGAANAATTAAACGTAATTGTTTTAGTTTTTAACGATCATGCCCTGGGTGCAACGTTACGAGATCAACAAGTTCGTTATAAAGGCAGAGTCATTGGGACCAAAATACAAAATCCTAATTTTGCCCAGGTCGCTACTGACTTTGGCGCATTAGGGATCCGGTTGAACCATTATAGAGAATTACCAGCTTCGCTCCAAAGCGCACTGTCCGCAGATAGACCTGTCGTGATAGAAATTCCTATTGATAGCTGGACCCCACCCTTCCAGATTACGCCCCCAGGATTCCGTCCCTCTAAACCGCAAAGCCCAGAATAGATCTGGTTTACAGTGCTGTGTATAGTAGCCGTATGATGGGTTCCTTGATACCGTGAAGGCTGGGATCCTACAATGGGCGACGTACTTCAATCCCTCTTAGAAACAGCGGACTTAAATCTCTCGGATTTGGAGGTGAACAAGTGGTTTGGGTGCTAGCCTCCCTTGCAAGCTCTTTCCTTGTTGCTACCGTCTTTGTGTTCACCAAGCGAATACTCATGGTGCATGTCCCTGGTCTCTCAGGTTATCGGGTGTTAATTGGTTTCATATGGGTTACCATCGGAGCCTTGGTTTTACTTGCTATGCCTTGGCAGGCTGGAACCTCTGATATCGCAGCTGCATGGGCAGTAGTGTCAGCATTGTGCATGGGTGTTAGTCTATCGCTTTTGATAACAGCCGTTTCGAGGCTGGAAGTTTCCCGCGTAGTTGCCGCTTACCATACCTATCCGGTTTTCGTAGCTATTATGGCCATCCTTTTTTTGGGCGAGCATTTGTCTCTTTTGCATTGGGTCGCAATTGTATTGGTCGTAGTCGGGGGTGGACTAACTATGCTTGGACAGAAGAAAGGGGATGGGGAAAATGATAACCGAATGGTTATCATTTTCGTGTTCCTTGCCAGTGCTGGTCTTGCTGTCGGGGTATTGACGTTAAAGGCGGCATTCAATGAAGGNGGNGATGTCATGGAACGTTTTTGGCCTAAGNTCNGTNNTTATTGGGGCAGTCTTNNTANTATCTGGNTTTANANCACAGGGGNTCAGGCANGTGAAGNTGATCTTGNGTAATCGNAGGTCTGTTTTTTTGATTTTGCTTGCAGAGGGAATTATTGCCCCAGCTGGAATATACCTTATGATACTTGCACTCTCTATTGGGTCCGCTGCGTTAGTAACAACCCTTCTTGCCACACAACCTGCATTCGCGCTTATAATCAGTTCATTACTGAGTACACGCTACTGGAACGTGATCGGTGAGCCTCTGACTAGGGAGGCCCTGGGACTGAAAAGCGTGTCGGTCATGATGGTGGTAAGCGGCGCAATAGTTTTAACTTTAGCTTAAAGAATCTCTGTATCAATCCTGTTCTTAATCCCTATTATAAAACATGCAGAGACATACATCTGAACGGTTTTCACCGACCTTAGAAATAAGGTCTAAAGTGGAGTTTTCAAAGATATTACCGTAAACACATCAATAAGAAACATCCTTAATCTTCTTCTTGGGAAGTTAACTATCCAATAACTTCGCCTCGTTCCAAAGCTTTTGCTTATCAACTATCGAGAGATTCTTAAAACTTTGCTCTCGTTCCCGCGATAATCTTTCCATCGTTATATATCTTTTCTTGAATCTGTTATTAGCCTGTCTTAAGCTATCTTCGGCGTTAATGTCCTGCCAGCGCGCAAAGTTCACCAAAGTAAACAATAAATCTCCAAATTCCGCCGATTTCTCAATCTGATTCTCTGCTCGTGTAAATTCCTCAATTTCTTCAGATAATTTAGCTAAAACTCCTCCTATTTGGCTCCAATCAAATCCCTCTTTTCCTACCCTATCCTGCATAAGTTGAGCGTATGCCAACGCTGGGGTTTGATTGGGTATACCAACTACCGCGGATCTCGATCCTCTCTCTTTTTCTTTTATTAGCTCCCAATTTGTTTCGACTTCTTGCTTATCAGACACTTTTACATCACCAAAAATGTGTGGATGGCGACGAATTAACTTATCGGCTACATAATCTATAACATCTCCTAAATCAAACTTATTTTCACGCCGAGCTATATCAGCATGAAACATAATCTGCGTTAGAATATCACCTGTTTCATCAAGTAATTTGCCTGAATCACCCAGATCTATGGCCTCGATAAACTCATAACATTCTTCCACAAAATGCCTTTTTAGTGATTCATGGGTCTGATCCTTGTCCCATGGACATCCATCTGTTCCGGTTAATTTCTGGACAATCAGTTCGAGTTCGTAAATAGATTTTCGTTGGCTCATTACTGAATTATATAAATCTACGTATTTGAATAGCAACAGTACCAATGATACCTTAGATGAATGCCATTGATTAAATGGACCGTATCGATATTGTTAGTTATATTCATTCCGATATTCTTGATTTCGGCCACTTTAACTTGGGCAATCAACCATCCATTTCTCTATGACCGCGGGTTCGAGAAATTTGATATTGCGGAGCGGACTGGAATCACAGAGGCCGACTTACAGATCATAGGAAAGGAGCTAAGAACATATTTCAATTCTCCTGATGAACCCTTGGAAATATATACTCACATTAAAGGCAACGAAATTATTCTATTTAACTCTAAAGAAATCGCCCATATGTTTGACGTCAAGCGTCTGATTTGGGGAGTTTACGTGAGTCTTCTTATCACCACAATATCGATTGTTGGAGCCATTATCATAGGTTTCCTGAGGCAGGGTCGGGTCTTTGGCGACTCACTCTGCAAATGGTTGTTTGCTGGCGGCACTCTAACCGTGGTCATGATTGCTAGCATAGGTTTGCTATGTATAACTGCTTTTGACGCAATATTCCTACTTTTCCACAGGATTAGTTTCACTAATGATTTGTGGCGTTTAAATCCTTCCACAGACTATCTAATCAAGCTATTTCCAAGAGATTTCTGGTTTGAATCAACAATTTTCGTTGCTGGCATTTCAATTGCAATCGCTATATTTATTTCAGTTATTTCTCGAATAACATTATTAATACAATCAAGCGCCAAAGACCATGTTTCCGATGTTAATTAAGATACGGCAAGCAGAGAACCAAATCGGGCTCTTTCTGGTGAAACAAAGTCCATAATGTAGAACTACTAATGCTACCCTAAGCCATTACAATCGACAGCTCCAACCAATACTATTGATCCGATAAATTTCACCCATTGCTAAATATATTTAGCCGCATATCACCCCAATTCAACCCCGTCTTTATATCCACTTCAAGTGGAACTATCAAAGAATTATGGGTATCTAATGCTCTCGGCATTTCCTCCAATAATAACCCGGACATCGCCTCTAGCTCGTCCTTGGGAACCTCAAAAATCAGCTCATCGTGAACTTGAAGAAGCATTTTGCTTCGAAGTTTTTGTTTTTCGATAGCTCTATGAACCCTGAGCATGGCTAATTTCACAATGTCAGCTGCTGTTCCTTGAATAGGCATATTAATAGCCATTCGTTCTCCCGCATTTCTAATTATCGCGTTTGACCCATTAACCTCCGGAATATATCTACGGCGCCCCAACATCGTTTCTACGTATCCTAAATTCCGGGCGCTATCCTTAGTGCTATCGATGTATTCTTGAATTCTTGGATACTTGGAAAAGTATGTATCAATAAATTTCCGCCCTTCGTCAGGACCAAATTCTGTCTGTTGAGATATACCAAAAGCTGAGAGACCATATATAACCCCAAAATTCAATATCTTTGCTATCCGCCTTTCATCGTACCCGACTTCTTCCAGTGGTATATCAAACATCATAGACGCAGTAGATGAATGAATATCTTCCTGCTTTTGGAACGCCGCGACTAAACCCGTATCTTTCGAAAGGTGTGCTAAGACACGTAATTCAATTTGCGAGTAATCAGCTGAAACAAAATACCAGGGCTGTCCTCCTATACCCCGTGAGACAAAGGCCTTCCTAACTTCTCGGCCTATTTCCGTCCTCACAGGTATGTTCTGAAGATTAGGATCATTACTTGATATTCTCCCAGTAGCTGATCCGGCTTGGTTATACCGAGTATGTATTCTACCTGTACCCTCGTGGACAAGCCCCGGCAATGCGTCCACGTAGGTAGATTTCAGTTTAGCAAGTTGCCTGTATCCAAGAATACTTTCAATAATGGGATGATGCCCCCTTAAAAATTCTAAGGAGTTTGCATCAGTAGAATATCCCGTTTTCGTACGTTTTGTTTTTGGCAAACCCAATTCCTGGAATAAAATCGTACTCAATTGTTGTGGGGAGTTAATTTTAAAAGTATGGCCTACACCTAAATAAATTTCGGTTTCCAGATTGCCTATCTTTTCGGTCAACTCTTTATCCATGGTTTGCAATATATCTTTATCCAACGTTATTCCAGATAGTTGCATCGAAACGAGAATACTGATCAATGGCATCTCCACCATCGAGAAAATTCCCCATAGGTCCCTATTTTTTAATTCATCTACAAATATTTTGGCTAGACGTCCCGTGAAATCGGCATCTGCACAAGCGTAATCAAGTACTCTTTCTATGGGGAGACAATCCATCGTGGTTTTTCCCTTGCCCGTGCCGATCAATTCAGAAATCGGAGTCATCTCCTGCCGCAAGACGTCCAAAGCTAGATTCTTCAATCCTATGCCCTTTTTGCCCAGCAGGTGCGCACTCAACATAGTGTCACAATGTAACCCCTCAACCTTGATGCCATAATTCATCAAGACTGACAAATCGAAATTCAAATTGTGACCTGATTTCAAAATATCGGTATTTTCGAACAAAGGACGTAGCTCATCCAGAACGTATTCTGTGGGCAACTGTTTGCCATCGGCATGTCCTACAGGAACATACCAAGCTAGCCCTTCCCCGGTCGAAAAACTTAAGCCAACAAGGATGGCGTTCATAGGGTCCAAACTGTTAGTTTCTGTATCAAAGCTAAATGACTTACTTTCCCATAGAGCAGAGCCCATTTTCTCAAATGATTTTTTATCGTCTACAAGATGATAATTCGTCGGAATTCCGTCACTAGAAGATTTCGTCACCATCATTTCACTAGGCGGAAGATTACTAACCGGTACTCGAGGAATAATATTCCCAAATTCCAACTCTCGCATAAAATCTACTACATCCTCCCGACGATATGTCCAGAACCTACTGGACTCCATATCAAGATCGAGCGGTGTATTTCTGTCAATTGTTACTAGCCAACGGCTTTCAAATACTTGGTCTCTATTGGCTTCAAAAGCCAACTTAATCCTTTCGGGTGTAATATTTTCCAAGTTGTCGTAAATGCCTTCTAGGTTATGATACTCCCTTAGGACCTTTATAGCGGTCTTTTCACCGACTCCTGGTAGCCCTGGAACATTATCGGAGGTATCACCTTTAATGGCTTTTATTTCGATTTGATATTCTGGTCCTAATCCCCCAAATCGCTCTTTGACACCTTCAATATCATAAACTTTCTGGTTCTGTATACCAGAAAACAAAAGTACTTGAACATGTGGAGAAACTAATTGCAGAGTATCAGTATCTCCTGTTAACACTATGGTATTAATAGATTGCTCTTCGGCTTGAGTGGTTAGAGTTCCAATAATATCGTCAGCTTCAAATCCTGGAATTTCAATGACCGGGACCCGAAAGGCCATCATTAACTCTTTCACTCGATCGAATTGATGTACCATCTCTTTAGGAGTGGCGGGGCGGCCTGCTTTATATTGTTCAAACCGAGTGTGTCTAAAAGTGGGTCCTGGTGAATCGAATGCCATTATGCAATGGGTTGGCTCAATCTGTTGGATAGCTCTAATAAACGTATTAGAGAATCCATAAACTCCAGTGGTATCTTCGCCAGAGCTAGTTGTAAACGCCTGCCGTGAGAAAATTGCCCTGAATGCCCTATGTATTAAGGCATGGCCATCCATAATCATCAACAAGGGGTTAGTCGGATTCTCTTTCGTGGGGAACATCAGTTGCTGCTGGATTTCACCCATGCAATCGCCTCGGCATCCGTCTAGCGGGACCATAACTGACTATTCAGTTATCCCCCCACTTACAAATTCATTAATTCAATAATAGTACCAGACATTATGGTCGCACTCTACCCTACAGTCCTCTGGGACTCAGTTGCAAGATAGTCATGCTGTTTTAAGTCTGCCTGTTCTATCTTGCAACCTATATTTAGACAATTAATTATTATTGCTTAGCGAATGACTCCCAGTCGCTACAACCTCCATGGTTTCCAACCCACTTAATAATGCTAGACCATTACGAATACTGGTTAGATTGGAGTTCAGTTGACGCTCAAGGTTCCTTAGAGTTTTCGCAGCGTAGGTGTCAATCTCTGCTTTCTGGGTACGCGCCTCTAGTTGGCTTTGTGAAAGGACCTTATGAGCCTTATGTTCGGCTTCTTGAATCATTTCAGAAGACTTTTTCTGAGCTTCTTTCATAACTTCAGTCTGGTCCAAACGAGACCTAAATTCTTCCTCAGCTTGTGCTTTAATCTTTCGTCGTTCAACCTCGGCTTGATTCAGTATTTCTTCCTTACTGCCTAAGATCTCCTCAGCAGCCTGAATATCCTGTGGAACCGCCAATCTCAGTTGATCCATCAGCTCTTGAACTTTCCTACTGTCCAAAAATGTCTTCTGAGTAGCCGGTACTCTTACGCTCGTCGCTATAAGCGCTTCCAACCTATCTACTATATTGTTGATTTCCATGTCGCCTCCTAAAGCTAATATTTCTTTGAATCAACTCTCATCTAATTTCTTCTTTATCGCATCCACTACGTGTGGAGAGACTAAGTTACTAATGTCCCCTCCTAACCCAGCTACTTCTTTTATCAAACTGGCCCGAATGAATTGATATTTCAGACTCGTCATAAAACATACTAATTCCAGATCTGGCGCTAAACTTTGATTCATAAACGCCATTTCATATTCGTACGCGAAATCCCCCGCCCCCCTTAACCCTCGAACAATTACCTGGGCACCCGAGTTTCTAGCATAATCAACCACAAGGCCACCAAACGATTGGATTTCTATATTCTTAACTGAGCCAACAGATCTCTCCAAGAGTTCCATTCTAGATTCAGTATCAAAAAATTGGGATCCCGGTTCACCTTCATAAACAGCTATAATCACCTGATCAAATATTTTTGCCGCCCTGAATACTATATCCAGGTGACCAAGCGTCGCTGGATCAAACCTGCCTGGATATAATGCGACCGTCATCTGGAAACATCCTTAATATAAAAATCGACCATGCTGTCGCCATGCCTACTTGACTTGATCCTCGTAAGTGCCCCATAGGTTTCCGTTAACATTTGGCGTTTGGAATGGCCAACAGCTACAATTCCTTCATCGTCAACAAGGTTGGAAGCACTTAACTTCTCTACAATGGCACCCACTTCTTCTAAACGATATGGGGGGTCCATCACAACAACTCCATATCTCCCGGTCAAAACCTTCAACGATTGTTCGGCTTTCATCCGATAAACCTTCCCATTTTCCTCAAATCCACACAACTTGAGGTTGGATTGTATTACTGCACATTGTTTTCCATTTGCTTCTACAAAATCGGCCGTTTCTGCCCCTCTACTTAATCCTTCTATTCCCAACGAACCAGTCCCAGCAAAAAGATCAAGAATTCGTGCTCCCGAAATGTTGTTTTGCCCAAGCACATTAAAAATGACCTCCCTCATCAGTTCCGTCGTTGGCCTAGCCCCACGAATTGCAGGTGGTAATATCCTCACGCCCTTAACTTTCCCACCAGCTATTCTCATCGGAACCCCAAGAGGAATTGTAATCCTACGTTATGGTAACTGTAAATAGTTTCAGGCACAATTTAAAATGATTTTTAGACTTATTTCGAACTATGCTAGGCTAAACTTCTAATAATATCCAAATATTATGTTTATTCCGAACTTATTAGAGTTGAACAATCAACTCACGGCCTATATTTGTATTGGACAGTCTTTACAAACATAATGAGATTATCCTAGAATTATCTGAAACTTATTTAGTCTTGTGGATTGAGCAATGGTCCTTAATCCCTTCATCAGGAGGGTTTGTGAGAGAACCAACCTGTCGCACAAAAGAGATAGATTGGTAGTACTCAGGCCAAATTTTGGATTCTAGGCATTAAATGAACGGCCCTAATAATAGTCCAATAGAGGATCCGACGGGGGATCACTTATCTGCTCGCCAGGACAAGCTACGTCGACTGCGAGCAAAAGGCATTGATACGTATCCGACCAAATATAGCCGATCGCATACCTCCACTGAAGCCCGTATTCTATTCAATACAGTCGTCGAACCTACTGATGCGACCGTAACACAAACCCAACCTGTTTCCATTGCAGGTAGGATCATGGCAGTCCGCATAATGGGGAAGAATTCTTTCTTAGACATCAAGGACGGCGATGGGCACCTACAAGCACACTTTCGTGTGGACACCTTGGGGGAAAGCTACACCCTATTAAAAGAACTGGATATCGGAGACTTTGTGGGCATAACGGGACCTCTTTTTAAAACAAGGACCGGTGAAGTAACCATTGCGGCCACAGAATTCACATTTCTTTCAAAATCCCTAAGATCTCTGCCTGAAAAATGGCACGGCCTTAAAGACAAAGAACAACGATACAGACAAAGATATTTGGACCTAATAGCTAATGACGAAATAATGCCAGTATTTTTGAGAAGGAGTAGGATAATACAGTCCATCCGAGCCTACATGATTAAGGCTGGATTCATAGAGGTAGAGACTCCTGTTCTAGTCCCAGTGGCGGCCGGCGCCCTTGCTAAACCGTTCGTAACCCGTCATCACGCACTAGGGCAAAATCTGTATATGCGTATCGCCACTGAACTTTACCTAAAACGTCTAATAGTGGGCGGATTTCATAAGGTTTTTGAAATTGGGCGAGTTTTCCGAAACGAAGGAATAGATCAAAACCATAACCCCGAATTCACTCTTTTGGAAAGTTACGAAGCCTATGCGAACTATGAAGATGTCATGCGATTAGTCGAAACTTTATTGTCGACAGTTGTACAAGAAACTACAGGCGGGAATACCATTGAATACGGAGAATATACTTTGGACTTTTCAGTCCCATGGAAGAGAATGTCATTTTCGAATGCGATTCTCGAATACGCGAATATCGATATAAGCCCGTATCTAAAATCAGAAAAGAATATAGAACATCTGATTTCCTCTGCACAAGACAAAGGATTTGATGTCCAACCTGGGCCCCCACACCAAATTTTCGACAAGCTTTTATCTCTCGCAGTAGAGCCAAATCTGATTCAGCCTA
>PAUC01000017.1 GCA_002712585.1 Dehalococcoidia bacterium
AAGTCTTACTTTGGTAGGATTGGATGGATCTATGGGGGAAATACATGGCTAGACTATTGGTGTTAACGGGTGGTGACGAGTTCGACCCAAGTTGTGCTGAAACGGATTTATTTGCCTTAAACTTTACTGAAACCAGGCAAAAACTAATCTTGATTCTACCTACCGCGGCCGAATATGAACCATCAGGTGAAAAAGCCTTTATTAATGCTAAGCGGTACTTCGAAAAATTGGGATTTAAGTCCGACTGCCTAGATTTATATAGGAGAACACAAGCAAACGATCCGTCACAGTCCGACAAATTAAAACTGGCCACACACTTATATATAATTGGCGGAAATCCGGTCTACCTTCTTCAAACATTGAAAGACACTATATTTATAGATAAAGTTTGGAATTGGTTAACGGAGGGCAATGTCTTATTCGGATCGAGTGCCGGAGCGATGGTTTTGGGGACATATATGAGGAATCCTATCGATAAAACCTGGCTCGCAGGTCTAGGTATGATCTCAGAGATGGCTGTTTTGCCGCACCACGAGAATTGCGATCCGAATCTTATTTCACGGGAAATCATAAGTGCTGGTCTTGAAAACGTTATAGTCCTAGGGATAGATGCTAGAACATCATGTGTTGGTACGGGTAGTTCTTGGAGAGTTATGGGCCCAGGTACTGTGACCGTGTACAACAAACAGAATTGGAAAGTGTTTCGATCTGGAGAACATATTACTGATGTTGGCTAATGATTAGAGAAATTATATAGTTTATAGAAGAGAGAATCTTAAGGAGAAGGAATATGGTGGATTTGGATAGTTTATTGATGCAGGTAGATCAATCCACAAGTGAACTACTGGACTTACACAAAGAATTAGTCAAAATCGAGTCGGTAAATACAGGTCAAATGCCGACCGGAAACGAAAGTGACGTCGCTGATCTAGCTAGGCAATGGCTAGGCAAAGAGGGTATTGAAAGCGAAGTTGTTGAGTCGGCTCCTGGCAGAGGAAATTTAATCGCAAATATGCCAGGAAAATCTGAAAAGAACAAATTGCTTCTGGTATCACACTTGGATGTTGTTCCGGTGGAAGATGCGAGTAAATGGAATTACAGCCCGTTTGGAGCAGAATTGGACAACGGAAGAGTGTATGGAAGGGGAACCTATGATTGCAAAGGACTTTTGGCGTCTCAGATGTTATCCATGGCTATTCTAAAGAGAAACGGGCTTAAACTTTCCGATAACCTAGTGTTGGTTTCTGGTGCAGATGAAGAGAGTGGAGGTCGATACGGATTGGGCTGGCTTGCCGAAAAATATCCCGAAAAAATACAAAGCCCATTAGCGATTAATGAAGGAGGAGGCACGCACGTAAACGTTGCGGGCACTACCACTTACCTGATGGGAATAGGCGAAAAAGGCAGATTGGAGATACAGTTGACAATAAAAGGTACTAGCGCTCATGCTTCTACTCCGTGGCTGGGCGAAAACGCTAGTTATAAGTTATCTAGTGTCCTTGGTCGTATCCAAAATTATGAAGCTACTAGGGACACGTCGGTAGCGATTTTTCAGTATCTTTCCTCATTAGCTATAGAGGATGTACCTACCCCTGACAACATTGATTGGATTATAAGCGAACTTCAATCAAAAAACCCCCAGTTAGCCTCAGTGCTAAGAGCACTTTCTCGTATGACCTTAACTCCTACTATGGTCAGAGGAGGAATTAAGTCTAACAGTATCCCTGAAACCATAAGCCTTATATGTGACGTGCGTACCCTTCCTCATCAGGATGACCGGTATGTACTCGACGAATTAGGAAGGTTGTTTGGAGACATGGATGGAATAGAAATTGATGTTGACTATATGGCTATTCCTAACAGTTCTGATTATGATACGTCGTTTGCCCAAAGCCTGAAGAAAGCCACTGAAGTTAGCCTCAACCGGACAGATCTAAATTGGGTCCCATCTGTTGCCACGGGATTTACAGATTCTAGATTCTTGCGTCCTTTAGGGACCACGACTTATGGATTCAATGGCATGGACCCTTCTGACGATCCGCTATTGAATAGAATGCATGGGACAGATGAATCGATCGGTGTAAAATCGTTGACGACTGGAGCAAAGATCATGTTAGCTTTGGCTGTGGATGTGTTGGATGTCGACTGAATTTTTTCCGACTGATCCGAATTTTAATATAGATGCTTTTATAAATGTGTGTTCGATATATTAAGACTTAAACTAAAAATAACATTTCGAGGTTTGCATGGATTTATCAAAGCTTAACGAGGAAGTTGGCACTTTTATTTCCAAGACACCTAAGTCTAAGAAGCTTCAGGAGAGAGCACGCTTCTTTATGCCAGGTGGAAGTTCTCGAGGTACGGCTTATTATGATCCATATCCTGCTTTTATTGATAGAGGCTTAGGCAATCAGATTTTTGACGTAGATGGGAATCAATATCTTGATTATATGATTAACGCTACTAGTCTCATTATGGGGCATGCTCATCCATTGATAGTCGATGCGATTAATCAGCAGGCCGCTAAAGGCACAGCATATAGTGGACCGTCCGAGCTTCAAATTGTAATGGCCGAAATGTTGTGCAAACGTATTCCGTCGATGGATTCGGTCAGGTTTGCTAATTCTGGTACAGAAGCAACGCTCAATGCAATACGAGTAGCCCGCGCTTATACAGGAAGACATAAAATAGCAAAATTCGAGGGAGGATATCATGGTTCTCATGAATATGTATCTGTCAGCGTAAGGCCCCCAGCCTGGAAATTGGATCCTAACGGCCCTACATCTATTCCGGAATTTCCAGGACAACCACCCTCAGTCAGTCGTGAGGTAATTGTGATGCCATACAATGACCTCGTAAAGAGCGAAGAATTACTCAGAAGACACAAATCAGATATCTCGTGTGTCATCATGGAACCTGTGGCTTCTGCGCTTGGATATTTACCGGGCAACATAGAGTTTCTAAAAGGAATTAGGGAATTGACGTTAGAATTAGGTATCATTCTTATTTACGATGAAGTCCAGAGCTTTAGAATTGGACCTGGCGGCGCTCAGGTCGAGTGGGGGATCAACCCCGATCTCACGGCATTAGGAAAAACGATTGGCGGCGGATTTCCGGTAGGAGCTTTTGGTGGGAGAATGGACTTAATGGAGATGTTTGATCCTTCACAAGGTGGGGCGACGATTCCACACGCAGGAACATTTAATGCTAATCCTATGACATTAGCGGCGGGTAAAGTTGTTTTAGAACAACTTACACCCGAATGTTACGATCGACTAAATTCCATGGGAAATGATCTTCGCATGCGAATGCAAACAGTGTTTGACGAATTGGAAGTCAGCGCTTGTGTCACGGGTGTCGGGTCTTTGTTTGGTATACATTTCACCAATGAAAGAGTCGTGGATTATCGATCAATGCTTAGAGGGGATCAAGATATGAGAAAGGCTTTGTTTCTTGGTCTCTTGAACGAAGGTGTATTATTGCAAATAGTTTCTGCTGGGGCATTGAGCACCGTCACTACGGATCAAGATAATGATGCGATTTTAAATGCGCTTAGGTCTGTAGTTGAAAGGATAAAATAGGTACGTGTCAGAGACCATTAAACTTAGTGTTTTAGATCAAACACCCATGCGTCAAGGTAGTACGGCTGCTGTAGCGTTACAGGAAACCGTGAAATTAGCTCAAGCTACCGAACGGATGGGTTATATGAGGTTTTGGGTATCTGAACATCATAATTCTATCTATTTTGCTGGGACAAATCCTGAGATATTGATTGGACAAATAGCGGCCAATACGGAAACGATAAGGGTGGGTAGCGCAGGAGTTATGCTACCCCATTACTCGTCTTTGAAGGTTGCTGAAGGGTTTAGTATTCTGGAGTCTTTTTATCCTGGGCGCATAGATCTAGGTGTAGGAAGAGCGCCTGGGAGCGATCAATTAACGGCGACTGCGCTTTCCTATCCGAAACCTCAGGCAAACATTACAACTTTCCCGCAGCAAGTTTTAGATCTCATAGGGTACTTATCGGGAACTTTAGCGAAAGATCATCCATTCGAAAGGATACGGGCTCAACCCGGACCAGTACCTGATAACCTTCCGGAAATTTGGATTCTTGGTTCAAGTAACTATAGTGCAGGATTGGCTGCAGAATTAGGGTTACCGTTTGCATTTGCAGATTTCTTTGGTACTACTAGGGAACAGGGCCCTACGGCTGCCGCTATCTACCGTAAGGGATTTAAACCATCGCCGATTTGTCCTGAACCTAAACTTAACGTAGGTTTACAGGTCATTTGTGCGCCCACAAAGGAGGAGGCACAGTTTATTGGAGCTAGTAGAAATATCAATAAAGCTAGGGAGGTTCTGAGGCTTGGTCTTGGGCCAGGAATGATTTCACCAGAGAAAGCATTAGGACTTGACCTAGCTCCTGGAGCTAAAAGTTATATTGAACAGTTGAGTAGTATGTACATTGACGGCGATCCCAAGTTTGTAAGGACTAGGATCCTGGAATTGGCTGAAGAATACGATACGACAGATATAACTATTGTCACGAATTGCTATGACTTTCGGCATCGTGTAAGGTCATATGAGTTGCTCTCTGAAGCATTTGAAATGGGTTAATGAAATTCTTGGTGGTTAATTGAACATGAATCAACTAAACATAGTTACAAGATGGTCTGTTGTTTTATTACTTTTGTTTTTCAGTCTGGCGATTGTTCAATGCGGTGGACAAGTTCGTGTAAGTCAAAACGGGGATATTGTAACGGTACACTACACTGGCACGCTTGATACCGGGGAAGTATTCGATTCTTCACGTGATAGGGACCCGTTCCAAGTCACCATTGGTTCTGGCCAGGTTATACCAGGGTTTGATGAAGCATTAAAGGGCTTGTCCGTTGGAGATACTGTCACAAAGCGAATGGAACCAGAAAATGCATATGGTTTACATAGGGCGGATCTAGTAGTTGAGGCATTTAAGGATGAACTTCCATCCGATGTAATTGTTGGGCAGGTGCTTCAAGGCGCTACTGGTGGAATTTTTACTATAGTGAGCATAGAAGGTGACATTGTCGAGCTGGATGGTAACCACAGGTTAGCTGGCCATGCCCTGACGTTTGAGATCGAGATGATAGAAATCAAAGATTAATAATGCTGTCCATACTGTGTAATTCCCTTGAATAGATTAATGGCTAAGTTTGGCTTTTATATTTTTGTAAAAGAGTGCCAACATAAGAATCATCACCAATAATATCGCAACTGATGGTCCTGTAGGGTAATCCATGACATATGATATCAAGATGCCAGCGAGTGTAGAAAAAATTCCGATCAACTGAGTCAAGCCAAAGGTTGATCGCAGAGACTGTCCAAATTGATTGGCTATTAGAACGGGTATTATAAGGAGAGCGGATACTAGTATAACTCCCAAGAGTTTAACTCCAGCTATCAATGTTATCGAGGTGCCGATAAACAGAAAATATTTTGTCCTATCAACTGGAAGGTCGATAACATGAGAGAGATCATTATGAATAGTCGTAATGACTAAACTACGCCATTGGGATACAAAAATGGTTGTTACTAGGATAAAGAATCCTGTCAGAAAATATATATCTGTCCACTGTATGGTTAGAATGTTTCCGAAGAGATAACTAAAAAGCTCCGGTTTGTATCCTGGAACATATGACATGATGATTATGGCTCCTCCCATACCGCCGCTAAGGAATACCCCGACAAGCCCATCTTGCGTTATATTACTGGTAGATGAAACACGCGATAACATAAACCCGTAAAGACTAGCTACGATTATCGCTATGAGTATCGGGTATATACCTAATAACAACCCAAGAGCAATTCCTAGTAATGACCCGTGGCTAATTCCGTCAGCCATAAATCCGAGTCTTTTTGGAACTATAAATGTCCCAAAAAGACCAAATAGACTTGCTAATAAAACGGCACTCAGAAATGATCTCTGCATGAATGGAGTAGATATGATGTCAATTAAATCCATTTCTTAGTCCGTTAAATATTTTCTATATAACAATAGCCTGAGTGAGTACTATTTGGATCAGGTGTGGTCTTTTGGATATTCTTTATATTGACTTTCGAGAGGGAATTCTTGCATACACAATATCCCGAATCACATATGAAGTTCCTGTTCAGGCAGATCACGTGATTACCGTAGGAAGAAACGAATTGCCAGTCATGGGTAATAATGACTACAGAAACCCCTTCGTTTTTTACTTCTAGAATTACATCTATTATGTGTTTTTCACTAGAGTCGTCGACATTGGAAAGAGGTTCATCCAAGAATAAAAGATCAGGGCTACGGTATAACTCGGCTGCGAGTAGCATTTTTTGCGCCTGGCCTCCCGAAAGTTCAGTAATGTTTCGTGATAAATGGGATTCAGGGAAATCGACTCGTTTTATGACGTTCGTTATTTTATTGCGGGGTACTTGTGCTGCATACTTCAAATATTCCGAAACGGTGAGTTTGAATGGAGTAGGGAATATTACATTCTGTGGAACATATCCGAGAATAGGCTTAGTCCCGTTTGTTGAATGGAAACTGATGTTTCCGCCAGAGATGGGCAAGAGTCCCAATATGCTTTTAACCAGAGTTGTCTTACCAGAACCATTCTCGCCCACTAGAAACGTAAGTGCTTTTCGCGGTATAGAACAGGAGGCATCAGATAATATTTTTTTGTTCCCTATCATAACGGTCACGTTATCGTATTCAACTATGTTTCTATTCANAATTTATCCTTGATACGTGGAATATCACATCACTTCTTTGCTAACAGGGATGATTTCACCATATCAACGTTATAGGTTAGAAGTTCTTGAAAAGTCATTCTCCCATCTACTCCCCCTAGTGGGTCTATGGTAGCTACTTTTAGGTCATTATCATCTGCGAAAGAACGCAAAACTTCAATCGGGTATTGAGGCTCCGAAAACACCACTTTAACGTCATGATTTTCGGTCTTGTCCTGCAACATTTTGAGATATTTCGGACTGGGGCCATGGGATCCGTATGGTTGGAATGTACCGACCAAATTTAAACTAAAGGCATCCGCAAAATAACTCCAAGAGTCATGGAGTACTATAAATGGAATATCCTGTATTATTTGAGTATGTTCTAGTAAATCTTGATATAGCTGATCCATTTCAGAATTAAACAATTCTAGCCGTTTCTGGTAACTTGGAGCATTGTCCAGATCGATAAGAGCGTATTCTCTAGCTATAGTATTTGCGATTTGTTTCCCGTTACGAGGATCTAACCAATAATGTGGGTCATTGGACCCATCTTTATGATCCCCATGTTCTTGGTCTGATCCATACTGTAGTTGCCTAATGCCTTCATTCACTTCGACCAATTTTCCATTGGTGCCGGTTACGTCTATTATCCATTCATCAAGTTCTCCACCTATGTAAAACATCAATTCTGAGTTTTCGACATTTAGCTTGTCGGCGGGGGTAGGGTTGAACGTATGTGGAGATTCTCCTGAGGGCAAAATCAATTTTACGTTAATGTTATTCCCTCCGATTTGTTGTGCGATTGAATATATTGGGAATATGGTTGCGCTTACATATTTGGGTTTTGAATCGACAGTAGGTCTGGCTGTATTGGATAGATTTCCCGAAGATTGTTCAAAGGGTTTCTGGTAAGGCCCTGACGATTGCGTTTGACATCCCAGCGACGCAAACCCTATTAGTACAAACATGATTAGGAGTTTGTTAGAATAGTTCATGGTAATATAGGTCTAGTTCGTATGTAAATTGGGAATCATTCTCAAAATAGGCCTATAATAAAGGGGCCATTGTGGAATGTCAATAAATGATAATGATTCTTAATATTTAACCAACTGGAGCAATTTTATAAGATATGGCTAAAAAGCAATTAACCGAATTGCTAAGACAAGAGGGGTTATCAATAACGAGCCCTCGGCTTAACGTGTTGGCTGTATTGGATGAATCTGAGGGGCCGCTTTCAGTTGAAAATATCGTAGAACGCTCTACGATACAAATTCCACTCTCCACAGTTTACAGGGTAGTTGCAGATTTGTTAGACGCGAGAATTGTTAGCACGTTTTCGTCACCAGATAAAAAATTATTGGTTGAACTTACTAGATCAACGAGCGGGCACCACCACCATCTTTATTGTCAATCGTGCGAAAAGGTGTTCGATATAGATTTGGATACGAAAATTGAGCGTTTAATAGAGAACGTTATTAAAGATGTTTCTGACAGCCATGGAATGCGGGTTTACGATCATTCTTTTGAAATATATGGTACGTGTGACAGGGGTGGCCATCACCTAAAATCGGGTCAAGATTAATCGTTATACATATCCCTGTGATTTTGCGAGAACATTTTTTATCAAGGATTGATTGGTATTCGTCTTTTCTTTAGCTCGTTCGAAATATCGGGAGATAGTTGTAATACGATGATCTGTANCTTAATTTCTTTAGGTTAATGTAGGTATANAATCCGGTTAGATAGAAACGCTACTATAAACAATATGGGTATGGCGGAGATTGCAGTGTGTATGAAATCATCAAGGCTTACTATTGGGTTGACCGACCAATGTAGAAGCCCAAGGAAAATCCAACTACGAGTATGAGGATAGCCACGACTAAAATATGCATTGTNGAATTATACAGGTAAAAATAGGAAAGCGTTTACTATCCCTATGAAACACAGAGATTATTGAATAATGAATCTAAATGCTTTGAAGTCGAAAATTACACGAAGGAGAAATGAAATAATTCGTAGTATTGGATTGTTTATCGTATTGAGATCTCTTTATGGTATAGCAATTTTAGGCTTAGCGTACGTATTAGGCATAGAGGTGAACGAACTAAGAGAGTTTAGACTTTTTGGTTTTCAGATATACATTCTAGTTTTAGGAGTAGCCGCAATCATAATTATTCGACGTTTCTGTAAAATATATAAGTGGTGGAATAACGATGATGATACTGAAACCCTAAAAGCTTGAAAGCTGTTTATTGGCTAACCTTATGTAGTATCTGTCTGTCTTTAACGATGCCCTATGATGTAATCAAGAAAATCAAGTCGCAGGAGCCATTCAGTCTACAGTCATCTCTGATAACGTACTGTATAGCCAGCTAGTATCAACAAGGCTAGTGCGATTCCACCAAGTATTATTAACTCCGTAGCAACGCCGCTCAATGATTGCCCTTCTAGCATGATTTTCTGAAGCCCATCCACTGCATATCGGAGTGGCAATATTTTCGCGACTACCTGGAAATATGAGGGCAATTGATCTGTTGGTAGAATAATGCCTGATAGAAAAATCTGCGGTGCCAAAATTAATGGAATGAACTGGATAACCTGGAATTCACTCCGTGCAAACGTCGAAATAAAAATCCCCAAGTTTACAGCAACAACTATCAGTACAAGGAGTAATATAGCCGCCTGCCAAAGTTCTCCCTGGTAGTGAACTTGCAGTCCAAAAACTGTAACTAACAATACGACCGCGGCTTGTGCTATGGCAAAAGGGGCAAAACCAAGCAAATATCCTACGAGAATATCCACACGACCTACTGGTGTCATCAATAATCTGTCCAGAGTTCCATGCGCCCTCTCGCCGAGAAAACTAACCCCAGTTAACATAAACGTAAAAATTAGTGTAAATGCAGCGATGAGTCCGGGCGCCAAGCGATTCAAGGTATCTTCTTGATCGGAAAATGTGAACCCAACAAGACACATAACTACCGTTGGGGCTAAAAATATAAGTATCATGGATCTATGATCTCGGATCATCTGGAATATTATTCGGGTTGTAATAGCAAGAGTTCGATCGAGTGTCATTTCGTTTCCCCTTCTTGGAGGAGATATAAAAACGCATTCTCTAAATTTGAACTATTGTCTGCCCTGGTCATTAACTCTCTTGGAGACCCCGATGCTATGATGCGTCCCAAATGTAAAAACCCAACCTGACCACATCTGCTTGCGTCTTCCATGACATGAGTAGATACGATTATGGTCACTCCCTCTTTCGCCAAGCTGTAGAAATGATTCCACAGACTAGCACGCAATCGAGGATCTAACCCAACTGTGGGTTCGTCGAGAATCAAAACCTGAGGACTATGCACCAAGGCTATAGCTAAACTTACCCGCTGGCGCTGTCCCCCGCTAAGTTTGTCTACCAAAGTATTCCGTTGATTCCAAAGTGATAGGTTGTCAAGTATTCGCTCTACAACTTGTCTCCTATGGAATGGCTCTCCCAACCCAAACATCCGAGCAAAGAAATCAATGTTATGATGCACAGTAAGATCCTCATAAAGCGCTTGAGATTGCGGCATATAACCTATGTTCTTGCACAGACTAGGCGAGGGTTGCTTACCAAGGATTTCAATGTTTCCATAGTGAGGTTTTATAGATCCAATCAATAATCGCATGATAGTTGTTTTGCCAGATCCACTCGCGCCAACAAGACCAAAAATTTCGCCTGTAGGAATATTGATTGATAGGCCAGAACATATCTCCGATTTCCCATAACTAAATGTAACATTTTCCATAAAAATCATTTTCGACCAACCTCACTACTACTGACTTTTTGCTAAAGAAGTTATCCCATTAGTTGTTGCGATACCAATGAACAGTGACCTACATGAAGAGATAAGGTCCAGGGCACTTTATGAAACAATAGTAGATCAATAATCCGGCTAGTATTCCTTTGGCGAACAAAATCAAAGGAATGTTTAGTTAGACATTCTAAGTCTCGCTTGCATCCAGTCCAGTGAAGTTTTATGCCAGCCAATTACGATCATCGTGGAATTGTAGAAGTATTAATATAAAAAAGGCAAGAAAGACCGAATAGAGAAATGTATTTACCATTGCCCTGCAAGCGGGGTGTCAAGGGTTTCAATTATCTTGGTTTTGCCACTTTTAAGATATGTGTAACTGTTAGGGTTATGAGTAATGATGGGTTTGAGACGTATGTATGTTAGAGTTAGTGTTTACAAGTCCTTGGTAGAGTTCCTTCCAACTCCCGAGCCACTACTCTTTCCTCCGATAGTTGCAGTATTGGTTTCTGGGATGTTTACAAATAGGATCAATCATATACTTTTCAGCATATACTTTTCGCTGAAATATTAGATGGAGTACAAATGAAGGGTGTGATTTTGGCTGCAGGTTTGGGTTCAAGATTTGGACTGCATACGCAGGAAGAACATAAACTATTGCTAACCGTGGGGGATGTCCCGATTATTGACTATACGTTGCAGGCCTTCTGCCGGGCGGGCATTTCTGATGTAGCGTTGGTCACAGGATTTATGGCGGATAGAATTAATGATTGGGTGGGTAACGGATCTCGTTATGGGCTTAAAATCACTTATATATATAACCCAGACTATAGATCAGGAAATGCTGTTTCAGTGCAGGCAGCCCGAACTTTTACAAAAGANCAGAGTTTCATACTTTCGATGGGAGATCACCTGATTTCGTCTGGTCTCATTGGCCATGTGATGGATGCCCATGGCAATTTCGAGGACAACGTGTTAGGTGTTGACTTCGATTTAGAAAAAGCATATGAGGCTACCCTTGTACTAGTGGACACTGAAACTATAATTTCGTCAATTGGCAAGCATATTAGAAAGTGGAACGGGATTGATTCTGGAGTGTTCAGGTTCAATTCTGATATCCATGCATTGATCGATCAATGGATTGCTTGCGATAAATCCGGGCGATTCGAACTCAGCGGTGCCTTGGACTATTCTATAAAGCAAGGGGGCGTGCTAAAAAGCTGTGATATATCGGACTATTATTGGCACGACATAGATAACATGGAGGACTTGCATCATGTACGGATGGCGGGTCTTAAAGCTTATGAGTAGGCCAGAGGAAGAGATGGTAACGAGTACCGAAGCAGGTGACGCGGCCTACGAAAAAACGGTCATATCTCCGACACCGTTGGATCCGG
>PAUC01000018.1 GCA_002712585.1 Dehalococcoidia bacterium
CTTTCCTCATCACTAAGGGCTGGGTTAAGTATCAACATGATCTCAAAATCTTTTTTCATATACTCACTCAATATAATTTCTCTAATTATAGCACTGGGCGATTCCCACGCTCAACCAACATCACTCGTCAATACCAGGAACCGTGAACTGTGAAGCCAGTCTAGTAACCTTGACCTTAATCTCTTTTAGTAAACCTTTATCATCAGGCGCCGCTAGAACGCGAGCGATAATCTGGCCAATCTCCCACATTTCCTGACAGCCCATACCACGACTGGTTACCGCCGCAGAACCCAATCTTAGCCCACTTGTTATAAGTGGCGATTCCGGATCATTGGGTATAACATTCTTGTTCACCACGACCCCTACTCTGCTCAAAACCTCTACTGCTTCATTCCCTTTTATACCAAGTGGCCTAAGGTCCACCAGGCATAAGTGAGTATCTGTGCCTCCCGAAACCATCCTAAGTCCTTTCGCAGTAAGCGAATCAGCCAATGCACGCGAATTCTCAACTATTTTTTTTGCATAGTTCTTAAACGATGGATTGAGGGCTTCCCCCAAGCAAACTGCCTTAGCAGCTATAACGTGCATGAATGGACCCCCCTGTATCATTGGAAAAACTGCCTGATCAACCAGTTTGCCCAACCTTCCCTTGCTCAATATCATCCCTCCCCTGGGACCTCTCAATGTTTTCTGTGTAGTGGTTGTGACAATATCTGCGTATGGAATCGGAGAAGGATGGACACCACCAGCCACAAGACCAGCGATATGAGCCATATCTACCATTAACATTGACCCAGTCTTATGTGCTATCTCGCCAAAACGTTCGAAGTCTATAATTCTTGGATATGCAGTAAATCCTGCAACAATCAGCTTTGGTTTATACACTTTGGCTTGTTGCAAAACGTGATCATAATCTATGACTTCCGATTCAGCATCAACACCATAATTCACAAAATTGTAAAGCCGACCAGAAAAATTTACAGAACTCCCATGCGTCAAATGGCCACCATGGTCTAATCTCATCCCCATTACCGTGTCACCAGGGTTCAAAAGCGCAAAATAAGCAGCCATATTAGCCTGGGCACCGCTGTGGGCTTGCACATTTACGTGGTCCGCTCCGAATAACTTTTTGGCGCGCGTTATAGCAACGTTTTCCAGATCATCCGCATTTTCACAACCAGCATAATATCTCTTTCCAGGATACCCCTCAGCATATTTATTCGTTATAAGTGACGCCTGAGCTTGCAAAACAGCCTTACTAGCGTAATTTTCAGAAGCTATGAGAATGATTGAATTGCGCTGTCGTTCTTCTTCACGAATCAGGGCCCGATAGACATCGGGGTCTGAGGACTTAGTAGCCTTCATTAGTTCCAAACATAAACTCCGTACGACCTTTAATGAACAACCAGATTCCAGGTATATAAGTCTACGTTTCTATCTCTAAAAATTCAATGAAATTCAATTGCCATGAACACTTAAATAAACCCGCATTCCCAAACGTCATGACAAAAACACTGATTTGCCAGTCATTCATGGGTTTTCATTGGAATAGAAAGGTCAGTTCCTCTTGTGGATTCTCGAATGTCCAATTTCTGACAAATCTTGTCCCTGAACCCCGTAAGACGCAACAAAATAGTCCAACCACCCTATCGCCTTGATATGTAGCCCCATCCGGGAATATTTCACGCAGATTAATAGATAGAATCTATCCCAATAAATCTTATAGACATGACAATAGCGGTATGGCAATATGATAGTAAGAATCTCGAAAGTCTCAACAGTAAATCTGGGAACGTTACCGATAATAACTCCTTCCAGTACGTACATTTTAAGGATGACCATCCTACTATCTAAAACAAAAGGGGGATCGACATGGCTTTTGGACTAATGGTCGTGAAACAATTTGAGAAAATGGTAGTTCTCCGTTGGGGGCAACTCAACAGAATAAGTCATCCAGGGCTTAGATTCGTAATACCCATAATGGAAGACGCAAAGAAGGTAGACTTGCGCGAGAGAGTTCAACGAGTCCCCACTCAAAAATACATAACAAGTGATAATGTTGTCGTAGATATGGATTTTGTAATTTATTACCGCGTCGTAGAGGATATCGCCGAAAGGTCGGTGCTCAATGTCCGGAACTTCGAATCTGCAGTAGTGAATATGGCAGTTGCGACTCTCCGAACAGTTATAGGAGCAACAACATTAGCTTCTGCTCTAGCTGACAGAGAAAGAATGCGCGAAATCTTGCAAGTATCTTTGGACGAGATCACGGATCGTTGGGCTGTAAAAGTAACCCAGGTGGCCATTAATGAAATAGATCCGCCTCCCAATGTGAAATCTGCTATGGAGCGTGAAAAATCTGCCGAGGCCATAAAAACTGCCGAAATCACCGAATCTGAGGGACAGAGACAGGCCGCAATTAATAGAGCTGAAGGAGAAAAACAATCAGCAATCCTGACAGCAGAGGGGAAAAGGCAATCTGAAATACTTACAGCTGAAGGAGATCAGCAGGCCGAAGTATTGAGAGCAGAAGGCTTTAGCACAGCACTAGACAAGATCTACCAGGTCGCAAACAACATCGATGAAAAAACCCTGAGCCTACAATACTTTGAAACTTTGAAGGCTATGGGTTCCAGTCCATCAACTAAATTCATTTTCCCGATGGAATTCACAGCAATGTTGAAACCCTTCCTGAATCTCGTGAAAAGCAAGGATGAAACTACAGGCTGATAAACTAATGGTAGATCTAGTCCCAATGGTTATTCTCTAAGGCAACGCGTCCATCTGTAATGTTTACACACACAATCTGGACCCCACGAGGAAGTAACTTAGCTAAATCCTCGTTCTAAAAATGACAAAACAGCCGAGTAGGGATCTATATCCCCCTTTTTTACTTTCTGAAGTGTGGACTTGAATATAGAATCGTTATACATGTCATCTTTTAGCCGCAGTTTCAATTCCTGAAATACTAGCTCGAAAAATTCTATCGACCGTTGGTCCTCACGCTTTTGGTTCAGAGCACCGCTAGATTCTAACAGTTCTCTACAAGCTTCGATAGATTGTTTAAGGTTTACAATACCCTCCCCATTCAATGACTGTGTCTTAAGCACAACACTTCGGCCTAAAAGAATATTATTACCAGAATCCGCAACCTCATTAAGATTGTGGATCATATTATCAATCCCAGGACGATCCGACTTGTTAATCACAAAAATATCAGCTATCTCCATTAGGCCTGCCTTTAGGAATTGAATGGAATCGCCCATATCTGGTGCAAGGACTACAATTACTAAATCAGCCACATTCCGTATATCCAAATCTGCTTGACCGACCCCAACCGATTCGACAACAATAATGTCCTTACCTGCTAGACTTAACAAACGGGTAATACCTCTGACTCTTTTGGGCAGGCTGACGTTTAGGTCGCGAGTAGCCATACTCCTAATAAAAACTCTTGGATCAAGATAGTGCTTCTCCATACGAATTCTGTCACCCAACATAGCACCGCCTGAAAATGGACTAGTCGGATCAACTCCTATGATCCCAACAGATATATCATCGTCAAGATATCGTTCCGTTAGTTGGGAAATTAATGTGCTTTTCCCGACCCCGGGAGCTCCAGTTACTCCGATTACAAATGACTGCCAATCCTCAGGATAGCAAGCTCTCAAAATATCTAGCCCTAATGGATCACCTGCTTCTACCAAAGATATAGCCTTAGAAAGAGCCCGTCGATCTCCCTGACTAATCTTCTTTAAAAGTTCGATTACAACAATCCATAGGCCGGAGTAAGTGGGTTTGAAATGTACCATTACGACTACATAGCGTCAAATTCAAAAAGCTGGATTATAACTACACTATAAATTCTCTATGATTGGGAAACTGTCAAATTTCAAAAACTAGCCGGTTTTTCTTCAGATACAGTAACCAATCGTCGTTCTAATAATTCAACGTCTGACGAACTTAAACTAAAATATTTAGCCATCGGATGATGAAATACTAATGCACTGACTGATCCTTCCGGATCCATCATAAATTCTTCTGTTAGGCTAACCCCTAATCTTTCTTCCGGGTTTAAAAGCTGCCATATTTGGGCTTGATCTTCTAACCTAGGGCATGCCGGATATCCAAAAGAATATCGAGATCCTNGATACTTNGCCTTAAAAANATCTTGTAAAGTCATGTTNTCAGNATCACCGAATCCCCACATNCTTCTCATTCGCTTATGCAAAAGTTCAGCAAANGCNTCTGCAGATTCCAATGCAATAGCTTGNAGCACATGGCTATTCAAATATTCTCCTTTTGCCATCCATTCGTTTGCCAAATCCCTTACTCCAGGGCCTATAGTCGTCACAAACAAACCGATGTAATCATACTTATCCAAAGATAAAGGCCTAATATAGTCGGAAATGCAAAGCCTTTCTCCTTCTTCCTGTCTGCCAAACTGAAATCTAGCCAAAACATCGTCTCCATTTGACGATAAGATTAGAAGATCGTTTTCTACTGAAGCCGCTCTAAAAAACTTATATACCGCCCTAGCCCGTATATCCGACTTAGTCAACATCACATCTTCTATCTCGCGAACTTTAGACCGAAGTTCAAGAGCCTTCCTTTCCCCATTTTTCAGAGCATAGTCAAATTTACCTCTATAACCTAGATGCCTAACATATAACATTACCGGGTTAATATATTTAAAGATCTCTGATAAGTCGTAGTCGTCGATTGTATGGACTTTTAAATCTGGTGGCTGGGGAACTTCGTTTAATGTTTCGATTATCGTCCTGGGTCTTTGAGCTCTTGCTGTCGTCATAGTTTGGGATCGTTTAGATAGATCTGCAGCAACTATTTGATCCGTTTCATAGTCTAACTTAGATTTCAGGGTTTCAAGTTTCCCTGGATCCCTGAGGGTCTTCATCGAGGCTAATCCATTCATAGCATCACCAGCATAAACAACTACCCCTGAATATTCAGGAGCTATTCTAAGGCGCGTGAACCGATTTGTAAGTGCTGCACCTCCAACTATAATGGGCACCTCTATTTTAGCCTCCTTAAACTCGTGCGCTGTTTCTACCATCATCTGAGCAGACTTTACCAAAAGACCCGAAAGACCAATAATATCCGGCTTATGCCTGTAAAAGGCCTCTATTAGCTCTCTAGGCGGTATCTTTATCCCCAAATTAATCACCGTATAGCCATTGTTACTGAATATAATGTCTACTAAGTTCTTTCCAATATCATGAACGTCTCCTTTGACTGTAGCCAACAAGATCTTTCCTCTATTTCCAATGGCATCTTTGTCCATATGGGGTTCTAGATGGGATACGGCCGCCTTCATAGCCTCGGCGGAACTCAGAACCTCAGCTACGATTAACTCATTGTTTCCAAAAAGCCGACCTACCTCATCCATACCATCCATAAGAGGCCCATTTACAATTTCCAAAGCGGTAGAAGTATTCAAGGCCTCATCTAAATCTCTAAAAAGACCTTCTTTACTGCCATCAACAATACAACTGCTTATACGTTCGTTTAGAGGTAAAGTTTTTCTAATTTCATGGGTTTTCGTTGGTCGTATATCCCTGAAATGATCAGCAAACGCCGCTATAGGGTTTTCCCCACGTGACCAGATCAAATCCTCTGCAAGTTTTTTTTCATCCTCCGAGATGGATATGTAGCGTCGGAGCTGTTGGGAATTCACTATAGCCATATCTAAACCAGCCTTGACGCAGTGGTAAAAGAATACCGAGTTCAAAACTTCTCTCCCAGCCGTAGGCAAACCAAAGGAAACATTTGATATCCCCAAAATAGTCTTTGCCTCAGGGAACGCTTTCTTTATCATGCTTACACCTTCAATGGTTTCAATACCAGATCCAATGTAATTAGAATCTCCTGTTCCTATTGGGAAGACCAGAGGGTCAAATATAATATCGCAGGGTGGAATATCATACTTTTCAGTAAGAAGTTTGAAAACTCTTTTGGCTATGTGTAATTTCCTTTCCTTAGTAATAGCTTGACCTTGAATACGATTATCGTCTATACACCCAACTACAACTGCGGCCCCAAACTCTTTGATTAGAGGGATGATAATCCTGAGCCTATCTTCCCCGTCTTCTAAATTTATGGAATTTATAATTGATTTCCCAGGAGTTCTCTTTAGGGCTTCTCTCAACACAACAGGATCTGTTGAATCTAACATAAGAGGAACCTTCACCCTCCCGTTTAGAAATTCTAAGAATGTGATGATATCTATGGCCTCATCCCGATCAGGATCTTGAAGACATATATCCAAAACCTGAGATCCATCACGTACCTGCTTGCGGCCTATCTCTACACCTGCCTCCCAATTACCTTCTGCCACAAGTCTCTTGAATTTCCTGCTGCCCAAAACATTGGTTCTTTCCCCTACCAGCACTGGCCTGGTGCCATTATCTATGACAAAAGGATCTAGCCCTGAAACAAATGTTTCATTTCTAAAGACTGGTTTCCTAGTAGACCTATTTTGGGACATTCTTATAATGTGTTTTATATGCTCTGGTGTGGTCCCACAACATCCCCCCAGCACATTAACCCATCCCTCATCAATAAAGCTCTCGAGTGTGGACGCCAGCGATTCTGGTTTTTCGTTGTAGTTACCATATTCGTCAGGAAGTCCTGCATTTGGAATAACTGCTATGGGGAATCTGGAGAGTTGAGAAAGTGTTCGAACATGATCTCTCATAAAACTTGGCCCGGTGGAACAATTGACACCAATCCATAATAGATCTCTATGGGCCAAAGAGTTATAGAACCCTTCTATATCTTGCCCGCCAAGCATAGTTCCCATAACCTCGATGGTGATTTGAACAGCTACCGGAACTATCATATCCATTTCCCTACCCAATTGATCTATAGCAGAAAGTCCTGCTTTTACATTAAGCGTATCCTGTGCTGTTTCTAGAAGCAGAAAATCAGCACCTCCGTCTATAAGACCCTTAGCCTGTATATGATAGTGCTCAACTAACTCATCCCAAGTAATACCACCGGTAACGGATATGGTTCGAGTTGTGGGGCCCATCGAGCCTGCCACAAAAATAAGCTTTTCTGCAGTTTCGAATTTGGAAATCGCTTCCTTAGCAATAAGTGAAGCCGCCCTGCTAATATCATAGGATTGTGATCCCAATCCAAATTCATTCAATACTAAGGGAGTACTGCCAAATGAGTTAGTCTCTACTATATCCGGGAGCTCTTGTAAATAGGTTTTATGAATACCAGAAATTAGTTCAGGCTTGGTGAGATTCAAGACCTCGTTGCAACCTTCAGATTCCTCTCCACCAAAATCTTTTGCGGATAACTCCAAACCTTGAATTGCAGTCCCCATCGCCCCATCTACAATAAGGATTCTTTCTTCAAGCAGTTCTTTTAGTTTATGTATACGTTTCGATAAGTTCATCATCAAGTAACTAACATGCGAGTTACCAAATCCACGCATTTGATATATGGGCCATCGTTATCAACATGCAGAGTATTCCATAACTACGTTCAACGGAGCCATACCTTGCTGTCGCATTCTATCTAAGGGATTAGTAGCACGCAAGAAACCGCCCCCATTCTCGTTAGGTGCAGAGTCACAATCTGATTATGGAATTAAGAATTTCTCCATTTGGTAATGGGATTAGGTCTGTGTGATAATGAAGTGACCCAACTTCCAAATCGATAGGAACCCTGATGCCAAAAAGCTATTGGATAGTAACAATAAATCCGGACAACTTCCAGATAGCCAAAGATAGAAAATTCGATCTTCTAGGTCTNCGNGCNCANCACAAACGGAAAGTACAACGGATAGAAAATGGGGATCAACTACTCCTNTANATCACACATCTAAGGGTCTTTAGNCTNGCTGCNACTGTCGAAAAGCCGTTTTTNGAAGACAATTCACCTATTTGGGGAAANGAAGGAGACAGCAATTTACCTTACCGTATTGGGATTAAACCTGATCAAATACTGAAACCAACACAATACTTAGAAGCTTGCCACATAGCACCCCGCATGGATTATGTAAAACGATGGGTTCCTGAAATGTGGTTTATGGCGTTTGAAGGCAGCTTACATCTTATCTCCAAGTCTGATTTTTTTATGATTTCTGAAGAAATTCGCAAATCTGGAGAATCTACAACAGAAAATCCAACACAACCATTACCCATTAACATTAACATTAAATCGAAGTGTGCTCTATACCGTAGTCTAGACTAAAGAGACAAGTAGCCCGTATCTCTAAACAGTATTTATGGCGGCCTGTGCGGCCGCTAATCTTGCAACTGGAACCCTAAACGGGGAAGAGCTCACATAGTCTAGCCCGATTTCATGACAAAATAGGATACTTTTAGGATCTCCCCCGTGCTCTCCACAAATACCTATTTCCATACTTGGTTTAACCTTACGCCCTTTCTCAACACCCATGGAAATCAGCTGACCTACCCCTTCAGTATCCAAAGAGACAAACGGATCGTTGTCTAGAATGCCCGTTTCGACATAATGTCTTAAGAACTTGCCTTCTGCATCATCACGACTATATCCAAACGTGGTCTGGGTTAGATCATTAGTTCCAAAACTGAAGAAATCAGCCAACTCTCCGATAGCGTCGGCGGTCAGTGCAGCCCTAGGCACCTCGATCATGGTACCAAATTTATAACTGAATTTATGGCCATTTACTTTTTGTACCTTATCGGCAACCTGGGTAAGCACATTTTTAAGCCTAGAGAATTCGTTGACATGTGATGTCAAGGGGATCATGATCTCCGGGGAAACTTTGATGCGTTCATCCAACAGCTTACAACAAGCGGTTATTAGTGCCTTAACTTGCATCTCATAGATTGATGGGAATGTAAGCCCCAATCTACAGCCTCTATGCCCCAACATTGGGTTGGATTCCCTGGACCTTTCAAGAAGATCCATGAGACTCTCTCTCTCCTTCAATATATCAGACGACCCCTTAGTGACTCTCAATTCTGCTATCTCCTCCACGAGTTTTTCGTAGTTGGGCAGAAATTCATGCAAAGGTGCATCCATAAGTCGAATTATGACAGGTCGCCCCTCCATTACCCGCAAAATGTTTTCAAAATCTGCTACTTGCAAAGCTTCCAATTCGGCCAAACCTGAACAGAATATTCGAACACTTGCTGGAAGATCGGCGGGCATTGATCCTTTAACATACGTCAACGAGATATCTGGGTTTTGGAGTTGCCATTTTTCAGTTTCTGCAGCATTCAATAAAACCTGCTGTACTACATTTACTCGCTCAGAACCAAGAAACATATGTTCTGTACGACAAAGACCTATACCCTCGGCTCCCATATCCAAAGCCTTAGCAGCGTCTTCACCAGTATCCGCATTTGCCCATACACCAAGCTTCCTACGATCGTCGGCCCAAGATAATAATAGTTCGGCTTCAGATAAATCCTCTAGCTCAGGGTCTACAGTTTCTATTCTCCCTAGGAATATCTCCCCGGTTGTTCCGTCCATACTAATGGTCTCACCCTTTTTCACAACTTGACCGTTAACAGAAAAATACTCTCCAGCTTTGTCAAACTCCAATTGTTCAGCCCCCACTATGCAGGGCTTTCCTAACCCTCTGGTCACAACAGCTGCATGGCTAGTCGTACCACCTCTGCTAGTAAGAACTCCCTTAGCTACGAGAACACCTCCTATATCGTCTGGACTCGTTTCAGGTCGAACCAGAATGACATCTTCTCCCAACTGTGTTGCCCTATGTGCTTCANCTACCTCAAAACAGACACTNCCTGTNGCCGCTCCTGGAGACGCNGGCGCTCCTTTGGTCAANAGTCGATCCATAGCTACTGCATGNTTCCTAGACTTGACGCTAAATCTAGGCATAAAGAGCTTTGTAAGGTCCTCTGGATCAATTCTTAAGAGCGCCTCATCTTTTGTTATAATCCCCTCTGCCACCAAATCCACTGAAATTCTAATAGCAGCCAAAGTAGTCCTCTGGGCACTCCTAGTTTGTAGCAAGAAAAGCCTTTCGTTCTCTATAGTAAATTCCACATCCTGGACGTCCTTGTAATGCGTCTCCAACAGTTTTGCCAGAGATTCTAATTCTGTGTATAAGAATGGTTTAGTAATAGACAAGCTTGAAACCGGCGAAGGTGTCCTTAAACCGGCCACCACATCTTCTCCCTGAGCATTCGGTAAATATTCTCCATATATTCCAGGGCTACCAGAAGCAGGATCCCGCGTAAAAAGCACCCCAGTACCACTATCAGGTCCAGTATTCCCGAATACCATAGCCATGATATTCACAGCAGTACCCAATTCGTGGGAAAATCCCATATGGTTCCTGTATTCAACAGCTCTAGGATTGTTCCAACTTCCGAACACCGCTAAAACGGCTTGTTTCAACTGATCAATCGGTTTACTGGGGATTGGCCTACCAGCATGTTCCTCAATAATCCCCTTATACCCTAAGATCACAGATTCCAGATGTTTCTGGTCAAGTTGGTGATCCATACGCACCCCAGCCAGATCTTTAGTTTCTTTAAGAAAATTCTCAAAATATTTTAGAGGAACATTCATCGCAACGTCGCCAAAAATTTGCAGGAATCGTCTATATGCATCTAAAGCGGGACGACGATCTCCCATAACCTTAGCCAGGCCTTCAACATTCTCATCATTAATACCCAGGTTTAGAATTGTATCCATCATTCCTGGCATAGAGACCCTAGCTCCAGATCGCACAGACAGTAAAAGAGGATTTTGGGAATCCCCGAAACCCTTCCCCACATCTTTTTCTAGATATCCCACATGTGTCAGTATGTCATCCCAAAGCCCAGCCGGCATTTTCTTAGCTAACGAATAGTACTTAAGACAAGCTTCTGTGGTAACTATAAAACCAGGAGGAACCGGCAATCCAAGGCTTACCATCTCGGACAGATTAGCGCCTTTGCCACCCAAAATATCTTCCATTCCCGCCTTTCCTTCACTAAAACGAAAGATATACTTGCCCGCAGCTACAGAACCTCTGGTTTCAACCATTGTGTATCAGATCTCTCCACGAAAGATTAGGATAAAAGAAGTTCTTATTAAAGATAACATACCCATCCATTATAAACACCATTTGGAGACTGCCCAACCAATGTTCCAGAAAATATAACCCATCGAATTAAGACCTATGATTTAACCACATGAGTGCCCACAATTTTGTCATGTAAACCTTGCTTTTTCCGATCAAAAGCCACCCAAATAAAACCAATAAATAATAGGAATTCGGCCAGAATTTTACAAGGAATTTCTCTGAAAAACGCCGTCCTCAAGCTAGGTTGCATGCCATCAAAATCTACAACTCTAATTTTGAATAGCATCTTTCCAATAGTTTGCCCCGATAATCCGGTAAAAACTGCCCTATAAACCCCACCGGCTATGGTAACAAACAGATTGGTATTCAAGTCATTCGATTGAATCCCAATATTCGGAAGGATCGCGAAGGATAGGCTCAAAAACATTAACACGTCAACGCTATACGCACCCAACCGAATCCAGAAGCCCATATAGTTGACTAATTCCAGAGCCTCAGGTTCATACTCATTGACCGGAGAAACTGGTTCCTCAAATAGCTTGCCACATTTACTGCAATATAGCGATTCCAATGAACTCGGATATCCGCAATTCAGACAATGTACCAGGTCATCTGTACAGAGTACGCCACCACATGAGGAGCAATTCTCATGTGGTTCATTATTATCAACCCCACAGCTCCTGCAAATATTCATGTTTGACCAACAATCCCTGGCCAATCAATACCTTGTTTCCATGCCTCTTCTAAACATTTAACTGGAAGATCTATATCCACCAATCGAAAGGCCGACCCATGGACACGCCCCAGTTCTACGATGGGAACCTCTATATCATTCGCCATGTTCCAGATTGCCTCAAAGTTTTGGGGCTTAACGGAGACCACGATTCGTGATTGCGCTTCTCCAAACAATGCCGCATCATGTCGTCCGCTCATGTCAATACTCGAAATAAACCCCAGACCACTTGCGATAGACGATTCAGCTATAGTAACTGCGAGTCCTCCCTCAGAACAATCATGTGCTGACTGAATAAGACCTTGATCTATGGCTCTCCTACACAACAGTTGTACTTTCGCTTCCATTTTTAAATCTATTTCCGGACGCCCGGCTACTAGTCCATAAAATAGCTTTATATATTCACTCCCAGCCAAGTCACGTACCCGACCATTAATTCCACTATCTCCGAGCATTACTACTAAGTCTCCAGTATCCTTAAAAGCCAGGTCAGTAGCCCGTGCCAATTCTTCTAAGACACCTAGAACTCCAATAACGGGCGTGGGATCAATCGGATTGCCTCGTGATTCATTGTAGAGACTAACGTTACCACCAACTACCGGAACTCCCAATACTTTGCAAGCTTTCGATATTCCCCTAATCGCCCATTCAAGCTGATAATATATCTCCGGATTCTCTGGGTTGCCAAAATTTAGGCAGTCAGTGAGAGCAACAGGCACAGCCCCCACACAAGAAACATTCCTACAAGCTTCGGCGACCGCTATCATGCCACCACGGTAGGGATCAAGATAACAAAATCTACTATTTCCATCTGTGCTCAAAGCCAAAGCTTTTTGGGTGCCTTTAATACGAACCAAGGCAGCATCACTGGTTCCCGGCTTCTGTAACGTGTTCGTCTGAACCTGATGGTCATATTGACGATAAATCATGGCCTTACTAGCAATATTAGGAGACTTCAATAACGACAACAGAATTTGATTTGAACTAATCTCTAATGGTTTGAGGTTAGATAACGGAAATTTCCTCAGTTTCCTAGACGCTTCTGGCATTCTCCCCTTGAGACGGTAAAGTTTTGGGTGTGTAAGAATTTCAACTGGCAGTGATGCTTCTTTTTTCAGGCCATCGTATACCTCTACGTTACTCTCTGGTAATACATGCCCTATTTCCATAGCCGTTAAATCCCATTTCGCAAGCATGTCGTTAAGTCGATCCTTTTCCCCTGGCTTTATTATTAAGAGCATTCTTTCCTGCGATTCTGACAACATAATTTCATATGGATTCATGCCCTGTTCTCGACGAGAGACCTTGCTAACATCAATCTTGATGCCGTTGCCGCCCTTCTCTGCACATTCAACCGCAGAACTCGTTAAACCGGCCGCTCCTAGATCTTGCATTCCAACCAACCCATCAAAGGTTGCGACCTCCAAGCAAGCTTCAATCAAAACTTTCTCTAGAAACGGATTTCCCACTTGTACAGCTGGTCTCATCTCTCTTTCATCATCAAACGTTCTAGAAGCAAGACCAGACGCCCCATGGATACCGTCACGACCAGTCCCTGACCCCACCAATAACAACAAATTACCTGGTTCTCCGACTGTGGCTCTGATCAACTTGTCCTTTTCAACCAAACCAACACAAAGTGCGTTAACTATAGGATTGCCCGAATAACTTTCAGAGAAGAAGATCTCTCCACCAACATCCGGAACACCTATACAATTGCCATACCAGGAAATCCCACTTACCACACCCTTAACTAAGTGTCTATTATTCGACTCGTCCAAAGGGCCAAATCTCAACGAATTCAACAATGCTATAGGCCTTGCACCCATAGCCAATATATCTCGTACAATACCGCCAACACCTGTAGCAGCCCCTTGCAAAGGCTCGATTGCGGAAGGATGATTATGAGACTCTATTTTAAAAACCACGGCAAGACCGTCTCCAATATCGATAGCACCCGCGTTTTCGGAGCCAGGAGGGAACAATACTTTGGGCCCGGTTGATGGGAAAAATTCTAACAGCCGTTTGGAATGCTTATATCCGCAATGTTCACTCCAAAGGGCTCCAAACATCCCGAGTTCGAGCGGATTTGGTTCGCGACCTAATCGGTCGGTTATAAGATCATATTCCTCTCTGCTAAGGGCTATTTCATCAAGTATATTTTGAGGTATGGCTTTCATAGATCTGTACTACCTATAATCACGAATATTGCTCCACTCAATGCTATCCCAGTCCCTAATACCACCCTCTTAGTGACTCTTTCGAGGCGTCTAAGGAAAAAATATATAAGTGTTAAACTAACTATTGGATTGAGCGCTACTATCGGAGTTACTACCACGACAGGGGCTCTATCAAGGGCACTTACTAATAGTGTAACAGAGAGACCAGAGGTTAAACCCGCTCCAGCTAATAATAGTACTTGCTTCCTAGGAAAGTATCGTATGGATTTTATGCCAGGCCATCCCGAAATGAACATCAAAACCGTGGCAAAAAAGAGGGCCACAAACAGAAATACGACAGGTGGCACTCCATATTCCGTCACACCTTTTTTGGCTATAACCTGACTGATACCGTAAAGTATAGCTGAGAGGAAAGCCAGAACAGTACCTAATAAGAACTTTCCATCTCGATCAAGATTATTCCACATCTATATTTCTATCGCCTAGGATCAGAATCATTCCCAAAACACTCAAAATAATTCCCATGATAATCAAAAAGTTGGGTTTCTCTCCGAGAATAATCATAGCGAAAATAGCCGCAAATATGGGCATAACCGACAATATTGGAGCTACTCTCGTAGCTCCAGCCAAGCCAAAAGCGGTGTAAAGGATAACTCTCGCAAGAGAAAAAGTAACTATTCCATAAGCCAAGGCCCAGAGAAACCCTACTGGCTCAATAGATACCAACTCTTTGGGATAAAATATCGTAACTAGGGCCAGTAATAACAAACAGCTGCTTGCTACCGAAATCGTAGCGGCCATCCTGGGAATTACTCCTATAAGTCCAATCCTCACAAGAAATGTAGAACATCCGAATCCGCATAGGGCTAGGGATGCAAATATAATTCCACTGCTCATTTAGCGACTCTTAAGAAACGTCACTATGGATTCGAATATGTAAATTCCGTCATCTCCTCCTAAGAGTGTCTCCACAGCCCGTTCAGGATGCGGCATCATTCCTAACACATTGCCGGTTTCGTTGACTATCCCAGCTATATTTCTGGATGACCCGTTAGGATTCGATGCCAGGGTAGGAGATCCTTTAGAATCCGTGTATCTAAAAACTATCCTACCTTGATTCTCCAAGTCTTCTAACGTGGATTTGTCAGCATAATAATTACCCTCTCCATGAGATATAGGTATAGTAATCACCTGGTCCTGTTTACAAGACATAGTAAACGGAGTAGAAACATTTTCTACCTTAAGATTGACTGGCTGACATCTAAATTCAAGAGTTTCATTACGCATCAAAACCCCGGGTAATAGTCCCGCTTCGCAGAGAATTTGGAACCCGTTACATATCCCTATCACCAGCCCTCCCTTACTAGCAAATTCTCTCACGGAATCCATAATGGGAGAGAACCTTGCTATCGCTCCACAGCGTAGGTAGTCACCGTAGGAAAAACCGCCCGGAATCACTATACAATCAGCACTTAATAAATCAGTATCCTTATGCCAAATATAGTATGCCTCTTGTTCTACAATGCTGCCTAGCGCATGATGGCAATCGGTATCACTCCAAGTCCCGGGGAAAACTAGAATGCCGAAACGCACCTTGTTATATCAACCAAAAATATTGCTGTCTAGTTATCGTCCTGTCCCAAAAAGATCGATCAACCCAAACAAGGTTCATTGATTTTCTTTCCCTGATAAAAGGTCGCCTACCACGGAATTAACTAAAGACCCTTCTGCTTTACCTTTAAGTCGCGTCATAACAACTCCCATCAACTTGCCCTTATCAGCAATGCCAGATATCTTTAATTCCGACATAACTTTCACTACAACATCCTTTATCTGGTCTATTTCCATCTGTTCAGGTAAATATTCCGAAATAATGGAGAGCTCTAGTTCTTCTTTTTCCACCAAGTCTTGCCTCGATCCTTTCTTATATAAAGTTATACTCTCTTTACGCTGACGAACGCTCATGAACATCAGCCGAATGATATCCTCGTCGCTGAGTGCTTCCTTTTTGTCAATTTCTTCATATTCTATATTGCTTTTCAGTAGCCTCAGAGTAGACACTCGAGTCTTATCTCTATTTCGCATAGCAGAATAAAGATCTTCGATAATTTTCTTTTTCAGCATTAGCGGCTCCTCGCAGCCTTAAAGTCATTCATCAAATTAGCCATTTCCAGTACAGTCTCCGAACAATAATATCCTTTATTAGACCTGTCGTCGCCAGACCTAGACAAAGCCTGTTGCAAGTTTTCGACCGTAAGCACACCCATAACTACTGGAATCCCTGTTTCAAGTGGAATATTACCCAGAGCTGAAGAACTTTGTTCAACTACGACATCATAGTGCGTGGTATCACCTCGTATTACGCATCCCAAGGCTATTAATCCATCATATTCCCCAGAGAGTGCCATCTCCCGAACGACAATAGCTAATTCCAAAGATCCTGGAACCCAAACAATCGAAATATTTTCATCCAGCATATTATGAACTCTGAGTCCATTCAAAGCTCCTTTCAACAATCTCCGCGTAACCGTCCCGTTAAAGCGAGCTATAGCTATGCCAATTCGCAATCCCTTTCCGTCAATTGAACCAATAATTTCTTGTGTCACTATTTAAATCTCTGCTCTACTGTCTCGGTCGAGCTTATGCCTGATGCAAGAACCTTTTCTAACAACAGTCCTTCAGAAATCATACCATCAATGTGAACAATATCATTTATGATAGTTTTAGGAACCGTAGAAACATTGTATGCTCGTCTTAAATCAGGAAATCCATTGATATCGATTATCTCCGCACTAATTAAATGACTTTCCAACGCTGCAGCCTGGGCCAATTTAGCCACCGACGCAGCAGTCATAGAATTAGAAGACACAAAAATGCGTAATGTCACCAATCTTTCAATTTTGCTAAAACCTTTCCGAGTCGTGTTAGCCAGGCTCCTAACATCACGGGACATACGCTCCATACCATCCAAAAACACGGGGAACTGATACCCTTGAGGGATTCCATAAAATACTAATCGGTTAGCCCCCTCGGACTCTGTTACTATGGCAGGTATTTTGTCGATAGCGTACTCGCGCCTTGGCTCTAAAGCATCAAAATAATTATGTATCTTAAGGTGAATCTTTGGTGAGAGCCCACATATCTCTTCTAATAATTGCTGTGCTTGAGGGCAATCCGGGCATTCTCTTCCTGGTATGGTCAAAAGGGACGGATTTGTAGTAAACAGGCTAAATAGTATCTCTTTTTTGAGGTCTTTCCGGAATCTCCTCTTTAATTCTTTTCTATTTTGATCCGTGAAAAGGACCATTCTAGTACCATCGCTCCGTTAGCTTGCCAACACCACGGAACCAGTTTACATCAGGCTATGACGGTTAGCCAGTTTCAAGACCCTTCCACACCAACCATAGCCGGAAAAACACGGTAACCAAAGACAATGCCCCAATAACCACCATTACAATCGCTAAGGTATTATCACCCATTAATAATCCTATGGAAAGGAGTATGACCCTTTCTGGGCGCGTCATAATTCCTTCTCTCATCTTGATGCCCAGAGATTCTCCTTTCGCTCTTAAATAGCTCACGAGCTGAGAACTAATCAAGGCCACAAACAAGACAATCATATACGTCATCAAATTAATCGATCCTGAAAAATGTTGGATCCCATAGACCACTAACCCAAGGTACAAAGCTGCTTCACCAATTCTGTCAGAAAGGGAGTCCATAAGATTGCCAAATTTCGTTTCGCGACCACCTAACCTAGCAAGGGTCCCGTCAAGAAGATCCATACACCCGCCCAACAAAAAAAGCATTCCTCCGGTAAAAATATGGCCCGCCCCCACAAAAATAGCCCCTGTTACTGAAATTGATAGCCCTAAGATTGTAATAGAATTAGGAGAAACACCGAGATTATTCAACAGCCTAGCTATAGGCTCTTCTACATAACTGTATATTCTACTTCTAAGATACTTTCTTAATTCCTGCACGATCTCGTAACCTCATAACTTCAACATAATATTGCATAACTCTTTGTGCCACTTTAGGCCAGCTATATTGTTGTACATACTGCAGTCCTCTCTCTCCCATGACACGTCGCAATTCAGAATTCCGTACTAGAACCGAGAGAGCATCAGCCAAGGCTGCACCATCGTTCGGAGGAACTAGTAAACCTTGATGTCCATCCTTTAGCAGAAAGGAATAGCCTCCTATTCTAGACGCAACAATTGGCTTGCCAGCTGCCATAGCTTCCAATAATACAATACCAAAGCTCTCTTTACCTGTGGCGGGAGAACAAAAAATATGAGCTGTCTGATAATATCTGACTAATTGAGTTGGTGACACCCCACCAACGAAAATCACATCTTTTAAATTGCGTTCGGTAATAATCCTGTAGGTTTTTTTGTCTGGGTTGCCTGGTCCCACAACCAATATTCGAACGGAAGGATGATTCCACTTTAGCCTAGAATAGGCATCCAGAAGAACATTGAGCCCCTTCCTCTTTTCCAATCTGCCAACGAAAAGTATATTAACTTTCCCATCCATAAACTCAGGAATAGGATCTATATTTTCAGAAAACTGACTTAAATCTATTCCATTCGGAATTTCAGAGAATTCGTTAGTTCCTGGTAAAAGTCTTTGTACATGCAATTTAGCCATAGGTGATACAACTATTCGACCATCTAATCTATCAAAGCATTGACGGATAAACGGCGTGAAAATCTTATAAAGCTTTGTGCTTTCGTGAAAAGCATGGAACGTTCCAATATTTACAGAGTTATAGTTTTGCAACATAGCTAACGGCATGAAAAGGTACGGAGCCAGCGGTTCGTGAAAGTGAACAATATCAAAGTTTCCGTCGGCAAGGCATCTTCGTACTCTTGGGTACATCCAGACCGATAGAGAGAGCCTAGCTATGGAACCGCCACTTGGGACAGGGACAGATCTGCCCAAAGGGAAAAAATTCTCGCTATCCAGTCCAACCTCTCTTGAAGGTGTATGGGGAGCAAGTATCTTAACCTGATGACCCATATCCACAAATTCTCTTGCAAGATACGAAATGTGGGCCGTTACTCCCCCAGGCCAAGTAATGTCATAAGGAGAAACCAGTGCAATTTTCAAACATCTCTCCTTATTATCAGCTAAATGTTTCTATCCTTCGTTAGGTTTAGAGATATCACCATCTATAAAAGTCTCTACCATCTGCCGAGCTTCATCATCACTGTACTGCACTGGCGGGGATTTCATGAAATATGCACTAGGTCCTTTCACAGTTCCACTTTCCCCACGATCCTTAGCTAACTTACAACACCTGATCGCATCCACCACTACTCCAGCAGAATTAGGACTATCCCAGACTTCTANTTTCAGTTCAATATTAATTGGTGCGCCTCCAAAGGAATGTCCTTCCATTCTTATATAACACCACTTTCTATCTTTCAGCCATGGTATATGATCACTTGGGCCAATATGAATNTTTTCGGATCCAATATCATAGTCGAGTTGTGAGGTAACCGAATTTGTTTTCGAGATCTTTTTGGATACCAACCTTTCTCTTTCCAACATATTGAGAAAGTCGGTGTTACCACCAAAATTCAGTTGGTATGTCTTATCGATCACCACACCTCTATCCCGAAACAACTTTGTCAGTACCCTATGAGTAATAGTAGCACCGAGCTGGGATTTAATATCATCACCGATCATGGGCAAGCCACGAGACTCAAAACGTTTCTGCCAATAGTCTTCGCGAGCTATAAAAACTGGGACACAATTAATAAACGCACATTTAGCTGATAAAACCTGTTCAACATACCATTTAGTAGCTTCATCGCTCCCTACTGGTAAATAGTTAATGACGACATCCACATCCCGATCATGTAAAATTCCTGCAACATCAACGGTAGATTCAGGGGATTTTATTACGACATCGGACAGATATTTACCAATACCGTCATGAGTCATACCACGATCAACCTTTACACCCATATGTGGGACATCTGAGAATTTCATAGTGTTGTTGGGATCCGCAAATACTGCTTCTGACAAATCCTTTCCAACTTTATTCACGTCTATATCAAAAGCCGCTACAATTTCGATATCCCCTATCTCATATCCACCCAAAGATGGATGCATTAACCCCGGAACAATATCTCCCTCCGGAACTTCCTTATACATATGAAGACCCTGAACAAGAGACGAAGCACAGTTACCAACACCTATAATGGCTACCTTAATCTTTCCCAAGCACAAACTCCTTGACTACGAACTTCACGTATTTTAAAAATCTGGGGTCGAATTGTAGCAATTCTTACTAGCCCTCTCAAGACCATGGGATTCAATTTCCACGGATTCATCAATCCGAACCTCCCATTTATACTACTCAGTTTCTTTCACAAAACCAACATCAAACGGGAGGTCGTAGTCAGCTAGCACTTTCCCTATCACACTGTCCATGCTTATTGGACCCCAATGTCTTGAGTCACTGCTCGCTGTACGATTATCTCCCATAACAAAAAATTCATCACTATCCAAAGGATTATATTCTTGATTCTGTTCGGCACCCACACTAACTAAATATGCCTCTCGAAGAACATCCCCATTTACATACGTCATTCCATCCATAATGGATACCTGATCTCCAGGCCCCCCAATGATTCTTTTCACAAATTTTCGACTCGGATCGGACTCTCGCGTAAACACAACCACATCACCAATGATCGGGCCTTCTCTTTCGAATAATCCACTCCTATTNCCATCGGGCGAAATATGCCAAAAAGGTATTAGAGTAGAAAGTTCATAAGTATCCAGGTCAAAGTATGCCAATTTATTGACGATGATATATTCGCCTGATCCAAGCGTCGGCGCCATACTGGCTCCTTCTACCTTAAAATTTTGCACGCTAGAATCCACTATAAAAAATACAATTAAAGCTACTATAACCGCTTCTAAGAATTCCTTTACCAGGTTAAACATTTTTAAACAGCTGTCCCATCAACATATTCGAACTAAACTAAACTCGCTAGAAAATGGCGATCGGATTAACCGGTGCTCCAGTACCGTTCGCCATCCTTAGAGGACAGACGACTACCAAAAATTCCCAGCGACCTTCACTCTTGCATTTCTTATGTAGATCCTCGAGGTTACAGTTATCGAGGATCCAACACCCCATTGCAGTGAGAATGACTTGGTGGACAGGAAGATTGAACTCGGAATAACCACTCGGTATAACATCTTGTGCGAGATCTCCACCCAACATCGCGATATCCCTTTCCTTAATCCACGGGAGACAGGCGGCATGAAGACCAGATGCCCCATTACCAGGCAACATTGGATGTTTCGGACCTTCAGCTTGACGTCTTTCCCAATTTCCAGTCCTAATCAACATCAGATCACCTGGTTGCACCTTTAAATTGTACTTGGACTCCGCTGCGTCTAAATCCTCGGGAAAAACAGCTTCACCTTCTTTCATNTATGGAACGCCTTTCANGTCAGCTATATCCATTAGGACTCCCCTCGTAACNACACCATTCTTAAGAAGNTCAATACTCTCCTTAGTAGCTCCCCCTTTTGTTCTAACTGCATCAGCAGAGTGGCCGTTGTACATTTTATCCCCATCGAACCAGTGGGATAACGCGTCTACGTGTGTCATCACAAACCCATGATATATATAACCAACATATTCCGACGCGTTATGGGCAACTAGGTCTTTCTTACCAGGGGTGGAATCCCAACCTTCACCACTTTCTACCATGTACAGTTGGGGCGGGATTGGTCCATCTGCTGAAGGCTCCGCCACCACAGGTCTTGCCAACGTCACGGTCTCACCTTTTTCCACTAGTCCCAGAGCTTGTAGCCGTTTTTCCGGGGTTATCAGATTCATAGTACCCAGTTCATCATCAGGACCCCAACGTCCCCAATTACTCAGCGTTTTATGCCACTCCCGAATTTGAGACGCTGTCGGCAAATTTCTAGCCATAATTCCTCCTGTATCCTGGTTGTTGAAAATATCCTAACTATCCAATTGGTCTTTTCGCAAATCCCTGACTGACTTCGAGCCTGGCGTATCTAAGAAATACACCCCCTAATGGCTGGGCCAAAGGACCATTGATCGCCAAACACGCAATTACATGAGTCCTATTGGGCGTAGCATATTCAGATAGAAGAATCCGATTTTCGGTGTTATATCCCAAAACTGGGGAAAGTTTATTATCAGCAATTCCTTGAGCAGGTTTATAGGCGGGATCATCTGGATAATCTACCCATATCTCTCCATAATCGTCTATACAAGTGGAAAACCAAATTTGTGCGCCCTCTACGTCCAATTCTTTTAGTTTCAGAGGGAGCGTAATGGTAAANCTGTACCACGCGCAGGTCAGACCNGTTCCTACTACCCTNCGCAGATTGTCANTNTCTTGCCAATCAGAATCGTCATAGGACGCTAGCCTAGGCTCTGCTCGGACCCAACTGTTTGCTGTCATACCATCGTTTTCTACACCAGGAAGAAGTCCAGGAGCAAACTTAACTTTGCCATTTAACAACGATAAATGATCAGGATCCTCTAAATTTAAAAGAATAGAATCTCGTTGTTCCTTTTGTGCCATTACACTAAGCCCCTCCGACGCATTCTCCCCTGACCTTATATATCATCAAATGGTATCCCTAGTAATCCAAGGAATCTTTCGAGAATAAGAGGATGGATCCAGATTCCAAAAATTGATCCCATTATCAGAGAGAATCCTCTTNTTATCNACATCATTTANGTCNGGATGATCCAAAACCTTCTGAACCGTTAAAGGTGANAGACAATCAAAATGNGAGTAATCAGATCCAATTAGCAANCCTCCAGCTCCTACCTTGGAAACTAAAAACGGCAAGTAATCTGCCTCTTCAGGTTCAAAGGCAATGAACAATTGCTCCCCAAAATATTCCTTTGGCTTTGCAAATCGAGGGTTAGGGACCATACCTGGCATGATCTCGTAATGTTCTTCTAGTCGGTCTAGAAAATACGGAAGCCAACCAGCTCCCTGCTCAATCCACGCAATTTTCAAATCTGGAAGTTTGTCGAGAATGCCACTTGCTATAAATCCACACACTGAAAACGGGGCATCTATACCCATAAACAAATGCTTTAGGAATTCATTATCCAAACGTTTCATACCTACAGACATATGTAGTTGTTGATGAATCGAAACGGGAAAGCCTAGTTTCTGACATTCCTCCAAAATAGGATGGAATTTTTCTTTATATAGCCATTCTCCCTTAAACTGACAGGGCAGGTATGCTCCCCCTAATCCCATTTCCGAGGCACGGCGCAATTCCTCCAAAGCAAGGTCAATATCATGCAATGGGAGTATCGCTGTCCCGCGTATTCTATCCCTAAACCCATCAGTCCATTCTGAAATCCAATCATTCCACCCTCTGGCAAAATGCAACGCTATTTCAGGATTATCTATAGTATTTAACAAATTCTGGTGTAACACACAGAAAACAAAAGTTAAATCGAATCCTTCTTCGTCTAAATCTTTAACACGTTCCTTGGGATCTCTCTCTCCTTCTCGATTAAACCACTGATCCGCGCTATGCGGGGCAAATGTAGCTAATTTTCCATATGGGCCAGTGCGATAATCAGAATTCGGAAAGACTTTTGAATGCTCAAGCACCCAGATATTATCGTACTTACGTGTCGATCCTAAGCCACTNCCTCTTGCAACATGCTNTATGTCTTGCCAATTCGGATCCTGGAATTGACGCGGGGCCAGATGCTGCAGGTCTGCAGGAAATCGTTTCCAAAGCTCACACTTACTCTCGTCCACATGGGAATCTGAGTCTACTATAAAATAATCTGGAAGCTCTCCACCATAATATTGACGCGGCATTAAAGTCCTCCAAATGGGCTCGTTACCTTGTAGTCATTATACCCCATTCTACGACATCCTCACATCAAGAACCAAAGATCCTAATTATTTAAACATCCATCAAAAAAGTGAATCCTTCATGACCTGAGGTCCATCTAAATAGGCATAGTCTCAGGTGGTCTATCCTGATTTTTATGATTAGGAAATTAGTTAGTTTTAAATTATTATGGTTAACTTCTCAGTATCTTAGTTGTATCCCCTGATTTGGACTGCTAAAATCCGGCAAGGATCCCAAATTCATTTATATATCAATAGGAGAATGATGGTTCTGAGTGATAGGAGCATCAAGCAAGAGTTATCCAAAGGGCGCATAGTTATAGACCCGATCAATTTAGAAGATGTGCAACCCGCAAGCGTCGATGTGCACATGGACAAAAGATTATTGGTTTTTAGGAACACGACTAGGGCATATATCGATGTTAAAGAGCCCATGGAAGGGCTAACAGAATTGGTAGAAATTGACGAACAACCATTCATACTCCATCCAGGGGAATTTGTGCTAGCTAGTACACTAGAACACATAGAGGTCCCTGATGACCTTGTAGCCAGGCTGGAAGGAAAGAGTTCCCTCGGAAGAATAGGACTAGTAATTCATTCCACGGCTGGATATGTGGATCCTGGATGGAAAGGAAATCTGACGCTAGAACTTACAAATATTGCTAGACTCCCAATAACAATGTACGCTGGAATGAAAATAGGCCAGATATCTTTCCTAAGACTTACTAC
>PAUC01000019.1 GCA_002712585.1 Dehalococcoidia bacterium
AAAAAGCTTTGACACCATAGTAGCTAGAGGTCCAAATAGCGCTATGCCCCACCACCGAGCAAGTGACGATATAATACAGCTCGGCGACCCGGTAGTAATTGACATGGGGGCATTACGTGACGGTTACTGTAGTGATATTACAAGGACAATCTTTGTGGGAGACCCAGACGATAAATTTAAGCAAATCTATGACCTAGTCCTTAGCGCACAGCTCACCGCCATCGAGACGATGCAACCAGGCATGACAGGTCAAACTGGAGATAGTCTAGCCCGCACAGTCTTAACTGAAGCAGGCTATGGAGATTATTTCGGCCACAGTCTGGGACATGGGATTGGTTTGGATGTACATGAATTACCCCGACTTAGCCCAAATTCTCAAGATGTTATTAGTGAAAACATGGTATTTAGTGTAGAGCCAGGAATTTATATTTCAGGATGGGGAGGGGTCAGAATCGAGGATTTAGTCATTTTAACCAAAGACGGAGCTAAACAACTCAGTAAGGCAAAAAAATAGAGGAGGCGAGAAGATGCCAACAATAGGATTTTCCGATCTTCGTAAAGGAGCCGTCATGGAAATAGACGGGCAACCCTACGAAGTATTAGATTACCAAAAGCACAAAATGCAACAACGGGCCCCGGTTACTCGCATTAAAATGCGCAACCTCTTTTCCGGAGCGGTTACAGAAAAAACATTTCAAGCTTATCACACAACATTTACAACCGTAGATATAGAAACTAGAGAGTCACAGTATCTATATAACGACGGCGCTTTCTATCATTTTATGGATCTAGACGGATATGAACAATTCGAATTATCTGAAGAAAAGATGGGAGACAGCTTAAATTTTTTAAAAGACCAAGCCATTGTCGAGATATCGTTTTTCAAAGGAGCGCTTTTAAGTGTTAAAATGCCTACTTTTGTCAACTTAATCGTATCCGACAGCCCACCTGGATTAAAGGGTGACACAGCGCAAGGAGGGACCAAGCCGGCGACTCTTGAAACTGGCTTTGAGTTGAATGTTCCCCTATTCATCAAGGAAGGTGACACTATAAAAGTAGACACGCGTACAGGAACTTACGCAGAACGAGCCAATCTTTAGTTGAAATCCCTGACTGTATCGCAAGCTAGCACGTACATTAAACAACTAATTACTCAAGACGAGTTATTAGGCGACATCTGGATTACAGGTGAGATATCCAATCTACGTATCTCTACCGCCGGTCATGCCTACTTTACACTAAAAGATCCACATTCCCAGATTAAATGCGTAATGTTTGCCAGGAGCACTGGCCTAAATATATTGGAAAATGGGCGTAGCGTCACATCTCATGGAAGGATGTCATTTTATGAGACGAGCGGAAGNTTAGATCTTCTCGTAAACATTNTCATNAGCGAAGGNTCAGGACCATTAGCNATGGAGTTCGAAAAATTAAAATATAATTTAGACAACGAAGGACTATTCGAACAATCTAGAAAACGACATCTCCCCAAATTCCCCCGAACTATAGGGTTGATCACATCCCCATCTGGATCNGTAATCCATGATGTAACAACTGTGCTTAACCGTCGTTACCCTGTGGTAAAGGTGATTTTGATGCCATCGATGGTACAAGGAAAGGAGGCAGCACCTGATGTGATTCGATCAATTAAAATACTAAATAATGAGACCAAAGCCGACGTAATAATAATCGCAAGAGGCGGTGGTTCACTAGAAGATCTCAGTGCGTTCAACGAAGAATCGTTAGCGAGAGCAATTTACACCAGCCGAATACCCATAATTAGTGGGATAGGACACGAGACAGATTTTACGATAGCTGACTTTGTAGCCGATGTACGAGCTCCAACTCCTTCGGCTGCAGCAGAATTGGCGACCCCAGACAGAAGTGCTCTAACCTCAGAAATACTGAGCAAAATAGATCATATCAACCGGGTAATGATAAACCAAATGTCAGACCTCCATTACAAAATTGAACGAGCTAAGTCAACGTTGGAATATAGGGTCCCTGATGTGGCAAGCTATATCATTCGTGTGGACGAAGTCGCAAGCCGACTGGGCACAGGAACGGATCATTTNCTCCTCTCTTTAAATCAAAAGATAGCAAGTCTCCATAAACAAATTGATACTTTAAACCCCATATCAACTCTCCAAAGAGGGTACGCCGTAATCCAAAAGCGTGGAACCTCCAAAGTTCTCTCCGAGACCAAGCAGTTTGTTCATGGTGATGAAATAGACATAGCTATCCTAGATGGTACGATAGAAGCCATCGTTGGTAATTCTCGCTCGTAAACAAATTAAGGAACTAATTTCTAATCACACTTATTTAGGGGATAGATAAAATGCCCAAATCCAAGGATAAAAAATCGTTCGAGCTATCATTTGAGGAGGCTTATGAGAAATTAGAGACTATAGCCGAAACTCTAGAATCAGGAAATCTCACACTAGAAGAGGCTACCAATCTCTACGAAAATGGTATAACTCTGGCAAAAATGTGTGGCCAGATCCTTAACAACACAGAACTAAAAATCCAAAAACTAAGATTCTCGTTTTCAAAAGATACAGACGAAGAGAATGTATCCGAGGAATATGACGATTAATCAATTTCTCAAGGCAGATCTTCATGTACATTCATATCGTTCCAACGATTCGTGTTCTACACCATCTGGAATTGTTTCCCGTTCCTTAAAGACCGGTATAAATTGCCTTGCTATAACTGACCACAATAGGATTGACGGGGCTCTGGAAATACAAACAATCGCACCATTCACCGTAATTATTGGAGAAGAAATTAAGTCCTCAGGGGGAGAGATCATAGGACTCTTTCTCGACGAAGTTATTCCTCCAGGCCTGACTCCTTTAGAAACTGCCAAGGCTATTAAGGCTCAAAGCGGACTAGTAATGGCTCCTCACCCATTTGATAGAGTGCGATCTTCGGCGCTCGGACTTAAAGGCTTTCATGAAATAATAAGTTATCTAGACCTTATTGAAACATTTAACGGAAGAAATTGGTTCAACTCTTCCGATTTAAAGGCTACAGAACTTTCACTAAAATATAATTTAGGGGCTGTTACCGTAACGGATTCACACTCGACTCTAGAGCTAGGTCGTTCCTATAATCTAATGCCGCAATTCGATGGAACTCCTAGTGGATTATTGACAAGCCTAACTAAGTCAAAGGCTATAATGGCTCGATCTAGATTCATAACCAGGCTAGCGCCATTATCAGCGAAAATTCGAAAACGAATGAGGATCGCATGACGCTAAGTATTGGGTGGTTCACTACGGGTAGAGGGCCTGGATCCCGGGGCCTTTTTGAATCAATTCAGAGGCAGATAATTCAAGGAACACTAGAAGCTCGTATAGAATTTGTTTTCAGTAACCGAGAACGAGGAGAATCTTCGGTAACAGACAAATTGTTCGATATAATAGAGAGCCATAACATTCCATTAATTACCTTATCGTCCAACCGAATTTACAGGTCTATAAGAGGTTCCACCAATCAAAAGCGATTGGAATATGACAGTATTGTGATGGATGGTCTCTCTAAATTCAGACCACAAATATGCTTACTTGCTGGATATATGTTAATTGTAGGGCCAGCCATGTCAGACTACTACACTATGATAAACCTCCATCCCTCGATCCCTGGGGGACCATCTGGAACATGGCAGCAAGTAATATGGGAAACAATCCGTACAAAGCCAAATAAAGCAGGCGCTATGATTCATATTGTCACTAAAGATCTAGACAAAGGGCCTCCGATATCATATTTCAGTTTCCCTATTGATCAAGGTCCATTAAGAGACTCGTGGAATGAAATCCAAAATATCCCCATAGCGCAACTAAAATCAGACCACAACCAAAGCCTGTCCATATTTCAGCGATTACGATATGAGGAATACCGCAGGGAATCATTGCTTATCTCTGAGACAATAAGAGCCATTGCAACAGGGGAAATCAGCTTGAAGTATCTGGGGAATTTAAAGGATGACACCCTTAGCCCCAAACCTCTCTGCCTCAATACAACAATAGAAGCATCCATCCAATTAACTTCAGAATAAGGGTTAGGCAACGAAGATATAAATGTCTATTTCTTTTTCTTCCCCTTAGCAGCCTTGGTGATGACTTTTTCAGTCGCTGCCTCCTTATTAAGAACCTCATCAACAATGCCGTATTCTCGTGCCTGTTCCGGGGTAAGATAATAGTCCCTATCCGTGTCTTGGGCTATTTTTTCAACGCTCTGTCCAGTATTTTCCGCTAATATGGTCCTGATCTTATCTTGTACTCTTAGGATCTCGCGGGCAGCAATTTCTATATCCGTAGCTTGCCCTTGAGCACCCCCAATTGGTTGATGCATATGCACAGTCGAGTTAGGTAAAGCATAACGCTTACCTTTCGTACCAGCACTCAACAGTATCGTAGCCATACTTGCAGCCATGCCAACACATATTGTAGAAACATCACAACGAAGCATCCTCATAGTATCAAAAATGGCCAATCCGGAAGTAATAACACCTCCAGGGCTATTTATATAAAGATTTATGTCACGATCGGGATCTTCTCTTTCCAAAAACAACAGTTGCGCAATTATCAAATTAGCGGTTTGGTCAACTATCTGTGTCCCCAAAAAGACTATACGTTCTCTCAGCAGGAGGGAGTAGATATCGAATGCTCTCTCTCCCCTCGGCCCTGTCTCTATGACCATTGGTATGATACTTCTAGGATTATCCATTACTACTTATTCCTCCTTGCCTACTTTTTCAGTATATTAGTTTTTGATGCAGTCTTACTTTTGGGTTTACCACTTTTGTTACTCTTTATCAGATTTACCAAATTTTCCATGGCCTTACGATTTAAAATACTTATGGAAACGGATTTCTTCACTTCATCAGACTTGAGAACCCTTCGAATCGAACGCTTATTGGCCCCAGCAAACATATCCTTGATTTGAGATTCCACCTCAGCGTCGGATATTTCAAGGTTAAACTCTTTGGAAAGGTTCTTTAATACTAAATTTCTTACAACTCTTTCTCTCGCGGCTGGGCGCATTTCTTCTCTCAACTCGTTTTCGGATTTGCCGAGGTGATTAAGATAACTATCGAGATCAAGATTACGAGATTTTAATGCCCTTTGTTGATCATCGACCATATTATCTACTTCTCTCTTGATAATTAGATCTGGAACTACAACCACGGACTTCTCTACTACCTCTTGTAAAGCCTGTTCATTAAATTCTTCTTGCACCTGAAGATCCATGTTTTTATTTAGACGTTCCAATATATCCGCCCGAAGATCATCTAACGTCTCAAATCCCTCACCAATCCCCTTTGCGAATTCGTCATCCAACATAGGAAGTAATTTTTCCTTAATTTCATTCACAGTCACCGTAAAATGGCAATCTTTACCTTTCATTGTTTCGTCTGTATATTCGTCTGGCACTTTTACACTGAATGTCTTAGTAATTCCCCTTTCCAGACCCTCCAGTTGTACGGAAAACCCTGGAAGGGGAGATTGGTTCTCCATAGATGGAATATAATCTATTCTCTCCTGCTTCAATATGGTCTTAAGTTCCACCCGGCCTTCTACATCAAGTGTAACTAAATCACCAAACTTCACGGATCGTTCTACCGGGACCCATGGAGCAGAGTCAGATCTATACCGGCCTAATACCTCTTCTACCTCACTGTCACCAACCTTCTTTCTTTCAACGTTTATACTAATACTCCCATAGTCTGGCAAGATTAACTCAGGCTCCAATGGAACTATAGCCTTAAAAGCAAGTGGTTCATATCCGATCATCTCTACCTCAGGAGGTAAAAATGGATCAATATTCTCCTCTCTTATGGCTTCGTCCACACATGCTGGAACCACTGAATCTAAAGCCTCTTGTACCAAATGTTCACGACCAACGACTGATTCAACAACATTCCTAGGGGCTTTTCCAGGTCGAAAACCAGGAATCCTTAACCTAGCTACAACCTTGCGATATGCATTTTCTAAATAGGGTTCTACATCCTCTACTCCCAATTCGATATTTAGGGTGATATTTTCAGGTAAATTATCTTCTCGGCTAATTTTCAATGATTGGTCTCCGTTTAAGGAACTGGTTAAAATTATAACAACAGCACATATTTTGTGTAACTATATTAACGTAAAAAATTCATCACGNCTTTGATTTCCATATACCCAGGTCTTTTAAGTGCTGTTCATCTATTTTTGATGGGGCACCAAATAACAAGTCTGTGCCACTTTGGGTCTTTGGAAACGCTATAACATCTCGTATGGAATCGGACTCGCTAAGTATTGCCACTAATCTATCAATTCCAGGCGCGATTCCTCCATGAGGAGGCGCACCATAATCGAAAGCATTCAATAAGTGCCCAAATCTTTCCATGACATGCTCTTCTGAGTATCCCAGAATACTAAAGATTTTAGCCTGCAAATCTCGTCGGTGAATCCTAATACTTCCACTGGCAAGCTCATTCCCATTGCATACCAGGTCATAAGCTTTTGATCTAATATCCGCCAAACTTCTTTCTATATCCAGCATCGAGGCGTCTTCATCCTTGGGAGATGTGAACGGATGGTGAGGGGAATGCCAGCGATTCTCCTCTTTATTCCATTCAAAAAGAGGGAAATCTACGACAAATGCGAACGCAAGTTCCTTAGGATCCGCTAACCCGAGCCTATCACCAACAAAATCCCTTAGTTGACCCAAAATAAAGTCCGTTTCGTTTTTTAATCCAGCACTTAACAACATAAGATCACCTGGACCTGCACCCATACTATGAGCTATTTGTCGTATGTCGTCCATCGTTATATGNNTACCGGCAGAAGACCTNACATNATCAAATGAAATGTCCNCAAGTGTATGAGGCCCNTCCAANAGAGCAATNGTCACTANGCCTTTAGCCCCGCGATCTCGAACAAATTGGATAAACTCGTCGATCTGTTTTCTGGAAAAGTTTCCACATCCTTCTGCCACTATGCCCTTAACAACACCCTCGTTATCAATTACCGAACGAAAAACACCAAAACTAGTCTCGCCTAGAAGATTGGAAACATCCTTAAGTTGCATATCAAATCGCAGATCTGGTTTGTCAGTGCCATACTGAGATATCGCTTCTCTATAAGTTAATCTCGGAAAAGTATCGGCTATGTTCTTATCAGGCGTTAGAGTTCTTACCATGTCTATATACATATCTTCAATCAGACTGAGAATTTCCTGTTCTTCAACAAAACTCATCTCCAGATCTAACTGGGTGAATTCTGGTTGTCTATCAGACCGCAAATCTTCATCTCTNAAGCATCTAGCTATTTGGAAGTATTTNTCNAACCCCGCTACCATAAGTAATTGCTTTAACTGCTGTGGAGACTGTGGAAGAGCATAAAAGTTTCCGGGTTGAACGCGACTTGGAACCAAATAGTCGCGGGCTCCTTCCGGAGTACTCTTTATCAATATGGGGGTCTCGATCTCTAGAAATCCGCGGGAATCAAGGAAATCTCGGATAAACTTAATTACCCTATATCGTAGGATCATATTTTTCTTCATCTTTTCTCTGCGAAGATCTAAATATCTATAAGTTAAACGAATACTTTCTTCCACATCTGTTTCATCATTTATATAAAAAGGTGGAGTCTTAGACTCATTTAGCACCTTTATCTCATGCGCTGATATCTCAATCTGGCCGGTAGGCATATGGGGATTTTGGGTTCCCTCAGGTCGCATTCTCACCTTTCCACTAATTTCGACCACCCATTCAGATCGCAGGTCGCCAGCTCGTTGGTGAGTCATTTGGTTAGACTCCGGGTCAATTATTACCTGACTAATACCTGAGAAATCTCTTAAATCTATGAATACNAACCCACCNTGATCTCTCCGCCGATGGACCCATCCAGCCAGCGTTACTATTTTATCAATATCATTAAGATTTAATTCTCCGCACAGGGTCCTGTCGATCACGTTCTGTTCCCCCAAAAGATTTGTTGCCATCAATTATAGGTCTTGTATGACGCGTAGCAAAGAGTTAAACATTAGTGGTCATAATCTCTAGGGCCTGTTAAACTTAATCCATAGAAAACACGACTCCACTGTGCCCCTGAAACCCTACACCCACCTAACGTTCGCATTTTAAGATTTCTGTTCATAACCATAGGTAAAAACTTCTACGAGGTCAGTCCTGTTTCCAATCCGCGACATAGACACAATTATCTTTAGTAAGCCCTACGTTACATACGGGTTAATTTCTGCAAACGTCGCCATTTTTTTGATCGAGCTTTACTTGGGGGGCTCATTATTCTTTTCTGACTCTTTAGCTGTAACACAATTCTTCTACAAATGGGGTGCAATACCTCAGGAACTAACCTCAGGCACAGAAATTACACAATTTGAATATTTCGTCAGGGAGGGACAGTACATTAGCAGAAAGTTTCTGGATGTAAAAAGCCAGATACCAATATGGGGCACGGTTTTTACCTCTATGTTCATTCATGGGGGATGGTTGCATCTGATTGGTAACATGGTTTATCTCTGGGTATTCGGCAGAAACATAGAAGATAGGTTTGGCCACATAAAATTTCTCATAATTTATTTAAGTGCAGGAATAATTGCGGTTTCAGCTCAGACATATGTTACCCAAGATTCGCTCAGTCCCATGATAGGCGCTAGTGGAGCTATTGCCGGGATCAGCGGCGCTTATATAATGCTCTTTCCATTTGCAAGGATTAAAACCTTGATCCTATTTTTCTTTATTATGGCAATTGACTTACCTGCCATAGTTCTATTGGGATTTTGGTTCTTACTCCAATTCTTCCAGGGTGTCGGCTCCCTTGGTACGCTAGAAGGGAATATAGCCTATTGGGCTCACGTAGGCGGATTTATTGCTGGACTAACTGCAGCATTCCTATATAAACTAATCCGTAGAGAACCTTTATGGCCCAAGAGTTCACGTTCTCATCGAAGCCACAACCCTTATGAATATCCTAGTGACTATTACAGCGACTATTACAATGATAGCTAACTGCGAGACGCTCCTACATTCAAGGTACTAGTTATAGCAGGAAATAGACAATTAATTATAAATAGATAGCTTCACAAATAATGCTCACCTATATCAGAGATAACCAAGGCTGACAAATCTCCAGACTGCTAGTTAAGAGTCGACGTTTTTAGTCTATCCTAGGTTATTGTGATTCACCATATTCGAGCCCGTTATCTCCGATTCCTGATCCTCCGCTTCCGGGCTACATCTAGCCTAGCCTGTGCCCGTCGAATTTGCTGAAGAGCTTTCTCCAAATCCACATCTGAATCTCGACTAGCAACCAATGCTTGAGCTTTCTCCATGGCCAAGGCAGCTCGTTCTTCATTTATTTCCTCGGAATTCTCTGCTGCGTCTGCCAATATTGTAACCTTGTTATTCAAAACTTCCATGAATCCGCCCGCAATGGCAAAAAATGTTTCGGTACCATCTTTTCGTATCATAAGTTCCCCAGGCTGCAAAATAGTCATGAGGCCAGCATGGTGAGGTAGAATCCCTAACTCTCCTTCAATACCCGGAGCCAATACCAATTCAATCAGGGCAGAGAAGACTGTTCTTTCTGCCGTGATTATGTCCAATTTCATACTTTCTGCCATATGGCTTTCTGTCCCCCTAAACGGTGGAAGCTCTCTTTTCAGCATCCTGAACTACTTCATCAATGCTTCCTTTCATATAGAAGGCTTGTTCAGGTAAGCCATCATGCTTGCCTTCTAATATTTCGGAGAAGCCCCTTATCGTTTCTCGCAGATCAACATATTTTCCTGGAATACCAGTAAATGTCTCAGCAACAAAAAATGGTTGGGTCAAGAACCTCTGGATCCGTCGAGCTCTGCCAACCGTGACTTTATCTTCCTCAGAGAGTTCTTCTACCCCAAGTATCGCAATAATATCCTGAAGATCCCTATACCGTTGTAGAACCTCTATAACCCTGCGAGCTATGGAGTAATGCTCCTCGCCAACTATGTCCGGTTCCAAAACTCTAGAAAACGAAGCCAACGGGTCAACGGCTGGATACAAACCCTGCGAGGCCAACGATCGTTCTAGAGCCACAACGGCATCCAGATGACCAAAAGTCGTCACAATGCCGGGATCCGTATAATCATCAGCTGGAACATATATTGCCTGAAATGAGGTTATAGATCCTTTTTTAGTCGACGTTATTCGTTCTTGCAAAGCACCCATTTCTGTAGCAAGAGTTGGTTGGTATCCAACAGCCGACGGCATTCTGCCTAACAATGCTGATACCTCCATGCCTGCAAGAATATACCTGTATATATTATCAATGAATAACAGGACATCTTGACCCCGTTCCTCTCTAAAATATTCAGCCATTGTCAAACCTGTTAAAGCTATCCGAGCCCGAACACCCGGTGGTTCGTTCATCTGTCCAAAGACCATAACCGTGCTCCCAAGGACACCAGACTCCTGCATTTCGTGCCATAAATCATTACCTTCACGTGAGCGTTCGCCCACACCAGCAAATACAGAAACGCCCTTGTGGACAGCAGCAATATTCCTGATTAATTCAGTTATAATGACCGTTTTCCCTACTCCAGCTCCACCAAAGGCCCCGATTTTACCTCCCTTCGTAAACGGAGTGATCAAATCAAACACCTTGATTCCAGTCTCAAGTAGTTCCACTGTGCTCAATTGGTCTTCAAAAGATGGCGGTGGTCTGTGAATCTCCCAACGATCCTCAGATTCAACTGGCCCTAAGTTATCAAGCGCATCGCCTGTAACATTAAACATACGACCCAGAGTAGCCTCTCCTACTGGCACCGAGACACCAGTTCCACTATCCTCTACAGTTGATCCACGGCTTAGTCCTTCAGTAGGGCCTAGTGCCAAACATCTAACCCAATTGTTGCCCATATGTTGTTCTACTTCTAACACCAAATTCTCATCGCCGTTCTTAACAACCAAACCATTGTATAAGTCGGGAAGTTGCCCCGGAGGGAATTCCACATCCACAACGGTCCCGATTACTTGCACAACCTTACCTTTTGCCATTACCTATCCTCCAAGTTAGACATACACATATTAATGCCCGTTGAAAATCTTGTATCTACCCTTCTAGGGCTAACGTTCCACCAATCATATCAAGCAATTCACCCGTAATACTTTCCTGCCTCACCTTATTCATCGCTAACGTAAGGTCATCTATCAAATCCTTTGCTGCATCCGTTGCATTCCTCATCGCTACCATCCTAGCAGAATGTTCGCTAGCCACTAGTTCTAAAAAAGCATGATATACTTCCATTTCCACGAATCTCGGTAGAAGAGAATTCAAAACTTCCCGTGCATCCGGCTCGTATATGTAACCTACTTTTGACGCTGTTGGGAGTTCTGCAGGATCTACTGGTAAGAGCCTCATAATTACGGGTTCCTGAACTACCGTCGACACAAAGCGAGGAAATGCAATATACACCTCGTCTACGTTCCCTTCTACAAAGTCATTCAATAATATATTAGACATTGGCAACACATCGGCCATGGTAGGTTGATCATCTATACCAGTAAATAGTGCCTTAACATCTTGACCTGTTCTAACCATAAAATCCCGTCCCTTCCTGCCAGCTACTATTACCGATACCGAAGTTGGCCGACTCTGTACTATAAACTGTCCGACACTACGATTTAGATTCCCATGAAGCCCACCACATAATCCCCTATCTGGAGTAAGATGGAGAATCTCTATCTTGGAGACTTCTCTTCGTTCCAATAAAGGGTGGGACTGATCAGAATCACGGGGTTGTGCTTCCAAATCAGCCATTACCTCCTGTATTTTCACCGCGTAATCGCGTCCTGCCAAGGCCGCCACTTGAGCTTTACGCATCTTTGATGCTGCTATTAGTTGCATCGCATTAGTGACTTTTGACGTGTTCTCAACACTACGAATCCTTCTTCTTAATTGTCGTACGCTAACCATATTTCACCAATACTTTGTTAGACTATTCCTGTGTTGCCTCAAATGTAGACTTAAACTCTACGATTGCCTTTTTAAGTTCAGTCTCAATCTCTTCAGTTAAATCCTTTCGATCCATAATTTGAGCCATAAGCGCCGATCCATTGGCCTCCATAAAAACATGAAGCTTTTTCTCAAATTCTCTGCACATTGGTATCGGAACGTCATCTAAATAACCATTCGACAACGCGTAGAATATCACCACTTGTTGACCAAGCGATAACGGCGCATACTGAGTCTGTTTAAGAATCTCTATGCTCCTTTGCCCCCTTTCCAGCTGGTTTCTGGTTGCCTGATCTAAATCCGCCGTGCCAAACTGTGCAAACGTAGCGAGCTCTTGGTACTGGGAAAGCTCTAGCCGTAGACTCCCAGCCACCCTACGAATGATTCGCGTTTGTGCAGCTCCACCAACCCTGGAAACTGAGATTCCCGCATTGATCGCTGGCCTAATACCTGCATTGAATGCTTCAGGCTCCAAATATATCTGACCATCAGTTATAGATATAACGTTGGTAGGAATATATGCAGAAACGTCTCCCGCCTGAGTTTCAATTATTGGAAGGGCTGTGATAGATCCTCCACCAAATTCCGGGGCCATACGAGCAGCCCTTTCTAAAAGTCTACTATGCAAATAGAAAACATCACCAGGATACGCTTCACGCCCAGCAGGTCTCCTTAGGAGCAATGACATCTGCCTATAGGCCCAAGCATGCTTGGTAAGATCGTCGTAGACTATCAACACTTCCTTGCCCTGTTCCATAAATTCTTCGGCAATTGCACACCCGGCATACGGTGCTATATATTGAAGCGGGGCAGGGTCCGAGGCATTCGCCGCCACAACAATTGTATGGTCCAAAGCTCCTTGTTGCTCTAAAATACCAACAACATTAGCCACTTTACCTTGTCTCTGGCCAATGGCTACGTAAATACATATTAAGTCCTGACCTTTTTGATTAATTATGGTATCAAGTGCTATCGCAGATTTACCCGTAGACCGATCACCAATAATAAGCTCTCGTTGCCCTCTACCTATGGGAACCATTGAATCTATCGCCTTAACACCGGTCTGAACCGGTGTATCCACCGATTTTCTGGTAACAACATTCGGGGCAATCCGTTCAACTGGTCGTTGTTTGTCAGAATTTATGGGACCCTTACCGTCTAAAGGTCGACCTAAGGCATCTACCACTCGGCCTATAAGTCCCTCACCAACTGGAACTTGTATAATCCGGCCAGTAGACTTGACTGTATCTCCTTCTTTGACCGAGTTGGGATCTCCCATAATTGCCGCCCCAACGGTATCTTCTTCAAGATTTAGAGCGAGGCCCAATATATCGTTTGGGAATTCCAGAAGTTCACTAAATTGCACCCGGTCTAATCCCTGGATTCTGGCTATCCCATCACCAGCTTCAACGACAGTACCAACATTAACTGTCTCCAACTCCCCAGAAAAACCTTCGATCTGTTTTTTTATCACAGAAACTATGTCTGAACCTTTACTACTCATTCTTTTTCACTCCTCTGTTACCCATTGTTGACACTAGTGCTACTGTCCTAGCTGAATTTATATCCCTTTTCATTCGCCCCAGCTTAGTTCTAATACTAGCGTCTAAAAGCTTATCGCCCACCTTTATGACAAATCCGCCTAAAATCGTTTCATCTACAGCAGATGTTAGTATGACTTCCCTCTCCACCAATTGCTCGACATACGTAGCCACTTGCTGCTTTTGAGTTGCACTCAAACTAGTCGCAGAGAATACTTCTGCCCTCTCAACCTTTCGGTATCGATCCAAGAGTTTCTGGTATTCAATTTGAATTCTAGGTATCTCCTGAAGTAAACCTTTAGATATCAAGTTTATCAATAAGTTATGAATCAACGAATCAACACCTACCAGAACCTTCTTGATCTTATCGGCTTTTACCTCTACGGAAAACTTCGCATGCAGCAAGAACCTTCTAAAATCGTCTTGGCTTGAAACCTGTTCGGCCAATTCAAGTTGGCAACTCCAAGAAACCCTTTGAACGACATATTTCCAATGCGTTTAGCATCCTCTGATAAGACAGGTGAGCCTCGGCATTCACATACA
>PAUC01000020.1 GCA_002712585.1 Dehalococcoidia bacterium
AACCATCAATCCATATATATTCGGCTTTGTAAAATCTCATTCAGGTCCCCCACTTAACTGCAGATAATCCTTGATGACAGAAGAAACGCATTCTTTTTTGCTCTTACCAAAGTATCTCTTAACTGTGACTTTATATCAACTCGTGGTTTAGCAATAAAATAGGCCTTAAGAATGTCTTAACAGATGGATTGAGTGATAGGATAATATTTCCGGCTTGGATGCCTTGGGCCAAAAGGCTAAATGATATCAATAGGTCTCCTCATTCAACCCCAATGGGGTCATCCAGCGTTTCGAGTGCTATGAGACTGCTTCTAGCGGCCTCCTCAAGAAGGATATCACCAGTTTGTATAATGCTCTTCAGGATTTTGCGAGCTGTTGATCCACCTATGTTTCCGATCGAATAAATCACTGCAATTTGCACTTGCAAATCGTCATCGTCAATTAATGGTAATAAATGTGGGACTGATTCAGGTTCTTCTATGCAACCACACGCAATGACAGCCTCGCGTTTAATCTCGATCACTGGACTCCCTAATTCTTCGATCAAGAAAGGAAGCCAACTTGGATTACCACTTCTTCCCATAGCAGATATGGCACAAGTTTGTAATTCAAGAATATCGCTTTCATAAGCCCACTTAATTTGTTCTTCAATTAAATCATGACTTATTACAGCGGCTGATACTAATGCTTTACTCCTGACTATTATATCTTCCTCTAGATTGCCAATACTAGAAAGGAGGCTGCTTAGAACTCTATCTGAATCCCGCCGAAGAATCTTATTCTCGTTAGCAAGTTTTGCAAACTTTGCCAGTCCTTCTGCGGCGGCTCCTCGTACATCCGATGATGGGTCTGATCGAAGTAGGGCGCACAAAGTTGGAATGAGACTGCGATCTTCGCATTCCCAAAGACCCTCTATAGATCTTTGTCTTACAATCTCAAAGACATCGTCTAAACAGTATTTAAAAATATAATTATAGTTTAAGTGGATCTGATCTTTGGCCATTTCGATAAGCTTATCAATAAGTAGTGTTCGGCGTTCTTCTGAGATACCATTCCATGTGGTCGAAAACCCTTCTATGCTTGATAAATTAATATCAGAAAGATCGGATAACCAGGCGTCGTCTACTAATGTTTCTTCGCTACCTATGTTGCTTAATATGTTTTCGTGAGTCATGTATAACCCGTTTTATTCTCTTGTTGCAGCTGAGATTCCGCTACAATAAATACTGGGTGTTTTAAGAGACCCGCCTATCCATTTGGAGTCATTGCCTAAGGCTTTAATATTTTTAAGTGCTTGATAGACATTCCCATTAATGATTGTGTTTTTGAGCCTTCCCACGATCTTCCCGTTTTTGATTCTGTATCCCAACAAAACATTTGCGTTGATATCTCCACCTAATATATTACTTTGCCCAGCGCCGAGTAGGCCTTCTATAACTATCCCATGTTTGGTATTTGCTACCATATCTTCAAATGAAGTTTCTCCAGGATAAACTACTGAAACGCTTATTCCTGGTGCAGGGGGGCTTGATAAACTCCTATGGGCATTTCCAGTGCTTTCTTTATTAGCTTGTCCAGCGGTCTGGAGATCATATAGGAAGTTTCGGACTATACCATTGCCTATAAGAGGTATGCGCTTGCTAGACACTCCTTCGTCATCACACATGCGACTGCCTGGAATCATATGTAGGTCAGGATGATCCCAGATACTAAGATTTTTGTCGAATACCGGCTGATCTAATTTATCTGCTAGTGGAGAAGACCCCTGAAGCACAGATTTTCCATTAAAACCTGACATTAGTGGTGGTATTATCGCTGAAGCCACTCCGCGAGGGGTGAAAATAGCATCAACCTGCCCGTTCACAGGATCAGCGATCGTTCTGCCATTTTCTAACTGAGTGAAAATGGAGGATACTAGTTCGTCGGTATTTTCAATTGGATTACAGCTCAGCACGTAATCTCCTAGAAAGAACATATCTGTCCCATCTATAAGAGTTCCGCTAATGGATATAGCGAATACGCTGGTTGTATAAGTCGCGAAGCCTCCATTGGTATTGGCTATAGTGATGGTAGTCACGTTTTTAGATATCTCGGAATCACACAAAACTTCTGGATTCAGTTGGTGAATCTTTTCCACAAGGTCTCGACCCAAATCTATCATCCGATTTATGGGGAACAACTTTGTGGTTGGATCATTAGTTTGAACTGGATTGAATACCCGAAAATTTGGAAATTCAAAGCACGCAATTGGACCAAAAGGCGCTGTTTCTACTGCATTTTCGACCAAAATATTTGTATCTTGAATTATATTTGTAGATGAAAAACCAATGCGTCCGTCTTTTATCAATCGCAAGGACACTCCTGACGTTTCCTGAAGTTCTAGTGTCTTTAGTTGATTAGCTTCAAAAACTACGGGTTCTCTGTAACGTGATAGGTAGAAAACCTCTGCACTTTCGCCTTTCTTTTTTGCCTGTTCCAATAATTTGAATATTGTATTGTTATGCTCCACCAATGAGACACCTCTGGATTCTTATATGGGGGCTACCGTTAGAAACAGGGAGTGGCATTTGACCGCCCTTTCCACAACCTCCTCCCTGGTTCATGCCTAAGTCATTTGCGACCGCATCGAGACTTTCAAGGGTTGTGAATAGGTTGCCAGTTAGCATAACTGGTCGACAGAGTTCTTCGATCTTACCGTTATGTATTCGAAAAGCTTCACCTGCAGAAAATGTGAACTGTTCCATACTGGTCATACCACCGTACCAGTTACTGACGTATAGCCCGTTTTTGATATCGCCAATGATTTCGTTAGGAGTTGCTGTTCCATTTTCGATATAGGTGTTCGTCATTCGAACTATAGGAGGGAATTGAGGGCTAATAGCTCGGGCATTTCCCGTCGTTTTTTCATTTAGCTTGGCCGCAGTTTCCCTGGAGTGTAGTCTCCCCACTAGAATGCCTTCCTTCAACAAATAGGTTTTACTAGATGGGGTTCCCTCGTCGTCAAATTGGTAGCTACCNCGAAGATTNGGGACCGCGGCCCCATCGACAACATTAAGATGGGGGCCTCCAAACCGGCGACCCATGTACATCATTTCCTTCATTCGGGGATCTTCATAAACATGATCAGCTTCTGATAGGTGGCCAAATGCTTCATGGATAAATACTCCAGCGAGTACTGGTTCCAATACTACTGTGTACTCACCCCCCTTTACTTGTGGAGCCTTTAGTAGATCTATAGATCGCCGTGCGACGTCACGAGCATGTCCGTGGAGGTGTTCTACCTCCGAGTAATCTCCTGCCGATCCCAAGCTGACTCCGGATTGTTGAACTTCCGATCCGTCCCGGGCCACAGCGTTCAATCGAATTGAAATATCAAGCTTTTCATGGTCNATATATGTCCCNTCNGAATTAGCAAATATTTTGTGATGGCGAGCGTCTCCATAACCNATNGAAGANGTTGATATTCCAGGTACGCTCCAAATTTCTTCTACATATTCGTTAAGGAGACGAGTTTTGTCCGCTAGTGATATTTTTGTAGGGTCTCTTGTTACATCATGTCGTATCTTTGCTATCGTTGGTTCTACATCCATCAAAATTATGGGGCTACCCCCGACGAGTTGAGCGTTTCTAACCGCTGTGAGAACGTTCTCCTTCAGGTTTTCTAGATTGTTGAAAGATGCAAATCCCCATCCACCTCCCGCTAATGCTCTAACGCAGCCGCCCAATCTTGAAGCTTTATTTATTTCATCTAATTCACGGCCACGATATCGTAAGGATGTGGATGAGGTAGATTCGATTCTTATTTCTACATACTGGGCTTTGGTATTTTTTAAAGCTGCTGAAATTTGGTCTTCTAGGTTTTCGATCATTCTTACCATCCACAATAGTTTCCGAGAGCATTTATACAATATCCAGCAGTTAAACTAAAAGTCAATAATTTTGTCTAATTACTTAGAGCCGGACAATTACTATCATAGACCTATTGTTTAATGTTTGTTCTGAAAAAAGCAGGGTGTTAGAATTTGGTGGTGTCGTCTAATATTAAGAATACCTCCGAGCTAGAATGTTTCGGATCAAAGCTAAGCCCTACCGATATAATTGATATATTGGGCACAGAATATGGTGGGTTTGAACACGCTCGTAGAATCGATCCAGTCGAAGAAGTCGTATACACGATTTTGTCTCAACATACCTCGGATCATAATTCTACTAATGCATTCGAAAAATTAATCCGTCGTTATGGAACTTTGAAAGAGGTGGCTAGAGCAGAGGTATCCGAAATAGCCGAAACCATATCTTCGGGTGGGTTGGCGAGAATAAAAGCTCCGCGTATCAAAACCGTACTTAATTTGATTTTGAAAAAGTGTGGCAGCCTGGATATAAGTTTTCTTTCTAAACTGCCGCTTCATGAGGCAAAGGCATGGCTGCGCGATTTGCCAGGGATTGGCCCGAAATCGGCAGGAGTCATATTGTGTTTCTCCCTGGGTATGCCTGCGATGGCAGTGGATACCCACGTTTACAGAGTTTCTAAGCGACTTGGTCTTATAGGGCCTAGGGTTAATGTTGAAGATGCTCACGAAATCTTAGAGAATATGGTATCGGCGGATCAGGTTTATCCATTCCATGCAGCTCTAATCACTCATGGTAGGCGGACCTGTAAAGCTCGGATACCAAATTGTGCTCAGTGCCAGCTAGCGCAGAACTGTCCTTCGAGAAAATAGGTTTGCACTTGCCTAAAGATTCTTTACCTCACTCCTAGACCCCCTTATACTTAAGAGCCTATTATTGGTTCAGAGGGAATAAATGACCACCAGAGTTGGTATCGTTAATGTGACTGGATATGCTGGTTCAGAGCTAGTTCGTTTATTGCATGGCCACCCGGAAACAGAATTAGTTTCCGTTACTGGCCGAAGTGCGGCTGGTCAACATCTCTCCGATGTATTCCCTCACCTTGCATGGTCGGATATGCTGATAGAAGAGGAACTTTCCGGATCCCTAGATCTAGTCTTTTTGAGTTTGCCTCATAAGGCGAGTGCCGAAATAGCGACTCCATTATTAGAACAGGGAATAAAGGTCATAGACCTTAGCGCAGACTTTCGGTTGAAGAATCTTGATGAGTATGAGTATTGGTATGAAACCAAGCATCCTTGTCCAGAATACCTGAAATTGTCGGTATATGGACTCACTGAATTACATCGATCAGAGATAGGTAATGCCAGATTGATAGGGAACCCAGGATGTTATCCTACAGCAGCCATACTTGGCTTGTACCCTGCTGTAAAGGAAGGGGTAATTGGTCCTGATTTGATTATTGATGCAAAGTCGGGAGTTTCGGGTGCAGGCAGAAGTGCGAATTTAGGCACACAATTTTCAGAAATAAATGAAAACTTTTTTGCCTACTCAGTAAAGGGACATCGTCACTTTCCGGAGATTGTTCAAGAGTTAAGCCTTTCTACAGAGAGATTGACTCCTACATTCCTAACGCATCTGGTTCCTATGACCAGAGGTATCATGGTTACGTCTTACGCCAATATACAAGAGGGAATGCTTGGATCAGCTAAAGTGCTCGCCGAACGTATTGGAGAGATCTATCGAGAGTTTTATGACAATCAACCTTTTGTTCGTATGGTTTACAATCCGCCACAAACTAAGGAAACTTGGGGGAACAATCATTGTCTTGTATATACGACCGTTGATGAGAGAACAAACAGATTGATTGTCATTAGTTGTATAGACAATTTGATGAAAGGAGCAGCGGGTCAAGCTGTGCAGAACATGAACCTGATGCAAGGCTATCCCGAAGTTATGGGCCTAGAAACCTTGGCAGTTTATCCTTAAGCCTTGGTATACTTGCAGTTATAGTTTTGCCCCCATCGTCTAGCGGCCTAGGACGTCAGCCTTTCAAGCTGAAGATCAGGGGTTCGAATCCCCTTGGGGGCACCACTTTTTTAGTAAGTAGAATCGCTTAGAGGGATTGAAATTGATAGATCCTGATTGGGTTGCGTTACGGAGGGAATTCCCTTCCTTGGGGAAGATTTCCTATCTGAATACTTGTTCTTTGGGCTTATTGTCTAAGAGATGTAGAGATGCAACTGAACGNTACCTGGATTTGTGGCTGGNNTTGGGTGCATCTGCTTGGTATTCCCATTGGATGAATGAAATGACTNGTTTGCGGGCGGAGTTCTCTACCCTTATTAGTTCGNNAATAGAAGAGATAGCTTTGGTTCCTAGTATTTCCGCAGGNTTGGCTGCNGTTTCTTCTTCCTTGGATTTTTCCAATNGGTACAAGGTGGTTACGACTGAGCTAGACTTTCCAACGNTAGCNTACCATTTCTCAGCTTTACANGCGAAAGGAGTNGAAACTGTAATAGTNCCTTCAGATGATGGAGTTACAGTAGATATTGANCGGTTNGCNGAACAGGTTGATGAACATACNGCATTGTTAGCAACTAGCCGGGTNTTTTTCACCACTGGTTGGATTCAAGANGTTACGGCGTTGTCNAAAATTTGCAAGAAAACNGGGACCCTATTACTTGTAGACGACTATCAAGCAACGGGGCAGGTTCCGTTAGATATCAGCAAGAGTGGCATTGATATTCTATTGACGGGAGGGCTTAAATGGTTGCTTGGTGGGCCTGGCATTTCTTATATGTATGTCAGAAATGAGTTAATCCCGAGTTTGCAACCGACAGCTACTGGTTGGTTCGCCCAACGAGACCAGTTCTCCTTTAGGGTAGATTCAACGGAATATAAAGAAGATGCGCGGCGTTTCGAGTCTGGCACTCCGTCGGTTTCCGCCGTTTACGCAGGCAAGGCCGGTGTTTCGTTGATTAATGAGATAGGAGTTGAAAATATTCGGGTTAGGACACTGAATCTAACAAAGCATTTGGTTGAAAAATTATATGAGAACAATTTTAGTTTGAGGATGCCGTTGGATTTAGATCAGCATGCAAGTATAACCATGATAGAAACTCGAGAACCACGTAGAGTTGTCGAACAGCTTAGAGAAAAAGGGATTATTGTAGATTCCAGGCCCGGTGGAGTTCGACTGTCACCCTATTTTTACAATGATGAGAACGATATAGCTAAAGTGGTGAGTTCTTTGGTGGAAATAAGAGAGACTATGCCGGAATTCGATAACCCGAAGAGATCGTAATGTCTCTGTTATCCATTTCTAATTTAGGTTTGTTCTACGGAGATAAACAAATTTTTAGTAGAGTCAATTTGGGAATTACAAACAGAGCGAAGATCGGATTAGTTGGCTCAAATGGAAGTGGAAAAACTTCTCTAATCATGATATTGGCAGGCGCCTTAGAGCCTACTGAGGGGGAAGTCTACAGGGAAAAGGGCTGCAGGGTGGGATATGTACCCCAGACGCCCCCTGAGGCCACCACGCGACCTCTGAGAGCAGAAATAATGACAGCGTTCGACGATTTATTTGAGTTAGAGTCACAAGCGGGGGAGAAGAACCAGTTGGGGGAATTTTTGATAGCTTCTAAGCCCAGCAAAGCCGAGATTCGATACCTTGCAATGCTTCAGCGGTACCAAGGTTTGGAGGGGATTGATTATCAGTCTGCTGTAGAACGTACCGCATTTGCACTGGGATTGAATAATCAAATATTAGATACGAGGTCTGACTCTGTTAGTGGAGGAGAAAGAACCAAAGCTGCTCTATGCAAAGCTTTATTGTTAAATCCTGATTTATTGGTATTGGATGAGCCGACTAACTACCTGGATTTGAGAGGCCTAGAATGGTTGGAGAGATTCCTTAATCGCAACTCGGTAGGCTTCATTGTTTCTTCGCACGACAGATATTTTCTGGATAGTACTGTCACCAGTATATGGGAGATAGAAGAGGGAGCACTAAATTTTTTCCCAGGCAATTATTCTGTTTATCGACAATTGAAGAATGAATATCGGCAAAGATATTTGAAACAATACCAAAAACAGCAAAAAGAGATAGCACAAAAAAAAGATTTTATAGCCAGATACCATGCGGGACAGCGGTCTAAGGAAGCTAGAAGCCGATCCACTCAGCTGAAGAAAATGGATATTCTCCAATCGCCTACGAAAGAAGCCAAAGCGTTGGGAGTGAAAATATCTAAAGTAACAAGAAGCGGGCATCAAGTGATGGTTACTAAGAACCTATGGGTTGGATATAAAGAAGGTTATGATGCACAAAAGATTCTTGAGGTTCCCGATTTGATTCTAGAGCGTGGTTCTAGAACAGCAGTTCTCGGCCCAAATGGTAGCGGTAAGACAAGTTTTGTGAGAACTATTTTGGGTTTAAATCCTGCCTTGCACGGAACAATATTGCTTGGACATAAGGTAAAAGTCGGATATCTCCCACAAGGATTACATCATTTTTCAGGCAAAAAAACCGTTCTGGAATCGTTCTTAGAGGTTAAAGCTATTAGAGAAGAAGAAGCCAGGACTTTCCTTTCTAAGTTCCTTTTTCACGGAGATCAAGTCTATCAGGCAGTTGAGCAATGTAGTGGTGGAGAAAAAAGTCGTTTAGCTTTAGCACGTTTGTTAATTGACGAACCGAATTTTTTAGTTTTGGATGAACCCACGTCTCATCTCGATGTAATGAGTCGGGAAGCATTAGAGCGTATATTGGACGGATATGAGGGTACACTTCTTTTCATTTCCCACGATAGACAGTTAGTTTCCCTACTTGCCAGGCAACTTTTGGTTATTGAAAACCAAAATCTAACAGTATTCCAGGGAAAGTTTGACGAATGGGTCGGAAGGCGAAAGATGGTATCTTCTGATACTCCACGAGCAAAAGATTTAAAGGCCCGACAAGGATCTAGATATAAGTCAAAACCCAAATCTAGGATGGTTGGCGATGTGAAGAATCATAAGGTTGATCTTGGTCAAGAGATCGCTGAATTGGAAGATTATCTTAAGAAGGTTGGACGGGATTTGCAAAAAGCTTCTAGTATTGGTGACATGGTGGGGGTAGTGAGATTTGGCAATCGCTACAATGAGACAGAGGAACTCCTTCGTCAGAAATTGGAAACGTGGCAAGATTAGCTAGAGGCTATCGAGAAATGGTCGTAACGCTTCCAAGAATCCCGATGGATTGTCACCTTGTACGATGTGGCCAGCATCCTTTACTAGTTTTCCTGTAGCATCTGGCATCGAACTTATCATTTTTTGATAGGTCGTATCGGGAAAAATATCACTGTTTCCTCCGCGAATTATTAGCGTAGGACATGTGATTTGCGACAGAGCTTTCCAAAGTCGGCAACTTGACCAGTCCTCGGAATAAAAATTCGGGTTTCTTATGACCTTGTCGTATTTCCAAGTCCATTTTCCGGTCTGGGTCTGGTGTACGGAATGTCTTAATGAACCTTTGACCATATGAAGAGGCCGTCCTGTATACGATTGGACATGTTTAGCAAATTCCTCAAATGAACTAAACTCATCGGGTTGGGAGATGAAATCGTGAATTCTACGTACTCCCTCTGTGTCCGATTCGGGCCCCGTATCCACTATAGTTAGCCCTTTTGTGGTATTGGGGTTCTCAGAAGCGTATATATAAGCTGTTTTTCCACCCATAGAGTGCCCAACTATAATCAAATCCGTTAGTCTAAGATGATTAACTAGGCAAGCTAGATCTCTCACATGAGATTGCGGGGAATAGTCTGAATCCTTTGGCCAATCGGTGTCACCATGCCCCCTAGCGTCGAGAGCGATAACTCTGTATTGATCGGATAGAGATAGGGATACTAAATCCCAGCTATGAGATTGCTGTCCGAGTCCGTGAAGGAGAACTATGGGTTGGTTTTGCTGATCGCCCCATTCGAGATAGTGGAATCGCCTGTTACCACAGTGTGTGAAAGATGATTTGGGGTAAATATTTTTGGAAAATGGAACGTTGAGCTCATAAGCTGCTCGAAAGAGAGTGGACTCTCGGCAATTCGATTCAATGGACATATCCGGTCTCCATTTTTGTATGGAGGTATAATAATTAATAATGTGGGTAGATGCTAATGTTGATAGCGATTAACCTTGACGGGAAGTTATATCGCTTCTTAAAATTACGAGATCAAGTTGATTGGGAATGAGGTTTTATGGTCCAAAAAAAATCCAAAACCCCTTCAAAAAGAGTGGTCTCAGCAGGAGGCGTAGTTTATCGACGCAATGGAGTGATGGGCCCCGATATAGTCCTTTGCGGGAGGAGGGAGCCTCCGCTATGGAGTCTTCCAAAGGGTAGGCCAGATCCAGGCGAGACAATCATTGAAACGGCTCTCAGAGAGGCGAAAGAGGAAACTGGTCTGGATGTAGAAATAGAACGATCTTTGGGAAGTGTGAACTATTGGTTCGTTAGCTCAATAGATCGTGTCAGATATAATAAGACAGTTCATTTTTTTTTGATGAACGCACTAGGCGGATCTACCGCTAATCACGATTTGGAATTTGATGATGTTGTTTGGTTTACCGCTGAAGAGGCGGTGCGAAGATTAACCTTCGAGAATGAAATGGACATTCTGCTTAAGGCTTTGGAGTTTATAGAGGAAGGGTACGCAAAAGTGTAGCATGGAAATTAGGGGTGCTAAGGTAATAATCAGAGATAAACGTATCGAGGATGCCTGGAATGAATACGAGTGGCGTGTTGACGTAGAATTATCCGAATTAGATGCTGCACCAGCTATCACGATGGGATTTGATGAGTTTTGTAGGATATTTAATAGCCAATTCAACTACCCTACTCCCTGGTCCAAACGTATGTCTATTGATACCTTTGAAGGCTTGTACATCGGAAATTGTATGTATTACGACATAGATACCGTCAATAAAGAAGCCGAGATAGGCATTATGATTGGTAATAGAGATTTTTGGGGCCAAGGTTACGGATTTGATGTGATGGTTACTCTGATAGATCATATCTTTTCTAGTAGTTCTCTAAAGAGACTTTACCTTCACACGCTAGAATGGAACGAACGAGCTCGCTGTTGTTTCGAGAAAGTTGGCATGCAAGTCGTAAAAACAGTCCGGCGTTCCGGGTTTGATTTTTATCTAATGGATATGACGAGGAATCTCTGGGATGAGCAACGAGACGAAAAATTGAGGTTGCGATCCGATCTCTCCGGTCCTAACCATACATCATCTATTGTTTAACAAAGATTTACTCTTGTGAAGTTATTGGGTTACCGTAGGGGCAGGATTGTATAAATCAACACCAAGCGTCACAGGAAACACCTTTATTAATTCATCTAGTGTCCAACGGCCTTCCTTACGGATTGTTCGTATTGGCTCGGGATCGTTTAATTGGCTTACTAGTCCTGCTGTAACATAAAACACGTGACCATTTACGTTATGAGCCTGGTCTGATGCTAACCATGTTGTGAAGGGTGCTATATCGTCAGCATCTCCACGGAGATCCCCTCCACCGGAGCTTGCAATACCGGCGCCGGCTTTGGCTTGGTTTGCGCTTTCCGGTATTGCTGCGATCATTCGTGTGTTTGCACTAGGTGCTATCGAATTGCAAGTTACTCCGTAGCGGCCCAGATCTCTAGCTACGACCCGTGTGAATCCTGCTACACCGTCCTTTGCTGCCCCGTAGTTAGCTTGGCCGGTGTTTCCTATTAAACCTGAGGTAGAACTGAAAGTAATGATTCTTCCAGAGCGTTGTTGACGGAAAAGTATAGCTGCATGTTTAACAACGGTGAAAGTGCCTTTCAAGTGTACAGCTATTACCGAGTCCCATTCCTCTTCAGTCATATTAAAGATCATACGGTCTCTTAAAACNCCGGCACATGTGACGACGATATCTAGCTTTCCAAAAGTATCTATTGCCTGTTGAACTACGGATTCCCCACCGGTCATAGTTGTAATGTCCTCAAAAGAGGCTACGGCTTCACCGCCTGTTTGTAAAATTTCATTTACGACTGATTCTGCGATTGATTGTGTTCCCCCTGAGCCGTCCAATTCTGTTCCAGGATCAACTATGATTACTTTGGCGCCTTCGTGTGCCATCAGTTTGGCGATACCTTTGCCAACACCTCTACCAGAACCTGTGATTATGGCGACCTTGTTCTTTAGTATATTCGTCATAATTTCATCCTTCCTCGATTAGAACTTTAATCAATGCTTCTTGCTTTGGGGTGGAGCGGGGTTTGAAATATCCTTAGTTAGGTAATTGCTACTTAATGTCGAAAGAGCGGTTAAATCCCAGCGATTGCCTTCGTTAAATATGGAGCGTTCGGCCCTAGGTTGAGAAATCAACGATATAGTGCCTCCGTAGACAAGGAACGTTTGTCCGTTAACGTTAGCAGCGTAGTCGCTGGCCAAATATCCTACGAATGGGGCTATGGCATCCGGATGTGTCAATCTTAATTCATCATCTCCACTAATAGGTTCCACCCCTTGGGACGCCCGGATTTCGTTAGCAGAATCGGGAATGGCTGAAATCATGCGAGTATTTGCTCTGGGAGCGATAGAATTAGCCGTTACTCCATATTTCCCCATATCCCTAGCGACTACTTTAGTGAAACCAGCAATACCAGATTTTGCTGCTCCATAGTTGGCTTGACCGGAATTGCCCATAAGACCAGATTCGGATGAAAAAGTAATGATTCTTCCAGAACGTTGTTGGCGGAAAAGTATAGCTGCATGTTTAACAATGGTGAAAGTGCCTTTCAAGTGTACAGCTATTACCGAGTCCCATTCCTCTTCAGTCATATTAAAGATCATACGGTCTCTTAAAACTCCGGCACATGTGACGACGATATCTAGCTTNCCAAAAGNATCTAANGCTTTGTTTATNATTGCCTCACCNCCAGACATGGTTACGACNGATTCATAAGAGGATACNGCAGCGCCTCCCTGTTNGNGTATTTCCTTGACTACGGAGTCCGCTATGGAATTGGANTGACCGGATCCGTCGAGATCAGAACCTGGATCTGCAACGACAAGTTTTGCTCCTTCTCGGGCTAGGAATAGTGCTATACCTCTTCCAATTCCCCTACCGCCCCCAGTTACCACGGCTACTTTGTTTTCTAATTGTCCAGACAATTCTACTCCTTTTTGTTTAATCNCTAGGTTTTATTGGTAAAAGGACAGTGGCANTNCCAGGTGTAAATTGTTGNCCNTTAGANTTCTCNATCCATATTTCACAGTCTACTAAATGTAGATGGTCAAGGACATAAGTTTTAACAACTTTCCCNTTGCAAATAAGAGGANTCCCTGGNTCATCCATGCCTCTGTATTGCGAACTCAATTTTTTCAGTGTTCCACTTGGACCTATCCAATCGGTTATTAGCTGCCCTAAGAAGGCCTGTTTCAATGCACCGTGGATAATAATCCCGTTAAGTCCTGTGGATATAGCGAAGTCCTTATCATAATGAATTTCATAAAAATCCCCTGAGACCCCTGCATATTTGACTAACTGTCTATTGGAGGGATTTTTTATTAACGGAGGTATTTCCGTTCCCACTGTGACATCTTCCCAATAAAGTGTTTTATGCATCATTAGTACCTGATAGATGTGTTACTTTGTGTGGCCACGAGCTTATTGAATTGGTTGGTGTAAGTTGTTGTGGTTACGACAAAAACCATTTCTCCTAGCCTACCAGATTTCTTGTAAAGATTTGTGATTTTGGTTACTGCCTTTATCCTATCCCCAGGCTTAACTGACTCGAAGTATTCCCATTGACTTCCTCCGTCAAGAGAGCGATTGTACGGAAAATCTTCGGGTAACTCCTGTAATCGTTCTGTCCTAATAAATCTAAGGAATGTNGGAGGNGCTATCATTCCAGTCGATAACTTCTGGCGTGCGACGNTTTCATCGTTCCAAAGGGGGTTGGAGTCTTCGATCGCTTGAGCAAATGCCCTGATATGTCCACGTTCTACCTCCATGATCAGAGGCGAGCTTTCGAATCCAACGTATTTTTCCTGCAACAACTGNAAGTCTATGGATTAACTCCTGGGCCAGGGCAATCTTGTCTTGGCAGTAAGAAGTGTACTTAGCCCAACTTTACGGTGTCAAGGCGAGATGAATCCCTGTCTGATATCCCTTGGATTGTTCTAGGCGTGCCCTTTATCTCTCAAGTCTTTCAAGAACAACTCAAGGTCTTTAACTACATCTGATCCTTTGGGCATCTCTCCGTCCAGTTCTTCAGTTAGGTCATAATTATCTTCGAGCCTTTTTACTAACGAAATTAATTGTTTATCAGTTTCCACAGCTTTTTGTATGATCATTTCGAAATTAAGGCCCGCATTTTTCAAGTTTTCCAAAGGAAGGTTTAAGCCTAATACTTGTGAAATAGTTTGAACAAGTCTGTATGTGATGAAGTAATTGGGTGGTACTTGGAGGTAGTGGGGACTATGTGCCCAAAAACTAGCATATTGTAGATTATGTGTTCTAACCGTTTCCCTAAGTACTGCTGGAATACCTGTTGGGCCATGGTAGTGAGACGAAAGAATGTTCAAATTTGAGAATATCTCCACTAGTTTTTTGTCGGTTGTTATACCAGTGAACCGTAAAGGCCTTGTGTGTGGTACGGCATCCATTAATGAACCTAGGTGAATTATTGAGTCAACATTGTATTGCTTTGCCATCCATACAATCGCTTCAGTAAAGGTACGCCATTTGAGACTTGGCTCTGTGCCAAGTAGAAATAGAAGGGCTGGTGAAATATCGTCGGATTTTTTTAAAAAAACTTCATTTCGTGGCCAACCAAGATGTGGTTCGTTGTTGGTGAAAGTCGTAATAGGTCGATAATGACTGAAATCAAAAAATTCTTCAGGGTCTAGATCGGCGATCTTTTTTGTGTGGAGTTGCTCTATGAGATAGCTGATAGATTCAGTGGCCGCTTCATTGGCGTCAGGCCATCCCCGAAAAGCCACTATAAGATGTTTGGCAGGTTCTTCGGGTGCATCTAATATATGAAAAAACCTTTCGTAGCTCAATTTAAATATCTTCTTTGTTTATAGATTAATTTCATCAAAAGCTAAGAAGCAAAATATTCGATTTAATTAATATCGTTGTTCTTATCATAGAGAGCCAAATCGTCAACACCGCCGTGATTTTAAAGTCAAGGAGATTCCGTGGCAATAACTAGAGTGCGAAGGAACATGTAAGTGACCTTGGTGTTGATGTGGTTTCTAGTGATTGGCGACCATGTCGTGGCTGCAACACATGGGGGATTTGATTTTACCACATCCTTTAGGGCACTCGGATACCCCAACTGTACTACCGTCGGGCTTAGTCAAAACTTTATGCTCTAACATTGTTCCACAGCCACATGTCAAGTTAGTTACTTCCATGCCGCAATCCGAACAGCTATATTTCTCCATATCTCTATTAACTCCTATGGTGTAGTAAGGGATCGTACCGTCAAAGAACTTGGATCAGTATACACCGTAGATAGCGTTTTGGTTAGATTTTCCTCTGATCGTGAGGGGAGGCTAGGTGGGCGTGGTGTGAATCTTTTCTAATTGCCCTTTATTCCTTTCTTCCATTGGGGATTTTTGTCCACATAGTCAGTCAAAGCCTTTAATAGGCAGTCGGTGGCATGTTCTGTTGTTATTCCACATTGACCCACGTGATCAAGAGTAGCCTGTTGGAGGCATTTGATTGGGCGATTCTCATGCTGTTCTCCGCATACGGGGCAAGACATAATAGCTCCTCTTGATTTACTGTAAATTCATGATATGTGTTGGATTTTAATGAGACGGATTGTCAGCATTTGAATATATGCTAGAAACGCGGCAGTTTCAAGCAATCAATTAATTTCGTTCGGTTTATTAATGAAATGGCCCACGACGAGGAGTCGTGGGCCATTTCGATTTACCTGTAGTTAAACCGTTATCTCTATTCGTTTTTTGACATTTCAAGGCCGAGGGTGATGAACCATAGTGTGTAAACTATGAAGCATATTCCGCCTATCATGTTCATTGTTTCTAATTGACTGGAATCCATAGCTCCTATGAGTGCAGTAACAAGTAAAACAATTGAGACTGCTGAGATAGCCATGGCCATCATTTTGTTGGCGCCTTCTCTAGTTGAAATTCCCAAGCTAAGTGTTAATACGGCCAAGGAAAACACTACCGATCCCATATTGCTCATGCCGAGCTGAAGGGCGTAAAGGGGTCCTCCGACTGCTGGCACTTGGGCAGGGTCCAGACCAGCTATTACGTGTCCTACTGCTGAACTTAACACCCACGCTATCGTGGCTATAAAGCCCAGGATAACGGAGTATCTTGTAATCGACTGACCATTTCCACCATGGAACGTTTCTTGAAGGCTCATTATTCCGAAAAAGACCATTATTAGTCCTAGCGGTATTACCAATCCAGTGATGTGGGCTAGTTCGGTATTCGCCATGATGGCTCCTATAGAAGCCGCGGCGTCTGCCGGATCAGCTGCATCAACCAGCATTCCACCTGGTTGCAGGAAGTAGCAGACCAGTGCCAAGACTGGACCGACTATCAGTGATAGTCCACCGAGTTTTTTCATAGAAATAGTACCCATAATCAACTCCCTATGTTTTGATATCCTATTTGATACCGCGTATATGATATTCCGACGAGTTCTGTAGAATCTATGAATTTGGATTGACGTTTTAATGAAAACTAACGAGTAAATAGTTTCTTGGTCAAAAACGTAACCTCAAGAGGGCACGGGAGGGAAAAGTGGTGCCGAGGGTGGGACTCGAACCCACACGCCATTGCTGGCAACGGATTTTAAGTCCGTCGCGTCTGCCATTCCGCCACCCCGGCCTACTCGAATAGGTGATTCAATTGAGTCCATACTTATATAAACCAAACATCCCTTATAGTAGCTGATAATCGGGCTTGAGATATATAGTTGGTGGGAAATTAATGGAATTCAATCAACCGGGAATATTTTGAACGTATGGACATGACATTCTGGATCCAACTGGTACTGGTCTGTTTTCTGGGTGCGGCTTCGCCAGGACCGAGTCTTGCTGTCGTGATTGGGAATTCATTGGTTCGGGGAAGATTTTATGGGATGGCTACTGGGGTCGGCCATGCGTTTGGTATTAGTTTATGGGGATTTTTAACAGCTGTAGGGGCCACGGAGATAATGAATTATCACTCCGGTCTGATGGTGGTCATGCAGGTCGGCGGGGCAACTATTCTTGCATATGTTGGAATTCGTACATTTCGCAGCAAATCTTATTTACAGGACCAACATGGAAAAGTCTTGTTAATGAAGCCTAGGGTCTTATTTAAAGCTGTTTGGGAAGGGTTCCTCATTTCATTTCTTAATCCCAAAATAGCCTTGTTTTTCCTTGCAATCTTTAGCCATCTTGTGTATCCGGACCTACGTTGGTCAGAGAAAGTTTTAATGGGAGTCGTGGCGGGAGTAATAGATGGCCTGTGGTACGTTTCTGTGGCCACTTTCGTTACGGGCATAGTTGGTATCGGAATGTTTAGTGGGAAATTTAATCTTTTGTCTAAACTTAGCGGGGCAATTTTGCTGAGTATGTCGATTTATTTATTTGGGAAAGTTGCCTGGGAGTTTTGGGCATCCTGATAGACATGAAATTTACTGATAGATTAACCGGTTTATCCATTGTTTATCGGTATAGGTGATCAGTCAGATATATAAAATCATTTCGATATCGGCTGGCCACATAATGTTACAGCGTAAAGGAGGGTAATATTATTCGTAACACCCCAGAAATCGGTATAATTTCTGTTTAATTTATGGGCCCGCCCGTAGAATTTCCATCTCTATTTAGTTATTAATCTTGTAATTTATAAAAATCGTTACATAAATTAGGAAATTTATCTTTGTGGTTGTAATCGGCGTCTGCCCAAATATGCTCTAGGCGGAGGAGCGCACTTTCCTTGAAATAAGGTAGCGGACATTCCCAGATCATAAAGTAATTTTGAATCACTCCTTCGGGGCTAGGCAGTCCTCCGGTAGGATTTGCCTTACCGAAACCCCAGTGAATCATTCGTCCATCGCCCGTTTCTACTTTTTGCGGATACCCTAAAACCGTTCCATGTGAAACTGTATCTCCAATTTGTAGATCAGGATTAAAATCTAGAAAATCCACGACTTCGTAAGTCACCCCATATTTGCCTGTAACGATTGTTAAAATATGGATTATATCGCCATTAAACTTACTTATCTCGGTCACAATATCTCCGACCGTGCCGTCAAGAGCTACAATGATTTGAGCTTCTTTAGAAGGCCATTGGAAATCAATGCCAGGATGACCCCTCGGAGGAGAGTGATTGATGGTTTCGCCCATCGGCATTATTCCGTTTGGTTCATGGCCCATTGCAAATGGAAGGCTTAAATTATCTATACGTGTCTGAATATCTGAATCATGTCCTTCCGGTGGCTTTGGAGTAGGTGATTTTCTTTGCTTTTTATTTGATTCCTGTGAAGCGCCTTCAGAGGAAATCACTTCAAATATTTGTTGCCCGATTTCATCAAGTGTTCTATGGGTTAGCAGCCCTTGGAGGGTATTGAGACCCCGCGCATCGGTATGAGAATTAGCCAATAAAGAAATCGATGCATCGAGTTTGGGTGAGTAATAAAAGACAGAAATGTAACCACCGCCTCCGCCTGGATGACCATAAACTTCTAGATCAGTAGTAGGGAGAGACATAGTTCTTTTTGTGGCGTGGTACCCATATTGCTGAGGCCAACCACCGATCTCTATCATCGATCCACCAAATGAATCAAATAAAATACTTCGAGCATTTGAGGAAAGAGCAACTCCATTAATACTGAAAAGTTCATAAGCCCACTTTGCTAAACTCTCTGGTGTTGTAACTATTCCTGCGGCTGCCCATGAGGTTCGACCCGTTGACTCATACCAGTTTTCTACCCAAGTCGCAGTTTCAGCAAGATCACCGAATCCCGTTCCTCCATACTTGCTTCGGTCACCATAGGGCCTTGCGACGCTAGATGGTGCGTCGTCTTGAGGTAAAAGAATTGCTTTGAGTCCTAATGGAGCAAATAGTTCGGATTCATACAGGTCATTTAATTTCTGGCCGGATACGTGTTCCGCAACCATTCCAAGAAGGTGACTGTTTGTATTCGAATAGGCGTAAATTCCCGGAGATTTGAATTTTCCAGTCACCAGTCGAATCGTATCAGAGGGCTTCCAATTCGGACTCGTTTGAAGGTTAGTGTATTCTTGACTGCCCAAAACGTGTATATCATCAATCCCAGAAGTCATAGTCAAAAGCTCTTCGACTGTAACACTCGGATTGATTACGTTCTTATCGAATGACTGATAATCAGCATTTCCAGACAATACTTTTCCCAATGTGTCCGACAATGAATATAATCCACTATCGATTTGCTTCAATATTAAACTTGCAAGAAATGTCTTTGAAGCACTTCGAATTAGAGTTGGAGTGTTTACTTCCATGCTTGTAGAGAAATCAGCTTTTCCTTTTGCGTATTGCCAAAGATAGCCATTCTTATAAACTGCCACGGAGAGTCCAGCTTTTTCTTTTAGTCCATCAAATCGCTGATCAACGAAAAATTTGAATTGGTTCGTAGTTTTATCCGGAAAATTGCTATAGTCGATGGCGGTCTCAAATTTCTCTACTGCAGGCTCCAATTTCTCTACTATTGGAGTTGGTGTGAGGCTTGCCATACTACCAATGTCAGGTCTAGCTTCCAAGTTAGAACTTGATGGACTATCACCACAAGCAATGCTTAACACAANGGNTATAAGTAACGAGGCAAGGCAAANTNNCATAGTTAAATATTTCATAAGATAGTCCTNGGGGAGATNACAAAAAGTTCTTGAATNATGGAGGCGACGGGCGGAATCGAACCGCCGAATAGAGGTTTTGCAGACCTCCGCCTTAACCACTTGGCTACGTCGCCTTGGAGTCTTTTGGTGCCGAGGGCGGGACTTGAACCCACACGAGCGAAAGCTCACAGCCCCCTCAAGACTGCGTGTCTACCAATTCCACCACCCCGGCGGGCCATGAGAAATGATATCAGACAGTGAGCGAAATCTAAAGATACAGATAACAAATTTCTGCAAAAAGGGTTATAACTTGATTGTCGGACTCTGGTAAGGAACTATTGGTTATGGTTTAGGGTAAGAAAAGCATTCTTGATGGTATAATTGCCTAAATGTGCAGATTGTTGTTCAAATAGGAACTCCGGTAGTTTTGGGTGGCACTTTATCTGGAATAATTAAGGAAGATATCTAAAACGCAAAAGGAGAATGTGCTGTTATGTACAAAGGTTTCAAAGTTATTGATGCTGACGCTCATATTACAGAACCCCATGATCTATGGAGTAAACATATGGAACCGGAATATTATGACCGGAGACCCATTGTTGGCCCACCTGAGGAAAGTCGACCTGGAGCGAGCCGTAGTTTTATGGAGTGCGAGATATTTCCAGAAGGAAGTCGGACAAAAACAACTCTACAAGGGGCTGGTGGAAAGAGAAAATCTCTCATTGATCTTGATGAGTTTATGCCAATAAAGTACGGACCAGCTTATGAAGCGGGGTTTAGTCCAGAAAGTCGTATTGTACATATGGACCAATTGGGTTGGGATAAGCAAGTATGTATAGACAACGGTCCACACCCGCTTATGGTTTCTGGAGAAAGAGATCAGGCTTTATTGTGGGCGTGCGCGCGGGCATATAATAACTTTTCACGAGAGTTTTGCGATACAGATCCCCAGAGAATAAAGATGGTTGGTGTGTTGCCATTCCAGCACGATATCGAAGGGTTAGTAGTAGAAACAAGACGGGTCATACAAGAACTTGGTGCGGTCACGGTCACTATGCCTAAGGGTTCGAAGGCACGGCCTTGGCATGATCCTGCATACGATCCGTTTTGGTCTTTGGCAGAAGAATTGGATTTTCCTATTTCCTTTCACGGCGTTATGAGTTCTGAACCCCATACTGGGTCTCGTTATAAGCCTAGACATGCAGTGTCAGGTCCGGAGGTGGCCTTAGACCATGCTATAGGATTTCCTTTTGAGAATATGATATCGCTTGGTCATCTTATCTTTTTGGGAGTTTTGGAACGTTTTCCTAACCTACGAGTATCATTCCTTGAAGGCAATGCTGGATGGCTGCCATTTTGGTTGGGTCGTCTAGACGATCATGGCCTTCGAGATCGCCGGCAGGGCATGTGGTATGACATGGAACCTCTACCGCTGAAACCTAGCGATTATTTTTTGCGACAAGGGTTTGTGGCTTGTGATCCGGACGAATTTCATCTCAAGGGAGTGGTCGATGCATTGGGGGACGATAATCTCGTTTGGAATACAGATTACTCGCATCCCGATGCTCCAGATCCCGACAAAGCTCTTCCGGATTTCTTAGGTCAACCTATATCAGAAGTAAGTAAACAAAAGATCCTTTGGGACAATGCCGTAAGACTATATGGCACCCGGATTTTGAACTAGTAAAATGAGGGATGAGTAATGAGTAACTACAGAATCATCTCGTCCGATAGCCATGTTTTTGAGCTACCCGATCTATGGGAGAGTCGTATAGAGGCTAAATTCAGAGATCGTGCCCCTCGAATACATCGTGAAGAGGATGGAGATTGGTGGTACTGTGATGGCAAGAAGCTGGAGGGTGCAGGATTCGGGTTTGCAGGAGCACAGACTGGTAGAAGATTTGAAGAGGCTGAAAAGCTGACCCATGGGGACTCATTTGAAAACATACGGCCGGGTGGATACATTCCTGAGGAACAAATCAAGGATATGGACCTTGATGGCGTTGATGTAAGCATATTGTATCCTACGGCGGGCCTTCAACTTTATAAGATTCCAGATGGCTTGCTATTGACGGCCGTGTTTAGGACCTATAACAACTGGGTGGCAGAGTTTTGTGCGGCATATCCCAATCGATTGAAAGGGATTGCGATGATAAACATAGATGATGTGAATGAGGGGACAGCTGACCTGGAGAATTGCGCGAACCAAGGGTTCGTTGGTGCGATGATACCGGTATACCCACCGAAAGCCCGAAGATATGATTCTCCAGAATATGATCGCTTTTGGTCCGCCGCCGAAGACTTAGAGATGCCTCTTAGTCTTCATGTGGCCACGAACCGTTTCGGATCTGGAGAAAATGATGGGAGTGAACCCGAAGGGGCGAGGGTAGGGATTGCACCGAATCAGGATTTCTTTCCCAGGACCTCAATTTCTGACATGATCTTATCTGGTGTTTTCGAGAGATTCCCCAAACTACAAGTTGGTTCAGTGGAGCACGAACTCTGCTGGGCACCTTTCTTCCTGAGTCGTCTTGACTATACCTATGATCAGCAAGGATTTGGCAGAGAAGGATATCGGTTCAAAGAAGATATGAAACCCAGCGATTATTTTCATCGCAATGTTTTCCT
>PAUC01000021.1 GCA_002712585.1 Dehalococcoidia bacterium
AAAACAACAGCGGTCTTAGTTAACGCTGCTCGTGGCCCTATAGTAGATCATGATGCTCTGTACGACTCGCTAAAGAAAAGAGAAATTTTTGCAGCTGCGCTAGACGTTACAGATCCAGAACCACTACCCAAGGACCACCCTCTTCTTTCCTTGGATAATTGCATAGTAGTTCCACACATTGCTAGCGCTAGTTTTTCAAGCCGCCTTGATATGTCTCTTTTAGCGGCACAGAATCTTTTGGCTGGCCTTGATGGTAAACCTTTGCCCAATTGCGCAAATCCTGAAGTCTATGGAATTAGGTAACTATCTGTGGCTAGACCAACTGTATTCATAACCAGAAAAGTACATTATGAAGCTTTGTCGTTAATAAGCGAGGAATGTGACATAGACCTGTGGGAACAGGATAAACCTCCTCCACACCAATTGCTTTGTAAGCGTGGCAACAATGTGGACGGCATAATGACCAACGTGATGGATCGGATCGACGTCGGGTTTCTAGACGCAGCCGCAAAGTTGAAAGTAATCAGTCAGATTGCTGTTGGGCTGGACAACATAGATATAGTAGAAGCCACAAGACGGAAAATACCCGTCGGATATACTCCAGGAATTGTATCAGAAGTCACCGCGGATCATACCATGGGAATCTTGCTAGCATCAGCCCACAGACTTGCTGAATCAGAACGCTGGGTTAGGAATGGACAGTGGAAAATCGCATTTCATCCGCTCTTTTGGTTGGGATCAGAAGTCCATCACTCCACATTAGGAATAATAGGAATGGGCCGTATCGGATCTGAAGTAGCCAAAAGAGCCCAGGCATTCGATATGAAAATCCTATATAACAGTCCTACTAGAAAGCCTATAGTTGAATCCAAATTCGGTGCCAGATACACCAGTCTAGATGCTTTGTTAAAACAATCCGATTTTGTGAGCATTCACTGTCCTCTATCAAAAAACACGCGAGATTTAATCGGAGCACGAGAATTTAAATTGATGAAATCTACAGCTATTTTAATCAACACGGCAAGAGGTCCTATTGTCAACTCAAAACAGCTCTATCTAGCTCTGAAAAGCCATGCAATTACCTATGCTGCACTCGACGTCACGGATCCTGAACCATTAAACGCCGATGATCCTCTACTGACACTAGACAACATCCTAATCACACCTCACCTTGGAAGTGCAACAGAATCCACGAGAAAAAAGATGACTATGATTGCAGCGCATAATCTTTTAAGGGGAATAAGAGGAGAGTCTCTTATTCATTGTGCCAACCCGGAAGCCTTAAAAACACACTAACTAAGAATGGTATCTAAAAAAATGGTCCACTGGCCCAAACCCATGNCCAAGCGGAGATGCTGCTTGTAATGCCCCTGTCACATAGTTTTTGGCTTCCATCACAGACTCGGTCAACGAATATCCCTTAGCTAAGCAAGCGGATATGGCTGCTGCAAAAGTACAACCAGTTCCATGCGTGCTCCGAGTCTTCACTCTCTCCCCAGGAAATTCCAACTTGCCCTCAATTGTAAACAATCTATCGATGGGAGNTCCTAAACTGTGGCCACCTTTTATAACCACTGCTCCTACACCCATAGATAGTATAACTAAACCGGCTTTGTCCAAATCTGAACTAGATTTTATCGACATTCCGGTGATTATCTCAGCTTCTGGTATGTTCGGAGTCACGACAGTTGCTAGAGGTAGCAGCTCAGTGCAAAGTTGCTTCACAGCGTCTGCACGAAGCAGTCTATCACCACTTTTAGCTACCATAACCGGATCCACAACCAACCGCTGAACATCATGTGCTGTTAAAGCCTTTACAACAGTTCCAATTATTCTTGAACTCGCGAGCATACCAGTCTTCACTACATCAGCACCGATGTCGCCAAGCACTGCATTAATTTGAGCATCAACCATTTCAAGGCTCATTTCCTTAATCTTGGTGACCCCCATGGTATTTTGGGCCGTCACCGCAGTTATCGCGGTTGAACAGTAAACCCCAAGAGCTGAACATGTCTTCATNTCNGCTTGAATTCCAGCTCCACCACCCGAGTCGGAACCCGCAATGGTCANTACCCTTGGNATNNCAANTCTTTTAGACATGACCACTCCTGATGCCACAAATTCTATTGAGAATGCGTAGACCTATCTANACCCAACAAATCCCCACAATGTCTAATACTAGTCTGGATTTACAGTAGGCNCCNGTGCTACATAAGAATTTGAATACGCTTTTGAAATATCCATATTATNTATCAACCCATTGTTCTGCATCCATAAAGAGAATTGTTCCCATATTACTTGACTCTGCCATCCTACTCTTGGAACATCCCCCTTCCAAAGTGGGGCCAATAAATCTGCCCCTGGTCTATCTATTTCAGGATCTATTTCTGGATGAGCCCTTATCAGGCTATCGACCGCAGCTTGTGGATCCCTACTGGCTTCCATATATCCTCGTATCATACCATTCACAAATTTTTGTACAGTTTTGCCCTTTCTCTCATGCATATCTTCATTGGTAACCAAAATCAATTCGTAATAAGGAGGAACCCCCCATTCTTCCATTTTCATGATTTCTACCGGAAATCCTTGATTTTTCATAGCTATAGATTCATATGTCCAAAAACACCCTACGCACGCATCAACTTGGCCACTAATCAACGATGCCCCAAGATTAAACCCTACGTTCACGAGTTCGACCTGTTCTAGTCCGTTCGTCACCCCATCATACTTAAGCATAGTGTCCAACATTGGTTCGTTAAGAGGTATGCCCGGATAACCTATCTTTTTACCATCTAAATCCCGTGGACGTTTAAGTCCAGAGCTATGGAGTGTCATTACAGAATTGAGAGGGCTCTGCACAATGCCAGCCACAGACAACACTGGCACTCCCTTATCTCGTGCCAACAGGAGATCAGGTTGATAATTAATACCAAAATCATCCGCTCCTGTTCCCACAGTTTGAAGAATCGAGGCAGGGTCCTCAGGAGTATATGCTGAAACTTCTAGACCTTCTTCTGCAAAATATCCGTTCTCAATAGCTAGAAATAGGCCCGCATGATTGGCATTGGGAAACCAGTCCAATGCCAGGCTGATTTGTTCCATTGAATCTTGATCTATTTCGGAGTTTACTTCGCATCCAACCAAGGAGATCCAGATTAAACATGATACGACTAGACGGATAATGTTAGTCAATCTCATCTTCTTACTCCATTCCTCGCAGATTAAGACTCAGATTCATACCATGGTACTACAACTCGTCGCAATGCTATCACTGATAGGAAAAGCATAATCCCTAAGCAAGAAAGAATAAACATTGCAGCGAAAACCCTATCTGTCTGAAATTGTGGTATCGATCTAGTCATCAAATATCCCAAACCTTCGCTTGCTCCAACCCACTCACCAATTACGGCTCCTATAACACTAACAACAATCGCTATTTTCATGCCAGTGAAAAGATAAGGTAGTGATTTTGGTATTTGTAGTTTGGTAAATATTTGCCATCGACTTGCCCCAAAAGTGCGCATCATATTTATTGCATCGCTATCGACTGACTTGAACCCATCCATAGTATTGACAACAATTGGAAAGAAGGAAATAAGGGCAACAACTATGATTTTGGGAGCAATGCCATATCCAACCCAAATAAGCAATAATGGAGCAATGGCTATTATCGGAACGGTCTGGGACCCAACAACAAATGGATAAACAGTCCGTTCAATTACCCGTGAGAATACCATGCAAAATGCCAAAACCAAACTAACGGCTAAGGCTACAAGAAATCCAAAGACTACTTCCTTTAGTGTTACATAAGTATGATCCCAGAGTAAGGAATAGTTCTCTTTACCCTCAACTATAATATCGGATGGAGCAGGCAATAACCAAACTGGAACGTCAAACAACCCTACCATTATCTCCCAAATCACAAACACAGAAATAATTATCCCGGGTGGAATTACATACCAGATCAAGCGACCAACATCGATACGAGCAATTGTAGAACCTCCTCCCTGTTTTAAATAGAACGGGATCGTCATAATAAATCTAATCACTCTTAGACCTCGTCTCCCCAAAGTGCCTGTATCAATTGTTCCTTTAACACAATAAACGCCGTATCAGTCACCATCCTATAACGGCGTGGCCGTGGGAGTGATACATTCACAATTAACTTAACCGAGGCTGGTCGAGCTGTTAAAACGAACACCCTATCTGAAAGAAGCAACGCCTCATCAATGTCGTGCGTAATAAGAATTATGGTTTTGCCCATTGACCCCCAAATATCCACCAACCATTCCTGCATCTGATATCGGGTAAACGCATCAAGTGCACCAAACGGTTCATCCAAAACTATTAANCGCTGATCAGTCATCAAAGTTCTCATAAAAGCAACCCNTTGGCGCATTCCNCCCGACAAAACTGAGGGTCTTTTGTCTTCAAATCCATTTAGACCAAATCTTTCCATCAAGTCTTCAGCCCGTTTGCGAGATTCGATCCGAGAATGGCCTCTAATCTCCATACCAAGAACGGCATTTTCTAAGACGGTTCTCCAGGGGAACAGTAGGTCCTTTTGAGGCATATAGCCTACTCTTCCTAATCTTGATTGAGATTCCTCATCTTTGATCTTAATAATCCCAGAGTCCGGTTCTTCTAGACCAGAAATGCAATTTAAAAGAGTTGTTTTACCACATCCACTTGGACCTATCACACTAACAAATTCACCGTCGCGCACATCAAGGTCTACACCGGCCAAAACTTCGACACAAGTGCCATTAGATCTAAAGCATTTTTCTAGATTACGGACTTCNAGTTTCATATCGTCATCAAAAAAACCGCCCTCTTATATTCAAAAGGCGGTCCTTACTATTCTCACAAATACCATGATTTCCTCCGCTGGAATTACCCAGATCAGGTTCGCAAGGGTCAGCGGAATTTGGGTCCGCCCTCTCAGCCCGGCTCTCCGAGCTCCCCTACAGGACAAATCTCGCTATTCTNAGCGATCATGTTCACATTAAATCAAAACNGTGTCAAATTCTATTACGACTGTATTCCAATCAATTTGATNCCAGCATTAGTTTTGTAATTTTTATTAATGTTCAAAAGCAAAACTGTCAGTTGCTCTACATATCTGGCATTTTCAAGCCCTCCCCCATCTATACCCCGAAGCGAAGGAATGGTGCCCACCATTTCCATAATTAAGCTCCTAGCATTACTGTCATCTGAACATACAACAACGTCTCCTTCTATTTCGTTAGCATGATTGATCAGATCGTGCGAGCTGAGGTTTTGAAAAGCCGCCACTACTCTAGATGTGGTAAGTATCTTTTGAGCCTGCGCGGCAGCTGAGCCTTCGGGGACATCCGCATATATCGCACGTCCGGCCTGGAATTTAAGAGGTACTACTACGGTGACTACCAACTTGTCAGCTAAATAAATCTTTAGCGCTTCTAAAATATCCATCTGACTCCCGAAGGGCACAGCTATGAATACCACTCTACCTTTGCGCGCTGCCTCTAAGTTGGATGCACCTTCTATTTTGGATGCGGGACATATATGTCGAATCTCTTTTGCAACCATTTCAGCACGATCTTTGCTCCTAGACCCCAGGATGACTTGGTTGCCAGCAATAACTAATCTCATTGCTAGCCCCCTACCCTCTAATCCAGTTCCGCCTATAATACTGATCATCTAATCTAACTCCGGCACAAACTTTAATAGAATCGAACTAATCATAAGCCCTCACTCCACCTTCTTCTAATGATAGTATGGTTTCACCTGATTGACCATTACCACAACATGTAGTAATATGTGGCGAACTATGGAGAAGCGTGGTTGCAAGCACTGTGGGTATCAATTTTTTCCCCGTGTAGAAAATCCTAAAAAATGCGGGAACTGTCAGAAACCATACCCTTTACTGCCACAAAATCCGGCAGAACAAACCGTTACTAAGGAAATACACATGAGTTCAGGATTAACAAAAATAGACCGGGGAAATATTACGTCACCCAAAGGATTTACAGCCGGATCAACGTTTGTAGGACTGAAGACTTATGCAGAAGATAAACTAGACCTTGGTATTTTAATGTCTGTTTCTCCATGCTCTGTAGCTGGGTTCTACACTCTAAACAAACTAAAGTCTCACTCAGTGACCCTAGACCAAGAAAGGACTATGAACGGTCGTGCTCAAGCTTTGGTCGTCAATAGCGGTATAGCAAACGCATGCGTCGGACATCAAGGCTACATAGACGCTAGTGATATCACCAAAAAAGTTTCAGAGCACTTAGGCTTAGCCAACGACGACGTCCTTATCTGTAGTACGGGGTTAATAGGAGTAGAACTCCCTGTATCCTTGATCAAGACAGGAATTGATCGCATAGTACAAAAAGAAGACGGAGGCCACGATCTCGCCAGAGCGATCATTACTACAGACACACGAACTAAAGAGATAGGTTTCAATTTCAGGCATGAAGAAAAAATTATAACGGTTGGGGGGATTTCCAAGGGATCTGGGATGATTCATCCTAATATGGCCACAATGTTAGCATTTATTACTACTGACGCAGCTATTTCCCCAGATCTCCTAAAAACAATGGCTAATAAATCAGTAGATCAATCTTTCAATATGATTACCATAGACGGGGACACAAGTACAAACGATACAGTCCTCGTGTTTGCCAACGGAGAATCAGGTTGTCCGGAAATTTTGGACGGATCCCCAGAACAGGCTCTACTCCAAGAATCATTAGACCAAGTTTGCGTATTTTTGGCCAAGGAAATTGTAAGAGATGGAGAAGGCGCCAACAAACTAATCGAAGTTAACGTGGAGGGCGCTAGTTCGCGAGAAGAAGCTCGTAGCGGTGCGATTACTGTAGCCAGCTCAACCCTTGTAAAGACAGCCATACATGGTAATGATCCCAATTGGGGCAGAATAGTAGCCGCTTTAGGTCGCAGTAAATGCGAGATCATAGAAGAGAAAATAGCTCTCTACATAAACGATATATGCATAATGGAATCTGGCATTCCTACACCGTTTCCCAAAGACTCAGTCGTAGCTATCATGTCTGGAGAAGAGGTGGTAATTCGACTTAATCTAAACTTGGGCAGTGAAAGCGCAACGGCCTGGGGATGTAACTTAAGTGAAGAATACGTCACCTTCAACTCTGCCTACACTACGTAAACTATCAAATGAACAAAGCAAATGGTCCTATCGTTATCAAGATAGGTGGTAGTACCCTAGGTGATCACGATACAACACTGAAAGATTTGGCCAACCTGCAAAAAGAGGGTTATCCAATCGTAATTGTCCATGGGGGCGGCAAAGTGATTAGCCAATGGATGGAACGACAGGGCGTATTACCTCATTTTGTTCGTGGAAATCGTGTAACAGACTCGCAAGGTTTAGATATAGTAACCGCAGTTCTCACGGGACTCATAAATAAACAATTAGTAGCCTCACTCCTTTCGTTAAACGCAAAGGTAATAGGAATCAGTGGAGTTGATGGAGGTATACTCAAATGCAAATTGTCCGAAAACTCAGAATTGGGTCTTGTTGGAGAAGTGATTTCTGTAGATCCAATGGCATTGGAGACACTAATGGCCAAAGGATTCATGCCTCTAATGGCACCAATCGGATTCCACTCCATCGATGATTCTAAATTATCGGGTTCCTTATTAAACATTAATGGAGATTCTGTCACTGGTGACGTGGCAAGAAGTCTAAATGCCTCTAGATTAATTTTCCTTACTGACGTGGCAGGAGTTATGGATAATTCGGGACGATTGATCCCACGTTTAAGCAAACGACAAGCTAGGATGTTAATCGAATCAGGAGTCGTTAAGGGTGGCATGATCCCTAAGCTAGAAGCTTGTCTAAAAGCATCCCAAAGTTTATCCCATGCGAATATAATAGATGGAAGAGCACAAGGAGCCCTCCGGCAATGTATAGAGGGAACAACTTTGGGAACTAGAATTGAATTGAATTGAAGAGAGTTTCTATCAGTTCGTCAAAGGATCGCTTATTCCAGAAATATCCCGTAACTCTTCAACTGGAAACCCAAACAGGACTATGAATCACATCGATGCACAACAAAACATCAACTTGGACGGATGTTTCAATTTTCGCGATCTCGGCGGTTATAAAACATATGACGGTAAATCCACACGATTCAACAAGATTTTCCGTAGTGATGAACTCCATGACCTCACAACAAGTGATATATCACATATAACGGCAGTTCTTGATGTAAAGACAATTATCGATCTTAGAAACCCATCAGAAATTATGGGGTTTGAGTTAGAAAACTTGTGCGAGTATGGTATTAACTACTTTAATATACCGTTAGTTGGAGATCAGACTTGGCAGCATATGCCTTCAAATCCAGTGGCATCATATGTTTCTATCCTGCAGGATTGCACATCTGCACGTCAGATTGGCAAAGTCGTGGAACTCATAGGCAAATACAGTGATCATTCGAGTGTATTTTTCTGCATGGCAGGAAAAGATAGAACCGGTATAGTAGCAGCCGTAATACTTGGCCTTTTAAATGTAACTAATAGAAACATCGTTAGTGATTACGCCCTGTCGAGGGACCCATGGAGATCACTGAAGGCAAAGATGATGTCCGATCCAGTCAGGTCCAAAACCATAGGCAATCTCCCTAAAGATTTCCTGGTGGTAAGAGAATCCTTCATGACGGAAACCCTTCGGGTCCTATCCAAGACCCATGGTTCTATTCATAAATATGCCAAATCTCTTATAGCTCACTCGACATTCTTGCGTATTAGAGAGTCTTTTATCTCATGAATAACCTATTTTTACACTCTTTATTGGACATTAACCCAACAACATAATATAGTGAAAATTCAATCGTAAATAGAGAGGACAGAGTGAGCACTGACTGGATTAACTTAGAGAAAACATATTACGCGCAGACTGTACGCAGACAACCGATAGTGATCATACGTGGCAAAGGATCTACGGTCTGGGATGTCGATGGTAAGGAATACCTAGATTTTACAGCTGGCTGGGCGGTATGTAACATCGGACACAATCACCCGACTCTCGTTCAAGCCATTCAAGAGCAATCTCAACAACTGATTCAAACCTCGAACGCTTACTACACGATACCGCAGCTAAAACTAGCCGAAATCCTTATCGAAAACTCCTGCCTAGATAGAATATTCCTTTGTCACAGTGGCTTAGAGGCAAATGAAGGAGCTATAAAATTAGCACGACGTTACGGGATGACGAAACGGGATGGAGCCTATGAAATAATAACGGCTCTGAACTCTTTCCATGGGAGAAGCCTAACTACAATAGCAGCGACTGGCCAACCTCACTACCAAGAAAATTTCAAGCCGCTAACAAGCGGTTTTGTTCACGTGGAATTTAACGATCTATCGGCGATAATGGAAGCAACAAACGACAAAACCGCCGCTGTGTTTCTGGAACCTATACAAGGAGAGGGCGGAGTAAACTTACCATCAAACGATTACCTCAAAAATGTCCAAACTTGGTGCAGACAACACAACCTACTCTTCATGGTAGATGAGGTGCAAACAGGTATGGGCCGGCTAGGCAGCCTATTCGGATATCAAGAATTTGATCTGCAACCAGATGTTATGACCCTGGCAAAGGGACTAGGAGGAGGGGTGCCTATTGGAGCGTTTATGTCAACAAATAATGCAATGTCGTTGACTTACGGGGATCATGGATCAACATTTGGAGGCAACCCTCTTACATCTGCAGCAGCATACGCCGTAACCAAACACATAATAGATAACGATTTAGCGACTAATGCGCGGACTATGGGCAACTATCTAATGAATTTATTAGAAAACCTTAAATCTAGATTTAATTTCATTACTGAAATTAGAGGCAGAGGGCTTTTAATTGCCATAGAGTTTGATGAGGACCTATCAGCTAGGGTCTTAGAGAAAACAAACGAAGCCGGGATATTATTAAACGCAGTTAAGCCCAATGCTCTACGATTAATGCCCGCACTAAACATCACTACAGAGGAAATTACCCAGGGAGTCGAAAGAATAGAGAAAGCTCTAACTCAACTATGACCGGAGTAAAAATTGGATAAGGAAACAATAATATTAGCCTACAGTGGAGGATTAGATACCTCAGTCTGTGTACGTTGGCTACAAGAACATCATAATGCCAAAGTTATAACTTTGACTGCAGACCTTGGCATGGTAGACCTGGACAACGTTAAATCCAAGGCACTACAAATTGGTGCCACTGAAGCCTTAATAATAGACGGGCGCAAAGAGTTCATCGAAAGTTTCGTGTTTCCAGCGCTCAAAGCCGGCGCAATCTACGAAGAACGTTATCCCTTAGCTACAGCTCTAGGAAGACCGCTCATAGCAAAATATATGACCGAAGCAGCAATCAAATTTGGAGCAACATCATTAGCTCATGGCTGCACAGGAAAAGGAAATGATCAAGTCAGAATGGATGTAAGTGTCGGAGCCTTAGCTCCAGACCTAAAGGTGATTGCACCAGTGCGAGAGTGGGGGTGGTCAAGGGACGAGGAAATCGAATACGCCCTACAACACAACATTCCAGTTGAGGTAAAGAAGAGCAGATTCTCTGTCGACGAAAACCTCTGGGGTCGTAGCGTAGAAGCAGGCGAACTCGAGGATCCCTGGGAAGAACCTCCAGAAGAAGCTTACGCCTGGACACAACCGATATCCAGAACCCCGGATAATCCAGTCTATGTAGAAATAGGATTTGTCAAAGGAACCCCTATATCAATAGACGGAGAAGATATGCCTCCCCTAGATCTGGTAAACCACCTTAACTCAATAGCCGGAGAACACGGGATAGGTCGGATTGACCATATCGAAAATCGCCTAGTAGGTATAAAATCCCGAGAGGTATATGAAGCTCCCGCAGGCTTGACCCTTTTCACAGCACACAAATCCTTGGAAAGTCTTACATTAAGTAAGAACCAATCCCGCTTGAAGCAACTAATAGCCCAAGAGTATGCAGACGTGGTTTATAATGGACTTTGGTACTCAGCTCATCGGCGGAATATGGACGCTTACGTGGAAAGCACTCAACAAAATGTGACTGGGTCTGTTCGCATAAAGTTATACAAAGGTAACTGCATCGTAGTGGGGCGCAAATCCCCAAGAGCATTGTACAGCCATAAACTGGCAACATACGAACGAGGAGATACGTTCGACCACAGGGCGTCCGAGGGGTTCATATCTATCTATGGTTTACCCATTAGAACCGAAACGAGAAATCAGACAGAGTTATAGAAATTTACACGTGAACAAAAATATTTCTAACTACACAGTTTCCATCCAGTACGACAGGCGACTGTTTCAGGAAGACATACTTGCTTCAAAAGTTCATTCGAAAATGCTGGCTAAACAAGGAATTATTCCGAAAAGGGATTCCGAGATAATTTGCGATGGGCTTGATGTAATTAGTAATGAAATCCAAAATGGAACATTCCCGTGGAAATCCGCATTGGAAGACATCCACATGAACATTGAGGCACGGCTGAAGGATAATATTGGACCTCTGGCCGGAAAACTACATACCGCACGCTCCCGTAACGATCAAGTAGCGACAGATATGAGAATGTTCTGCAAAAAATCATGTATACAAAGCTTAGAGTTGCTCACTTCCCTCCAACATCGCATTTTGGATAGGGCAGAGGAACATAGGGACCTGATAATGTCAGGCTACACACACCTGCAAAGGGCTCAACCTGTCCTCTTTTCACATCACATGCTTGCTTATTTTCAAATGCTAGAGCGAGACAAACTTAGATTCCGTGGGTGTTACGATACTTCGGACGTTCTTCCCCTGGGGAGTGGAGCACTCGGAGGAGTCCCATATCCTATAGACAGATCATTTGTGGCCTCAAACCTCGGATTTAAAAAAATCAGCGCTAACAGTATGGACGCTGTGTCAGATAGAGATTACTTGGTCGAATATCAATTGGCTGCCTCAATATGCATGATGCACCTATCCAGATTGGCGGAAGAACTAATCTTATGGTCATCACAAGAATTCGGATACATAACGCTAGACGCTTCTCACACTACTGGGAGTAGTATCATGCCTCAGAAACGCAACCCAGACTACGCAGAAATTGCGAGGGGCAAAACAGGCCGTGTCTACGGTAATTTGATGTCAATACTCACGACGTTAAAGGGTCTGCCTCTCACCTACAACAGGGATATGCAGGAGGATAAGGAAGGCCATTTCGATTCCGTTGATACTCTTAACCAAACTCTGAGTGTTTTCTGCGCCATGATAGAAAATATGACGATCAACGCGGACAAAATAACCAGAGCCGCTGAAACTGGTCAAATGTTGGCAACCGATGTCGCTGATTATTTAGTTTCTAAGGGTATCCCGTTTAGAGAAGCACATACAATAGTGAACAAGCTCTGCGATTACGCTCGGGATAACAAAAAGGAAGTCCATTCTTTATCACTCAAAGAATACAAGAAGTTTTCACAGACATTTGATACTGACGTACTCCTGATTAATCTAAAAAGTTCCGTGGAATCTAGGGATGTCGCTGGAGGCACAGCGCCTAACAGAGTAAGCAAGGCTATAAAGGAAGCAAGACAACAACTAGAGGTGGCCGATGAGTGATTCACCAATCAAGATAGCGCCGTCTATTCTATCTGGAGACTTCTCACGCCTGGGAGACCAAGTCCGTGAGGCCACAGCTGCAGGCGCAAACTATATTCATTTAGATGTAATGGACGGACGATATGTGCCAAATCTAACATTCGGATCTGTGGTGATAGAAAATCTAAACAAATATACAAATTTGCCCCTGGATGCACATTTAATGGTCGTGGACCCAGATCGTCACATCAACAACTTCATCAAGGCGGGGGTGCATCATATAACGGTTCATGTAGAGGCCGCCAATCACCTGCACAGTGTAATATACAAAATCAAGGAAGCCGGACTAAAAGCAGGCGTTGCTCTCAACCCATCTACCCCCATTTCTGCAATCGAAGAGGTCTTGCCATTTATTGACATTGCTTTGATATTGACAGTTAATCCTGGTTTTTCTGGTCAAACTCTTATTCCTTCGGCACTCGATAAGGCCACAAAACTCAAAACCATCATCCAAGACAAAGGTTATGCTGTTGAAATAGAAGTAGACGGCGGAGTAAATCCCAAAACTGCAGATCTAGTGGCTAGGTCAGGAGCAGATACGGTAGTAGCAGGTTCCGCTATATTCAACAACAAGGTATCAATAAGTCAAGCCATGGACAACCTAAGGTCGAAACTTCAAAAGCCGTTTAGCTAGTTAGAGCTTTTGAGGTTTTATGCGTTGTTCTTAGACAACGAGTACATATCTTGACCCTTTGATAAACTCCGTTTACCGGAATCGTCACCTTTTGAATGTTAGGCAGAAAACGAGTTTTTGTATGTCTCTTGGAATGGCTGACATTGTTACCAGACATGCCCTTTTTATCACAGAACTGGCACTTCATGGATACTCCCTCTAATTGACCCTACTTTCACTATTGGCTTAGAATTCGGATTAGAATAGTATCAGATGACCTAGGTTTAAGACAAGGAGGATGCAATCCCATATCCTAAAAACATAATTCTAGATAGAATCGACGGCCTTCAGTTCATCTATGCCCTCTCAACAGCCACCTTGTGTCTGGAACGATATTCTAAACTTATAAACTCACTCAATGTTTTTCCGGTTCCTGATGGAGACACCGGAACAAATATGTTATTGACTATGCAATCTGTCATTAAAGAGACGAGAAACCATGAAAGTTCAGATTTATCTGCTATGGCCCGAAAAATCTCAAGAGGAGCCTTGTTGGGAGCCCGCGGTAACAGTGGAGTAATTCTATCTCAATTTTTGGCAGGAATGGCCAAATCGTTTCAAGGGCATTCTCGTTGTAACGCCACTCTCCTTGCACAAGCATTTCAATCTGGATCTAACTCTGCATATAACGCGGTATCTAAGCCTGTAGAAGGAACAATGTTGACCGTCCTAAGAGATCTATCAAATAAAGCTTTAGCGCAAGCCAAAAATTCCGCAAACATTATGGATGTCCTTGAGGCATCGCTTGTAGAAGCCCATCAATCGTTGAAAAGAACGCCTGATCTTCTACCCATATTAAGAGAAGCAGGTGTCGTTGATTCTGGGGGACAAGGACTAGTAGTAATGTTAGAAGGTCTCACTTGTCACTTCAAAGGTGACGACCCAAAGAAACTAAGGATTAATATAGAGTCTCCAACAGGAATTAAAATTAATGGATACCCTAAGGTAGATCCTGCTTTCCTTTCTGCAGCTAACGAAAGCACGTACGGCTATTGCACCCAGTTTATTATTCAAGGACAACTTATGGATATGAAACAGGTGCGACTTGCAGTTGAGGAATTCGGAGATTCTGTAACAGTTATTGGCGATGAATCCATAATAAAGGTTCACCTACACACTCTAGAACCCAGGAAACCTTTAGATTACTGTTCCAGGTTCGGCGAAACGGAACAATTTCATGTGGACGATATAGATTCTCAACACAAACAGTTCAAATCTCAAGGACTTAGACGCGATGATCCTCCCACATTAGGCTTACTTGCGATTTGTGTCGGTTCTGGATTTGCAGATGTTCTTAAAGATTTAGGATGTCATACCGTAATCAATTGTGGCGATTTAATGAATCCAAGCACCCAAGAAATAATTTCTGGTGTTGAGGGTATTGGAGCAAAACAAGTAGCAGTGCTGTCTAACAATTCCAACGTGATTCCAGCTGTTTTACAAGCCGCATCCATGACAGAAGTAGAGCTGATATGTATTCCCACAAGGTCCATTCCTCAAGGGATATCAGCCCTTTTAGGTTACAGCCCTGATATTTCCGTTGAAGACACCCTAGGTTCGATGAAAGAAAACATTAACAACGTAAAAACCCTAGAAATTACTCGAGCCGCAAAAAGCACAAGAATCGACAGTACCGATATAGAGCAAGGTCAAATAATTGGACGGATCGAAGATAGTATGATAATAACAGGAGAGACCATATTAGAGGTCCTAAAAAAGGGCATATTGGAATGCAACCTGCCTCTAGTCAGTCTTGTAACGCTATATTGGGGACACACAACAAACGAAGACGAAGCACGAGAAACCTCGGACCTACTACAAAGTATCTTTCCAAATTTAGAGTTGGAACTGGTTTATGGTGGACAACCGCATTATAATTACATAGTTTCCTTGGAGTAATCATGACAATTCAAATAGTTACCGACAGCACAGCAGATTTACCAGATAATTTAACAAAAGAATATCAAATCTCGGTAGTACCACTTTATGTAAACGTTAAAACCGCTGATGGACTTGAAAGCCTACGAGATGGTATAGACATAGACCACTCTACTTTCTATAAAACCCTTGCCAACGATGACAATCTGCCAACAACGTCCCAACCGTCCGTACAAGACTTCATAGAAGTCTATAAACCCATAGTAGATGCCGGCTCCCAAATCATCTCAATACATGTTTCATCAAAACTTAGTGCAACCTATAATGCTGCCTTGCAAGCAAAAGCTGCAATTGGGCCCAATGCGCCTATAGAAATTGTAGACTCTCAACAAGTATCTGTAGGGCTCGGTTTAACCGTATTAAAAGCAGCACAAGCCATAAAAGAAACTAGAGAGTTAAGTGACATCCTAAGCTTGATACACAATATTCGAAGCCGAATCGAAGTCTACGTGGTTGTAGACACATTGGAATTTTTGGAAAAGGGCGGACGCATTGGCAAAGCGGCGGCTTTTTTAGGTTCTATGCTTAAAGTAAAACCAATACTCACAATGAAAGAAGGTGAAGTACGCCCACTAGAAAGGGTACGCACTCGAATTAAAGCTATCAATAGATTAGCCGAACTGGCAAACTCAGCAGGGCACATAGAAGACATGTTCATTTTCCACAACACTACTCCCGAAGATTGCCAATCTTTGCAAAACACGTTAACTAAACAGCTTAATCTTAAAACCATCACCCTATGTAAGCTGGGACCAGTTGTTGGCACTCATGCTGGCCCAGGCGCCCTAGGATTAGGATTTCTCAAATCCTAACGTAATGAACTAAGGTCGGACAGATTGGCCCAATTCTTGGGTCTTAACGATCACCATGCTACACTTTAGACATGGAAAAGCCCGACCCAAAGTTGGATCTGACTACCCTAAAAAACATCCTTAATTTGGAAGAAAAACGCGGTTTTGACAACAAAGCCGTGGCCGGGGGATTAGACCTTTTCATCGAGCACTGGAGAGAAGATCTAATATCAGCTTTCCCTAGAAGCCCTATAGCGAAGAGGCTATTGGCACAGCCCTATTCTTTGTTGACTCCCAGAGCTCGGCAGGAATGGACTCACCAATGGCTCGAGCATTTCCCGAATAAACCACTAAAACCTACGAGTAAACGGACAAAAACTCGCCAAGCTTTTGCCAAGACCAAAGAATCCTCCTCTAAAAGCTCCTCTCCAGAGGAGACACCGATATCCAGTCTTAGACGAGTAGATATCAAAACGGCTCAAAAGTTAGCTCGGCTAGATGTAGAGACAGTCAAGGATTTACTCTATTTATTCCCTCGTCGTCATTTGGACTACACGCGTCGTACAAAAATCTCGGAACTGATCCCCGGGGAGAATTCCACAGTTGAAGTGACTGTCTGGGAGGCTAGAGTGGTTTCTTTGGGGAAGAGTGGACGCCTTAAGGCAACCGAGGTCTTAGTCGGAGATGAAACCGGCAATATAAAAGTCATATGGTTTGGTCAAAGCTATCTGGCCAGACAATTTCCCACCGGTTCAAAGGTAATCTTGAGTGGCAAGCTCGATTTCTTCAATAGAGACCGCCTAATGGAGTCTCCAAACTATGAAATCATATCTCATAGTTCTCCCCTCATACATACGGGCCGCTTGGTTCCTGTTTATCCACTAACAGAAGGGCTTACAGCTAGAAACATGAGGCGTATTGTTTGGCAAGCTGTAGACGGTTGGTCTTCATCCATCAAAGAATTTCTCCCCAAGGCTCTACTGAAACGCACCAAACTCAATCCTCTAAGCAAATCAATTCACCAAGCCCATTTCCCAGACAACCCTCATTCGTTCGAACAAGCACGTCGCCGTCTGGCATTTGACGAACTTCTACTATTACAACTTGCTGTACACATGCAGCGTAAAGATTGGCAACAATCTGGAACTGCTATACCGATAAACGATAAAAACCAATTAGTCTCCATATTCTTAAAAAGGCTACCGTTCGATCTAACATCCGCACAACAAAGATGTGTAAAGGAAATACTGACCGACATGAAAACCAGAACGATTCCAATGAGCAGATTACTACAAGGAGAAGTAGGTAGTGGGAAAACTGTAGTAGCCTTAGCTGCCCTACTAGCATCTGTCTCAGATGGTTACCAAGGCACCATAATGGTACCTACCGAATTATTGGCAGAACAACATTTTGCCACATCAATAAAACTTTTGTCCGATGCTCCGGAACTTGAACATCAAGACAACTTAATAAAAATCAAAATTTCGCCCGATTCAAGTACAATATCTATAGGCTTAATCACTGGTAGTACAAAAAAATCTATCCGTACAAAACTCCAGGATATGGCGAACTCTGGATCACTCGACATCATAATTGGCACTCAATCCCTCATACAAGACACGATGAATGTGCCAAACTTAGCACTAGCAATCGTAGACGAACAACAACGTTTTGGTGTCATGCAAAGATCCGAACTTAGGGCAAAGGGGATGACGACTCCTCACCTATTAGTCATGTCTGCTACCCCAATTCCCCGAACATTAGCTCTAACCCTGTTTGGGGATTTGGATATTTCCACCATAGACGAATTACCACCCGGCAGACAAGAAGTTCTAACTAAATGGGTGCCCCATGGAAAACGGGACGCAGCACATGGTTTCATTCGTGATCAAATAAATTCTGGACGACAAGCGTTCATTATTTTCCCACTAGTAGAAGAATCTGAAACCATTGAATCTGGAGCAGCCATCGAGGGATTCGATCATCTTCAAGGAAAAATATTCCCGGATCTGTGTTTGGGACTGCTCCATGGAAGAATGAAGGCTAAAGAAAAGGAAAGTGTGATGAATCTGTTTCAGCAAGGGAAAATTGATATCCTAATTTCTACTCCTGTAGTAGAAGTAGGTATTGATATACCTAATGCCACAGTCATGCTGATAGAAACAGCCGACAGATTTGGCCTCTCCCAACTTCATCAATTTCGTGGACGAGTAGGCAGAGGCATTCACAAAAGTTATTGCCTCCTCCTATCAGATAATCCTAGCACCAATGCCCGTGAACGATTATCCGCTATGGAAACAGTCCATGACGGTTTTAAATTAGCCGAAGTCGATCTCGGTCTCAGAGGGCCCGGGGATCTGTTCGGCACCCGGCAAAGCGGACTTCCCAATCTCCGACTGGCACGACTGACAGATCAGGACCTATTAGTACTCGCCCGAGAAGAAGCATCTATCATTTTGGCGACAGATCCAACCTTAAAGAACGAAACCAATGCCTTATTATCAAAAGAGGTGCATAGATTCAAAGGAGATCTTACAGGAGCAGTCGGGTGATCAGTAGCTCCCACAGTGATATAAATCTGGTCCACAAGGGGGTTGAACTGGGGTCCTTAACTATAGAAGCATAAACATGGTTATGCTACCATACCACTTTCCAAAAATAGGTAGATTCCGTGTCCCACTTAATCAGAGATCTCATTACAGATAGAATTCAGGCAGCCTTGGAGAAGTTCAAAATTCAGGGCTCGTTGCCGCTGGAGACGTTACCAAAAATCTCCTTAGAACATCCTGCTGATCCCGCACATGGTGATTATGCAACCAGTCTCCCGCTTCGTCTTGCCAAATCAACCCGCATAGCGCCTATGAATCTAGCCAAATCCATCGCAGACCAGTTGGATACAGATCACATAATTCAACAGATATACACTGCTAGCCCAGGGTTTATTAACTTCCGTCTTAGCGAAAAGTGGATTGCACTCCAAGTGGACACTATTTTGGATCAACAAAACACATATGGAAACGTAACAGGATCCGTTGTGAAAAAGGTAATGGTTGAATATGTCAGCGTTAATCCTACTGGTCCTGTCCATGTAGGACATACCCGAGGGGCGATAATAGGTTCGGTTCTAGCATCACTTTTGGAAGCAGTCGGACATACGGTAACTCGCGAATATTACGTAAATGATGCGGGGACCCAAATGGATCTCTTCTATCAATCTGTATACACCAGATACCTTGAGGCTACAGGCCGAAGTGAGGAATTTCCGTCAGGAGGATATAAGGGAGAATATGTCACTCAATTAGGTCAGCAAATATTACGACAGGAAGGACTGAAATTTTCCTCTTGCGATCGCGAGACCGGCATGAAACAAATAGGAACCTTATCACGAAACAAGATGATAGCCATGATAAAAAAGGACCTGGAAGCCTTGGGAGTGCACTTCGACGTCTGGTTTGCCGAAAAAACTCTGTATGAATCCGGAGAGTATCAGCAAACCATGGATAAACTTAACAATAATGGATATTTAGCTGATAAAGATGGAGCTCGTTGGTTCACATCTACATCTTTGGGGGAAGACAAAGACAACGTAGTAGTACGATCCACCGGAGCACCGACCTATTTTGCCTCAGATATCGCTTACCATCATAACAAATTCATTAGTCGCGGTTTCGACCAGGTAATTAATGTCTGGGGAGCAGATCACCAAGGGCACATTTCACGGCTAAAGGCTGCCATGCTAGGGCTAGGAGTAGATCCAGATAGACTGAATATTTTAGTTTCGCAAATGGTCACGTTGAAACGGGGCGATCAATTAGTAAAGGCCTCAAAACGTTCAGGAGAGTTCATTTCCCTACGGGAATTGGTCGATGAGGTAGGCATTGATGCCTGTCGTTATTTCTTCCTAACGCGATCAGCCAACAGCCAAATGGATTTTGACATGTCTCTCGCAAAAAGACAATCTTCAGAGAATCCAGTCTATTACATTCAGTACGCCCATGCTCGAATATCTGGCATATTGAGAAACGCTAGTGAGCAGGGTATTTTCTGGCAAGATGGAGACGTCTCTTTGCTCACTCAAACCACTGAATTAACCCTTATCAGAGAGATGTTAAAGTTCCCAGAATTAATAATAAAAGCTGCCTATAACTTGGAACCCCATCACCTTCCATACTATGCGGCTCAATTAGCAACAGCCTTCCATCATTTTTACGAAAAGTGCCGCGTGTTGTCTAGTGACCCAAAAGACCAGAAAATTACACTTGCACGCCTAAAACTTGTAGAGGCATCAAAAATCGTTCTTGGACGTTCCTTGACATTAATGGGTATTGGATCACCAGAAAATATGTAACGTTAGTCCCAGGACACCAATATATATATCTTTCAAGCTCCTAGAAAATGTCTAGAAAAATCCATATAGATTTGAAGCATTTTCAAAAACTATTTTCCTTTTTGTCTCTTCAGAAATACCCTGGAAAATCCGATCTATAACTGCTTCAGAATGAGGGAACGTACCCTCATCATGAGGATAGTCACTACCCCAAAGCAACGCCCCTTCACCGGTATATCCAAGATTAGTTAAAGCCACAGGATCGTCACCAAACGTAACATGTCCCTGTCGTCTGAAATATTCGCTAGGCTTCATATCAAGTTTAGGCTCTATCCACATATGCTTTCGTTCATATTGTTCGTCTAAAGCGTAAAGAACCCAAGCCAACCATCCCCCTCCACATTCCACCATCACAAAGTTCATATCAGGATGTCTCATAGCTACCCCGGAGCTGAGCAACTGGGCTGTAGGCTGAATAGCTTCGGCCATAGCCTCTATCATATACGAAAGAATCCCTCCGTAATCTTCATCACCCGCTCCCTCAGGCAAATGATCCTTGGTCCCAGTAAAAATGTGGAAGCTCGGGACCATCCCGGTCTCTTCCAAAATGCTCCAAAGCGGTTCATAAACCGGAAGTCTGTAGGCTTGATCTTCCACACTAATTGGACAACTCACCACTCGAAACCCCATTCTCTTCAGGCGGATTACTTCTTCCACCGCCATTGGTACATCTTTAGTTGGAAGTATAGCTGCAGGGGCAAATTTACCTGGATGCTTACCAAAAATTCCATGAACCCAGTCATTATAAGCCTTTGCTACTCCCAGTTGAAAGGAAATGTCTGGACTTGCCATCAATGCAAGCATGCCATCAGGATATATAACTTCGCCAACAACATTGTCTCTATTGTGATCTTCAAGCCTACGGCTTATATCTCTCCCTCCAGTTGGGTCCGACCTGAATTGTCGATTGAGGTCATCGTCATTAATTCGAGATTCTGCCAAATCAGATCTGCGTTTTTTGCGCCCTTCTACAACAGAATAATCTGCGCCATTAATCTTCTCCTTATGCGGAAGCCTATGGCGATATTCTATCGGCACCATATTCTTAAAATCATCATCCTCTCTAACATGCGAGTCAGAAGAAATATACTTTAACGCTACCATTGCACTTCCTTGATGATAATTCACTTGGTGTCTACGCGGTCTCGTTACTTCGTGATACAAATGAGATTCAGCAACTAAAACTCACTGATAGAACCGACCCAAAAAGTTATCACACTCTAGATAAGATCACGGGGAATTATGGTGTATTTTGAAATGGTAATCAAGCGATTATACCTCTATACACCTTGACCATAGCTGCTAAGTGAGCTTTTTGGGAAACACATAACAACAAGCACACATCTATCGTATCCACGCTGGCGAAAGCAAATTTAGATCGGCATGGAGATTATCCAGACAAAATCACTATTTAATTGGGTCAACCTACTAACAGCGCCAAAACAGCTTTAACCTGAGAGATCCATATACTAAAGATTCTAAACCTATCATTCGATAAATGCCGTGTTAGTCTCTAACTACCACCAGCCTGTCTGTTAACAATCGGAGCCATTGAAACATTAGCAAGTGCATTAGTGGCCACCAGACCACCCCCACCGAAGATCGCCCAATTAACTCCCAACCAGCCGGCGATAGCACCCATACCAAGAGCACCAAAGCCTATACCAGTAAGTAACACGCTGTGGATCCCCATTACACGACCTCTCATTGCATCCGGAGTTAAGATCTGAAGCAGGCTCTGTGCTTGAGTATTGTACATAATGGCCACAAAACCGATAGTTGATATAAGAAAGTATGATAAAAATGCATTGCGACTAAAGCTGAATGCTATGAGAAAAAGTCCAAAAAGAAATGCGGATCCCCATAAAATAGATCCCTTGACTCTAATGTCGCCAAAGCTTGATATAAATAATGCGCCAATAACACCTCCCAATCCCCTAAATGTACCCAATAAGCCTAAAGTCACAGCATCACCCCCAAGCAAACTGATAGCCACAACCGGAAACATGGACCAAGTGGAAAAACCCAGCCCTTCCGTAACTAAAACCGTCCACAGAATCGTACGAATAGGTTTATCATTTCTTACAAATCTGAATCCCTCTTTTAAGTCATCTATTATGGATTTAGATTCTAGCCGCTTCACTAAGACTGATTGTACTTTTAGCAACATAAATACACCGATAATAATGATTGAACCCAGTATCAAAAATAGGTGCCCCACACCAAAAGATTTGATAATAAAGCCTGCGCCTACCGGACCAATTAAACCAGCTCCCTGTGAGGACAAAAATTGCCCAGCAGTCGCGTTCATGAAAGCCTTTTTCCCCACCACGTCGAACATAAGAGTACTTCGTGCGGTGCGCTGGAGGGACATTCCCATACGCTGGATCACGGATAAGCCTAATACGTGCCAAACTTCAATGCTATCCATTACTACTAGTATCCCCATAATAATGATCGACAACCCCATCGCAATTTGCGCAATCATCATTAACTTCCGCCGATCAAACCTATCTGCTAATAAACCCCAAAAAGGGCTGAAAACGAGGTTGAAAGCGGCACCCAAACCAGGAGCAAGTCCTACCATAAGCGGTGATTTCGTTAGATCATACAACAGCCATCCCTGCCCAATCATAAAGGGTTGAAATCCAGCAGCTGCAGCAAAATTGCTCGCCCAGACCCAGCGATATGCTGACACTCTAAAGGCTAGGGTTAAACGTTCCCAGTTCATTGTCGGAATTAAGGTTCACACGGCATATACAGCTATTATGAACACAGTTGCCTCAAAAGTTCAAATTAGGAATTCGTTTGCGGGTTTGAGCAACCAATAATGTAAAAATACCTGGCATATTAACCTTATATTGTGATAGGGTCTGGACGATATTAGACCCGTTTACCTTAAATTCCCTCTGAGCCTATATTGAAGAAACAAAATAAGCGAATCAGTAGCAGCAAACCTGCCCAAAACCGAAAGCTTACGCTAGGAGTGTTGTCTGTCGGACATGGAGTTACTCACTTAGTCGATACAAGTTTTAACGTCTTACTCCCATATATAACAACGACATTGGGTCTCACCAACTTCCAGATAGGCACAGTAGCGTCCATCAGACAGGTCGGGTTCGGAATAGTTAACCTACCAGGCGGGCTTGTAGTAGATATGGTAAGGGGACAGTGGGGTCTGATTTTGACAGCTTGCCTAGTATGGGCAGCACTATTCTATGGGCTCATGGGAATCTCTCAATCATATAATGTTTTCATATTGCTCGTATTCGTGACCGCTCTACCAGGGGCACTCTGGCATTTGCCAGCTGCAGCAGCCATTTCACAACGGTTTCCCAAAGGGAGGGGCTTCGCAATATCTATTCACGGTTTGGGCGCTAACGTTGGGAATATTGCTGGTCCACTGGTGGCTGGTGGTTTGCTAAGCGTCATGATCTGGAGAGGTGTGCTGTTAATCTACGCTTGTCCAGTGTTGATAGCATCCATATTCGTTTGGGCTTACCTAAAAAATATAGGTAAGGACGTAAAATCTGAACATTCTAGGACTCTGAAGGAACAACTCAGAATGACCCTCCCGATTTTGAGAAACCCCATAATCATGGGATTAGTATTTGTAGCGTTGCTAAGAGGAATGGCACTAAATTCTATGTTCGTATGGACTCCATTCTATCTAGACGAGACCGTAGGACTAAGTAGTTTCAACATCGGTTTCCACATGGCTCTTTTGTCTGGTATGGGGGTACTATCAACACCCATCCTAGGAAAGCTCTCAGATAGGTTTAACAGAAAATCTATTCTACTCCCAGGCCTTGGNTTAAGTGCAATATTATCAACATTAGTACTACACAGTGGGACCGGATTTTCTTTGACCATTTTAATAGGAGGGATAGGATTATTTAGCTATGCTCTCCATCAGATTATACAAGCGGCTGTTCTAGATGAAGTTGCTACCGGGACAGAGGCATCGGCTATAGGGATACTCTTTGGATTGAATAGCGTGCTCGGAGCGTTTTCTCCCTTACTGGCATCTTGGATCGTAGACTCTTATGGTCTAGGATATGTCTTTTACTATCAAGCTATTCTAACTATTGGTGCATTCATTCTGCTCCTCATAATACCAATAAAGAGATTCGTTGCACCGAAACCCAACGAAGANTCTCAGNCATCTAATCAATAGCATTTATAACTCAAGTTCCCCGACATGTCTCTCAAGCTCTTTTATAGAAAATTATCTGCTTTCTAATGGACCAATCTTTAAANCCTAACGGTCCAACCTTCATNAATGCGNGCACAGTCTATTAAAATTGCTAACTGCGCTGATAGGTAGAGTGCNATGATTGTGATTCAAATATCCCGTTTTCCGAGGTGAACTTTCGTTGTCCTTTGCCCTTCACCAATGCTAGACTGTCGTCACATTCTAAGCCTGAGATCGCAAGTATAATGGTGCAAAAAAAAGGTCGGATTTTTTCGGGTATGCGACCCACCGGACGGCTGCACCTAGGGAACTACCTAGGTGCTCTGAAAAATTGGGTTAACTTACAGGATGATTATGAATGTATCTACTGTGTAGTCGATGTGCACGCTTTAACAACCCTCGAATCTGTTCAAGATGCAAAAGCTATAGTTCCCAACACCAACGAAATGGTTCTGGATTGGCTCGCCGCGGGTATAGATCCTAATAAGAGCATAATTTTCGTACAGTCACATGTACCTGAGGTAATGACATTACACACCCTTCTGAGTATGGTGACCCCATTGGGATGGCTAATGCGTGTACCAACCTTCAAGGAAAAGCTCAGACAAATGCAAGCCAACGATGAAACCGTAAATTACGGACTAGTAGGATATCCTGTCTTACAAACAGCAGACATAATCCTATACAAAGGAGATACCGTTCCCGTTGGCGAGGATCAAGTACCCCACGTAGAATTATCTAGAGAAATTGTGCGAAGATTTAACAAGGTTTTTGGTAATACATTCCCTGAACCCAAGGTTAAACTTACAGAATCTCCCAGCATAAAAGGGCTTGATGGCAAAACCAAGATGAGCAAGACCCTAGATAACCATGTAGAACTAGCCCTATCTGATGATGAAACTCGCAAAAGNATAATGTCCGCTGTCACCGATCCTCAACGAACCCACAGAAACGTTCCAGGCAGACCCTCCATTTGCAATGTTTATAGTTTGCACAAAATCTTCAACGAAAGAAAAGTTAATGAAATTGAACAGGGATGTACTACAGCAGCCTTAGGATGCGTGGACTGCAAAATGGATCTCGCAGCTAATGTAAACAAATACCTCGCCCCCTTTCGAGAGCGTAGAAGTGCATTTGCGAACCAACCTGAACTAGTGCAAACAATCCTTACTGATGGAGCGGCTAGGGCTAGAAAAATCGCAAAATCTGTCATTACTGAAGTCCGGGGGAAGATGGGGTTGTGAAATCTGGGCACGAAAAGTTTCCGAGTTCAACTTCTGGAATGACTGCCCTCCAAGTCGCCACCAAAGCCGCAAGATGCGCTGGAGCTATAACATTAAATTGGTTTGCTAAGGTTCTCGACGTCTCATATAAAGGGCGTACAAACCCCGTAACCCAAGCAGATTTGGAGGCAGAAGCTGCAGTNTTAGACATCTTACAAAAAGAATTTCCAAAGCATACCATTTTAGCGGAAGAATCCGGTCTATCAATAAGGTCATCTACGTACAGGTGGTACGTAGACCCATTAGACGGAACTCGGAACTTTGTTCAAGGCATACCTCATTTTTGCACTGCCATTGCACTAGCCAACAGCAATGAAGTAATTGTAGCAGCCACATACGATCCTATTAGGAAAGAACTGTTCACGGCAGAAAAGGGTGAAGGGGCCTACTTAAACGGAAGACCAATTAACGTGAGTAGAAGACTCGACATTGAAAATTCNATGATAGGCTTTGATTTAGGTTATTCCGATGAAGAAGCTGCTAAAGCTATTGAACTTATCTCACATATNTGGCCCAATATGCAGGGTTTTAGACTCATGGGATCCTCAGCTTTAGCAATGGCGTACACAGCCTGCGGTAGGATTGATCTATATTTTCACCAGACTCTTTCCCCATGGGACGTAGCCGGTGGAATACTTATGGTCAGAGAAGCCGGAGGAATATGCCAAGATAGATACAATAACCACTCTCGCCCTGAGACGCAGAGCATTATAGCGTCCAATGAAAATTTGCTAAAAACCTTTCGCTCTGTATCGAAAGGATCATCGTGGATAAGCTAGCTGACCGTTACCAGATATAAATGGTAGATGCAGTCGGAAATGTGGGGACACCTAAGCTTAATTCACAACTCTACCAATCTTTCAGGTCTCATTCCATGTCGAGTACAACCTTGATCATCCCATCTTGTCTGGTTTCGTAAATTTCTAGCGCTTTTTGAATTTCAGAGGAATCCATCTTATGAGTCAAAAGNAAATCTGGATCTAATCTCCCCTGATTTACCATATGTACTACTTGAGTAACATACCTTGGCATCGTCCCAGCTCTGGCACTAGACGTACCAATCATGGTTAAGTCCTTATTCCTTACTTGTTCAAAGTCTATGGGGAAAAATTCGTCATGCGTCATTCCCATCCATATGACTGTTCCAAATTTCTTGGCTAATTTCACGGACTGTTGCACAGTTTCGTGTACACCTGCAGCTTCGACAACAATATCAGGGCCAATACCTTGTGTGACTTCCTGTAAAATCGATTCGACATTATCGGTTTTAGGATTAATCGCAATAGTCGCTCCTAAATTTTTTCCTAGGGCTAAACGGTTGTCTTCCATATCAACAACTATTAACTCCCTACAGTTCATACCGCTAAGAAATCTAGTAAAGCTTAACCCAATTGCCCCCTGGCCTAGGATAATCACGTTTTTATCTATAACGTCTCCCATACGGCTTACTGCATATAGTACGGTTCCCATTGGTTGACACAAAATCCATGTGTCTAGAGACCCTGTCGTGGGCAGTTTTACCAAACATTCAGGTGTAACCGTAATCCGCTCACGGAATCCTCCTTGATCATACGGAAATACAATAACCCTCTCCCCTGGATTAAACCCTTGAACCATACTATCCTCTATAACACCTGCAACCTCATGAGTAGGACGCCCAATCGGCATAGGATATACCTCTTCGGGATAAACTCTACTGAATGGTCTAATATCGCTGCCACATATGGAAAGTTTCTCAACCTTGACCATTACCTGACCGTTTTGTATCTTTGGCTCATCGGTTTCTATAATTTCGTACCTACGTGGACCTGTCAGTTGACCCGCCTTCATTATCCCTCCAAAATCAAACCAGAATGATAAATGCTCATCCAATAATAAACACTAATTCTATCCCTTGCCAACTCAAGATATATTAGGCAGAGTCGGATATTATTTTATGCTTAAAAGCAACNGCCGCACCTAACAATATCACCCATANAACGGAAAGAGCCCCTATTTGGAATCCNCGCACATAATATTCACGGCTCTCTTCAAATGAAAGAATCAATATGCCAGCTGGCAACGCTAGCCCCATAGCAGAAGCTGCTATGGTTGCTCCAAGGGTGTGGCCCACGTGACGAGTGGTTTCCATCATACCTGAAGCAAAATCTCGGTGCTCATGTCCTATAGAATTCAAGATTACTGCATTATTAATTGTGTTGAAAATAGAAGTGCCNATCGATGCTGGAAATAACAGCAATGGTATAAACCAAAAAGATATTTTCAAAGCAAACATGCCCATTAAAAAAATGCCCAAAGCAATGAACGACATGGCTAACGGGCGTAATAAACGGGGGCTATACTTATCGTAGTACCATCCAGCGAAAACGGGTACAACCAAACCTAAAGTCTGATGAGGAAGTAACACATATATGATAAACATCGGAGATCTGTTAAATCCTTCTTCAACCAATATGGGAACCATTGTCATAATAGCTAACATAGAGAGATGGAAAGTAGTATTTGAAAACAAAGCCATAGAAAAATGCTTATTATTGAATAAATTAAAATCCATGAATGGATTCTTAACTAATCGTTCAAAAACTACGAATATGATCAATGCGCCCAAAAATACTACGTGCATTGGTAGGTGATATCGAATTGCATCTCCACTGGTGAAAGACTCTTCACCTTGGTGTAAATGTAATCCAGACAATATAAGTACGGCAATTGCTCCTACAAATAAGAACGCACCTATATAATCTATTGCTGGTTTAGAATGTATCAACTTCTCTTGTTTCAATGAAAGAAGGGGTATACTTAAGATTGTAGCCACTATACCAAGCGGTATAAATGTGAAAAATACCGCACGCCAACCTAAAAACTCAAGGAAAACAGAAAAAATAACCAAACCCATTAATGTCCCAAATCGAGCAGCCGTTATTGGAAGTGCGTACGCTCTCGCTCTTTCGTTTGGGTTAAAATAGCTTGCCAATATAGCATTCGCATTCCCTGTAACAAACGCAGCGCCTAGGCCCTGTACTCCACGAAATATCAAAAGCTGATCAAATGTCTGGGCAAATCCAGCACCGCCTGCGCCAACCGTGGCCACAATTATGCCTATGAAAAAGGCTTGATTGTGACCATAGCGGCCACCTAGTTTTGCTGCCAAGAACACAGTGCTTCCCAAGAGCAGCAATTCCGATACCATGATCCAGGCTGCAGTGGTTATAGTTATATTAAAATCATTCGCCAAACTAGGAAGCGTTAGCGATATGGGAAAACTCGCCACCTGTACTAAAAGGAACGTGGAGGCAAGGGCCAAGATGACTTTTCTTCTTCCGTCCGTACCTAGGATTTCCCTGTAGTTACTTAGCAAATCCAATATATACACCAATACAAGCTTTCTTGAATATAATGTTCTCTCGATAATAAATTTCGAGAGAGAACAACTCCAACCCCGACCCTTGCAAATAGTCTGTACAGCCTGCGCCATGTTAACTCCGCAGGGGGTTGAAGAGCAAGCCTCATTGAGAGTTTACCAACGACAGATAAGACCATCTCAATCACTTAGATATGCAGGAAATTTGCGAGTAATTCTGGCGCAAACAACGACAGGCCTACCAGCCTGGTAAACATTTCCACTTTACAACGTTGGTCCCCAAAGTTACCCTTGGGAAAAGATTCTATTGGAGAATTGCTTTAGGCTCTACAAACTCTAGGACATTTGGACTAGACACTTCCTTTCCTATGGTACTGCCAGACTTTTTACATAATTCGTGATACTAAAAGCTGCATCGATAGCATTTGCCGTCAGCTTGCTATGCCTAATGATACCCATTGTGCATTTTCTGTCTGGACCATTGGCACCTGCAATAGGGGGGTTTGTGGGCACCGCAACAATATCTGCGAGGAAGATTCATGCTCCAATAATTGGATTCTCATTAGCATTGTTTTGGACTTCCCCTGTTCTCACTCTATATGTGATTAGAACGTTTCATCCTAACTTTTTAGGATTTCTTGGAGACTCTATTTTGTTACTATTACTGGGCCTCTTCCTGTGGGCTAGCATATTGGGCACATTGGGGGCAGCAATAGCTAGTAATAAGAAAGAAAAACTCTAGTCATTCCTTTCTCTTAAGAATTTCTCCACAGGTAGCTCCTCCTGCTCCCCACTTACCATATTTCTGATAATCACGGTCCCTTTAGAAATTTCATCCTCACCAAGAATAATTACTGATGGTATCTTTAAAGAATGGGCATTTCGCATTTGCGATCGTAGACTTCTGCCCCTAGATCCAATTAATACTCCAACGCCCATGGATCTAAGTTCGCTTGCTAATTTCATGGCCTCTTTCGTGCCAGTGTCATTTATCGTGGCTATCAAATATGTTGGTCCACATGGCTCACTAACCAACACATTATCTCGCCGCATATTTATAATTAAACGCTCCATACCGGAAGCAAAGCCTACTCCAGGNGTAGGCTTACCACCCAGCTGCTCTATCAACCCATCGTATCTGCCGCCTCCGAGCAACGTACTTTGGGCACCTTCTATGCCTGGTTGTATTTCAAAAACTGTCCTGGTGTAATAATCTAATCCCCTTACCAATCTATGGTCTATTGTGTAATTAACGCCTAGAGCTTCCAGGTATCCCGTCAATTCTCCCCAATGGGATCCAGAGTCCTTCCCCAAGTAAGCGGTCGATGGTGGAGCGTCATTTTGAAAGGGCTGACAGACATCCTTCTTGCAATCTAGTAATCGAAGCGGATTCTTTTCTAGTCTATATTTACAGTCGCGACACAGCGAATCGACGTGTTGCCCATAATAAGCTCGCAAAGCAATCACATATGCTTTCCTTTCTTCATAATCACCAATCGAATTTATAGACAATTTCAGGTTTTTCAGGCCCAAATTCGAAAGGAGAGTCCATCCCAAATGGATTACTTCTGCGTCCACTGTAGCATCCGACTCTCCTATAATCTCTACACCAAATTGATGATGTTCTCGAAAACGACCAGCCTGTGGTCTATCGTATCTAAATACTGGGCAAAAATAGAAAAGCCTAACAGGTTGAGGCATACTGTGCATGCCGTGTTCTATATATGCTCGACAAATTGGAGCTGTTCCTTCAGGTCTAAGCGTCAACATATCATTACCACGGTCCTGAAAATCATAAGTCTCTTTCCCTATAAGGTCGGTATGCTCACCCACTGTCCTATGAAACAAGGAAGACGTCTCAAATACAGGGGTATCCAAACGACTAAATCCGTAGAGTCTAGCCAAATCTGATGCTTCTTTCTCTACCAGGCGCCAATACCGTTGTTCATCCGGTAGGATATCCTTAGTCCCACGAGGAACCTTGTACACGTTATAATCCTCCTTTCCACCTTTCATAACCTATCCCTAACCCTATATCGGCAACAACACAATTATAGTCAATCAACACCAAGAAGCTGGACTATAGGCCTAACTCATCATATCATTTGTACAGGGAGTGAAGTTGATTCATACTTCTCCGAATATAGAGGATTTGATAGCCCGTGTGGGGGAATACCTTCCCAAAGAGAAGGCCTCGGAGATACGGGATGCATACGAGTTCGCAGCAGGCTGCCATAAAGACCAACAGAGGAAATCCGGTGGCCCATATATAGAACATCCTTTAGGTACAGCAATCTTTCTCGCCGACTTGAATCTAGATGCAACAACGTTATCGGCNGCTCTTTTGCATGATGTTGTTGAAGACTGCGGGGTAACTCTTCAACAACTCACAAACCGTTTCGGAGGAGACGTATCCAAACTTGTCGATGGAGTTACCAAGTTAACTCGCATGGAAATAAAGGAAATCCCTGATTCCNTCATGGAACCTGAAGACAGACTCCAAGCAGAGACACTCAGAAAAATGCTAGTGGCAATGGCGGAGGACGTGAGAGTAGTATTGATTAAACTAGCGGATCGCCTGCACAACATGCGTACACTTAGCGCTCTGTCAAAGACTAAACGAGACAAAATAGCAAGGGAAACCATCGAGATCTATGCGCCATTGGCACATAGATTGGGAATTTGGGATATAAAATGGCGACTGGAAGATATGTCCTTCCACTACCTTCAACCAACAGAGTATAAGCAAATCTCGAAAATGCTATCCGCTAGGAGAACCGAGCGCGAATCCTATATATCAAACATATGCGAAACACTGTCAGGCGACCTCAAGGAACAAAAGATAGACGCACACGTTATAGGCAGGCCCAAACACATATATAGTATCTATCAAAAAAGCATAAAATATGCAGAACTGGGCAAAAGCATTAGCGACATTCACGATCTTTACGCGATTCGAGTACTAGTGCAAAATACGAGAGATTGTTACAACACTTTGGGCATTGTCCACCACTTATGGCGACCTATTCCCGGACAATTTGACGATTACATAGCTAGCCCTAAGGAAAACATGTATCAATCTTTGCACACCACAGTTATGTGCAAAGATGCTATTCCACTAGAAGTTCAAATCCGAACGTATGAAATGCACCAAATGGGGGAATATGGTGTAGCAGCTCATTGGCGTTATAAGGAAGGCATAAGTAACGATACAAGATTTGAGGAGAAAATGGCCTGGTTGAGACAACTTCTAGAGTGGCAAAGGGATATGGTTGGAACAGATGAATTCTTGGAGTCTGTAAAAACTGATCTATTCAAGGACCAAGTGTTTGCCTATACACCCAAAGGGGCGATAATAGAGCTCCCAGCCGGAGCCACTCCAATAGATTTTGCCTATAGAATCCACACAGAATTAGGGCATGGATGTATTGGAGCTAAGGTTAATGGAAGGCTGACTCCCCTCGACTATCAACTGGAAAACGGGGATACAATAGAAATCATGGCCACCAAAACACCCGGAGGTCCTAGCCTCGACTGGCTAAACCAAAATCTTGGTTACACTCGAACCGCCAGCGCTCGTTCTAGTATAAGGCAATGGTTCCGACGACAGAGTAGAAAGGTAAATATTCAAGTCGGGCGTGATTTGCTGAAAAAAGAATCAAGGCGGCTAGACATCGAAATGGATCCAGGGGAGATAGCAACTTTTTTTAACCTTAAGACCAGAGACGAGTTTCTTCTATCTCTCGGGGCTGGTGAAATAACTATAAATCAAATTGTTAATCGAATCCTTGACAAACTTAACAACAAATTTGCCTCAAAAACCAGCCCAATGACAGTTTCCAGCAGCTATTCAATGAAGGTTATCGGGGTTGGAGAACTCTTAACCAGAATCGCTAAATGCTGTAGCCCCCTTCCTGGTGAGAATATTGTTGGCTATATAACTAGAACACGTGGTGTCACCGTACACAAATTGGGTTGCCAAGCCATAGAAAACCAGGAAGCGCCAGAAAGCTTGGTAGCGGTTGAATGGGGAGTTGAACAAGAACTCTATCCAGTAAGGTTGATGATAGAAGCAGAAGATCGTGTCGGACTTCTAAGGGACATCAGCGCTAAAGTTTCTGAAGAAGGCATAAATATCGGATCATCGGTTACAGACGAACATGATGATGGAACTGCGACTATAACCCTTATGATCTATACGGTTGGCATTCATCAATTGGGAAGGGTATTCAGCAAAATAGAAGGAATCAAGGGAATTATCAGCGTCGTAAGAAATAATCGTAGTTCAAGTCAAGAACAAAAGACTTAGGGCTTTCTTTGAAATTCCACTGGCGCTATAATGAACGAGGACACCAAGTCAGTTAAGTCTAGTATAGCAACCCAAAAGGGGAATTAATTTGCCTTCGGAAAAATCAGCTCGGGTATCTCAACGAAAACGTACGCGTAATAGGATCCTCCGATCCTCAACCAGAACTCGGATTGCCACGGCGTTGGATGCGATAACACAAGAAGATAAAGATCAAGCAAACGAAGCTGTGAAGAAAGCAATTCAAGGGCTGGATCGTTCTGCGAAAAAGGGAGTTATCCATAAAAATAATGCTTCACGCCGTAAATCACGGCTAATGAAACGCCTAAACGCCACATCAGAAAAGTAGCGAAGTTAGACACCTAGACTGGGCCTCATAGTGGACATTCGGCTTGGTGATTAGAACCCGGTTAGAACCATCCACAAAACAAATGCAATTAAATAAAAAATTATCAGCCCGTCAGTCAAAGATGCTGCGCTTTATAGAAGCCTTCGTGGAGGATAATCCGTCCCCGCCCACAGTAAGAGATATACAAAAAGCTTGTGGTATAAGCTCCACATCGGTTGTTGATTATAATTTGAAACTGCTTCAAAAAGGGCGATACATAAAGAGACATCCAGACGTAGCTCGCGGCATCGAACTACTTAACGAGAATGGAGAAGTGGCAAGCTTTCTTCCAAAGATTCCTTTATTGGGGTATATATCCGCGGGGGAACCTGCGCTCGGACCTGGGGGAGATGGTTCTCCTCAAACAGAACCCATTGAAACAATTGAAATCCCTCGGAATTTTAACAAAAATGGCAAGCAACTATACGCTCTTAAAGTAAAAGGCCAGTCAATGATCGACGCCCTCATAGACGATGGGGATATAATATTGATTGACCCTACCCCTACTATTCAAGATGGGGACATGGTCGTCGCCTGGTTAAAACTGGAACAGGAAACCACGTTAAAGCGCATTTACAGAGAAGGTAGGGTCATTCGCCTTCAACCAGAGAATTCTACCATGCAACCCATATTCGCAAAGGCGTCAAATGTTGAAACCATGGGTACAGTTGTAGGAGTAATACGTACAATGTAGGTAGACCACAACCTGTGGCTTTTTCGAATTCACAATATTCTGATCCATTAGTTTGCCCTTGAGTTGTTCCACACATATAATTGGCCTGACTTTGAAACATGGGAGGGCATTCCGGGCTCGTTACTGGTGAAATAAAGATAATAAAAGACCATTTTCATAGGCATTATGATACGACAAGTCTCCAGAATGTCTCTGTTGATCTAAAGGCCAAATATTTCACAGGAGAACCATACTCTTCGACATAATTCTCTATGAACCAAATTGACGGGTTGAAAGGAATTGACATGTTAGACCTAGCGCAAATTGCACGCACTGAAGCTGATGGCGGAGACTTATTTGGACTCCTGTCTGAACTATTTAAACCCGGAGATATCCGACCAAATGGGTTTCCAGATGCCATAATCTGGAAGGGTGGCAACCACGATGGAAAGATAAATCCCGTAGCCCATTCCCTTACCGATGCCTATGCTCTTTTGGGAACTATAGCTGCTATAGACATTCTTGGATTACCCTTCTATGCCGTCCCAATGTGGTCTCAATATCGACATGATATGAAGTTAGAACCCCTCAGCTGGTTTGGTAACATCCCCTGTACGTCGATCAAATGGTCCACCGCTGGCGACGCATATGTAAACGACGGCAAGGGCGGTAAGGTTGTAGTAATGGGAAAATCAGGCAACGCACCCTTGAGAACCCAAGCCGGTGTCTATTGTAATGTCCGTCCATACGGTCCTACCACGGTCGTACGTTGTATGCCATGTTTGCCATACTCTCAGGATCAGAAAAGATTCGATGTCAATAGAGATACGGGCATTATACACTCGGAAATGAATACTCCGGGTCTTCAGATGGCCTACTCGTGCAGGTTATTCCTAAAGATGGTTCACGAAACCACTAAGTTCGGACGAGTTGCTATGAAACCAACTCAGGCACAAGAGGATGGCATCAATTCAGGCCTGCTTTCCTGGCTTCTACAGGACACAAAGTTCACTATAGGAAGAAAATACGCCGTGGATGGGTATGCAGAGCATAAGGAAGGTGTAGATAGAATCATTGCACTGCTGCCTAAGAATTTCAAAGATGGTATGGGAGAATGGAACGGACGAATAGAACAACATATATCTGACACGAATTATGGCCTTTTAATTTGGGATTTAATCGAGCGACGACCCAACATAATCCTAGCAACCGATTTGGACGGTGATCGTCTCACTGACTTACTTGCAGATATATCTGACCCTCTCCGAGCGTTTGGACAAAAAGTTTTAAGCTTTGCAGGCTCAGACGCCAAACTAAACAACAAAATGTGGAACGATATGGGATACACCACTGGAAATGGTCGGGACATGACTTCAGTAATGTACCGGATGAGCGGACCTCCAATCCATGAGCAAACTCTAGGATCTGCGGATGCAATGTTATTGAGACTTCTTGACGGTGATGAGTCAATGGGTGGAACTAAGAGCCCATACGATCCTCGTATTCACTTCGTACTTATCAGGGATGCTTACTTGGATGCGAATCCTGGAAACACAAATCTTCGAAACTGGCTTGACTCAGCGTTGTCCAAATTCGACGATATTTATTCGGGTACTCGCCCGGGATTTTTGGAAGGATATAAAGCATTAAAAGAAGCTATAACCCCTTGGGGAACATAAGATTAAAAGCAAATGAAATCAGACTAAACGGAGTAAAATATGACAAGAAAAAAGGTTACCGTCGTTGGCGCTGGGAACGTTGGCGCCACAACCGCCCAACGTATTCACGAATATGGTTATGCTGACGTAGTCCTTCTAGACATCGTAGAGGACATGCCTCAAGGAAAGGCTCTGGATATTTTAGAATCTGGCCCAATTTTGGGGTCAGATGCCTTAATTACTGGATCCAACGACTACCAGGATTCTCAAGCCTCAGACCTAGTAATAATCACAGCGGGAATAGCCCGGAAACCCGGCATGAGTCGCGATGATTTACTGCTAACCAATAAGAATATAGTAGGTAGCGTTACTAGGGAAATCGTAAAGTTTTCACCTGATTGTCTATTAATGGTCGTCAGCAATCCGTTAGACGCCATGCTCCACCACTCTTACAAAATCAGCGGTTTCCCTAAACATAGAGTTTTTGGAATGGCTGGCGTATTAGATACCGCAAGATTCCGTACATTTATTGCTCTAGAACTGAATGTTTCTGTTGATGACGTTCAAGCCTATGTCCTTGGCGGCCACGGAGATGATATGGTCCCTCTCGTTAGGTACACAACGGTCGGGGGAATTCCTATATCTGCGCTTTTGTCGTCTGAGAGGATTGATGCTATCGTACAACGTACCCGACAGGGTGGTGGAGAGATTGTAGGACTCCTGAAATCTGGAAGTGCCTATTATGCTCCTTCAGCCGCGGTAGCCCAAATGGCCGAATCCGTATTATTGGATAAGAAACGGATTTTCCCCGCATGTGTTTATCTAGAAGGAGAGTTTGGCGTGCAAGGCCTATCCTTAGGAGTCCCAGTTAAGCTTGGCGCGAATGGAGTAGAGCAAATAATGGACTTTGAACTGACCAAAGATGAGAAGTCGATGCTAAAACGGTCAGTGGAAAGCGTAAAAGAATTAGTCGACGTAATGTACAAAGAAACCTAAATGACTTTTTGTACATAGCTCCCGAATTGCCTTGAGATTCCGACGACCTGACCCTATCATATGTTAAAAGTGACCCCAAGGAGTACCGGTAGATGGATAGCACTAATACCCTCAGAGAAAAACAATTGATCGAAAAAGCCCGACGTTACCTACCAGGTGGAAGCCTCGGAAATGTAGCACTGGACTCTCAACACGACATGATTATACAGAGAGGTAGCGGATCAAGAATTTGGGATGTCTCCGGAAAATCCTATATAGATTACCTCATGGGCTCAGGGCCTATGATCTTGGGCCATTCTCATCCTAGTGTGGTGACAGCTGTACATGAAGCTATATCACTAGGGAGTACCTTCTTTGCTAATAACCAACCCTCAATCTTGTTGGCAGAAGAACTCGTCAAGGCCTTACCATGCGCAGACAAAGTGCGATTTACCACTTCCGGTACCGATGCCACGTTTCAGGCAATGCGGATATCTAGAGCCTTCCGTCGACGGGATAAAATACTCAAGTTCGAAGGGGGATTCCACGGTACAAGTGACTACGCATTAATGAGTCAAGAACCACGAACTTTGGAATCCTTCCCTATATCACAAGCTAGCGTAGCAGGAATTCCGGGATCTATCCAAGATCTAGTCCTAATTGCCCCCTTTAACGACTCAGACACTTCCACTTCAATAATTGAAAAATATCACGACGATCTAGCCTGTGTAATCCTTGAACCGATGCAACGAATGTTACCCCCGTCTCCAGGATTTCTTAAATCACTTAGGGACGTCACATCCCACTACGAGATCCCCTTAATATTTGACGAAGTCGTTACTGGGTTTAGGCTCGCTTATGGGGGAGCACAAACACTATATGGGGTGACACCAGACCTAACGGCACTCGGCAAGATCATGGGAGGAGGGTACCCCCTCGGTGCTATTTGCGGCAGACAGGAGATCATGGATATGTATGATATCTCAAAAACCTCCTCCTCAAATCATGTGTCACAAATAGGAACACTCAATGGCAACCCTATAGCAGCAACTGCTGGATTGGCTACGCTAGCAGAACTTCGCAAAGAAGGAACATATGAACAATTGTGGTCAACGGGAAAGCAGCTAAGGGATTCTCTTGATAAATTCTGCCTAGAAGCCGAAATACCTGCCAGGACATCCGGAGAGGATCCTGTTTTCGACTTAATGTTCACCCTAGATCCTTTAACTGACTACCGCTCAACGCTAAAAGCTAATAATCAGATCAAGGCTGTTTTTCGCAACTTATTGCAAGAAGAGGGCATCTTCCAAGGACCACAAAAGTTCTATCCCTCATTAGCTCACGACAAAAAAGACATCTCTGACACCATTAATGCTTTTGCGAATGTGATAGATAAACTGGCGGGTTAAACAGCAACCTGAATCTTACTCAACACTTTCTTCGTGGATATTATGTGTCTAGATAGCCCAAGCTCTTTAGGATCAAACCCCATAGCTAACCCTACGAGCTGGGGAAGGTGTATAATTGGTATGTTAATGTCCTGTTGCGTTTGCCTCATAGCACTTGGTTGATAACCGTCTAGATTCAAATGGCAAAGGGGGCACGGTGTAACTAGTGCATCAGCACCCAGCTGTTTGGCAGATGCAGTGTGATTCGCTACCATTTGCACCGAGTTCTTTTCATTAATCGTCAAAATTGGGAACCCGCAACAACGAGTTTTACCCGGAAAATCTACAGGTTCAGCGCCTAATGCCTCCATTACTCTCTCAAGAGAATCCTCCCTGTCTCTGTACAACTTAAACTCCAGATCATCACTTGGCCTAACGATATAACAGCCATAGAAAGGAGCCAATCTCAGTCCACTTAAAGGCCTTCTCACGTATGTTTTTAAGACATCTATACCTATGTCTTCCACCATCACCCATAACAAATGCCTAGGACTCGCGGTCCCTTTATATTCTAACCCCTCTTCGCTGAGTTGTTCATTAACTTTGGCCAAATAGTCAGGATTGGTTTTAAGTCTTCTATTAGCCTGACTCATAACCCCTTGGCAGGTACTGCAGATGACCATAATTGGCAATCCTAGGCCTTCAGCAATAGCAAACGTTCTAGCGTTCAATACATCACCAAGAAATTGGTTCTTTTCCTGAAGAACTCCCGCTCCTGTACACGTAGCGCCTCTATCCTGTAGCTCATCTAATTCGATACCGAGTTGAGCACATACCTTCTTTGCAGCTGGATAAAGTTCCGGGCAGCCACCTCGCGACACGCAACCCGGAAAAAAGGCGAATTTCACCCTGAGCCTCCTAATAATTTAACTTGACTTAACCGTCTTTATTTTGATCGTTTCGAACCCTCTTAAACAGGTTCCTGACATTTTGAACGTTTGGGACATTATGATGAAAAATAGCTGGCATTTTACCTTTGACTAAAGCCCTAAGGCCGACTGGAGCGAAATTCAAAAGAGCGGGTAGATTAAAGATTCCGACAGTTTTAATCGGGAGACGCAATTCGTCCAGCCAGCCGCTATCCTCTACTAAATCCGAAAATACATCGGCGTGACGGGCTCCCATAGTATCCCCATATCCAACACTAATGGCTTCCTCTCTCAAAGCCATGATACGATCCATAGGGGCTACGCCTTTAGGACAAACTTCTACACATTCATAGCACCTAGTACAGTCCCATATACCACTATACTCATTGAGCACTCCCAAGCGTTCGACTGACTTAGAATCTCTTGGATCACCGACAAATCTATATGCCTTAGCAAGTGCAGCCGGCCCTATAAAATTCTTGTCTACCTCCATTACGGAACAATCGGATACACAAGCACCACACATTATACAGGCCATTACTCCAGCCAACTGGTTCATGGACTCATTCGATGCTACATATTCACCTTTCGGTTCCGGACCTTCCGATTGAAGCCATGGGGATACTTGTTTAACCTTATCCCAAAACATTTGTTGATCTACTACTAAGTCTTTTATCACTGGAAAATTTGTCATGGGTTCAACCTTGATCATTCCAGCCTCATCGGTCATATCGGCGAGTTTAGTGTTGCAAGCTAATCTAGCATGCCCATTTACTCGCATGGCACATGAACCACAAATTGCGCTTCTACAGGAACATCTCATAGCTAAACTGCCATCTGTTTCCTCTCGTATTTTTATCAAAGCGTCAAGAACAGTGGCGTTTTCTTCAATTTCAAGATTGTAATCTTCCCAATATTTACCATTGTTATCTTTGGGGTTAAATCGATTAACAGAAACTATTACTTGCATCAATACTTCCTCTCCTCAGGGGTCCATTTCGTTATTTTAACCGGCAGATGAGATATCTGGGGCCCGTTATCTGTCTTCGATACTACAACATGCTTCAACCAGTCTTTATCATTTCTCAAAGGATAATCGGTACGAGAATGTGCTCCCCTACTTTCTTTACGCTCTATGCCACTCCTTACAATCGTTTCTGCGCAGTCCAACATAAAACCAAGCTCTAGGGTAAATACGAGATCCGTGTTAAATATGGTTCCTCGGTCCTGTAAAACAACTTTTTCATATCTCTTTTTGCAATCCTCTATTCTACTTAAGAGTATTTGCATCCCATTCTCTTCTCTATATACACCAAAATATTGATCCATGCCCTTGCCTAAATCGTTCCTTATTTGAGCCCACCTTTCTCCCTCTTGTCGATCAGCAATTGACTGTAACTTCCGCTCGTATCCTTTTATGTAACCCTGAACATCAAATTCTGTGAATTCTTGTTCACTTGCATATCCTGCTGCATGTACGCCAGAGCGGCGACCAAAAATAACAGTATCAAGGAGTGAATTCGCCCCAAGTCGATTTCCTCCATGGACGCTAACACACGCGCATTCACCGGCCGCATAAAGGCCTGGAATATTAGTACGTCCATTCACATCAGTTTTTATTCCACCCATGATGTAGTGCATGCCTGGCCTAATTGGTATAGGCTCATTGATGATATTTACTCCGGCGAAATCCTGACCAATATCTACAATCTGCGTAAGCCGCTCACGTATGAGATCTTCCCCTAGGTGCCTCAAATCCAAGTAAACACACCCGTCGACCCCACGACCCTGGTCAATTTCTGTTTGTTCTGCCCGAGATACCACATCCCTGGACGCTAACTCCATCATATTCGGAGCGTACGTCTCCATAAAACGCTTCCCTTCACTGTTTAGAAGGTAAGCTCCCTCTCCCCTGGCACCTTCTGTGATCAAGACTCCGCTCCCTTTGAGAGTCGTAGGATGATATTGAATCATCTCCATATCCATTAGAGATGCACCCGAAGCATAAGCTTGTCCTATACCATCTCCAGTAACGATCAGCGCATTTGTACTAGGCTCGAAAACTCGGCCTACTCCACCTGAACACATGATTACGGTCTTTGCTCGAATTACATAAATCCTACCTGTCGCTATCTCAAATGCCGTAACTCCACAGCACATACCTTCCTCAATAATCAAAGACAACACAAACCATTCCTCATAAACTCGAATGGATGATTTCATAAGTTGTTCATATAATACGTGTAACATTGCCTGCCCTGTGAAATCTGCAACGAAAAACGTTCGAGCTTTTTGCTGCCCACCAAAGGCCCTTGTCCCTAATAAACCCCGGTCATCTCGGTTAAAGATCACACCCATATGTTCCAAGTCGATTAATTCTTGGCCTGCTTCTGAACACATAATTTCTATAGCGTCTTGGTCGCCTAAATAATCACTGCCTTTAACCGTGTCATAAGCATGATCGTTCCAATCGTCACCTCTATCCGTAAGAGCCGCATTAATCCCGCCTTGTGCGGCATTCGAATGACTCCTTACTGGGTGAACCTTACTCACAACAGCAACATTAGCTCCTGTTTCTTGAGCGGAAAGCGCCGCTCGCATACCGGCTAATCCTGCTCCTATAACTAAAACATCATGCTCTAACAAGGGCATTTCCTCCAAGAATAAGTCGCCGGCAGTCAGCAATACTACCAAATAGCTTCATCATTATCAATTTGGGTCACCGGGGATTACGCATTCCAAAACACGAAACTTTATTGGCCTAAATTCATTACCGCATGATACTAAAAGCGCCACTCCCAAGTCGCATTTAACTCTTCTTTAAGAGAATCAAATTAAGCAAAGCTATCGTTTTACCGTCTCGGATTTTACCTGTCGAGATTAAATATCTAACATCATCCAAACTAACATGGACAACCTCTATATTCTCGTCATCTTGGTTCAGTTGTCCATGCAATTCTAAATCTTCTGCAGAGTACGCATACATTCCTTCTGTAGAGATTCCTGGAGTCGCCCAAAAGAAAAACTCAAACGTTATATGTTTCGCTACAAACCCTGTCTCCTCCTCCAGTTCCCTACAAGCTGCGTCCAATGGCTTCTCATTAGACTCTATTCCCCCAGCCGGGAGTTCTAGGAGGAATTCTCCAACAGCTTGCCTATATTGTTTAACCAAAATAACATTTCCAAATCCATCTAACGCGGCCACACAAACGCTATTTCTAGTTTCTACAATTTCTCGTGTTACTGTATTTCCATTAGGGAGTCGGATTTTATCTACTCTTAGATTCAGTAGTCTTCCTACGTACGGCCAATGGCGACCCAAAATAATCTGGCCATCTGAGGATGTCATCTAGTAAAATATCGCTCTGCCAGATCCTATTCCCGACTCAAATCCTAGTCTTCGCATAAGTGTGGCATAAAACGTTCGTCGACTTCCTTCACGTATAAAGGAAACTGACTGCTCGCTGTGTTTAACTTTTATTACATCTTCAATTTGTAACGGAAATTCTATAAATCCGTCAACACTCAGAACAGAATCGTGGTCCGATTGAATCAACAACTCAACTTCGGAAGTAGCTGGCAAGACCACAGCAGTAGCTAGACCGACATGAGGCGCCACCGGCTTTAGAATCATTTCCTCAGCAGTTGGATGCAGAATAGGACCGCCCACAGCTAAGTTATACCCGGTACTGCCTGTAGCGGAAGAAATTATAACCGCATCAGCTCTGTATGAAGTGAATTCTGCCCCATCAACAAAAGCTTTAGCTCGCATCAATCTGGGTTTTGCCCCCCTTGCTAAAACAACATCGTTTAAAGCGATTTGAAATTCCGTGTCGCCTAGAGTAATTGGTCTCCCGTTTCGCGAAACCATAACCTCCAATGTAGATCGTTGTTCAGTCCAACCACCACCTTCCAGAAAATGCGGGATTCTTTCAAACGCATCTTCTGATCTTAATTCTGTCATAAATCCCAAGCGACCCAAGTTAATGCCCAGTATTGGTATAGCCTGGCCTACGACTGATCTAGCAGCTCTAAGGATAGTACCATCCCCACCAACCGTTATGAGCATATCAGTCTTGCACATGTTGGATTTCAGCCCGCCATCACTGCCAATTTCTTCGATCCATGCATTCCCGACAGGACAGAGATCATCCCTTATCTTTTTAGCCATCAATACGGCCTCTGGGGAAATGGGGTTATAGACTATCCCTACTGTTTTAGGTGCTGCCAATGGACCCTCGCACTATATTGAGATGCGGGCCGAGTCTAGCACCGGCCATTATGGCTGTCAACGAAACTTAAGGCAGTAACGCTATAGCCGCAGCGTCAGTCACTCCTGTTAAAACACCTGGAATTATACCCAAGGTTACCACAATAATAGCTGATGCCAATAACGCTAATTTAGGCCCGATAGTAGAGAAAACAGCCTCTTCGGTCCGCGCCTCTGACACATACATAATACGAACCACCTTTAGGTAATAATAGGCAGATACAACACTGTTAATAACACCGAGGATCGCCAACCAAATAAGCCCTGCATCAACTGCAGAAGTGAAAAGCATTATTTTCCCAATGAAAAGGCCTGTCGGAGGAAGCCCAATTAACGAAATTAACCCGATGGTTAGTCCCATTGCTTGAAGAGGAGCTTTACGACCCATACCCGCAAAATCTTCAATCCTGTCACTATTAATTTTTCTTGTAATGGATATGACTGCGAAAAATGCTGCTAAGTTGGAAGCAACATAAGCGGCAAGATAAAACAACAGACTTCCTGGGCCAGAACTAAAATAGTCTCCATCTATCCTTGAAGCAACTGCAGCCAAGCCAATAAGCATATAACCAGCGTGGGCTATAGTACTATATCCCAATAAACGCTTTATATTTGTCTGGACCATTGCCACCAAGTTTCCCAAGGTCATAGAAAACGCGGATAGAACTGCAAAAAGAAGCGACCACTCTAACTCAAGAGACCCGAACCCGATGTAAAAAACTCTCAACAAAACTGCAAAAGCGACAGATTTGCTGGCCACAGACAAGAATGCCACAACATGAGTAGTCCCACCCTCATAGATATCTGGAACCCACATATGAAACGGTACTGCGGAAACTTTAAAAGCAAATCCTGCCACCACCAATATGACGCCCAAGAGCAATGCATAGCTACCAAATGGAATGCCGGAATTTGCTTGGCTATCAACTACCTTAGCTATAGCCGTGAGATACGTAGAACCAGAAAAACCCCAGACCAATATCATCCCATACAATAACAAGGCTGAGCTTATCCCACTAAGAATCAAAAACTTCAAGGCAGCCTCGCTGGACCTGCCATGTCTCAGAAATCCGATTAGAGCAATCAGAGGTAGAGTAGTCAATTCAAGGGACACATAAATCGTTATCAATTCACTGGCTGATACCAAAAACATCATTCCAGTCGCAGAAAAAATCAACAGTGGGAGAAATTCTCCACTCTGGTCCCGCACTCTATCCAGATACTCTGTCGAGGTCAAAACAACCAATCCCAGCGCACCCAAAACAATAAATTTAAAATATATGGAAAACTTGTCCACAATTAGTGCGCCCTTAATCCCAGTTAGCTCGCCACCAATCTCGTTACTTACGTCGTACCACAAACAAACACTCAGAATAATTGGCAGTAATAACCCCAAAAACGCCACGTATGGAAAGAACTCTTTCTTCTTCCATAACAAATCTAATGAAAGTAATAGTAACCCAAGTCCAACTAAACTAATCTCAGGGGAAATCAGATATATGTCATTAACATTCATCTTGTAATCAGAACCGTTATAGGATCTATCCCAGACTCAAATACGTCAACAATAATTGCCGGATAAATTCCTATACCTAGAATGGTAATAACTAAAAGCACCAAAGGAATGCATTCAATAAGGCTAGCGTCTCTGATTTGAGAGAATCGTTGCTTAGTAGGCCCGAATAAGGATCTCTCAAACATCCACAAAATGTATCCTGCTGCAAGTACTACTCCAAAAACACTTAACCCAGTAATCAATGGGAATGCCTTAAAACTACCTAGGAAAACTAAGATCTCTGATACAAATCCACTCATGCCAGGTAGTCCTAGAGAAGCTAAACCCGCAATAATCAAAGACCCAGATATAATTGGTACGGTTCTTGAGAGTCCGCCAAGATCCGGGATATAACGAGTTTTAGCTCGATCATATATCAACCCAACTGCTAGGAAGAGAAGGGCCGATATCGTACCATGTGTAAACAACTGCATAGATGCTCCCGTCAGGCCCACAGCCATGAAATCCCTGTTCATAAATCCTACCGAGGCGACACCGAGAAGAACCAACCCCATATGACTTACGCTACTATACGCGATTAACCTTTTGAGATCTGTTTGACGAATCGTAAGGACCGCTCCATACAAGATTGAAACAACAGCTAAGATTGCAAAAATCACTGCATGATCAATGGTTATATCAGGGAACATGCCAACAGTTATTCTCAATAATCCGTACCCGCCCATTTTTAAGAGCACCCCTGCCAACATGATACTCACAGCTGTTGGTGCGTCTGTATGTGCATCTGGCAGCCATGTATGAACAGGTATGACGGGAAGCTTGACTAAAAATCCTATCAGGAAAAACCAGAAAATAACCGTTAGTGGGACTAGGCTTTGAATATTCATCGTGCCATTTTCAGCCAATATTATCATGTCAAAATGCCTTACATCTGGGGAAAGATACAAAGCAATTATTCCTACAAGCATAAAAGCAGATCCTAGGAACGTGAATATTAAGAATTTCATCGCAGAATACTGCTTCCTTCCAGTGCCCCATATAGATATTAGGAAATACATGGGTATCAACTCTAGTTCCCAAAAGACAAAAAACAATATGAAATCAAGGGATGTAAATACTCCCATAACCGCAGTTTGCAGGACCAGTATCCATACAAAATACTCCTTGACCCTTAGCACTATTTTCCAAGACGCCAAGACAGCTATAAAACCAAGAAGCCCCGTAAGTAAAACTAGGGGAGCACTAATCCCATCCACTCCCATTTGATATGTAACGTCAAATGCATGACTATTAAACCAATCGAAGCGATCAATCATTTGAAAGCGTTGAGAACTTGACTCATCAAATATAACGAAGATTATTCCGGATAGAACGAAATTAAATAGCGTTACTGATAAAGCAATTAGGCGTACAAGGGAATCTTTTCGAGCAGTCAAAAGTATTAGCATCGCCCCCGCCAAAGGAGTGAAAACTACGAGTGTTAATATGCCAGTAAACGGTCCCAAATTCACCTAACCCCACATAAGATAAGCCACTAAAATAACAAATGCGCCCACAACAACAGTCATGCCATATGCCTGGGCCTGGCCCGTTTGAAAACGGGATATTACCAGGCCAACAGAACGCGATATCCAACCTAGCACATCTACGACCGCGTCAATTAATTGTTGATCAATCCACTCTAACACTCCACCGATAAATCGGTAAAATAAACGGGTCACTAGGACTCTTTCAAACACCCTGTCTAGGTAATAACGTTCGGTTAGCACCTGTCTGCTAACCATTACCACTCCCTGAAATCTGGTCTCACCTGTACGAGTTTTTGAATAAAATAGACTCACCAGTCCTAGAAGGATCACTATTAGTGTCATAGTAACGAGTGCCAGGCCCTGGTTCAACGGAAGCACATGCCCATAACTCCCTACTGGTGCAACAAATTCACTAAACCAATGAACGGGAATCCCTAACAGTTCCTGCTGGGGATTTGATATGTACCCAGAAAATATAGCTGCAACCGCTAACAATCCCATAGGAGCCAACATTACCAACGGAGACTCCTTCAAGTGATGATTTAGATCTGACTTGAGTTGCTTCTTTTCTTCATGATGATTGACGGGTGGGATCCCTCTATATTTCCCGTGAAAAGTCATAAGCATCATCCGGGTTGTATATACAGTGGTTAATATCACACCTAACATTAATGTCCAAAAAACCCAGCCATTCACAAAACCATGTCCATGCCACGCATACCCTAGAATCTCATCCTTACTCCAAAAGCCCGCAAGTGGAAACATCCCAATTAAGCTGAGTGCACCGATAACCATACACGTGTAAGTAAGAGGCATTATTTTTCGAAGGCCACCCATATATCTCATGTCAAATGTTCCAGTCGCGTGATTAACATTCCCTGCACCCAAGAAAAGTAATGCCTTAAAAAATGCGTGATTAAAAAGATGAAATATGGCTGGCCCATACGCACCAATTCCCAGTGCCGCTACCATAAACCCCAGCTGACTTATCGTAGAATAAGCTAATACTCTCTTTATATCGTTGTTTACTATTCCCATTGTAGCCGCAAAAATTGCTGTAAAAGATCCTATAATGGCCAAGATAGCCATGGTGGTATCCGAACTTTGAAAAACTGGGAAAAACCTAGCTATAAGAAATACCCCTGCAGCCACCATTGTGGCCGCATGTATAAGAGCACTGACTGGGGTTGGCCCCTCCATAGCATCAGGCAGCCAAACATGGAGAGGAAACTGAGCAGATTTTCCTGCTGCCCCAGCAAAAATGCCCAATCCAAGCCATGTAAGACCAAGAGAGCCAATTCCCAAAATAATCCCATCTTTGATCATCGGTATAGCGCTATTTATGTCTCGTATGTCCAACGGATTGAGTCCTTGCCCAGCAAAAGCTTCTCTATGGGAAAATAGATATAAGATAGCCAAAAGAAATCCGAAGTCTCCTATCCTTGTGACCAGGAATGCCTTCTTAGCCGCTGCCGCGGCTGTCGGCTTGTTAAACCAAAATCCTATAAGCAAGAACGAACCCAAACCCACTAGTTCCCACATTACAAACATTTGAATTATGTTACTAGCTATAACCAAACCAAGCATNGCACTCGAAAATAACGCCATAAACGTGTAATAGCGAACATATCCAGGATCATCTTTCATATATCCATGAGAATAAATCTGAATCGCAAGACTCACAGAACTCACCACCACAAGCATGATCGCGGTCAGAGAATCCACAATCATTCCAACCTTGAATTCCAGTCCACCCAGTGTCATCCAAAGATGGTCAGAANNNGTTAGCGGACCTTCCTGTATAACACATACCAATGTCCAAAGAGAGAGGACAAACGAACCAGAGAGAGCGCTTACCAGAATCAAACTTGAAAGACGACTCTGTCCTCCCAAAAATGGCCTAACCAACAAAGCAATAGCAAAAAATCCCATTACAGGCAAAAAGAAAATTAACCATATGGCCGTTTCAGGAATCAAACTAGAGTTTCCTCAGGATCTCTTCTGCGACGTGCTCACGACCACGAGGAACCATGAGCCTAAAGGAGGTTCTTTCCGACCAATCCAATATCCCAGATTCTGGAAGNAGCCTAACTGGTAAGCCTTCGGCTTCAATAGCCTCTTTCCAAATTTCTCCAACCATTAAACTGGGAACCTTCATAAAATCAACCCACATAATCAATCACCATCTCATGAGATTAGCTCGGGTAATATCTACAGTCTCGCGACTTCTATATAACGAAATCACTATTCCCAAACCCAGAGCTATTTCAGCCGCTGCTATCACAATGATAAACAACGCAAAAATCTGACCCGTCAACATGGAATTTATAGCGGACTCGGAAAACTCAGAAGAAGCCAAAATCTGGGAGCTGGTCACGTGCCGAGAAACAGTAACGGCAGCCAACGTTACCGCGTTAAACATGATCTCCAATGACATTAACACCGTGATAACATTGCGCCGGCCTAATACTCCATAAAGACCTATACAAAATAGTATAGCTGACAGTATTAGAAATCGCTCTAGATCCATTACGATCTTTCCCGAACTAGCGTCAAGGCTCCAATAATNGACCCTAAAAGCAAGATCCCCGCAGATAGAAAAGCCAAAGAATACTTCCCCATCAACAAAACAGCTAAACGAACGGGTGTGTTAACAAAAGCTTGATCAACGATTACCTCGCCGTGTGGAAAGTCCTGAATCAGTCTCCAATCGGTATCTATAAACACGAAGACAAAAGCTACTAACAACAGCGAAGATATCAGTACAGCCGGAATTTGCATTCTATTTGGCAGATTCCCCCGTTGCACATCTCTGGTCAACATTATAGCGAAAATGATAAGTATGCTTATAGCTCCAGCATAAATTAAAAGCTGTACTACACCTACAAACTCTGCGGCAAGAAAAACGAACTGTGCAGCAATCGTAAGAAAAACCACAATCAAAAGAAGTGCCGACCGAAATATGTTCTGCATTAACACTACGCCAAGCGCCGATACAACTGCTAATGAGGCTAAACTCCAAAAAATAATGTCTTGAAAAAGCATCTAAAGAAGCTCTTCTCCGGACTTTTTAACAGATTTGTCGTGTCTAGAAGCGTCTGTTGCATAAAATCTTGACCCAGCTTTATCTTTCTGTCTCCATTCCCACTTTTCCCTCCCTACATCTTTCCAGGAAATTGGAACACCTGCATGAGGGTCATAGCCAATGCGTTCCAATTGAGGTCGAAACCAGGTACTAGGTTTTTTCGCTGCAGTCCTAAGTTCATCTACACTAATCAACAAATCTTTTCTCCGGTACTTACCCTTTTCAAATCCACTGCCCATGAACAACGCGTCATAAGGGCACGCTTCTACACATAGACCGCAAAACATGCATCGTCCTATATCAATATCGAATGTCTCAATATTGTATTTCCCTCCCTGCTCAATCGAAGTAGGACTGGGTTCAGTTACTATACGAATAATTCCCAACGGACAGTATTTCGCACAAGATGCACAACCAGTGCATCTCTCTTCATACCATGCAAATTCCTCTCCTCGAAATCTCGGATGTTGCGTTAGTCTTTCTTCAGGATATTGAACTGTAAAGGGGGGACGAATTAAATTTTTCAACGTCACAAAAAGACCTTTGAGCAATCCTTTACCGTACATCAGTTCACCCCAACCACAGTTACAGCCGATTCCAATTTATGTAGCTTTGCTGGATTGGGCCTCATCCGGTTCCTAGTTGCCCTCCCAAACAAGGTTATCGCTAACGCGGCTATACAAGAATTTATCGCTGCCATCACCCACAGTTCATCCCCAGTAATTACCCCCAAGTCATCGGCAGAAGCATTATAGAAACCAAAGAAATACACCTCAACCGCCGTACTCATGAGATTGATAAAGGCCAACGGTAACAAAAATTTCCACGCAAACGCCATTATTTGATCGATCCGTAGCCTAGGAAACGTACCTCTAATCCATACAAATACGAAGGCAACAAAGGTCAATTTCAATAAGAACCATACAGCTCCCAGTTGACTGGAAAAGACCGGACCTGTCCAACCTCCCAGAAAAAGAGTTGCAAGGACCGCAGACGCTGCCAAGACACCGGCCATTTCAGCAGCCTGAATAAGAGCAAACTTAATACCGCTATACTCCGTATGATATCCAGCTATAATCTCGGATTCTGCTTCCATAATGTCAAAAGGAGTCCTATTAAGTTCAGCAGAGATCCCAAGGAAAAAGATCAAGGCGCCCAAGGGTTGCACCAAGATAAACGGCACATGCTGAGCTTCAACTACATCGACCATGGACATGGATCCGGCAATCAAAACTACCCCTACTAACGACATTACTAGGGGAACTTCGTAACTTATAAGCATTGCTACGCTACGCATCGCACCAAAAATTGCATATTTGTTTCCCGATGACCAGCCGGCCATGAAGATAGCAATAGTGCTAAGAGACCCTACTGCAACGAAGTACAATATAGCAACGTTCAAATCGGCGAGATACGTATTGTAAGCAAATGGTATGACTGCAAGGCTTAAAAGTAGTGACATTAACATTACAATTGGAACCAGAGTAAACACCACACGATCAGCAACAGTTGGAACTAGATCTTCCTTAATTAAAAGCTTCAGAAGATCCGCTATGGGCTGAAGAAGCCCGAAAGGCCCCCACCTATTGGGACCCCTCCTTTTGTGGATACGGGCTAAGATACGCCTCTCACCCCATACAAATATAGCAGCCCCTAAAAGCGCGCCATTGACGAGGATCAACATGATTGTGAATCCGGCTATAAAATAGCCGAGCCATTCCCATCCCAGTGGAAGGATCCCATCCGATCCTCCACACCACACAGCATTTCCTTCATTACCAGCAAAATAACAATAAATACCTCGGTACATGCCGTTATTTTCAAGAAAGGAATCCACTACCTATCTACCTCGCCCATATTAATATCTATACTGCCTAAAGTAACAATCATGTCAGCTAGTTTCGAACCCACTAATAATTCCTTCAAAACGTGTAGGTTGATTAAAGAAGGAGATCTTACCTTACACCTGTAAGGCGCAATACCACCATCGCTGACCAAATAAAATCCTAGTTCTCCTTTTGGGGATTCAACTCTACCATAGCTCTCTTGCCACGCGGGGGGTCTTAAAACCAAAGGCAGCTCAGCCCGGATGGAACCTTCGGGTATTTGCCTTATACACTGAGAAACAATTTTCAAGCTCTGTTTAATCTCTTCAATCCTCACCTGAAAACGATCATAGTTATCTCCGTTATTTCCAACTGGAACATCAAAGTCCATCTGGTCGTAGACATCATACGGATCTGATTTCCTCCAATCCCATGCCAATCCAGAGCCACGTAGAACCGGGCCAGACACTGAGTTGGCTATAGCTGACTCTATTCCGAGGATACCAGTACCCTTTGTCCGTACAACTACAATCTCGTTTTCCATAATCAAATTCTCTAATTCTTCAATCAGGGCTGGCGCTTCCTCCATGAAACGCCCCAACGCCGGCCAAAAGTCTTCCGGCGGCTCAGCAAACACTCCCCCTGGCCTCATATAACTAACTGTAATACGAGCACCACACAGCATTTCAAATAAATCTAGAATAGTTTCTCGTAACCGGAAACAATACATAAGAGGAGTGGCCAACGCCCCAAGATCTTGTAAGAAAAACCCAATTGCAATCAAATGACTGGCAATCCTTTGCAATTCTGCAGTCATAACCCTTAAATATTTACCTCTTTCTGGTACCGAGACATCCAACAATTTTTCTACGGCTAGACAATAGGCTTGGTTGTTAGTCATGGAAGCTGTGTAATCCAACCTATCCGTTAGCGTGAGAACCTGCACGTAATTCCTTTCTTCTGCGAGCTTTTCAGACCCTCTATGCAGATAGCCAAATATCGGCTCAAGATCAACAATTACCTCACCATCAAAGGTAACCCGCAATCTAAATACACCATGTGTGCTGGGGTGTTGAGGACCAATATTTATGGTCATGGGCTCAGTTTTAAAAGGCATAACTAATACTTAACCACATCTTCAAAATCACGCCTATGTGGATGTCCCGGAAATCCCTCCCAAAGCATGATTCTCTTGAGATTAGGATGTCCTTTGAAACTTAATCCCATCAAATCAAATATTTCCCTCTCTTGAAAATTTGCCCCTGGCCATACACTACAAACAGAAGGTAGTGCCGGTTCCTCTCTACCATAAACTCGCACCTTCAATACTGCTTTCGTGTTATATGAAAAAGATGTAATGTGGTAAACAACCTCGAAATATTCTACGTAGTCTACAGATGTGATGGAATTCAGAAAACTAAACTTCAGCTCAGGACTATTTCTAAGATATTCACATACTTCCTCGATTTTCTGTGGGTCTATGAAGATGGATTCTTCTCCGTAATCTAACAAATACGCTCCAAATTCCTGGACTAAATAGTCGTGCAATTCCTTGCCAGAAAGCGGTCTTGTCATTATGCTCCTGCAGTGGGACCAGAAAGGCTGTATTTCTTTATTTTTTCATGAAGCTGCATAATGCCGTAGAGAAGAGCATCGGGGCGTGGTGGACATCCAGGGACGTAAACGTCTACCGGAATTATATGGTTAACACCCGGCACAACACTGTAGCTTGAATAATAAGGCCCTCCACTAGTAGCACATACGCCCATAGATATAACCCACTTAGGTTCTCCCATTTGGTGGTAAATTCGTTGGATAGGAACAGCCATTTTCCATGTGACTGTACCAGCCACGATCATCAAATCAGCTTGTCTAGGGGTGGCACGAAAAGCCTCCATACCAAATCTGGAAATGTCGAACCGCGACATTGCGGATGCCATCATTTCAAAAGCACAACAGGCAAGACCGAACGCCACCGGCCACAGAGCCGATTTTCTGCTCCAATTCAACAAAGCATCCACTGACGTTACCATCAAGTTCCTTTTTATATCATCCGGCACCTCTATAACGGGGTCAGCGAATGGATGTTGACTATGGGAAAGCCTCAGAGCCTCTACTTCATTCCCTTCTCGTAAATCCATATCAATGCTTGGTATATGTGCCTCTTCAGGCATGTTTGAAATCATATTTAGCTACCTCCATTCGAGATCCTTTTTCCCCCATGCATAAACCCAACCAAAACCCAAAATTATTAAAAAAGCAGTCATCTGAAGTAGGGCAAACAACCCCAATTTACCCAATTGGACAGCCCATGGGTATAAAAAGACTACTGCCACATCAAATATTACAAAAAGCAGAGCATACATGTAGTAACGAAAGTTGAATTGTCCCCAGCGACCACCTATAGTCTCCATCCCACATTCGTATATATCAGATTTTATTGGATTAGGTTTAACAGGACGTATTCTGATTCGAGAAAACAACAGGGAAAGCACCAACATACTGCTGGGTACTATCATTGCGACAAGCGCAAATATCGCGATTAAGCCGTACTGGCGAAAATAGTCCTCAAGCATAGAAAATCCCCTCTAGGGGACACGCTGGAATATAGCACAGCCTTTATGGGTTATCAAGCAAAAAATGGCCCAAAACTTCAGTATTCTGTAAAATCTTTGAATACCTCTTAAAATACTTGATCGAGCGTTTTAGCAATGCTAATAGACTTACATACACATACGATGCACAAATCCTATGACTCTGCACAGTCTCTAGAAGAATTAATTATTGAAGCCAAATCTCTGCAGCTAGACGCGATATGCCTAACCGAACACGACGAATTTTGGAATATTGAGCGCCTTGTAGAGGTATCCAGATACTACGAGTTTTTAGTGCTTCCTGGATCCGAAGTAAATACTGATAATGGCCATTTTTTGACCTTCGGACTGGAAAAATATGTTTTCGGAATGCACAAGGTTGGCTACCTTAAGGGCCTCGTGGAAGACGCTTCTGGCGTGCTAATTGGAGCACACCCGTATAGAAGGAATTATGTAAATCAAAGGATCATAGACATGACAGCCATGGAAATGCAAATCTCCAAGACTGTCCATAAGGAAGCTTACCAAATATGTGACGCTTTGGAAGTCTTTAATGGGAGAAGTGATGTAGCAGAAACACGCTTTTCCTTGAAGCTCTCTGAGTATCTAGGAAAGCCACAAGTAGCCGGTAGCGATAGTCACAAACCCGGGGATCTAGGAAATGTTGCCACCCTATTCCATCGCAGGATTCAGAACTTAGAAGACCTAATTGAGGAACTCAAAGCTGGTAGATTTACACCCATTGTAATCGATTAGACTCTTTAAGTTTCAAGCATAATTAGGATTCAGTACTTGCAAGACTTATATGCATATACATGCATATAAAGTAGAATATTCACATGACTAGACTGTTGCATTTTTTGCTAGTTCTTTTGGTCTGCATATTTGTGACAGGTGCTTGCGGTGGTTCTAGTTCAACCCCGATGGAACTTACTGAAAGTCCGTCTGCGACCCAAGAATCCGATAGTGCTCTGGCGGATCAATCAACTGCCAGTGATTCCAATGTTGATGTAGCAGATTCAAGCACAGGCTCAGTGACTGTCGAAGATCCACCCACTAACTCTCCTATCCCAACTTTAGTTCCGACTCTTACAGTCGTTGTTCCAGCCACCAAAATAGGGGACTTGGGATTTCAATTGAGTCTGGACGGTGAGGTGGTAGTGGAACAGTCTGGACTGGTTAAAGATCAAGCGGATACTAAGGAAGGCATCATGTTCTTCGAATATGGTGGAGTAAGCGCCATATTGCTTTGGTTGGAAGGTTTGGATTCTGATATTGACGCTGTGTTATCAGACAGTTATGTTGCTCTCGAATCAGCACAACCGGATTTGGGCTTTTCTTTGATGAATGCGGGTGATTTATCGGTAGATACCGTTTCCGGTAAGTATATAGCTTTTGTCACGGATTCAGGCATTGCAGAAAGTGAAGCCGGAGGTATCATGGGATCATGGAGTTGTGAGGCTGGTGTGGTGTTTTCCCTGACTGTAACTGGTTTCGACGCAGCGGTGGTACAGATAAGATTTAGAAGAATTTTGGATGGGTTTACCTGTGGTAATTGATTCTGTGACTACACAATGTAGGACGGTGAAATGAAAAACTTTGGTGTTTCACTGATATTTCTGTTAGTCCTTGTTCTGGCTGTACCAGTTCCAGTGTTTTCGAGCACTGACGATGTTTATGCCGTCCAGGAAAAGATAGGAAAACCTAAAGTAGAAGAGAAATCTGAACCTGCTAAGAGGTCCTCTCCCTCCGGGACTGCACTTCCTGCCAAAAAATCTTCTCCTTCCAAAACATCGGTTCCTGCCAAAAAACCCGAAGCCTCTAAGCAATCACTTCCTGCCAAAAAAACTACAGTTGACAGGACATCTGATTCTGCCAAGAAAGCCGTTCCTGCAAACAAAGCTAGTATAGATAAGAATAAGCTTAGAAGTATGGAAAGAACTGAGATCAAAAAACTTCCTGGTAAAGACATCGCATCTATGACAAAAGACATGGATGAAGCTGAATTAAAAGAACTTGGGAGCGAAAAGATTGCTGCCATGACCCGTAACATGGAAGAAACTGAGCTCAAAGAACTTGGAACTAAGAAGATTGCTGCCATGACCCGTAACATGGAAGAAACTGAGCTCAAAGAACTTGGAGCCAAGAAGATTGCTGCCATGACCCGTAACATGGAAGAAACTGAGCTCAAAGAACTTGGAGCCAAGAAGATTGCTGCTATGGCCCGTAACATGGAAGAAACTGAGCTCAAAGAACTTGGAGCCAAGAAGATTGCTGCCATGACCCGTAACATGGAAGAAACTGAGCTCAAAG
>PAUC01000022.1 GCA_002712585.1 Dehalococcoidia bacterium
CTAATTCGTGTTTAAGTTTCTTTATTCGTCCCCGGATTAGTCGGCGGTCTGTTTCTATTTGGGTTTCTCCCGGACCCCTTGTCCCAATTCCTCCTCCTAATCTTTCTAGGTGTGACCATTGGCCTGCAAGTCTAGGGAGCAAATATTGGTGTTGTGCCAATTGTACTTGTATCTGACCTGCTTTAGTGCGAGCGTGTTTCGAGAATATGTCAAGTATAAGTGCAGTGCGATCTATTACCTTTTCTCCAATGGCATTTTCTAAGTTTCGTTGTTGGGTTGGAGTTAATTCGTCGTCAAAGATAACAGTATCGCAGCCCAATGTTTTCTTTAACTTACCCAACTCTTCCAATTTGCCTTTCCCCAGATAATATGGGGTTTTGTGGTTTTGACTTTGAATCATCTGGCCACATACTTGGGCGCCAGCAGTTAAAGTGAGTTGCTCTAGCTCTAACAATGAATGTTTAATGTTCCATGGGGCCAGGGCACCTTTATTTTGAACTCCTACTAGAAGAGCACGTTCTGTGTTTGAGGTAGTTATAAATGGATTCTTTGGTATTGTTAACTCTCAGGTGGAGGCGGTATATGCCATTCATCTAAACGTTCTATTCCTTTATCGATCATTTCATCAGGCGTTGTTAGTGAGAGGCGTATATATCCTTCACCGTAACTACCATAACTTGATCCAGGCGTTACGACTATGTTGGTGTCCTCAAGTAATTGGGCTGTGAATGTCCGAGAACTATATCCATCTGGCACACGGGCCCATATATAAAGAGCAGCTTTTGGTGGTGAGCATGTGAGACCGAGGCGCTTAAGTGCCGCTACAACCTTGTCACGCCGTCGAGTGTACGTAATGTTGTTATCGTCGATATATCTTTGATCTCCGGTCATAGCCTCTATCGCCATTTCTTGTATTGCCTGAGGTATACCTGAATCCAGGTTGGATTTTATCTGAAAGAGGGCGTTGATCATATCGGAATTCCCGACTGCTGATCCGAATCTCCAACCAGTCATATTGAAGCATTTTGATAGTGAATGAAACTCTATGCCAACTTCCTTTGCTCCTGGTAGTTCCATAAAACTGAGTGCTTTATATCCGTCATACACTACCTCACTATAGGCCGCATCGTGGAGTATCGCTATATCGTATTCCTTTGCAAATGCAATCAACTCCATATAATGTTCTTTATCGGCTACTGCTGATGTAGGATTGTTTGGGTAGTTAACCCACATGACCTTCGCCTTTCGGGCTATATCAGATGGTATCTGGCCTATATCTGCCAGCCATTGATTTTCTTCAAGAAGTGGTATCGCGTAGCTTTCTCCACCTGCAAACATGGTGCCTACTTCGTAAACTGGATAAGCAGGGTTCGGCACCAACGCTATGTCACCTGGATCAATAAAGCAAAAAGCTACGTGTCCTATTCCTTCCTTTGCTCCAATCAAAGGCAAAACCTCCCCATCAGGGTCTAAATGGTCTATGCCGAATCTGTTCTTGTACCACTGGGCAATTGCTTTTCGCACGGCCGGAAGGCCATCGGTCTCTGGGTATCGATGATTAGATGAGTTATTCGAGGCTTTAATCAGTTTATCTACGATCGGCTTTGGAGTGGGAATGTCTGGATCTCCTATACCAAAGGTTACTACCTCCACGCCCTCAGATTTTTTCTGGGCGATGATTCGAGAGATTTCTACAAAAGGATATGGCTTTAGTTGAGATATGCGCCTGGAAAACTTCATGATTCAGACAGTTCCTCCTACAATAAATACGGGCTTATTTAGTTCCAATCTCCGCTGAAGACCTCACGGGCGGGTCCTTCCATGAATACCTCTCCGGTCCCGTCCCAGTCGATTGTCAAACTGCCACCAGGGAGTGTTATGTCAACTGGGCCAGTGCAGATGTCTAAAATATTTGCGGTGACAGCTATGGCACATGCACCCGTGCCACAGGCCATTGTTTCCCCGCTCCCTCGTTCCCAAACCCTCGCAGCTAACTTGTTTGGGCCAATAATATTGACTATTTCGAAATTAACTCTGTCAGGAAAAATTTTATGGTGTTCGATTTTGGGGCCGATAGAATGTAAAGGAAACTCTTCTACGGGTTGGTCTAGAAACACTATAGCGTGGGGATTACCCATAGATACGAAGCTAAGTTCAAGGTTTATACCGTCCACGGTTATGGGGTATCTTACAGTCGCTTCACCTAAATTCGTGCCCAACCCAATCGCAGGTTCAACAGGAATATTACCTACCTTCAATTCAGGAATGCCCATAGCTACAGTGGCCCTTGTTATCTTTCCATTCTCGAATCCTGGGATGACTGTTCTGATACCAGACATAGTTTCTATCGTGATTCCTGATGCTTTATTCTTTACTATATTTCTGTCGATTGCGTATTTTGCAAGACATCGGATTCCATTACCGCACATTGCACCCTCAGAGCCATCAGCGTTGAACATAACCATTCTCAAGTCGGCAACGCTGGAATCCATGATAAGAATAAGGCCATCTCCACCAACCCCGAAATGCCGGTCACTTATTTCTCGAGATAGACTGCTCCAATCCATGTCAATGTGACGAGCATCTACGTAAACGTAGTCGTTACCCGCGCCTTCCATTTTTGTAAATTTCATTGACTATCTCCCTTATCGCACCCAATTCTATCACAACCGTCTATGAAGGATTTGACCATTTTTAACCCTTTTGTCAGTTCGGTACCGTCTGATGTGAGCCATTTTATTCGGGAATCGTTGTGGCTAAACCAATTATACTGACGACGGACCAAACGATGAGACCTAAACTTAGTACGCTTGATTGCCTCATCCAGATTGATTTCCCCTTTGATATGGGAAGAGAGTTCACCGTACCCGACACCCGACATAGAAGCTAATGTATCAGAATATCCCGCATCAAGCAGGCCTCTAACTTCATCCAAAAAGCCGTTAAGCATCATTATGTCTACACGTGTGTCGATTTTTTCATATAGAAGTTGACGGCTCATGGTAAGACCTATAATTAGGATCTTGTCGGTCCTGGGTGTTTTACTACAAGCTTTCTTACGGCCTCTTAGTTCGAAGTGGAGTTCTAGTGCTCGAATTACTCTTCGTTCGTTGGCTGGGTCAATAGTAGATGCTCCTTGTGGATCAACCGCACTTAGNAGNGTNTAAAGAGGTTTTATACCTCTATGTNTGGCCTGTAATTCTAAATCAGATCTGATTGATAAGTTTGGTGGAACTTCCGGGATTTTCCAACCTTCTAAGAGACCCCATATATATTGCCCACTTCCCCCTACTAGGATTGGGAGTTTACCTCTTTTCTTGACGTTCTCTATAGCTGTGTTAGCAGCCTTAATAAATAACGATATATTGAAAGGTTCGTCTGGGTTTAGAAAACTTAAAAGATGATGTCGTATGCCATCTTGTTCCCCCACGCTGGCTTTTGCGGTTCCAATATCCATTCCCTTGTAGACTTGGCGACTGTCTGCATTAATTATTTCTCCATTTAGTGCCTTTGACAGTCCGATGCCTAGTAAGCTTTTCCCCGCAGCAGTTGGGCCAAGAATTACGATTAGAGGCTGTACTACGTTGATATTTTGGCCTCCGATGTTAATCTGGCAATGTTAGAAAATTGTTTTGCATTGAGACTCGCGCTCCCCAGCAATGTCCCATGAATACTATTTTCTTTTNAAAATTCGATTGCGTTACTATCGTTAATGCTACCACCGTATAAGATTGGTATATCGGGGCCTACGGAACGCCCGTAGATTCTGGTTATCTCCGGTCTAATGATGTTATCTATGACTTTCACNACTTGGCACGGAGAAGCGGGNAACCCGGTTCCAATNGCCCATACGGGCTCATATGCTAGAATCAGTTTGGACGGATTTTTCAAGTTGGTAAGAGCTGTGCTGATTTGTTGTTTTATTACAGCTTCTGTTTCATTTCTTTGTCTTTCGAGTAAAGTCTCTCCTAAACACAAGATTGGATTAAGGCCTGCGTTTGTTGCTGCTGTCAATTTACGCCCTATATCTTCATCACTTTCTGCCATGACCTGACGTCTTTCGGAATGACCTATAATGACGTAGTCGCAAATCTCAGAGAGCATAAACCCAGCAATTTCNCCCGTATAAGAGCCGACAGTTTCAAAAGAGATATTTTGTGCTCCAAGCTTGACNTTGGTGTTTTTAAATATTTCTGATACCGGTATGATCCATGGGAACGGCGGGCATATGACGACTTGAGTCTCAGATATAACGGTGTTTTCTAATTCCAGTTTTATAGCGTGCGCAAGTATTATAGCCTCTGGTAGTGAGGTGTTCATTTTCCAATTTCCGACCATTAAGAACTGATTCATGCGTTAAGCTCCAAATTTTGTCAGCTTTCTGGCATGTGACAATGCAAGATTCATTATGTTAACCGCGGGCATGGTTCCTAGAGAGCCATTTCGGAATGAATCTTCGTCAAAGGAATCGACACCTTCTCCTAGAGTAAAAGGTGACGATAAACATAATGGGACTGGATGCCAACTGTGCGAAGCCATTATTGATGGAGTAGCGTGATCACCNGCGATTATCAAAACGTCCGGGTTTAGGGCGCGTATTTTGGGGATGTACTTATCAAGATTNTCGAGTGCGGNTACCTTAGCTTCGAAATCTCCGTCTTCGCCAGCGGCATCTGCATCTTTGTAATGGATGTAAAAGAAATCGTATGACGGGAATTGTTTAATGAGTGAATCAACTTCGGTAGAGAATGTATCTCCACTCGGAATCACATCCATTCCACAAATTCTGGTAAGGCCTTTGTACATGGGATATGCTGCTATCGAAGCGGCTTTGAGTTTTAAACAATTCGAAAACGAGGGGAGCGATGGCATTCCAGAAAATCCTCTCAATAATNCCATGTTGGCTTTATTCTCATTTGAGAGTACGGTCTTGGCTTGTTCTATAAATTGATTTGCAGCTTTTGCGGTGACCTCTGCCTTAGGATCCCGAGCTTTAACCAAGAGTGGGGCAACTCCAGTTCTTTGGGGATCGGTTTCAGTTAGTCTATCAGACAAATGTTCCCCCCTGAGGCGCAAAACGAATCTGTAATCTTTGACATGGTAGATTTTTAATTCCATGCCAGGTATCTCAATCTGATCTAGGTTTGCGCATAAATCTTCTGATTCCGATGAAGGTATTCGGCCCGCCCTTCGGTCTACTAGTTTATTGTTAGCATCGACTGTGCAAAAATTCCCCCTAGCGACAATATCTCCTTCAACAAAATCTACGCCGTCCACTCCTATGGCCTCTAGTGCCCCCCGTCCTATAATATGCTTAAAGGGATCATAGCCAAATAGTGCTAAATGCCCTGGTCCACTTCCAGGGGCAATCCCTTGGAGTACAGGGATTGTCAAACCACACGCGCTTGCACGCGCTAGGTTATCCAAATTTGGTATGTGCGCCACCTGAAGTTCCGAGCGTTTGTCGGATTCCCTAGGCAACCCGCCTAATCCATCTACCACTAGCATAACTATCTTAGAATCTGTCCTCTGTAGGGAGTCATGTAGTTCATGTATGTCAATCATTAGCTAAGTCTTCCAATTAATTAGAGTGTTGAGAGAGGGCTGCCACCCCTGGGAGCACCTTTCCTTCCAGGAATTCGAGCATGGCGGCCCCACCGGTTGAAATATATCCCAATTGATCGGATATGCCTAATTCTTCGATGGCACTAGCGGTAGAACCACCTCCTATAATACTGAAGGCGTCTAGGGATGCAAGATTTTTTGCTACATGTTTTGTTCCTTTAGAAAACATATCAAATTCACAGACTCCTAGTGGTCCGTTCCAGAGTATTGTTTTGGATCTAGACAATTGTTTCAAAAACAATGATATCGTTTTTGGACCTATGTCCAGTATCATAAAATCATCCTCTATTTCATCTATTTTTACCGTCTTGACGGTCTCTGGATCAGACTTAAATTCGTTTCCTACAATTATGTCGATAGGAAGAGAAAGTTCAACATTCAGAGTCGCACTTCTTTTGATAATGTCTCTTGCCAGTTGTTCTCCATCATCTTCCACGAGCGACTTACCTATATTTAGTCCTTTAGCCTTAAGAAAGTTAGAGGCCATACCGCCACCTATAATGAGTACGTCCAGTTTATCTAATAAGTTGTCCAATATCTTAATTTTATCGCTGATCTTGGCGCCACCCAAGATTGCTGCCAAAGGTTTGGTGGGTGCCTCAAGTACTTTCCCAAGCATAGATAGCTCAGATTGAAGCAGTATTCCTGGAGCTGATGGTAGAAGTTTCGGTACTCCTACTATGGATGCGTGTCGTCTATGGGCCGTTCCAAAAGCTTCTAGTACGAAGACATCCGCCAATTGTGCTAATTCCGTAGCGAATTCTGAATCGTTCTTTTCTTCTTCAGGATGAAAGCGCAAATTTTCCAGCATAACTAATTCGCCTGAAGTCATTGTATCAACCGTAGTCCGAACATCTGGCCCTATGCATCCAGTCAGACATTTTATAGGTTTATTAATCAAAATAGATAATCTATCAGCAATAGGCTTCATACTGAGTTTTGGGTCGACGACTCCACCGGGCCTTCCCAAATGAGAGCAAAGGATGATTTTGCATCCTTTTGATAGTAGGTAATCTATGGTTGGGATCGTTGCACGTAGTCTTTGGTCGATCATATCAATGGATGTGCCTTGTGTTTCTAAAATAGGCACATTCAAATCTGCCCGTAGCAGTACCGTTTTTCCATCTACGGCCAATTGGTTAAGTCTAAGATAGTTATCTTTCAATCGTATTACCCCTGTATGCTTGTCTGAATAATGTACTTGCTCATNGTCTCTATAAAATCCAATTGGTCCCGTTGCATTCCNACATNNGACAGGTGATCNATTGCTTGTTGCTCGTATTCAGAGGCTGCATTTTTGGCTAGTTCTAAGGAATTTTCTTTTTCAAGAATTCCAAGAATTCTAGGTATATCCCCTTTATCCAAAACCCGCTTAAAGAATATATTCCCAAGCTCCCGTTTGGTCNGCAAGTCTCCGTTTTCAAGGGCATGAACGATTGGATATAGTTTCTTTTTGTTTAATAGTCGGTCATTCTGATCGGATTTGGAGTTTTCGTTAACCAAAACNGCAAGATCTTTTCTTATTTGATAGGCTATGCCGATTTTTCTTCCAAATTCTTCAAACGACTTGAGCGTAATTGGGTCTTTGAAATGGGTAAGGGCGGCTGCTCCCATAGAGCAGGCAAAAAGCGAACCCGTCTTTGAACTGGCCATCCGTATATATGATGAAATAGAGACATCGATACGCTCTTGATATGTCAAATCCAAATAGTATCCCTCACACATCTCCATGCATGATTTATCAAATAATTTTAGTACTTTCAAGAGTCTCTGGAGGGGTAATTTAGTATCAGCTAACTGGAGAAGGGATGATTTTCCTAAAGCATATAATCCATCTCCCACATTTATTGCTTGACCAGGTCCCCAAACCCACCAGACTGAATCTCTATCATCGGATCTAGGTATTCCTTCCTGAACGTCCTCGTGAACTTTTGTGAAGTTATAGATTAGTTCTAACGAGGCTGCAATCAGTGCCGTTTGAATCACGTTAGAGTCTATGCTTGTCCCAGTCATCATACACAATGGTCCTAACAGAAATGGATTCTTTCTGGAAGGAACTAAATTTCCGTGGGAATCAATCCAACCCAACTGATATTTCATCATGTCGTAGAGATTTCCAGTCTTGTCTAATAAAATAGATTCGATCTGCTCATTTATAGCATTACCGAAATCTGCATAGACCTTTTCAGGAATCAGATTTTTCCCGGAAGAATCTATATTATCTATAACATTCATTTTTCTATTCGAACTTGATGCCTGTCGTACGTTCTATATCCTGCATGGAAATACCGCCTTGACGTACTATTACAGGTTTGATTTTCGTGAGATCCAACACGGTTGAAGGAGTATCATTTTCTATCGGCCCACCATCCAAAATAAATTCTAATCTATCTCCAATAATGGTATGAACTTGGTTAGCATCAAGGAGATTAGATCTGTTGGAGAGGTTGGCACTAGTACCGATTATACTGCCTCCAATAGCAGATGCTAGAGCCCTAGGAATAGGGTGGTTCGGGATCCTGATAGCCACGTTCCTAGAATTCCCTGTTATTAGTTTGCTCAGGTGACTTTTAGCTGGGAGTATGAGCGTCAAAGCTCCTGGCCAGAACTGCGCACATATCGTTTGGGCGATTTCAGAAAATTCCGAGACTATCGTTTCTACAGTTTGTATATTGTCTAGTAATAGAGGCAATCCCTTGGAGTTGGATCTACCTTTTACCTTTAATAATTTCTCCACAGCGTCTTCCAAATTTGGATTGGCTCCTAGTCCGTATAAAGTGTCGGTTGGGTACGCAATAACTCCACCATTGCGCAGTGCTATGACGGCTTCGTTAATTTTATCTGATATTTGTGGTGGAAACAGGCTATGCTGCAAGGTCTATTCAACACCGTATAGCTTGACTGAATATGCGCTCTGAGTATAGCATAGGATGTAGCCTTATTGAAGAGAGATTAAGTGGAACAAGGCTCTTGAAAGCGCTCTCAAAAATCTCCCGCTTCCAGTTGAATATGATAGGTGTGTTAATGTCCGCTTTTTATGTGTGCGCCACGACGTAAATGGTCAAAAAAACGACCCCACAGAGCCGGCGTATTGCGATTACAGACCATTTGGAGTTTTCTAGTTACTTAGAGATAGCCCAAAAAAAAGGTGGTCTTGTAGCGGATAGGGAAACCGAGCCTCGTAAAATCACCGAAGGCGTAGTCATAATTGACTTTGGATCACAATATAGCCATCTGATAGCGCGCAGAGTAAGAGAGCTGAATGTCTACTGCGAGGTAATTTCTCATACAGATACGTGGGATACTGTGGAACATATAAATCCTAAGGGAGTTATTCTTTCAGGTGGTCCTAGCAGTGTGTATGATGACGATGCTCCATTAGCTCAGACGTGGGTATACGAAAAGAGACTTCCAATCTTGGGCATTTGTTATGGAATGCAGGTTTTAGCCCACCAATTAGGCGGCTCGGTTTCTCCGAGTACAAAGAGAGAATATGGTCACGCTGTGCTTCATCAAAACTATTCAGAATCCCCACTATTTGGCCAGCTTGATCTGTCTATGCCGGTCTGGATGAGTCATGGAGATCAGATACAGGGACTTCCACCAGGGTTTAAGGCTTTAGGATATACGGATAATTCTCCTATAGCTGTTATGGGGGGTGAAAAAGATATTTTTGGGCTTCAATTCCATCCGGAAGTGGCCCATACTCCTCAGGGCAAACAGATATTAAAAAATTTCCTTGTGGACATTTGTGGTTGCAGNGCTAATTGGACATCCCTAAATGTGGTTTCTGAAGCTGTTGCAATTATAAAAAAGAGGGTAGGTGACGGCAAGGTTTTGTGTGCCTTATCCGGAGGTGTTGATTCGGCAGTAACTGCTGCGTTAGTACACCGAGCGGTTGGTGACCAACTCATATGTATTTTTGTCAATAATGGGTTACTTCGATTGGAAGAGGCGGAACGGGTGCAAAATACGTTTGAACGACATCTGAAAATGAATTTCGTTTATGTGGATGCGTCTCAGAGATTTCTAGAGAAATTGAAAGGAGTAATTGATCCAGAAGATAAACGGAAGAAAATAGGTGAAGAATTTATACGGGTATTTGAAGATGAAGCAGCAAGTATTCCAAATATCAACTTTTTGGCTCAAGGTACTCTCTATTCCGATGTGATAGAAAGTAAAACATCAGAGACTAAATACGCAGCCAAAATTAAGACCCACCACAATGTAGGTGGTTTGCCCAAGGAGATGAAACTTAAATTATTGGAACCACTAAGAAACCTTTTCAAGGACGAGATAAGGGGAGTAGGTAGGGCGCTTGATCTCCCTGAGTCTATTATCAACCGACAACCGTTTCCGGGGCCTGGACTTGCTATAAGGGTTTTGGGAGAGGTTACGGAGGAAAAGCTAGAAATATTAAGAGCTTGTGATTGGATAGTAATAGATGAAATAAAAGCAGCTAACCTATATGACCAACTTTGGCAGGCGTTCGCTGTGTTAACCGATGCTAGGAGTGTTGGTGTTATGGGAGATTCTAGAACATATGGACATGTTGTGGCAATCCGGGCAGTCAAGAGTGATGACGCAATGACGGCGGATTGGGCAAGGTTACCATATGAAGTGTTAAGCAAAATATCGAGTCGTATAGTAAACGAGGTACCTGAGGTAAATCGTGTTACGTATGATATTACCAGTAAGCCGCCAGGCACTATTGAGTGGGAGTAATTATTAGATGAGGGTTATGGTAGTGGGCTCAGGGGCCCGAGAACATGCGTTGGTTTGGAAACTAAAATCTAGTCCAAATGTAAGCCATATATTCGTTGCGCCTGGCAATGGTGGAACGGACCAAATAGCTACTAATTTGCCTATTGCCGCTGAAGATATAAACACGTTGGCTCTGGCTGCGGCTCGTTTCCAAATTGATCTTACAATAGTGGGTTCAGAAGTTCCTTTGGCATTAGGAATCGTTAATAAATTTCAGCAATCCGGGCTACTTATATTTGGTCCATCAAAGGAATCAGCTAGGTTGGAGTCGAGTAAGTCGTTTGCTAGGACATTGATGACTAAATATGGGATCCCTGGACCAGAATACCGTATTTTCAACAATTACAGTGACGGATATAAATTTTTGTCCAATCATGAAGGACCACTAGTAGTAAAAGCTGATGGTTTAGCTGGTGGCAAGGGCGCCATAGTTTGTGTAGATCAAGAGGCATCCATTAATGCGTTGTATGATTGCATGGAGGATAAGGTTTTTGGCACTGCAGGTTCGACCGTTGTAGTGGAAGAATATCTGGAAGGTAAAGAAATAAGTGTATTTGCGTTTTCAGATGGAGAACATGTCTCCTCGTTGGTAGTGGCTTCGGATTACAAACGGTTACTAGATGGCAATAGAGGACCAAATACTGGAGGTATGGGAAGTTTTACCCCTGTACCAGAGTGGGGATCAGATTTTGCTTCTGAAGTTCGTTCCAGGGTAATGATGCCTGTAATTGAGGGTATGGCAGAACAAGGGTATCCCTATAAGGGGGTCCTATATGCTGGGTTAATGGTTAAAGACAACGAATTCAAGGTATTAGAATTTAATTGCAGATTTGGAGACCCTGAGACACAAGTATTAATGCCAATAATGGAGAGTGATTTGTTAGATGTGGTGATTTCTTCAATAGAAGGCCGCCTTAATCTAAAACCCGTCAAGTGGAGACAAAAAGCTAGTGTAGGAGTTGTAGTCGCGTCCCGTGGTTATCCGGGTAATTACAGAAAAGGTCAGGTTATTTATGGCTTAGACCAAATTGATTTGCCCGCTTTAGCATTTCATGCTGGTACTGCTCGTGATAAGGAACACCCAGAACGACTTGTGGCAGTTGGAGGGCGTGTCTTAACCGTAGTATGTTCGGCTGAAACATTAGAGGAAGCAAGGGACTCTGCATATGAGAATATAGGACATATCGAATTTAACGGATCTCATTTTAGGAAAGATATCGCGCATCCATATGTGGAACCACAAAAAAAAGGAGTAAGTCAGCAACATGGTTAGAGTTGGTATAGTAATGGGAAGTGTGTCGGATGATCCGGTGGTACAAGAGACTGTTAAGGTTTTAGAGTCGTTATCCATTGACTTTGAAGTCAGGGTAATGTCTGCTCATAGAAAACCTAAAGCGGTAATGGAGTATGCTCAGTCGGCAAGAGATCGTGGTNTNGAGGTTCTTATCGGAGCNGCAGGNGGGTCTGCNGCTTTGCCAGGAGTTNTGGCNGCTTGGAGTACTCTTCCGGTAATTGGNATACCTCTTGCTAGTAGCGAGTTGAAGGGAGCGGATGCTCTTACCGCCATTGCACAAATGCCGCCAGGGATTCCAGTTGCATGTGTGGCTATTGGTTCTTGGGGTGCTCGCAATGCTGCTTACTTAGCGGCTGAGATTTTGGCTATTAAATACCCAGAAATTAGAAAGACATATGACGAATATAGGAAGAATCTCCAAGAGTCGTAAGCGTAACCCTGTGGTAGTTTGTGATTTTGACGACACTACCGCAAAGGAAAACGTAGCACAAATGCTCCTCGAGGAATTTGGAGGTTCTAACTGGAGGGATTTTAGAAATAGCCATCAGCGAAACCAAATTTCCCTGATGGAATACCAAGAACTGGCTTTTGGCACAGTTAGAGCTGATCGAAATACGCTAAAAGAATTTGTCAGACAAACTGCTACCTTAAGAGATGGATTCAAAACTCTATTCGAGTTTTGTAGATCGGAAAATATTCCTATTGTTATAGCCAGTCTAGGCCTAGATTTCTATATTGAAGCATTATTAGAGAAGGAAGGATTAGAAACGATTCCATTTTTTGCGGCGGATACTGCCTTTACGGAGAAAGGAATCAAGTATAGTTATAGGTACAAGTGGAAGAAATGTTGGCAGCCAGGCAATTGCAAATGTCTAGTTTTGAACCGATATCGTGAGCTTGGTTATGACACAGTTATATTTGCTGGAGATGGGAATTCTGATATATGTCCCGCGAAGAAGTCAGACGTGGTGTTTGCTAGAAGATTTCTGGAAACTCATCTTTCTCAGAATGGACTGTCGTTTTACAAGCTGTCTGACTTTTCCGATGTAATCGAAGTGCTAAAGCTTATTTGTGCCGAATCTAAGAGTGGAGTAAACAATTGTGATTGATAGATATTCTAGGCCTGCTATGAAGGAGATTTGGTCTGATGAGAACAAATACGCAAAATGGCTTGAGGTAGAATTGGCTGTCTGCGAAGCTTGGACTAATGTCGGTGTGATTCCTCCCGAAGATATGAAGAAGCTAAGGTCTGCCAAGTTTAATCAATCTCTTATGGATGAGGCTTTTAGTCGAACGCATCATGACGTTACCGCATTTTTGTACTCCGTGACCAGCACACTTGGTGACGAAGGTAGATGGATTCACCTGGGATTAACGTCTAGTGATGTTATGGATACAGCTCTCAGTTTGCAATTGGTTGGAGCCGCTGACATTTTGCTGGATGATATTCAACTCTTAAAAGATGCTATTAAATCCAAGGCTATACAGTACAAGAATTGCCTTATGATGGGGCGCACTCATGGGATACACGCTGAACCGACGACATTTGGTTTAAAGCTTGCGCTTTGGTGGGACGAATTGAGACGTCAACAGGAGCGCCTAATGAGGGCTAAAGAGACTATAGAAATTGGGAAGATTTCAGGAGCTGTAGGTAGTCATGCTACTGTACCTCCCAATGTGGAGGAGGAGGTATGCGCTCAATTAAATTTGGGAGTGGAACCTGTTTCGAATCAGATTATACAACGGGATAGGCATGCTGAATTTGTAACTACGCTGGCATTGATAGCAGCATCATTAGAAAAATTTGCAACTGAAATAAGGCATCTGCAAAGGAGCGAAGTTAGGGAAGTAGAGGAACCTTTTGGAGAAGGACAAACAGGATCGTCGGCTATGCCACATAAGAGGAATCCAGAACTTTCCGAAAGAGTATGTGGGTTGGCTCGGTTAATTAGAGGGCATAGTGTTACGGCGCTAGAAAACGTTGCTCTTTGGCATGAAAGAGATATAAGTCACTCTTCGGCTGAAAGGTTGATTTTACCAGATTCGTGTCTGGCATTGGATTACATTCTGAATTTGTTTACTCGAGTTATGGTTGGACTAAAGGTTAATACGGATCGTATGAATATGAATTTGCACGCGACAAAAGGGGTTATTTTCAGTCAACGACTCATGCTGGCTTTGATTGAGAAAGGTATGTCTAGGGATACCTCATACAAGATTGTTCAAAAGGCGGCACTGTTTTCCTGGGATGAAGGAAAGGATTTCAGAGACCTTATAAATAATGAATCAGATATATTGAAATATTTGTCGTATGCCGATCTGGACACACTTTTTGACTACAGTTACTATATGCAGTACGTGGATGATGTTTTTGAGCGGGCGGGCATTAGTACCGCAGTTTAGAATCATTTCTAAATAATAGGAAAACGAAATACTACAATGGCAAATGAATCTTTTTCGGTACTGATGGAGACGAATCTTCCAAACATTCTCTACAGAGGGAAGGTTAGAGATACTTATGATTTGGGATCTGGTCGGCTTTTGATGGTAGCAACTGATAGATTATCCGCTTTTGATGTCGTTCTACCAACGGGTATTCCAAACAAGGGAAAAATCTTAAGTAGGATGTCAAAATTTTGGTTTGAAAAAACTGCTCATGTTGTACCTAATCACCTAATTGCGATGGCAGATGAACAAGGTGCATTACCTAAAGATTCACATTTAGGAGAGATTCCTGACATTATTGCCTCACAAGCAATGGTGGTTCATAGGGCAGAAAGGGTGGATATCGAATGTATTGTTCGGGGCTACTTGGCTGGCTCTTCTTGGGCTGAGTATAAACGGGAAGGAACCATTTTTGGCCAAACCGCATCCTCTGGTCTTAGAGAGGGCCAAATATTTTCTGAACCTTTGTTTACCCCTACCACTAAAGCAGACGAGGGCCACGACGAAAATATTAGTATAAGGGAAGTAGAGGACCTAGTAGGTGTATCGGTTGCTCGAGAACTTGAAGAAAAAAGTATTGAGGTTTATTCATTTGCTAGGGATTTTGCCGCACAACGTGGGATTATTTTAGCAGATACTAAACTCGAATTCGGTTTCGTGAATGGTGAACTTATTTTGATTGATGAGATATTTACTCCAGATTCCAGTAGGTTCTGGGATGCGCGTGGATATGCACCAGGAAAATCCCAACCAAATTTTGATAAGCAATTTGTAAGGGATTGGTTGGATGAGTATGGTTGGGATCATGAACCTCCTGCTCCGGCGTTACCTGACGATATAGTCATAAAGACGGCAGAACGATATGAAGAAGCCCTTACTAGGTTGACTGGTCAACCTCTTGTAGGATGATAGGAGTAATAAGTGTCTGACAGCAAAGGAAATAGACGAAACCGTGGTAGCAGGCATTCGGCCTCTGCAAGAGCTCAAACAATTCGAGATGGTGGGACACGACACAAGAAACGAGATAATAAAGGTATTATCCTGTATGTAGTATCTGCTGTAGTAGCGGTATTAGTTATAGGTAGCTTTATTATAAGTGGAGTGGTTGGTGGAACTGCGAATAATAAGGCAAATGAAGACAGCGGAAATGGACAAGATGTAGGACAACGCGTAACAATATTGAATTCTCCACATATTCCAGTAGGAGACGTGTCAACGGCTCGGTATAACTCTATCCCCCCTACATCCGGGCCGCATTGGGCTACCAATTGGGCGACTTGTGGGATATACGATAATGAGGAAGGACTTCCAGATTCTCGTATGGTGCATAACTTAGAACATGGACAGATAATCATACAATACAATTTGTTAGATGATGTCGAGATTGATCGATTGGAAAGTCTAGCTAAAGATCTTCCCGGCAGGCGGAATTGGCTAATCATGCGTCCCTACAATCAGATTGAAGTAGGGCAAATTGCATTGACTGCTTGGGGTTGGTTAGACAAATTTGATTATGAAGAATTAGATAAGGAACGATTAGAATCCTTTTATAATGGACATAAGAACAATGGTCCCGAAACTATTCCATGCCTGACTGGTGGCATGTGATTTGAAATAGTGTTTGTAGCAAGGATAAAAATCACTCTGAAACCGAAGGTTAATGACCCTCAAGGTCAAACCGTCATGGATAGCCTTAAAACGTTAGGCTTTTCCCATATTACGGGTGTGAGAATAGGTAAATATATAGAAGTTTGTGTAGATGAGGTAGACAGAGAGAAGGCAGATCAACAAATACGTACTATGTGCGATCAGTTACTGGCCAACCCCATCATAGAAGACTTCCATTACGAGATGAGTCCAGTCTAATACCAGAATTTTTGTGTTTTGTACTGAACAAAATTATTCGGTCAAGCTAGGTGTACTAAGATTAAACCTGGTCCAGTATCTCTGTTAATGCCTTGGTAAACCCATCGACTTCCCACTGTTGTCCGATACTAACTCGTATGCAATCCTTCATTTCTGGATAATCGTAACATCGGGTTAATATTCCTCTAGCTGCAAGTTTATGGAATATATCTAGACCTTTACCCTGAGGTAATCTTAGCATCATAAAATTTGCTGCTGAGGGTATGGGTGTTACTCCAGGCAATTCCCGCATAAGTTGAAAAAGTCTTTCTCTTTGCTCTATAACTGGAGCAATCCGGCTGATGAGGAGGTCTTTGTCTTCTAGTGATGCTTTTAATGCCTCCTCCGCAGCCCTATTCATATTATAAGGGGGTTTTATAGTCATCATAAGTTGCGCAATCTCTGGATTCATCACTCCGAGGCCTATTCTAAGTCCTGCTAAACCTGCCCATTTGCTAAATGTCCTAAGGACGATCAGGTTTGGGTATCTATTTATCAGGTCTATACAGGTTTGCCCACAATATTCATGATAAGCTTCGTCGACTACTATTATAGAATTTAGGTGGAGTAGTTCAATGATTTGTTCTCTGGTTGCTGGATTGCCAGTTGGGTTATTGGGATGGGCAATGAATATAACTTTAGTCTGTTTATCCCATACCTGTTTGATTTGCGCTATGTCTAGGTCGAAGTTTGCGTTCCGGGGTACCTTTATAATTTCTGCTTGTGCAAGGCGGGCAGAAAATCCGTACATTCCAAATGTTGGAGATGGTTCTATGATCTTATCTCCCTTCCCAACAAAAAGTCTGATTATCAAATCTATAAGTTCATCGCTTCCATTTCCTGCAACTATGGAGTCTCTGTGTGCACCAGTATAATTAGAAAGAGCATCTCTAAGTTCAGTTTGTTGAGGATCCGGATATCGATTGTATTGGTCAAAAGTTCCTAGAGCCGGTCCAACCTTTGGGGATGGGCCGTAAGAATTTTCATTGCCATTTAGGCGTATCATTTCAGATGGTGGTATCCCAGTTTCAGCTGCAAGTGTTTCTACGGTCCGTATTGCATCGTATGGCTTTGGTGATCTTAAATGGTCGAGAACTAGATCTTTAACGTTTTTCATCAAACCCTCTATTTCTATTTTGGTTTTTAATATTCTTAACCAGGTTGTTAGATGATTCGTGACCTCATCCTTAGCTGAACCTTCGCCTAGTGTCTGATTTCTTGTTCTATCTGGCGTATTCTTTAATGGACTAATATAAGTAGCGTCTTATTAACCTCGTTGCGTGTGCAATGGATTCTTGACTAAATAGGCCTATGCAATCAGACGGTAGTCTAGCATACACTTGGGATAAGTTAACATCTAATTGCTTAAGGAACAATTCCACCTGTTTTTGGGCGGTTTCGTCTTGTTTATGTGATCGTCGTACAAGGAAATGAAGTCGCTTCCATGAGAAAGGTTGCTGAATATATGTTTCAACCCATGTTCTCCACTCTGTCAGCAATTTAGGTGGTATGAATTTAATTTTTATGTTGGACTCTGAGTTCCCCAAGATTTTCAAAAGATTGACCTTATTATTCAGGTAAGATCTGGCCATCCTATCAACGTCAAGTTGTATGCTTCTGTCGGCAATTGTTGCTGCAACAGGGGTGGAGAAAGAGTCGATATCTCCTAAATATGGTCGGTAAACTTTTGTAATCCATGTTTCATCGAGCGTTAGATGACTAATATATCCTGCTATAAACGCTTTGGTAGGGGTGCTGGGCGATAAACCATCGATAAGTTTAGGGTGTTCTCGGAACATTGTCTCGGTACCGGATCCAATTTTGGTAACGTTTAGTGGAACGAAGTGAGTGTATTCCCTAGTCCATTTGGTGATAGCCCGTATGTCAGGTGACACTGATCCCAAAATAAAAGCGCCTTTATTCGAAGCGATATATGGATCGTCTAACGTGGATATAGTATCGATAGCCACCTTGATGTGGGTCATTAAGTTGGGCATTAGATGGTTCCAAGCAATGCGCGCTTATGTAAAGTACACCCTAAGGACCATGCATTCTCCATTAGTAGTCACCACACTAGTACATATTTTATCAGCCCAGGAAAATATCGCACACGTCACGGAACGATGCACGTCCTGAAGGCTTTATGCTAGAACGTCACTGTAGACGGAAAGCCTCTGGCCAATATTCTAAAGGTTACAACCGTATTTTATCCTTTGTCGTGGACCACCTTCTCAAGAGCACCTAAGAAATCGTCAATTGTGGCTGTAGTCATAGGTGAGGAAACAGTCATTTCCTGTAATTCGCGTGCATATTGTCCTTCTAGGAGCATTCCGAGCATCAGTCTACGTCGCATTTCCTTGTCGAACTTTAAAATGTCGCGGTAGTTTCGAACTGGGTCAGGAGTGAGGTGAGCGCTTGTAATGTTATCCCGGTGTAGAATTTGGACCGGAATGTCGGATTTGGAGAAAACGTCGCCCATTCCCTTTGCCAATCTATCACCCAGTATTTTTAAGTGGGCATAAACCTCTGGAGTCGCTCCTTCCATGTGGGCTAGGCCCGCAGCCAGAGTCATTGGGTTTGCCGAATAGGTTCCCCCAGAGCTCATTTTATAACCCTTTGTTTGATCCATCATGTCCATTATTTCCTTTTTTCCACCAAAGGCCCCCACCGGCATACCGCCTCCCACTAGCTTTCCTAATGTTGTTAGATCAGGATCCACCCCAGCAAGTTCTTGGTATCCTCCGTATGCAACCCTGAGGCTCTTAACTTCGTCCATGACGAAGATTATCCCGAGTTCCTTGCACTTTTCTGCTACAAAACGAACGAATTCGTGTGGGATATCGTAATTACCAGCCTTGGGATCATATAAGACGGCGGCAATGTCATCTTTATTTTCTCTTAGGATTAAGTCTACGGCTTCTGAGTCGTTATAGGGAAGAACTACCACGTTGTCTACTGTACTTTGGTTGATACCCAGGTACTCCGGAACAGCATTAGGTGCTTCGTCGGAGCCAGCGGTATCAATTGATGGGGCAATACTTACCTCGGCGTCGTCGGTTGTCCCATGGAATCCACCCTCGAACTTGGCTATTTTGGGTTTACCGCTGTAGGCTCGACATAATCTAATAGTGTTCATTAGAGCTTCGGTACCGGAGTTGGTGAATCTCACACGCTCGATTGAGGGTATTCTTTTTGTGATATGTTCTGCTATGGCTTTTTCAAAATTATTTGGAGCCCCAAAAACGATACCGTTATGGACTATGTTATCCAACGCTTCGACAACACCCTTGGGGCTATGACCGAGAATCATAGCGCAAGCATTATTGATCCAGTCTACGTATTTGTTGTCGTCAACGTCCCACATGTAGCAGTCAGATGCTCGGTTCATGTATAAGGGCGGGTTGTATCCTAAGCTCTTCATTGCCCCACCGGGCATAAACTCTTTTCCGCTCTCGTAAAGTTCTGCTGATTTAGGTGTTTTCTTTGCAAAGAGTGCTTCTAGAGTCGATAGAGATTTAACCATGAATGTTCCTCCTTTCGGTTACCCAAACTTTTTTCTATACTTTTCTTGTTTTCGGGACATGGGCATAATATTACCATCGTCATTGTGATGCAACCCTATTGGTCTGTTTCTATCAGGGTTTCGATTAAAGTAGGCATTATCCTTTCGTCGGCGAGAAGAGCATTTTGATTAACCAGGTCCAAGAGCGCTTTATTTGAATATCCTAGCATGTCCTGGAAAACCTCCGTAGAATGTTGGCCTATTAGCGGAGCTGGGCCTCGAATTCCAATGTTGGATGTTTCTGTTCTAAAGGGGGAATTCATTACAGAAACATTGCCCAAAATTGGATCCTCAACTTGTGCGATTAATCTCCGCTCTTTTGTATGCGCGTCTCCTAACATTTCTTTCCAGGTTCTTACCCTCCCACACTGTACTCCCCCCCGGTCCGCGAGGAGATCTTCGACGGATTGAACGGATTCAAAAGACAATACCCAATTGGCTACAATCGATTCTAATTCATCTCTGTGTGCCATACGTACTTTTCTGTTTTTGAATCTTTGATCTTCAGCGAGATCTGGACAACCCATAGCCCTAGTCAAGTTTCTCCACCCCGGATCCGTTGATGCTACGATAGAAATCCATCCATCTTTACCCTTAAATAGATTACCAGGTATCAAAATAGGCCTGCGATTACCATAGCGTGTGGGTTCGAGCTTGCCGTCCGTAAGAAATATATATTGACTGGCCCATTCGTTTTGCCACATTACACAGTCTATCAGAGCCACATCTATGAACTGACCGTTACCCCTAATAGTCCTTTCGTAGAGGGCTGCGCAAATAGCGCCGAAAGCATGCAGACCTCCGGTGGTGTCACTGAGTGACATGCCTGTAGTTTGGGGGGGACCATCTGGTTCTCCAGTTAACGAAGCAATTCCGCTCATAGCTTGTATTACCATGTCTCCAGCTGGTCGATGAGCGAACCGACTATTTTGGCCAAAAGCGCTTATAGAACACAGGATTATCGATGGATTGAGTTTTAGAAGATCGTAATATCCAAATCCTAGTTTTTTCATTACGCCAGGGCGAAAATTTTCTACTACCACGTCTGAAATGGCCACTAACTGCCGGACAATTTCTTGAGCCTGTGGATTTGCTAAATCCAAGCTAATATCCTTCTTGCCACAATTTTGTTGCATGAAGTAGCCACTAATGCCTTCGTTAGAAATAAATTCGAATTGGCGAGATGCATCACCTCCTGGGGGTTCTAATTTTATTACTTCAGCACCCATATCGGCTAAGAGCCTTGTGCAAAAAGGACCGGCTAATACTCTTGTTAAGTCAAGTATGCGGATTCCGTGGAGTGGGCCATTACTATGAGCAAGACTATTCATTGTTATTCTAATATGCCCTTGTTTTCCAGATTCCTTATCTCGGCTTCGGGCATACCCAATAGATCACCAAAAATATTATAGTTATCAGCTCCCATTTCTGAACACCAATTTAGGGTACCGGGCGTTTTAGACAGACGCAAAAATTGGTCTGGGTAATCGATAGGCCCTGTCGCGCTATAATCAACCGAGGTGTAGAAATTTCTATCCCTTAAGTGCTTGTCGTAGAAGACTTCCTTTCCGTTTTGTACGACGCCACAAGGGATATCGTTTTCCTGTAGGATTTTCATGACATTATGAGCTTCAAGGCCAGATGACCATTCATTGATGTATCGGTCTAATTCACTTCGATTGATTATTCTAGATTCCGCAGTTGAAAACTTACTATCGTCTAATCGGTGTTTCCGATTAACGGCCTTTTTAAATGATTCCCATTGAATCTCATTTTCAACGGATATAACGCACCAGGAATTTTCACCAGCACATTTGTAAGTACCATGTGGGGAAAATGTCAGATGACCGTTTCCAATTGGGTAGGAGGTTTGGTTGTTAAAGAATTGTTCTAGGTAGTGTGGACCCATTATATATGCGGTGGAGTCTACTTGGCTTAGCTCGATCATCTGACCTCGGCCGGTAAGGTTTCGATGCCTGAGTGCTGCCATAATGGCCGTAGCACCGAAGGCTGCACTTAGGTAATCTGGTACCCATACGGGGGGTGCTGTGGGGGGACTATTATCAAGGTAATCCCACACTGAATACATTCCGGTCATGCCCATGGCGACGGCTGCGAGCCCAATGTAATCTTTGTATGGGCCTGTTAGACCGAAACCAGGTAGCCTTGCTAAAACAATGTTTCTCTTCAGTTCACATAGATTATTATAGTTAAGCTTCCAATTTTCCATAACCCTAGGGCTGAAATTTTCAACTATTACGTCACAATGAGGAACTAACCTTCTTATCAAGTCTCTACCTTGCGCGGTTGCTAAGTTTACGGTAATAGACAACTTATTTCGGTTAACATCTGCGAACGTAACCTTTTGTTGTAGTCTTATCCTAGGATCGGTCCTGACTGAACTGCGACCTCGCTGTTGACGAGCAGACGATTCAACCTTGATAACTTCTGCCCCAAATTGAGCCAGTAGTTGTGTTAGGACGGGCCCGGCTATAGCCTGGCTAAAATCCAAGATACGAAATCCTGACAAAGGCAAAACTTTGTCAGGGATCCTACGATTGGTCGAATTGTCGCAGTCAACCTTCAAGGACGAGAGGATTTCTCTGGTATGTTCCCCCAATTTGGGAGCGAGCCCTCTTACTGACGCTTGTGTTTCACTGAACCTGAAGGGTGGTCTTACCATAGGTACTAATCCCCAAACTGGATGTTTTATATGGGAAAAAGTTTTCCGTGCTTTTGTATTAGGATCATCTGCAAATTCCCTGGGAGTGTTAATGGGGGCCACAGTAATGTGGTGCTGCTGGCCATCGTGGAACAGTTGATCCTTTGTTTTGGTAATAGTAAATTCTGTTGTAAAGTGTTCAATNAGATCCTTGTTTTCTATCCTCAAGTGTCGGTTTTTCCAAATAGGATCGGTTAGTGCGTCTGGACTTCCTATCCAATCTACGAAATTGGTCCAATGGCTGGTCGGTATTACAACAATGTGACAGAAACCATCTTTGGTCGGATAAACCCCGTATGGCATACCCCCACCAATGGGAGTGCGACTGCCCTCTCTTTCAAGTACATTGGTATTAGAAGCGTAGTTGACAGCTATGTGTTGCATAGTCGCCTGGGTTTCTTGACAAGAAATTTCCACTCTTTGTGCGGTACCATGTTGTTCCCTTTGGTGGATTGCAACCAGTGTACCGAAGGCTGCATAGGCAGAGGCTAATTGATAGCTTTGATCGTCTGATTCTGCCAGAGGGGGTTTGGATTTTTCCCCACACAGATACATAATGCCACCCATAGCTGAAGATACAATCCCAGACCCTTTATATGGTGAATACGGTCCAGTAAGGCCAAAGTCAGTTATTGATGTAATTATGAGCTGAGGATTCGTAATTTCTAAGGTGTCGTAGCTGAGTCCAATGTTTTCCCAATCGTCTTGCCTGAGAGAATCTATCAAGATATCTGAGCTTTTCACTAATTCCAAGAAGATCTGTTTGTCGTGGTGATTGAACAAATCAAGAACTACGCTCTTTTTCCCTGCATTGAAATGTGCGAATTGGAGGCTTGAGTCATCGCCTTTAAGCCTCTGTGCAAATGGGGCCAGAGTACGGCTAGCGGCTCCGGTTGGTGGTTCAATCTTTATTACCTCTGCACCGAGATCCGACAAAAGACGCCCACATAAAGCACCTGCTCGATCAGCCAANTCAAGTATTCNCAAACCACCTANGGNTCCTGGATTATCTACTTTCTTAATGGTAGTTCCACCGTAGCNCCACCGGTAATAGTTTGTTCTTGGCGTTGATCTTTGCCCCAGAGTTCGATTGTAACTAGATATTTATCATGGTGTTTTTCCTTTTTCAATACTTTTCCCTCTAGCCAATGGGTGTCTCCAACTAGGTTAAAACGACGGACCTCACTCCAAAATTTAGTTATAAAGCCTTCGTCACCCATCCAGTTTGTTAAGACTTGGCAGAGCCAGGCCACGCGCTGTGGGCCGAAGTCATATGATGTTGGTACGCCTACCAATTGGGCGAACTGTGGATCCCAGTGTACACGTTCGGATGTGTCTGGTATTCCAGAATCGTTTGTAATATATGCCATGGGGTGTTTTTTATAATATTCTACCCCTAACTTATGGGCATAAGTAAAAGGGCGGAATCCCCATCCTATTTTCCATGCTACGTTGTCAGTAACCCGTAATGGCCCCTTGATCACTGGGGCTAACTTTTCTCCGACTATTACGTCATCCCAATACCTGGGATTATTACCTCGTATAATCTCTTTATCGTATTCAGAGTAGATCTTTTCTATTTCGGATGGCGTATAGGTGGCGGGACGTAAGTTTTCGTGTTTGTTCCTCTTTCTTGCTTTATCTCTCTCAGTTCGCATGTGCCATTCTTTTACGTTGGCAAGGACATTGCTGGAAAGATTCCTGAAGGTGTAGGTGTGCTCTTGAAGAATCGATAGAGCAGCAAACTTGGTGTTCTTGGGCTCCATGCCAGTGAGGGCTACTGTGCCAAATATTTTGGTTCCTGCTGTCAAGGGTCTATGAATTTCAAATGATACCCCGGCCCACATGGCGTGTATTCCCTTAAGTCCTTGTGGTGCTCCTCGTCCAAAACANGAGAAAAGGAATGANGGTGGAGCAACAGGGCCNGCCCATNTGGTTGNATTGGCATATTCCTCGTCCGAGTACAACGGATTGATATCTCCAATTCCGTAAGCGAAGTGACGAATGTTATCAAATGTAATATATCGGTTGAAAGGATCTCGGGCTTCTACTTCTAGACCCAAAACCCTATCCATACGTTCTAATTCCTGTTTTGATATTTTAGGAAATTGTTTATTCGACATCCTTGGTTCAAATCCCTATAAGCTAGATTATGGTAGCAAGTCGAATTTTGTGAGTCAATTTATCTGATCTGGCCAATATTCAGTAAATAATAAATATAGTATATTGATTTGGAACTAGTGATGTTTTGTGATAACCCTTTTGTAATATAGTTTGATGGGAACATAGCGCGATAAACTTAACCTTTACTATGAATACTATGGTAAAAATTCAGATATATTGTGGACAAAATTCGGGCCATGGTAATATGGAGGCCTGAGGCGCATTCGTCTAGCGGCCAAGGACACCGCCCTCTCAAGGCGGAGACCACGGGTTCGAATCCCGTATGCGCCACCAAGCACGTAACAAAACGATTAAAGGAGGGAACATGAGCGAAACGGCTACGTTGATTGAGAGAGATCGGAGATTCGCGCAGATTAGAGAAGCGATGGCGAAAGACAATCTGGTTGCGCTAATAGTGGGTGGCCATGGCGCTAGCTTTACGCGGGGATATATTCGCTACTTTTCTGACGCTCACATGTGGGCAGGGGATTCTCTGATTATCATCCCCCTCGATGGTGAACCTGTTCATGTTTTAGTCGCAAATGCAGATGCTTCGATGCCGGATAAGCTGTGGATTCCTGACTATCGCAAGAATCCTAATCCGCATGATGAAATCGTTAGTGTGATGAAACAGCGAGGGATTACTAAGGGTAGGGTGGGGATTGGCGGCTTTGATAAAGTAATTACCGTTGGGGCCTATGAAGCCCTGAGAAACTCATTCCCTAATATCTCGTTCGTGAATTCTGATATGTTGGTGGATCGTGTTCGTGCACGTAAGAGTGCCTTAGAGATCAGGCAGATTCGTGAGCATTTGGACTTTTCACGCAAGGCGATGGATAAATTTGTGGAGATCGCCAGTCCTGAAATCACCGAACGCGAGGCGGCGGCAGAGGTCGTCAGGGTTGCTCGGGTTGGCGGTATATGGGACGATCTCACGAAAATCCAAGTGAGCGGGGTTTCTGTACTACCACGGGATATTCCGTTGGATTGCACTGACCTCTTGGGTTTTCACCTCGAGATTTGTGGTCCAAGTGGGCATTGGTCAGAACTAAATGTCACGTGTGCGTTCCGAGAACCCACTGCAGCTGAGGCAGGACTCCTGAAAACCGAGCTTCGAGCTTTCGAAGAAGTATGTAAGATGGCGAAACCGGGCGTGACGTTAGGAGAGTTCGCTACTGCATTTGAGCAAGCCATAGTCGAAGATGGATGGAAACTGGGAGAACCTGAGTGGCACTATTTCTTACATGGGCAAGGGATGGATTCCATTGAATGGCCGTACTATACCAGGATGCTAGAGGAGAACCGTGATGTGCCTTTAGAAGAGGGAATGGTTTTCTCCTATCACCCACACCGTGATACTGTACCATCCGCGGGAAACCCGCGTGTCTTCGATGATATCGTGATTACAGAAACGGGCGCGGAAAGACTAAGTGGTGATTGGGATCTTGGATGGCGGATTATGCAATAGCCGGGATGGTGCCTCAGGCCTAAAGTGCTAACTAAGACTCGAACAGAATGGCTTTATAAAATGTGACTTCCGCGGAGGACAAGCCAAGCGCCGCTTGTCGCTAGG
>PAUC01000023.1 GCA_002712585.1 Dehalococcoidia bacterium
CCTTCTTTCGCATCAAAAGAACGCGTAGCCTCCTCCCCGCTTATATCTAATTTCACCTCGCCCTTCACCGGGTCTATGCTTACAACCTTGACTCCGTTTGCAGCTTCAGATTCAGCCAAGGAATGGTATAACGGCGTCGCTCCTGCGCCGGGCACCCTAATTTCTAACAGTACCTTTTTCTTTCCACGAAAGGCTGTCATGCCGGAAAGGCGGACTGTTGGTTTTGCCGGAGGCGCCGGTTTGAATTCTTTTTTTGGCGGTGGCGGATTGTCACCCGGGCGCTCAAGGTTAAATGGGTTGCGGCGAATAAAATCACCAAAGTCAATTCCCCCGAGGGGTTCCGGCATCGGAACGGTGATCTTGGGCTTTTCTGCAGTCTTAGGCACCCCACCAGCTGCTGAACCCGAAGGCGCAGCAGAATCTGTTCCCGCCGGAGTTACCACAGCGGGTGGTGTCTCGGAAGCAGTTTTGTTTTGATCGACTGTCAGCGGTCTTGTCTCATTCGACTCCTTTAGGGTCTCCTTAGGCGGCTCTTGGGCGTTCAACTGGCCAATGTAAAGCACACAACAAAACAGCCAAAACCAAACTTTACAGCCCCCTTTCATTATTTTTAATCTACGCAACCAACAAGACGAATGCCAGTCTTTTTTGTTACCAACTAGGTGGGAAATCGATCAATATGCCGCCTGCGCGCCTTTCACCGAGCGCTTCCTCATCCACGGCATCATACTGCGTAAGCGTGCGCCAACCTTCTCAATTGGATGCTTTTCCCCTTGCTTGAGCAATTTCTGATAACGCTTGTATCCGCCTTCGTATTCCTTAACCCAGCCTTTGGCAAACTTGCCATTCTGCACATCTTTCAGCGCCGCCTTCATACGTTTCTTAACGCTCCTATCGATAATCTTAGGCCCAACGCTAACGTCACCCCACTTTGCCGTTTCCGATATCGAGAAACGCATCCCACTGATGCCCGCCTCATTCATAAGATCCACAATCAGCTTCAATTCGTGCAGGCATTCAAAATATGCCATTTCCGGCTGATAACCAGCCTCTACCAGCGTTTCATAACCGGCCTGCACCAGCGCACTTGCGCCGCCACACAACACTGTCTGTTCGCCAAACAAATCCGTTTCCGTCTCCTCTTTGAAGGTTGTTTGGATGACACCTGCACGCGTGCCGCCAATACCTTTGGCCCAAGCCAGTGCCACTTTCTTCGCTTTGCGGCTGGGATTCTGGTAAATCGCGATTAGCGATGGCACTCCTTTGCCTTCCACGTATTGTCGCCGAACAATATGTCCCGGCCCCTTCGGCGCCACCATGATCACGTCGACATTCTTCGGCGGAACCACTGTACCAAAGTGGATTGAAAACCCATGGGAAAAGAGCAATGCCTTGCCCTTCACCAGGTTGGGCTCAATATCTTTCTTGTAACAAGCCGCCTGCTTGGTATCTGGCAGCGCAACCATGATCACATCAGCTTGCCTTACCGCCTCGTCGGTATCGTAAACCTTGAAACCGTGTTGCCTTGCTACCTTACGTGATTTACTTCCCTTGTATAGGCCGACGATGACTTTGCACCCGCTCTCCTTGAGGTTAAGAGCGTGTGCATGGCCCTGACTGCCAAAACCAAGTACCGCCAGTGTTTTGCCTTTCAGGACCCGCAAGTCCGCATCTTTGTCTGTATATACTTTCGCTGCCATTGTTAGTTCTTCAAGTACGGGGCAATGCCACCTTGCCGGTCCGGGTTAGTTCTATTACTCCAAAATTCTCCATCAACTCGATAAACTTTGTCACCTTGTTCTCATTCCCCGTAACTTCAATAGTCATGCTCTTCGGCTGCACATCAGCGATCTTTGCGCGGAATATATCCGTAATCTGCATCACTTCAGATCTCGATTTGCCGCTTACTTTCACTTTCACCAATACCAATTCTCGATCCACGTACTCGTAATCACGAAAATCTGTCACCTCGATCACATTTATTAATTTTTGAAGCTGCTTAACGATCTGCTCCACCGTTGCGGCGTCACCACGCGCCACCAGTGTCATGCGGGATAGCTTCGGGTCATGCGTCGGCGCAACGTTTAACGAGTCGATGTTGTAACCACGCCCACTGAACATACCCGCAACGCGCGTGAGCACGCCGAACTTGTTCTCAACCAAAACTGAAATGGTGTGTCGCATGATTGGCGGAGTGCGCAAGCTATCCTCGGCCCCATGCCGACGTCAAGGCAAACACACGGGTTTCAACGGAAAAACGGGTTGTTTTCCACTTCCTCAGCGATGGTCGTTAATGGCCCATGGCCGGGACAAATCAATGTATCTTCAGGCAGTGTAAAAATTTCCTTTCTAATTTTTTGTTGAGCCAATTGTGGTGTGTTGAAGTCCTTTCCCATTGATCCAGCNAAAATTGTATCGCCAACCACTGCTACCTTCGGTGCCCCACCTGGCCAGCCATCAATGACATAAGTCACTCCGTCTGGAGCATGCCCAGGTGTTAATCGGGCATCAACATTCAACGATCCCACTGATATTGATTCGCCAGGCATAACTCGTTGCCCTTTAGGTGCGTGATCTGAATTCGAATGCAGTCTCACCTGCGGATGCTGCTTACGCACTGCTCCCAGTGCTGCCACATGATCACCGTGCATGTGCGTGATAAACAGATGCTGCAATTCCAAGTCGTGCCCATCGATAAGTATAAAAATATCATCAGCAAACCAACCAGTGTCAAAAAGCGCAGCAGCTTTTGATTCCGTATCCCAAACCAGAAAACTGTTTACCCCGAACCCCTCCACCGTTGTCACCATCCGCAACTCTTGCCAACGATCAAGATCCACAGACTCTGGCTCCCACCCTTCTGCAATTCGTTTGGCTTTCACCTCATCCAGCCCAAGCAGTACTGAAAGTTCCACAACATTTACTGCTGACATTTCAATTCCGTCAGTTTCAAAGGCATGAAGTGAATTTTCATCCACCTCCGCTGCCGCAGTTGCCGCTTCCATGGATATATTTGTCTGTATCCTAGCTTTCCGGCAGATGTCGCCTATGTGATCTTCTAATGGCATAAAAGGACATTATACACCCTGACGAATGGAGTCCAGACCCAGTCATTGCGACCCACACTTCCTGATGATACAATCACGCCGTGCTCATTCGATTAGCCTCACTCCTAACGCTGCTTGTTTTTCTGAATGGGTGCAGTCTCTATTGGTGGCGCGAAACCAAGCCCCTCCTTCCCTCTGTTCCGCCTCCCCAAGCATTCGGAGTCGAACAGCAATTTCAAACAGTACTTGCTCGAGACGACCAAACTATGAGCCAGATCTGCCAGTGGCTAGATGAAAGCCTAGAAATCCGTCGCAAGGACCCTTCTTTTGCCTTTGAACTTGGCCAACAAATCCACCGACGTCTAAATTTAGTGAAAATTGCCTATGAGAACTTCCTTGAACGCCATCCGGATCACAATGGCGCAAGATCAGCCTTTGCCAGTTTCCTAACCTTTATGCGTGATGAAAAAGGCGCGTTGACCCAGTGGAATCGTGTCATTCTTAGTGATGAGAAGAATGCTGCCGCTTGGAATAACCTAGCCAATCACTATAGCTCACTCGCCCTTGAAAGCGATCAATCCGATTTCATTAAGCGCGCCTTTAACGCCTACGATCAAGCACTTTCGATAGCACCCAAACAGCCCCTCTACCACAATAATCTAGCTGTCGCCCTTGGCTTGAAGGACTTCCGGCGCGAAGCAGCTGCCCATTACAAAATTTCGGAGAATAAAATCCCCGAACGTGCCCTGAAACATTTCAAAACATCTCATAAACTGGCCCCTGAGAATTTTGTTTATGCAGCAGATATGGCCGAAGCGTATCTCTCTGTCAGCCCGTTGCGCAAGGCCGAGGCTCAAGCGAGCTGGCGAATGACTCGAAAATTAACCAATGACCCTCGGCAATTGGAGTGGGTAGAGCTTCAAGTTGCATTTCTGGAGATTGAAGATGGTCAGTATGCCGCAGCAGAAATGTTGTTAAAAAAAGTCACGGACCCGACGCTAGACACATTGAAAGCCAAGGTAATTGCCGCCATTAAAAGTGTTCGCAAACCTTAATCGGTCACTCCCCAAGTGCAGCCAGCAACTGGTCATGGATNCCTCCAAAACCTCCATTGCTTAGCACGCACACAACATCACCTTCATCTGCATTTTGGACGATATAGGCTACGATTGCGTTGACACTTGGAAGATATTTCGCCTTGCGCCCATCAGAACCCAAATCCGCCATCAACTGTTCTGGATTAAGCCGATCCCCTTCGGGAATCTGATCAAGTTTTGCTACCTGCGCCACTACAACGTTATCAGCTAATGAAAAAGCATTCACCAAATCATCCTGAAAAACTCCGCGCCGGGTGGTATTGGTTCGCGGTTCAAAAACTGCCCATAACTTCCGCCCTGAATAGCGTTCCCGCAACGCCTTTAGAGTCTCCAGAATTGCCGTGGGGTGATGCGCAAAGTCATCAACAACCGTCACACCACGCACCTCGCCACGAATTTCCATCCGCCTCTTAATGCCTGAAAACGAAACGAAACCCGCTTGAATCTCAGCATCTTTCAAACCGCAATGTCTCGACACCGCCACGACAGCCAACGCGTTACNGANATTCAACTCCCCAAACATCGGCAAGGAAAACTCAATCCCGCCAATCGAAAATTGTGAACCATCAACCGTGAATCGCAGTTCATCAACACACAGGTCATTGGAATTCTTGAGTCCAAATCGATGAACCGGGCTGCAAGCTGCCTTAATCACAGGCTCAATATTGAGATCGTCGCCATTGACTGCAAGCAAGCCGGTGCGTGGAATCAGATTAATGAAACGACGAAAGCTTAACTGGATTCCGGCCAAATCACTGAATATATCAGCGTGGTCAAATTCGAGGTTATTGATCACCGCAACTTCAGGCAGGTAATGAACAAACTTGCTGCGCTTGTCAAAAAATGCCGTGTCATATTCATCGCCCTCGATGATAAACCACTCACTGTCCGTGAATCTTGCGCCTTTTTCAAAATTATTTGGGATGCCACCAATTAGATAGCTTGGATTCAATCCGTTGCGCTCAAATACCCAGGCAAGTAATGATGCTGTCGTTGTCTTCCCATGTGTGCCGGCGACAACCAACGAGCGTTTACCGCGAATAAACGCTTCTTTTAATAATTCCGGAAGCGAACAGTAGCGCAGTTTTTGTTCCAGCACCGACTCAACTTCCGGATTTCCTCTAGAAATGGCGTTGCCGATGACCACAAGATCAGGCGCCCTAGCCAGGTTTTTCTCACAGTACCCTTCGCATACCTCAATTCCCTGGTCCGCAAGAAAGGTGGACATTGGCGGGTAAACATTCTGGTCTGAACCTGTCACTCGTACCCCACGTTCTTGAAGAGCCGCTGCTACAGAGGCCATCGCTGTACCACAGATTCCGATGAAGTGGACCGATCGAATGTCTGAAAGCATTTTCTCCTGCCCAAAGTTTACAGTGACAACAAATCTATATTTTCCGCACCCCAGTGGCGGAATTTCATGAGTCTAATATCTGTTCCAGCAACTCCCCCACCATCTGCGGATTTGCCTTGCCACGACTGGCCTTCATCACCTGACCTTTCAGAAAGTTCAGCGCCGCTGTCTTGCCATTGCGAAAATCATGCGCAGACTCCGGGTTNGCCGCAATTGCAGCACAGCACATCTGCTCCAATTCGCCAGAATCACTAACCTGCAAAAGTCCGTTTTTCTCTACGATAACTCCCGGATTCTCGCCCGAGTCGAACATCTCCATAAAAACCTCCTGCGCAATCCGGTTACTGATCTTGCCGCTTTCAACCAAATCCACCAGTTCACCGATCGCCGTTGGAGGAAAACGCACTTCAGCCAAGACCATATTGCTTTCCGACATTTTGGCCTGCAGATTGTTGATCACCCAGTTTGCCACAGCCTTCGGGTTTTTAACGCCTTTGACTGCCTCCTCAAAATAATCACCCAATGCTACGTCACCCACAAAAACATCGGCATCTCTCGGCGGGAGTCGGTAATCTGCCACAATGCGCCGCTTGCGCGCCAAGGGCAGTTCAACCATGCACGCTCGAATCTCCTCGTGCCATTCCTTGCTTGGCGTATGGGGCATGAGGTCCGGATCTGGAAAATAGCGGTAATCGTGTGCCTCCTCCTTGGTACGCATAGCTTCAGTCATGCCCACCTCATCATCCCAGCGCCGTGTTTCCTGGCGCAACGCACCCCCCTCATTCAACACAGAAATCTGCCGCGGTATCTCATATTCCAAGGCACGCCGCGCACCACTGAAACTGTTCATATTCTTTATCTCAATTTTTGCACCAAGTTCCTTCTGCCCAATAGGCCGCACACTCACATTCACATCACAGCGCACTTGCCCCTTTTCCATATCGCAATCGCTCACGCCACCGTACTGCAGGATATTCTTCAACGCATTAAGATACTCAAACGCCATTTCAGCACTCAAAATTTCCGGCTCAGTGATAATCTCCAGCAACGGCACACCTGCCCGATTAAAATCCACCCCGCTGTAGTCGGCAAAATGAGTACTCTTACCCACGTCCTCCTCCAGATGTGCTCTTGTAAGATTCACCCGCGCCAATTTTTCATCCATTTCGAACTCTACAAACCCTCCCAGCGTGGACGGCATATCAAGCTGCGTCAGTTGATAATTTTTTGCGCTATCTGGATAAAAATAATTCTTGCGATCAAACTTAGCTTTTCCGGGTACTTCACTGTTTAACAAAAATCCCGTCAATGCGGTCAATCGCAATGCCTCCGCATTCGGAACAGGCAGCACTCCGGGCATACCCAAGCACACCGGACACACCTGCGTGTTTGGTTCGACCCCATACTGGTTGGCGCAACCACACCACATCTTTGAATGTGTCTTTAACTGCACATGCGTTTCCAGACCAATGACAACTTCGTATTCCATGTCAATTCACCGTTGGTCGTCTGGTATGCCAATCTGTTGCTTGCTCATAGGCATGAGCTACACTCAAAAGCTGTTCCTCCCCGAATGGTCGACCAAGGAGCTGAAGGCCAATAGGAAGATTGCCCGAAGTGAATCCGCAAGGGATGCTAATTCCGCAGATGCTGGCGAGGTTTGCTGATATCGTGTAAATATCAGACAGATACATTTGCAGCGGGTCATCCACTTTCTCACCAATCTTGAAGGCTGCAGTTGGCGAGGTGGGGCTTGCAATAATGTCGACCTCCTCAAAGGCCTTCAGAAAATCTTCTCGAATGAGGGTGCGTACTTTTTGAGCTCGAATATAATAAGCATCATAGTAACCGCTGGAGAGAACGTACGTGCCAAGAATGATGCGGCGTTTAACCTCTTCACCAAATCCTGCACCTCGAGTATCACGATTCATCTCAATTGGGTCAGCACTTCCAAAGCGCTGGCCATAACGAACACCGTCAAAACGCGCAAGATTCGCCGAAGCCTCTGCGGTGGCAATGATGTAATAGGCGGCAATAGCGTACTCGGTATGTGGAAGAGAAATTTCCCTTACTTCTGCACCAAGTTCCTCAATTCTTAAAACAGCAGCATCAACACTTGACTTTACCTCCGGATCAAGCCCTGCCATTTGATATTCCTTTGGCAACCCGATCTTCAGGCTCTTGATATCGCCATCTAGTGCTTCGATGTAATCGGGCACTTCACGCGGCACACTGGTCGAGTCACGCATATCGTGGCCTCCGATGATTTTAAGCATGGTGGCGGCATCACGAGTATCCTTTGTGAGTGGACCGATTTGATCGAGTGAAGAAGCATAGGCTACTAGGCCAAAACGTGAGACGCGACCATAGGTCGGTTTAAGGCCTACACAGCCGCAAAGTGAGGCTGGCTGTCGTATTGAACCGCCGGTATCGCTACCCAGCGAGGCAATGGATTCGTCGGCTGCTACTGCCACAGCACTACCCCCACTGGAGCCACCGGGAATGCGATCAGTATCCCACGGGTTACGCGCGGGCTTAAAGGCTGAATTTTCCGTTGAACTGCCCATGGCAAATTCATCCATGTTCAATCGGCCAAAAATTATAGCACCGGCATCACGCAACTTCCTGATTACAGTAGCTTCGTAGGGTGAATTAAAGTCTCCGAGAATTTTACTGCCACAACTCAGAGGCTGGTTCTTGACAGCGATGACATCCTTAATGGCAATTGGCACGCCGAGTAACGGCTTATCTTTATGACACACGCCATCGGCCAGTGCTTGATCAGCTGCTTCAGCCTGAGCAATGGCATCCTCAGCATCATAGCTGACGAAAGCATTGAGTTTACTATCTACAGCTGTGATCCGATCAAGACAGGATCGAGTGGTTTCACAGGCGGTAAGTTCCTTCGCGGCGAGCTTTGCAGTAAGTTCGTGGATCGTAAGCGTATGCGGCATGATCACTCAACGATCTTGGGAACCACAAACAACCCATCTGCCTGGCGCGGCGCGTTTCGCAGCGCATCATCTTGAGAAAGCGACGACTGCACTTCATCCGCTCGCATCACGTTGGTCAACGGCACTGCGTGTGCAGTAGGCTCAATGTTGTCAATATTCAGTTCGTTGAGTTTGTCAACATACTTGAGAATTTCCTGCATCTGCGGCCGAATACGGGCCTCCTCCTCAGGAGAAAGGTTAATGCGAGCCAAATTGACGACGTGCTGAAGATCGATCTCCATAAAAATCCCACTGGAGATCAGGTGATCTCGAAATTACCCTCCACCAGTGCCGCTAAAGCATCAACGGCTATCTTAGCGTCCTTACCTTCGGCCTCAATGGCTATCTGCATACCCTTCCCGGCAGCCAAGGTAAGAAGACCAATAATACTCTTACCATTGACTTTATCATCGTTGCATCCGACCCATATTTCAGAATCAAACTTACAAGCCAATTTAACAAATACGGACGCCGGTCGCGCATGCAGGCCGGGTTCATTAGGAATCAAAACCTTACGAACAACGGCTTGGTTGGGGGTTTCTCTTACCAAACTCACGGGCTGATAATCCCCAAGGCAGAAGTAATTGACCAGCTTTAATCCACAGTGATATCGCGAGATTGCAATTGTGTTTTAAGGCGTTCGTCGAGTTCCTGTGCAGCATTATGTCCAGTAAGCTTCAATTTTGTGTGAAAAGCAGCCACTTCTGCAAGCCGGGCGATATCACGACCAGGCCGCACGGGGATGATGATATGCGGCACCGGGATACCTAGAATCTTGACTGATTCTTCCTCCATGCCGAGCCGATCGATATCAGTTACATCATCCCAGTCGCACAGACTTATCACAAGGTTGATGCGTTTTTCAGTCCGGATACTTTTCACACCGAACATAGCCGCAACATTGATGATGCCAATGCCGCGCACTTCCATGTGGTTCTGAGTAATATCAGGACTGGTGCCAATAATTTGACGTCCATCAATCAGTTTAACCTTTGTAACATCGTCTGACACAAGGCTATAACCACGTTCAACAAGAGCCAACACACATTCACTTTTTCCAATACCGCTCTCGCCCTTGATTAACACGCCAATGCCGAGGATATCCACCATGCTACCCTGCTCTGTGCCAGTCGGCGCGAACATGTCCTCCATCGCCAGGGTAGCTCGATTGATGAAATTCATCGTAATAAGTGGGCATCGAAAGACGGGGATATTCGCCGCTTCCGCCGCCTTGATGAACTGCGAGTCAGGCTTAAGGTTTCGAGAAAAAACAAAACACGGTATGCGGTGACCACACAGAGAACCGTAGCGTTCAACGCGTTGCTCTTCGGAGAGCGTCTTGAGATAGGTCGCCTCAGCTGCACCAAAGACCTGAATACGATTGCTGGCAAAATATTTTGTGAATCCGGTTAATGCAAGGCCAGGCCGATTGATCGTGGGTTCACGAATAACGCGGCTAAGCCCCCCAGCACCAGCCACCAACCGCAGGCCCATCTCAGATGCGATATTCAGATGAAATCGCTCAACAGTTACCTTCTGGGTTTTCATCAGTTCAGGTTAAAGTCCGGTCCAAGATATATTTCGCGTGCATGCGGATCATCCACCAGAAACTCTGCCGTGCCTTCGAGCACAACCTTGCCCTTGTGAATGAGATACGCACGATCAACCAATTTGAGTGTCTCACGCACGTTGTGATCGGTTATAAGGATTCCTAATTCACGTTCCTTGAGTCGACGGATAATTTTCTGCACTTCGTAAACCGCAATCGGATCCACTCCACTAAACGGCTCATCGAGCAAAATCAACTTAGGGCTTGTCACAAGGGCACGAGTGATTTCCAGCCGACGTTTCTCTCCACCACTCAGAGAGTCTGCGCGACTGTGTGCCAAATCACCCAAATCCAGTTCATCCAATAAATATTTCAGGCGCACCCGTCGCTCCACCGAATCCGTTTCACAAGTTTCGAGGATGGCCATAATGTTCTCTTCCACCGTTAGTTTCCGAAATACCGACGGCTCCTGCGTCAGATACCCCATGCCTGCACGTGCACGCAAATGCATTGGAAGACGTGTGATATTTTTATCTCGAAAGGTCACCGCGCCTTCGTCCGGACGCACCAAACCGACAACCATATTGAAGGTCGTGGTTTTCCCAGCACCATTGGGCCCAAGCAGGCCGACAATTTCGCCAGACTTCACGGAAATAGAAACACCATCCACCACTCGACGGTGGCCATAGGACTTGGCTAAGCTGTCGGTAGCCAACAGGCTCATTCAGCGCTTGGGTGCCGGCTTTTCGTTGTCTTTTTCTGTGATATTCACCTTGGCTTTTGAAACTTTTAGCTTACCCGTGATTCGGTCCCACGTTATTATTTCGCCCCGCACCTCGCCGCCTTCATGGTAGAGCACCGGTGCCCCTGTCAACACAAGCAAATTGGTTGCTGCCGTGTAGATGCCCTTTTTACCCGTAGCACGCGTTTTATCCTTTTTGTTGATAATCACCACATTGTCTTCAGCCAAAATCACCTTTATTTGTCCGCCTTGCGCCATCATTGGTGGTTTTACCGGTTTGGGTTGAAGTTTAGGTAAAGGTTGAGTGGCAGGACTAGAACCATTTTTCTCACTTTTTTTACGATCATTAAATGTCACTGTCATCTTATCGCACAGTAAATTGATTTCCGGATCAACCACCTTCACACGTCCAGTATAGATAAATATTTGTTTCGGCTTAAAATTCATTTCCAAGTCATTAGAAGTAATCAGCGTGTTACCTTGCTTAACCGAAGGTTGAGCCGCATAACCTGTCAAGGTTACGGCCACAAGCAATAGTCCAGTTGTAATTCTCATTTTCTGTTTTCCTCTCGTTCCAGCGACAATCGCTGCCTTAAAATTGTCCGCACATTGCTGTGCACTAATAACTTCGACGTTTGCTGCTTCCATTCGAACCCAATACCGACCAAGCGTAAACCGCCATCCGCGCGCGTCGCTTTCATCGGTCCACTTGAAGACACAACACGCGTACGCAGGTTAAAAAGACACTCAGGCGCTTCAACAATCAAGTCTACAATTCTCTGTTCACCATCATATGCATATGTTTCCAGACGAACCCCACGCACCAGCATAAGCCCCGGACCTTTCGGCACCATTGAGTCGCCCATCAAAAGACTTCGAAGTCGACCAGATCCACCTCGATCATGATCCGGAAGTTTGACACGCTTTTGAATTCCTTGCCCCGGCAGCACCTGTGCCGACATCCCAAGCGCAGCCAACAACACCATCGCGCCAAGCCATCTAGTCATCCAGCCGCGATAATTTTTGCACCAATCCATGCCACATGCGCTGAGCTTTTATAATCTTCTCACACACTTCTCGCACCGCACCATCACCACCACGAGCCTTGGTGGTATAGTGCGCTATTTCTTTCACTTCCGCAACAGCATTTGCTACCGCGATAGGCAGACCGACTCGGTGAATAACTGCCAAATCGTTCATATCGTCACTCATAAAACAGGCATCCGACCAATCGAGTTTTGCTTTTTTTAGGATACAGGCCACGCCATCAACCTTTGATGCCGATTTTTGCCACAGGTAATCCACCTTTAATTCCTTTGCTCTCTTCGCTGTCGCTGTTGATGCGCGATTAGAAACCCAGCCCACAGGCACGCCACACGCCCGCAGCATCCGCAGACCCATTCCGTCTTGGGTATTGAAGCGTTTGTACTCTTCACGCCCACCAACGTATACCCCCGCGTCCGTGAGTACGCCATCCACGTCACATAGGAAAATTTTTGTGCGCTTGAACGCCGGTCGTTTAATCATCGCACTACCTTATGTATCTTGACTAATTGTGAGAGCACTTTTCCCATATCGCGTAACGGTATCATATTGGGGCCATCGCTCCACGCCTTCATCGGTTCGGGATGTGTCTCAATAAAAACCCCGTCTGCCCCGGCCGCCACTGCTGCCTTTGCAAGCACTGGAGCAAACTCACTGTTACCGCTTGATTTATTACCGCCACCGCCGGGCATTTGAACTGAGTGTGTGGCATCATAAACCACCGGATACCCAAAGTCTTTCATTATCGGGATCGAACGCATATCTGAGACGAGGTTGTTATAACCAAATGTCGTTCCGCGGTCAGTCACCAGCAATCGCTTGCCTCCCGCAGCTGCGGCTTTGCCAACCACCTGCCCCATCTCTTGCGGGGACAAAAACTGTCCCTTTTTTAAATTCACGATTGCGCCGGTTTGTGCTGCCTCCTGAATCAAATCAGTTTGACGGCAGAGAAACGCTGGGATTTGAATTACATCCACCACTTTGGCTGAGGGCACAACCTGTTCCTCAACGTGCACATCCGTCAACACGGGCACGCCCACATTCTTCCGTATCCTAGCCAACACCTCCAACCCTGCATCCAATCCCGGTCCACGCTTAGTTTTCCCTGAAGTGCGGTTTGCCTTGTCATAGCTCGCCTTGAAAATATATGTCACACCAAGCCGCTTGCAGATATCGCGCATCGCCCGGGCTACCTTCAGGCACATTTCTTCGCTTTCAATGACACACGGCCCCGCAATGAGGAACAGGGATTTACCATTCTTCAAACGCCTCCAAATTTGCTGAGCCGATACCGCCACGCAGGTTATCTACCAATCGCCCAGTCGAATGTAAACGCTGTACCACTCACAATCTGAAAACCAATGGTCATATTAGAGGATTCTATATTTCTTTAAAATTGTGGACTCATTAGTTACTATTCGCAGCTAACACTATGACAGGAAATTCAATATTCAGGCAATTGACTTATGCCTTGTTTCTGCTCACGTGCATACACTCATCCGCAGCTACGTCGGTTAGCTTCAACCGCGATATAAGGCCCATTCTATCGAATAATTGCTATAAGTGCCATGGCCCGGATAACGCAGCACGCAAAGCTAAATTGCGGTTGGATCGCGAAATGGATTCACAGTTTGAACTCAAATCCGGGACGCGAGCCATCGTGCCGGGTGATTTGCAGGAGAGTGAACTCATCTATCGCATCACAACCAAGGACAATGATGAACGAATGCCACCAGCTGCCTCGAAAAAGCACCTCACAAAAAATCAAATCGATCTGCTGAAACAATGGGTTAAGGAAGGTGGTAAATATGAACAACATTGGTCATTCACTCCACCCAAGACCACGCTCTTACCAGCGGTGAAACAAAAGAACTGGCCTCGCAATAACATTGACCATTTTATTTTGGCGCGATTGGAGAGTGAAGGACTTAAACCCTCACCTGAGGCGGACAAGGCAACTCTGTTGCGGCGTGTATCTTTTGATCTCACTGGGCTGCCACCTTCACTAAAGGAGCTAAACGCATTTCTCGCAGATTCCTCCCTTGATACCTTTGAAAAGGCTGTCGACCGATTGCTTGCTTCTCCACGTTACGGAGAGCACATGACTCGCTACTGGCTTGATGTAGCTCGCTACGCCGACACCAACGGTTACCAATACGACACCCATCGCAGCATGTGGCCTTGGCGCGATTGGGTCATCCGCGCCTACAACCGCAACCTGCCCTTCGACCAGTTCACCATCGAGCAGCTCGCCGGCGACCTGCTGCCCAATACCACGCTACAACAGAAAGTTGCCACCGGCTTCAACCGCAACCATCCGATCACTATCGAAGGCGGCGTCATCGACGAAGAATACCGGGTCGAGTACGTCATGGACCGAGTCGTGACAACGACTCAGACGTGGCTGGCCATGAGCGTCGGCTGTGCCCGTTGCCACGATCACAAGTACGACCCGGTGTCGCAGGATGAATTCTACCAAATCTTCAGTTTCTTCAACAGTGTCGCCGATAGGGGGATGTCCGGGTTCGCCCCGCAACTGTCGGTGCAGTCGCCGGAAGTCCTGGAACAGATTGCCGACCTGGACGCCAAGCTTAAGAGGATGCGTGCCGAGGCAGAACCGAGTGCGGCCGATCTGACCGCCTGGGAGCAAGCGCTGGCGAACATCAAGGCGGATTGGTCGCCCCATCCGCCCTCACGCGGTCGAGCGATCAGTATTGTGCCAAAAGGCGGGGCCCTGACCGCGTTGAATATTAAGCCTTTCCCTAACACCGTCAGCGCCCAGATCACACCAGTTGACACACAGACGGTGGCAGGGCGATTTGTTCGCGTCTTGATCCCGGGCAAGGCCCAATACCTGGGA
>PAUC01000024.1 GCA_002712585.1 Dehalococcoidia bacterium
CGGGCCACCGCGCGTGTTAGTTCGCCGTTGCCAACGCGGCCGTTGGGTCGGGTCGAGTGTGCAGCCGCGAGTGTGTTCTTGGTTCCGTTCTTGTGCGCGGGTCGCGTTGCCCGCTGGAGACTCGACTGAGCGCGGTTTCCGCCGCGCTGTGCATGGTGTAGGAATTCATCATTATTATCAGCCCGAATGGCAGCAAACGGCGGTGCTGAGTCCTGAGTATCTGTTTGATCTTTTTCCGGCAAGGGCGGTGGTTTACGATGTTGAAACCATGGAAGAGTTTTTGGCGTATGGCCCAAGGTTATCCTTAGTGGCACGTGGATTGATTGATCAGCCCTCTGCCCCAATGCTGCTTGTGAATGGGGAAAAAGATACACAGCAACCCATTAGCGATCTCTATTTGTTGATGAAGCGTGGTGACCCAAAGCTGGCGTGGGTCAATCCAGAGGGTGGACATATGGGGCGTTCGGAGAAATGGCCAGATGCGCGGGTCCGGGATGAGGTAGTACAGCCGTGGTTACTCCGTCAACTTGGTATAGAGCTTAATTGATGCAATTAGTTCACTAGAAAAGACACAAAATATTCCATAGTAGATAACTGTAGAGGCATTTAGGAGTGGAAGCGATAGGGTCTGGATTGCTGATGGTCTTCCAATGGGAGGCAATCACGTTTTTGATGCTTGGCGTTTTGATCGGTATCTGGATGGGTGCGGTTCCTGGCCTCGGCGGGGCTATCGGGCTTGTATTGTTGTTGCCCTTTACTTTTGGGATGGATCCAGTCTCTGCATTTGCATTACTTCTAAGTTCCTGGGCGGCGGCTTCCACAAGTGGCGCTATTGCCTCGGTAATGCTTGGGATTCCGGGCACGGCCGCGGCTCAGGCCACCATCCTCGATGGCTATCCACTTGCTAAGCAAGGGCTGGCGGCTCGAGCATTGGGCGCTTCTTTCACCGCATCGGCTATTGGTGGTGTATTTGGGGCTCTCATATTGGGAGTTTCGTTGCCGTTGATACTCCCCATTATTCTTATTTTCGAATCCCCTGAGACCTTTATGCTGGGTATGCTGGGATTGACGATGGTGGGTACGCTCAGCGGTAAGTCCATTATAAAGGGACTTGCCGCCGCCGCATTTGGCTTGCTGCTGGCTATGGTTGGTTTTCCGGAAGCCCAGGCCATTCCACGCTATACCTTCGGCACCCTATATCTTTTAGATGAACTCCCGGTGATTCCAGTGTTGCTTGGCCTTTTCGGTCTTCCGGAAATTATGGAACTGGCAGTTAAGGAGGTTTCGATTTCGCGGGTTTCTAGGGACGAGAACGTTGGTGGGGGCTTGATGGATGGCGTGAAGGATGTGTTGAAGCATTGGGCGCTTGTGATCCGTTGCAGCCTTATTGGTACCTATATTGGGATGCTTCCGGGTCTCGGCGCCTCAATCGTTGGCTGGGTGACCTATGGACACGCTATGCAGGGAGCCAAGGACAGTAGCAAGTTCGGGCAAGGGGACATTCGCGGTGTAATTGCTCCAGAGGCCGCCAATAATGCTCTGAGGGGAGGTGCGTTGATACCGACCTTGTCCTTGGGGGTTCCAGGTAGCGTAGGTACGGCCGTACTCTTGGGTGCCCTCATTATGCTTGGTCTTCGCCCGGGCCCCAGCATGCTAGGCGAAAATCTCGATCTAACCATGAGCATGGTCTGGCAAATCGCACTCTCCAGTGTAATTGCAACGGCGATTCTTCTAGCAGCCATCAAGCAGATCACCACAGTGGCTTTCATGCCAGGCCATCTGGTCGTGCCAGGCGTGGTGCTTTTCGTCTATATGGGGGCATGGCTTGGTGGCGTATCGATTGGCGATTGGATCAGTTGCACATTCTTTGGTGTAGTCGGCTTTATCATGAAACGGAGTGGCTGGCCAAGGCCGCCAGTCATCTTAGCTTTAGTTTTAGGCGGTATTTTGGAGAGCTCGTTTCAGATCAGTATGCGGGTACATCAGGGTGCGGGCTGGCTCACACGTCCGATTGTGATTGGAATTATCCTGCTTATCGTAGCTTCAGTGTTTCTTGCGGCTCGCAGATTAGCAAAACAAAAAAAGGCAGAAAAATCTTTAGAAGGAAGTGAGGGGGGCGAGGTAAACCCGGTTCTATCCCTGCCTTTGGCTGCGACACTTAGTTTGTTATTTGTATGGGCTGGGTATGAATCTTTACAGTGGCCGACTTCGGTGCGTCAACTGCCCCTGCTTGTGTCTATTCCGGGGGCAGTCTTTTCGGTTTTAGTTCTGTTGGGGGATTCGCGCGCTTTATATTACGCTAGACGTCGCCTTGGGGGTTGGGTGGCGACACTGTCTGAAGGATCCAATCAGGGTATGCTGCCAGCGGCATCNAGATTTTTTTTCGCCTTAATGGCAATGCTTTTATTGACAGTTATCTTAGGGCAAAAAATTGCATTACCGGTTTTTCTAGGTGTGTATCTTTGGAGCTGGGGCGGGTATAGCTGGCTTTTTTCTCTAGCCTATGCCATGGGGGGCTGGTTACTTATTGTTGGATTTTACGACCGAATAATGGGGCTGGTGTTTCATCCGTCTTGGCTGGGTCAGTCTCTCCAGGGTGTAATACCCCGGGGGTGGCCAGACTGGCTCATTTTTTAGAGAAAGCTTGGTGCGAGCGGGTGGCTGGGCGGGGAGTCAGTGGACCAGAAATTATTTCAAACAAAAAATATTCTTTCCCTAAAAGCGAAATGTATAGTTGATTTTTAATGAAAGGTCTGCCAGCGCTGAATGAAACCGATTATCCCTGTCTAGATCGATAACATTATGGTTTAAGACAAGAAATACTTCTCTTCCGTCTTGTTGTATCCAGTGCAGCCGACTATTGAGCCCGATAGTTTCTGAAATATTATCGTACTGGATTAAATTGAACCAAGATAAATTAATAGAGAAAGGTATTTCTGTCGTTAGGCTTGTTAGGCGGGTCTCAAAGTTTCCCTGAGGCAGTTCAATTTCGTTATATTTGTATGCCAATCTGAGCGTGAAATGTCTTGTAGGTTTCCAGGTTATGTTGCTGGATATNTGTTCCCGTTCTCCGCTGTAAAAATTACCCGTTCGATAGGTGAGGCTTCCAGCAAATTTTCGGTGCCCTCCTGTAGAAAAATCTANNCTNGTTTCATCCCAGGAATAACGTCCCTTCGGTATTGTAATTTCCCGGGACGGATCTGATGGGTCAGTATAAATTTGAAAGGGTATTGTAAGGGATTCATCAGTCGAGTAATAACGGATAGCGATTTTGTCCCGCGACCGACTTTGGGTTTCCAGTGGTCTTAGCACCACTATCCGCGTTTCAAAGCCTTCTTCGAGGGAGTCAAATTGTTGGACTCCGATGCCTGTATACACATTGTCGAGGAATCCTCCNGTCATAATGTGTGTGTAGCCAATGGCCGCATTTTTTTCGGTAACATTTTTTCTGTTGACGTANCCCAGTGCTGGATTAAAGTTANGGCCGATTTCTTTTAGGGTTATCCCGCCGCGCAGACCAGACTTGTTGGGGATCTGGACGTTAATCCCAAATGCGTGTTCGTCACCATCGACTCCTTCAGTATTTGACTGCTGGAGCCAANCATCGGCTTCCAATGTACGTCCACCAGGNAGGCGTGTATTAAGATAACGAAAATCCAAACCCACCAGCGAGTTACTTAAATTAGAACGCGGGTCTCCATCGGTCACGATGATACCAATGGCCGATTCATCTAATACGCTGGCCGATGCCCTACCCACAAAAATATTACTGGCATCAACATCTTCAAATTCTGCTTGCCGAATGAGNAGACTGCCAAGACTCCAGCGGCCGATACGGCCACTCAATTTTCCCCCAAATTCTAGGTCTACCGGTTGTCCATTACTACTCAGGCCTAGTTTACGAGAAAAAAATGGACGGGCATTCTGCCTGGTTGCTTGTGTGGTGGCTGGATTATTATCCCAAGTATTGCCGCCGATACGACCAAACTCAAAAATATCAGTATCCTGAAGGAAAAACCTTCTCTTCTCAGGAAAAAAGAGGCCGAATCGGGTGAGATTGACCTGCCTTGAATCAACGTCGGCTGAAGAAAAATCTGTATTTAATGTTAGAGCGCCATTCAGGGAGGGTGTAATTTTGTAAAATAAATCAACAGATGGGGTAATGTCTGANGTGCTGCTGGGTACTCTAAAGTTTTTTCGTTCCTTGAAGGATATGGATGGCACGATGTCTAGACCAACCCCTTGGTTTAGGCCAACAAAACCGGTTACTTGACCAGTGATGCTTGGATTGTAGGTGCGGTTTCTCGATACCCAGGTGATTTCCTCGTTTTTTCTTCGTACCGCACGGGAAAAATTCATTCCCCATGCATTATTATTTGAATCAAATGAGATTGATTTAAAGGGTATCGCCATTTCAGTTACCCATCCCTCTTCGTTAATAGAGGAGGCAGCATCCCAAATCGTGTCCCAAGCCGGTAAGTTCTGGCTCACATTCTGGTAGATTGCTTCATGCTTTACTCCATTGGCGTTAGTTTCAAATTTATAGCCACTACGCTGGTCATTGTAGGGAGATANCACGACCGCGATGCGGTCATCATCGCCAAGTCGATTCCATCGGTGTCGAAGCGTGCCCGCCGCGATTCGTTCCGGCTCNCTATCCCAGAAGCGACCACCGATATAGAGCATGTTGTCGTCGTAAAGGAGGTATATTTCAGTGCGCTCCGTAGGCTCNGCTCCTTCTAAGGGCTTAGATTGCAAAAAATCACTGATAACCGTTGCTTGGGACCACACCTCATCGTCAAGTGTGCCGTCAATAATTGGTGGTATCTCAGTTCGTACGATTGTGATGGATTTTTNATTCTCCAGAGAGNGGTGGTTTGCGTTCTGAGCGTTGGTTTCTAGGGATACCAAAGGGATAAATGCTANGAGAAAGGTATGGATTGTCGGTAGCAGGACCGGCAAGAGAGATAGAGNTTTCATTCGGGATGCAATGCTACCTAATATCTGTTCATGTGGAAACTAACTTTACAATTCTACTTTTCATGAGAAGAATGACCGCTTGATACGAATTTTTTCTAGGCGTATGGTGGTCACTGATACAGGAACAGACTGCTGTCATCGCGTTCAGCTTCAAGTCTATAGAGGAGATTAAGAGTGCCTACTTTCAAGCCCAATTTGGAGCAGTATAAAGCTTTCATGCATGTAATTAGCGGTCGAATTACCACAAGAGATTTTGACCCAGATTNCCAGGTACCCCGGGATCATTATGAGTTAATCCTAGATGCTGCAAGGCATGGACCTTCTGGGGCAAATGCGCAGCCTTGGCAATATATTGTAGTGACGGATAAGAAGGTGAAGGAGGAAATATCCAATTATTTTGTAGGCGAACAAAAGCGACGTGCCCAGCTTAAAATGAAATTTCCGACACCAAATTATAAGGGCTTAGCTGCAGCACCAGGTTTTATCGTAGTTGTTTCGGACTTTAGGATGGTAAGAGCATTCCCGGTTTTAAAGGATGACAATAGGAATTTGGTGAGTTCGGAATTAAACGAGATGTATATCGAAAATGCAGAACGCATTTTGCTGCAAAGTGTTGCTGCTTCAACCATGTCTGCTCATCTNGCTGCTGCTGCCNTGGGTTATAACGTCTGGTGGGTGACCGCTATTGGGCAGGAAGAAGCTCAGAGTGAGATGAAGCCATTACTTGGAATTCCGGAAGATTTNTCGGTCCTCGATATCATGTGTTTTGGCCTACCCAGGAAGGAACCATATAAGCGNTGGAAGAAGAAGNTGGATCAGATCATCAATTGGAATAAATTTGATTCAACCCATTACATGAGCCTCGAACAGATCGAAGACTGGGTTAAGAATGAGCGGCACCGGGTGATGTACAAAGACGCTAAGAATATCGACTAACATTGNGCCCAGACCGAGCGATGTGTNCGACCTATGTTAGAATTCGTACCTGATTCGAGGGATTTTTGATGGATAAATCATCTTTCTTTGTTATTGTTTTAGCTGTTTCTTTGGCAGCAGTTTTCGTTTCGCTCGCGAATGGTATTAGCCACCAAACTCAAGTGTATGATGCTCCTCCACAGCAACTTTGGAATACTAGGTAGGTTTTAGGCGTTTATTTGGTAAATAATTTATTTGTTTTTGCGGAGTAGCGGCTCAACGATTGTTTGTCTCCACTCAGTTACAATTCTATTTACAGTTTCAGTCTCAATGAGGAATGAGTCGTGTCCATGATCGGATACCAGAACCTCTAGTGTTGCATTTGGCAAATATGTGGATAGTTCTTTTTGTTCATCNANTGGATAGAGTATNTCGCTATCAATTCCAATGACGAGGGTAGGTTGCCTGATTCTTGAGAGAACCTCAGAATAATTTCCACGTCCCCTGGATACATCGTGGCTGTCCATGGATTCAGTTAACCGCAAATAACAGTTGGCATCGAAACGGTCAACCAATTTCCCCCCCTGGTGATGGAGGTATGCTTCGACGGAAAAACGCTCCTCATCACTACTGAAAACCCAGTCCGAGTCCGACCCGACAGCCTCCGAAAAATGTCCCAGTGCAGTTTTATCTTTATCGACTGTTGTACGCCCAAATTTTTCCTGAAACGAATGAAACGACCGATAAGAAATCATGGCAATCATTCTTGCGATGGAGAGCCCCCCAGATGGACCTTCTCCTAGAAGGTAATTACCGTTGTTCCAGGCTGGGTCTTGGTAAATCGCCTGTCTTTGGGCTTCGCTCCACCCTATACACCAGGCTGAGTGGCGTCCACCGACACCAATAGGTGCCAGAGCAAGCACAAAGTCGCCATAAAAGCCCCACTCAAGGACCTGCATTCCTCCCATGGAACCACCGATCGGGAATGCAATTCGTTTGACTCCAAGTTTGTCGAGGAGTTTTTTGTGCAAGTTGACGGTATCGCGGATCGTGGGTACTGGAAAGTTCAACCCGTAATGAGTTTCTGTTAGAGGATCTACAGATAGCGGAGAGACGGTTCCGTAGGGTGAGCCCATAGCATTAGCGCACAGAACGAAATATTGNTCTGTATCTANCGCCTTACCGGGGCCAACTAAGGGTGCCCACCAANTTTCCACATCACAATCACTGGTCAGGGAATGACATACTACAATGGCATTNTCAGCGTTCTTATTGAGTTCACCCCAGGTTTTGTATGCTACGNGCACATCCTTTAGGGTTCTGCCGTTTTCCAGGGCAAACTCGGGGAAAATCATTACGCTATGCGTCATTGTGAGCACACTTCACAACTACCAATATCAGTAAGCTTTTGTACTGATTTATTTGGACGCTGCAAGTCCTTTATCTATGTCCTCAATGATNTCGTCAATATGCTCTATCCCGACCGACAGCCTCACGAGTTCCGGGGAAATGCCTGCGTCACCCTGCTGTTCTGGGGTCAGCTGTGAATGTGTCGTTGTAGCTGGATGGATGGCAAGGCTTTTTGAATCTCCAACATTCGCCAGATGACTAAACATCTCCAGGCTCTCAATGAATTTTTTTCCGGCCTCAAGTCCTCCCTTTATTCCAAATACGACCATAGAACCACCCATTCCGTTCAGGTANTTTTCATTTAAAGCATATGATGGGTCTTCTTTCAGTCCAGGATATCGGACCCACTCCACCTGCGCATGTTTTTGCAGATATTCNGCAACTCCCTTAGCNTTTTGACAGTGCCTCTCCATTCGTAACGAAAGGGTCTCGATACCCTGAGCNAAGATCCATGCATTATCAGGTGAAATGCATGCNCCCAAGTTACGAAGTGGCACAACACGCATTCGAAGGATATACGCAATGGGCAGAAGCTCTGGGGGTAGGTCATACGCCCAGCGAACACCGTGATAAGAGGATTCNGGCTCGACCATNAAGGGAAATTTATCACTNTGCCAGTTGAATTTTCCCGCATCAACAACAATTCCACCGATTCCCGTACCATGNCCNCCCATCCATTTAGTNAGTGAGTTGATTACTATGTCNGCGCCAAATTCGATGGAGCGTTGCAATACAGGTGTTGTAAAGGTTGCGTCNACGATTAACGGGATCCCATGTGCATGAGCAATATCAGAGATGGCCTCTATATCGGCTACGTCACAGGCAGGATTTGAGAGAGTCTCACAAAAAAGCGCCTTTGTATTCGGTGTGATAGCGGCAGCAAAGTTTTCGGGTACATTGGGATCCACAAAAGATACCTTGTATCCAAACTGTGGAAAAATATCNTTAAACATAGTAAAGGTTCCGCCATATAAATTGTCGGCGGATACAATTTCATCCCCCGTTTGGCAGATATTATTAATGGCATTGAANGTGGCAGCCGTACCCGANGCTANGGCNAGTGCCGCTGCNCCTCCCTCTAGNGCTGCCACACGCTGNTCNAGAGCATCCTGNGTNGGATTCATNAGTCGTGTGTAAATATTACCCAGTTCCTTCAGTCCGAAAAGATTGGCAGCGTGTTCAGTGTCTTTGAACACATAAGCAGTGGTCCGATGGATGGGCATNGCCCGTGAATTAGTACTNGGATCTGGGGCTGCGCCTTCGTGTAGACATTGAGTTTCAANTTTCAAGGGTNTTCTCCTNATAGAAATCNTTTAGAGCTATACAGTGTAATTTCATCCAGTACATTTAAGAAATCACTTTTTTATATAAATTTGTTACCTAATAATATGACTTCAAGCAAAAAAAACGAAGGCGCGTGATTCGATACTCTCTCGCAGCTTAGCGTGGATTGTACTCCTCGGGTCCTGAAACGATGTATGGGCTGAAAAGCGCGCTCCAATATTTTCATCGGAGTCCCAACATTTAATCAGCAGAACCTCTTCGGATCGCATGCTCGGAGAGTATAGCCAGCGCTGCTTTGGATTGTACACAACCCGGTACGCTTCTCTCTGCGCCCACTTCCTTCGGGAGGAGGTAGATCACTGGTACCCACCAAGAAGGTCAGCGAAACACTGATTGAATGCAGGTGATCGCGTTGGCTGGTGGCAGCTCTCATCGTGATAGGTGCTCGGTATGTTGAGGGATTAAAATCATAAAAATATTATATAAAATAAATAATTACAAGTATATTCTCATTTTAAATATAGGATAAATGCGAGTCCTGAAAACTTGGCGATTAGAAATCTTTCAAGGAAAAGGAACCAGCATCGAAGAGTATCAAAGTATTTTGTGAGATGATTATCCGGCCTATTAGTTAGCAGGTTATTTTAGGAGGCAAAGTGAAAGGTATTTTAACAAATTTGTGTTTCGCTTCTGCGCTAGGGGCGAGTCTTATGTGTGATAACGGGTTTGCCCAAGATGACGTATTGGTTGTAGGCCGTGAAGGTAACCGTTGTGCTGAGGATATGGCTTGTTTTAACCGGTTGCATCCTGATATTCCGATGGTTGCGCAGGCGGAGCCTGGACAGGTAATTATTTTCAGGACACGTAATGCAGGGGATTCCCACTTAGACCCCAATAGTGCCTATCAGGATGATCGTGGTGAGCCACCTTATGTTGGTGCTGTACACCCACTCACCGGCCCCATTTATATTAATGGTGCGAAATCAGGTGACGTGCTCGGTGTCACCATACTTGATATTGATCCCGGTGAGTTTGGGTTTACGCGGGTTACGGGAAGTGGTTTTGTATCCGACCAGATCCAGGGGTCCACTGGTGCTTTATGGCACCTTAACCGACTGGAGGCGACCAGCGCTGATATACCGGGAATTCGTATTCCCAATGCAAGTTTTCCGGGGATTGTCACCGTTTTGCCGGGACCCGACCAGCATTCTGTGATGTTGGCCAGGGAGGAGGCACTTGCTTTACAGGGTGGTGATGTGCGTCTCCCCTCGGCTACACATGCTGTTCCCCGGAAGATTTGTGGTCCCGAAGGTACCAAAGCCAAAGAATGTTTACGAACTGGGCCACCCCGAGAGCATGGGGGCAACATGGATATACGTTATCTCGGTGTCGGTGTGACAGTTTATCTTCCTTGCTACGTTGAGGGCTGCGGCCTGGCATTAGGGGACTTGCATTTTGCCCAGGGTGACGGAGAAGTGTCTGGAACCGCTATTGAAATGGACGCGGACGTTATGGTGACTACGCGTGTGATTAAGGACGGCCCAGACCTAACCCGGGGCCCACACTACGAGGGACCTGCTAGCCTTCTTGATATTCCTTCACGTCGTTTCTACGCCACGACCGGCTTTCCCTTAAAGAATCGGGGCGAAGTTCCGCCAGATCTGGATTATTTGGGCTCCAGCAAAGTGGCTGAGCTGGAGAATTTATCGAAGGATATTTCGCTTGCGGCCCGAAACGCCCTCCTGGCAATGATTGATTACCTTGTAGAGACTCGCGGTCTTACCCCGGAGCAGGCTTACATTGTTACAAGCGTTGCAGTGGACTTACGGATAGGTCAGCTAGTGGATGTACCTAATGTGGGCGTCACGGCAATTCTGCCTTTGGATATTTTTGATTAGGGTGACGGTTTAACCATGATTTTCGTACAGGGTTCTACGGAGCTGGACGAAAGGACATACTATGATTCCACGTATATTGGTAAACACCTGTTTTCTGCCATATATTAAACTGGTGGATCGTCGGTATTTCCTAATTTTGATCGTTTTCGTAGGGCTAGTAGCTAGCTTATCCAGAGCGTGGGGGGCTGAGGATGATGTACCGGATTTTTCTGGTTTCTGGGCCGGTATGTTTGAGCCAGAGGACCAACAGTATCGGGGGCCTGGCCCGGATTTCGGTGACTTTAGGGGTTTGCCGCTGAGCGAGGTTGGGCTAGCCAAGGCCAAGTCTTGGGATCCCGATGACGACTACCTGCCGGAGAATTTGAATAAACCTCATTCCCCTACCAATATCATGCGAAGCTCTTTTCCGTTTCAGATTGTTCAGGAACCGGACATGATTACGTTGAAGATGGAGTCCTGCGAGCAGGTGCGCAAGGTGCATATGGGTGGAGTTAGTCATCCGCCAGAAGAAACGCCGCATACTTTTATGGGGCACTCCATTGGGCACTGGGAAGGCCAGACCTTGGTAGTGCACACGACCCACATCATAGAAAATTATGTACGCCGAAACGGGGTAGCTCATAGTGAAAAAATTCAGTTAGAAGAACGTTATACCCGAGATGGAGATTATCTTTTGCTGATGATGATCGTGGAGGACCCAGTCTATTTTAGTGCTCCATTTATGCGTGTCATTGCTTTTCGGCACCGGCCGGATGTTACAGCTCTTCGACCTTATCCATGTGGCGGGTGACGCATGAACAGCAAATTAGCTCAATTCTTCTTGGTGTTTTTTTTGGGGCTCTCGACTGGGGCTGATGCTCACCACTCTTTTTCTGCAAATTACCAGCTTGATCAGTTGGTAGAGATGGAAGGCCGGGTGAGTAGTTTCGTTTGGCGCAACCCTCATTGTTTTCTCTACATGGAAGTAATGACTGATGACGGAGAGCAAGTGACCTGGATGTTGGAGCTGCTCAACACGATTCTGGCAACCAATGTGGGGTGGACTGCTAATACCTTTAGTGTTGGTGATGTACTTGAGTTTTCTGGCAATCCCGCACGCACGGGTGCGAAAAGGCTACGAACGACTAGAATTTACCGCCTTGCAGATGGTTTCAGTTACGACATCACTAATCGAGGCCTAGGGGGCCCGAACCAAACTATCGGGACTCAGGGGCTGTAGAAAGAAAAAAGAATCCTTCGTCCACGACATCGATCGGAATTTGTAGTCGAATACTCATCATCTCCCGTGCCAAATGCATGGATAGAGACTGCATTATGTCTTTTTGATATGCGGGGGCTCTAAAGAGAGGAAACAATATATGGAAGCCATGCGAATAGGTGTTGATGTTGGTGGAACCAATACAGATGCAGTGCTTATGNGTGGCAGTGAAGTAAANGTTTCCCACAAAGCACCTACTAGTGAAAATGTCAGCGATGGAATTGTTNCCGCTNTTGAGAGCGTACTGAAGGCCTCNTCCATNCGGCCAGAGCAGGTACAAAGCGTCATGGTTGGCACGACCCAATTCACTAATGCTTTTGTTGAGCGCCGATTTTTGCTGCCGGTTGGTGTCATTCGGCTGGCCTTGCCGGCAACCCGCAGCTTACCTCCAATGATTGATTGGCCGGACGATATTGCTCATGCAATCGGACAACATCACTACCTAGTTGGTGGTGGCTATGAATTCGATGGTCGCCCGATAGCTCCTTTGGACAAAAATGCTATTGCTAGCGCAGCTAAGGATTTGGGTAGAAAAGGAATACGCAGCGTTGCTATTACGAGCGTATTTTCACCACTAAACGATAACATGGAGAAATTGGCAGAAGAAATTGTACGATGCGAGATTCCTGACGTGAATGTTTCTCTTTCTTCGCGCATTGGTCGCATAGGTTTATTGGAAAGGGAAAATGCGACAATCATGAATGCCAGTCTTTCAGATCTCTCAATAAGCCTCATTGCTTCTTTTCGTGATGCGCTGGCAAGATTAGATGTTTCCGCTCCGTTTTACATCAGTCAGAATGACGGTACGCTGATGACTGCAGACTTTGCCGAAAAGTATCCGGTGCTTACTTTTGCATCAGGCCCGACCAACAGCATGCGAGGAGCTGCCTATCTTTCCGGTATCAAAAATGCTTTGGTAGCAGATATCGGCGGGACTACAACAGATGTAGGTATGTTGGTTAATGGCTTTCCAAGGGAATCTGCGGTAACAGTCGATATCGGTGGTGTACGTACAAATTTTCGGATGCCGGATATTTTGGCATTGGGTCTTGGCGGTGGAAGCTTGGTAAAGCTGAATAGCAATATAAAAATAGGTCCTAAATCGGTAGGTTTTCGGATAAAAGATGCAGCGCGAATATTTGGTGGCGACATACTGACTGCGACTGATATCGCTGTTGCCGCAGGCCACGCAGATATTGGCGATCGCTCCAGACTTTCAGATTTGTCCCCTACCTTTATCGACGAATCTCTTGGTGTTATTCATCGAATGCTTGAAAATTTGGTAGACCGAATGAGGACCAGTAGCAATGAAGTTCCACTGATATTAGTAGGNGGNGGNTCAATTCTGGTTAACAGGGATATTGCNGGTGTATCCGAAATTATCGTTCCAGATCACGCAGGTGTAGCGAATGCTATTGGTGCGTCAATAACACANGTTGGTGGGGAGATTGACAAAGTCTATTCATATGAAGAGGTGGGACGCGAGACTGCTGTTGATTGCGCAAAAAAGGAAGCAGTAAAAAATGCCATTGAAGCTGGTGCAAACGAGTCCTCGGTAGAGGTAATTGATTTTGAAGAAATATACTTGGCCTATATGCCGGGTAATGCGGTACGTCTGCGTGTTAAGGCAGCAGGGGAACTGCGTGCATGATAAATAAAAAGGTAAAGGCAGATAGCTGTTTGCTCCTAGGCACAAGGGATCTAGAAGATCTCGCAGACGGCGCAGCTTTTTTAGGATCTGGAGGGGGCGGGGATCCTTATATCGGGCGACTGATGGCGATGCATGCGATCGAGCANTTTGGGATCCCGGCCATCATTGAGCCNGAAGATTTAGACGATGATGCCATGATACTGCCAGTTGCTATGTTAGGAGCACCAACCGTTTTGGTGGAAAAAGCCGCTTCCGGTGAGGATATAGATCTGGCCATAAGGCGGTTATCAGAGTTTCTGGGTAAAAAACCGGATGGTATCTGTTCTGCCGAAATAGGGGGGCTGAATTCTGTCATACCAATCATTGCTGCGGCACGAAATAATTTGCCCTTAGTAAACTGTGATGGCATGGGGAGAGCCTTCCCCGAACTTCAAATGACCACCTTTAGCGCATTTGGAGTATCGGCTACTCCGGCTGTTGTTGTTAATGAGCATTTGGAAACGGCAATTGTTGAGACCCAGGACCCAAAGCGCGCGGAGGGGATCATTCGTTCGATAGCAATACAGATGGGATTAACCGTTATGATGTCTTGCTACCCAATGACAGGAAAACAAGTTAAGAATTTCAGTGTTAAAGGAACTTTGCGTATCGCACTTGAATTGGGACGNTCCATACGAGAAGGTCGAGCCAAGGGTGATCCCATTTCAGCTTTGATGAATTTTCTTCGTTCCACTGAGTACTACAAGCACTGCAAGGTATTATTTGATGGAAAGGTGACAGATCTTCATCGACAGACCACGAAAGGTTTTGCGATTGGTCGTTGCGATCTCGATGATATTGATGGCTCAGGTGACCAGATGCAGGTTATTTTTCAAAATGAAAATTTGGTGGCGCGGCGAAATGGTAAGACGGTAGCCATTGTGCCAGATCTCATTTGTATGGTTGATAGGGAAACGGGCCAACCGATTACAGTGGAACATCTTCGATATGGACAAAGAATAAAAATAATAGGTGTTAGTGCTGCTCCAATCCTGAGAACACCAGAAGCACTCAAGGTTGTTGGGCCAAGGGAATTTGGGATTGACGAAGAATTTNGTTGCTTGGAGGATCTTCACGACGNTATTTAGCNTCTACAGGCTNTCTATTATGAAAAATACNGCAACCGGAATCCGAAGACTTTTTGANGATTACTCAAGGCGCCCGGTACCAACTGAGAAAACAGTGAGCGGNTTGAGGGTTGGACTTATCATTGTAGGTATTAATATTGCCATACCGGCTTTTCTGGTGGGCATCGAACTTGGTCACACATTGGGTATCCTTCAGACTGCTGGAGCAGCCCAGATCGGTGGGCTCTTACTTCTTCTAGTAGCCTCGGCAACTGGCATTGTAGCTGCCAGAACCCACCTGTCTACCTATGTACTTTTGCAGTACGCATTCGGAAGAAAAGGTGCATCAATGATCAGCTTTCTGGTAGGTATCACGTTACTCTGCTGGTTTAGTGTTTCAGCGATTCTTTTTGCTAAGGGCGTGCAGTCTGGCGTCGCCGCTCTTTTTGGCGTTGACCATGGTACACAGCTTTATTTGATTGNCGGGTCGATTTTGATGGCATCGACTACAATATTTGGATTCAAGGCACTAGATAAAATTTCACTGTTCTTTGTGCCTTTAATGTTGGTATTTCTTTTTTTTGTTCTTGCGAAGTCGATTGAAAATGCGAGCTGGGAAAATATTGTAGGCTACTCTTCGCAAGGAATGACATTTGGAAACGCAATTTCTGCNGTGGTCGGTGGCTTCATCGTAGGGGCAATCCTATTTCCTGATATTTGTAGGTACGTGAGAAGGCAAATCGATGCCGTCATTGGGGCGTCCATCGGCTTTTTGATTGGCTATCCAGTGATACTCTGCCTCTTTGCCATTGTTGGAATAAGTAGCGGACAACGAGACTTTATCCAGGTTTTGTTCAGCTTGGGGCTGGGTACCGGAGGACTTATTCTGTTAATTTTGGCAACCTGGACGACTAATGCGAGCAATTTATATTCATCGTCTCTGGCATTTGCTGCTTTATTCAGGGCAACTGAAAAGTGGAAGCTCGTCATAGTCGCTGCAATTATCGGAACAGTGCTTGCGACATTCAATATTGATGAATCACTGGTACCGTTTCTGCTCCTACTGGGTATTGCCATACCCCCGATTGCAGGGATACTGGTGACTGATTTTTTTGTGTTTGCGCGCGGAGAATATGATTGGAAAGCGGCTGAGCATGTAGAATCCTTTAATTATCCCGCATTTGCGGCGTGGGCAACAGGTTCATTCGCTGGTTTTTTTTCCACGAATACATTTTTTACCCTTACGGGAATAGCGGCGCTTGATTCAATTGTAGTTGCATCTTTGATGTACATCAGCGTTCGTCATTTATCGAAAGCCCGGGTAATCAGCGCGCCTGATCAATCGGAAAAAAGGNAATAGTAGTACTCTTGATTTTGAGGTTTTGGTAGTTTTCCTCGTGCTGTAATGTAAATCCTGTTTCTAGATAAGAAAACCAAGATCCTGCTGAAAAAAATTGTTGATATTAGGTGCTACCTGCACGAGGTCTGAGCCAGGTATGCCAATCCATTTAGCTAGGGTTGCCGCGTATTGGTCGGCTGACGTTGTTGGAATCATTCTTCCGCCGCGCACATCGTCCGGCCC
>PAUC01000025.1 GCA_002712585.1 Dehalococcoidia bacterium
GGTGATACGAACTGTACCAGTTCTCTGAGAACTGAGATCCGTATCAGTAACAGTGGCTGTAGCAACGTTAAACCCGCCAATTGCCGAGTAAAACTTTCCTGTAGAATAGCCTCCGCTAAGTGCGATGGTCCCGTCAGCACCCGCGGGCGCTGCCATGGCCGGCACGGTAGCGAGAAGTCCCAGCAATGCCAGGACTAAAAAGCTAGGAATAAACCAGCGTATTTTTGTTATCACTTTAATCCTCCCTCTTCCAAAGTTTCAGGGAATACTGCTCTATCGAGAACCGTCATATACTCCTCCTATTATCTGATCTATGCTTTTTCCGAACGGGGAGGAATGAATAAAACTAAATTGAAAAAAAGTAAAGTAGTGCATTTCCCTCCCTTTATGAAGAGTCAAATTTTTATTGTCCCATCCACGTACATTCGAGCCATTATACTCCATATTTAGCGTTGGTACCCTATTTTTTTCCATTAGTTTCAACGTTTTGAAACATCTTTCTAACAGTCTACCAATACTAATTTTTCCATAGCGCCATAGGCTCGATTCACCTCTAAGGCGAAATCAGACGGCACTATACACAACCTCTTTCTTCATTGTCAAGTATTCAACACGACTTTTCGACTTGATTACTTGCATACATTCTCTACGTTTTCCAAGGTAATTTCAAGGCGCTTTACCAGCTTTCTTGCCAAGATCTGCAAGAAACACTTCATTGTCCTTAGAGTCCGATACTGATTTCAAGATTTTTTCCAAAACATCATTGGAACTATGGGAATCTCCCGATAGCAATCCAACCATCCTCCTTAGAAGCAATATCTGTTTAGCTACTGTATCGCTAAAGAAGAGTTCCTCCCTTCTAGTACCACTTCTAACAATATCTATGGCAGGGAAGATTCGCTTCTCTGATAACTTGCGGTCCAAATGAAGTTCCATGTTACCGGTTCCTTTGAATTCTTCGTAAATCACTTCATCCATACGACTCCCAGTATCAACCAAGCAGTTAGCAATAATGGTTAGGCTACCACCGAATTCCACATTACGGGCTGCTCCAAAAAATCGCTTTGGTGGATATAGTGCCACCGGGTCCATACCCCCGGATAATGTCCTGCCACTACTCGGCAGGGCTAGATTATAAGCTCGCGTCGCTCTAGTGATACTATCCATTATTATAAAAACATCCCGACCAGACTCCACGAGTCTCTTTGCTCTCTCGAGGGCTAAATCTGCTAACCTACACTGATCTTCGACTGATTCGTCGAACGTGGATGCGAAGACTTCCCCTTTTATAGAACGCTGCATATCTGTGACTTCTTCTGGCCGCTCTCCAATCAATACCACCATAATGTGAATATCTGGGTTATTTTTAGAAACTCCTGCTGCAATTTGCTTGAGTATCGTTGTTTTACCTGCCTTAGGTGGTGCGACAATAAGGCCCCGCTGTCCTCTTCCAATTGGAGAAAACAAATCAACCATACGTGCAGTTAAATCATCTGCCTTTGTCTCAAGTTTTATGTGATCTTCAGGAAAAATAGGCGTCAAGTCCTCAAATGCAGGCCTCGTTCGGGCTTGATCTGGATCCAACTCGTTGACAGTATCCACCCGAACTAAACCAAAATACCTTTCTCCCCCTTTAGGAGGTCTTATATGGCCCAAGACCGTATCTCCACTCCTAAGACCAAACCGTCTAACTTGGGACTGAGAGACATAAATATCGGCGGGGCCATGTTTTAAATTGTCTTGCCTGAGAAAGCCATAATCTTGGCCCATGATTTCTAGAATACCCGACCCTACAAGATTATCCTTAGATGGAGACTTACTAACTATTCGAAAGACGATTTCTTCCTTACGGAGACCTGTCGGCGTAATTCCGTTGTCCATTCCCATCCCCATCTCCTGGCCAATTGCCAGCAACTCTTCTCTTGTCTTCCTATGTAGTTCTGAAATATTTATAGTTGGTTCTGTCGTCACAAGTATCACACTCTTATTTTAGTCTCTAGATCAAACCCAAGTTGCACATTTTTAGTGTGAAGAACACAGTTTAAAGTTTTCTTTATACTTTTTCTTAGTAGAAATGCGCTCAAATTAGTCATTTTTTTCATTTTCCGATGTATAAATTGGAGAAACTATCCTTTTCGGGCTTTTTCCCAATCATCGTTAAACTTTTGAATCCCGATGTCTGTAAGTGGATGTTTTACCATCTGTTTCAAAACGCCTATGGGTATTGTAGCTATATGCGCCCCAGCTCTTGCCGCGTCAACACAATGCTTTGGACCGCGGATGCTTGCTGCCAAAACCTTAGTCTTAATTTCATGTATCTTAAATACATCGGCTATGTCCTTTACCAATCCCATACCGTCTTCACCGATATCATCTAGTCGTCCTACAAACGGGCTAACCGCAGTAGCCCCCGCTTGTGCTCCCAAGAGTGCCTGATTTACCGAGAAACATAGGGTTTGATTTATTTGTATGCCTTCCATTGATAAGACCTTCATCGCCTGAAATCCTGCTGCGCTGCTCGGCAATTTAACCCATGGATTATCAATCCATGTGGCATAATCTCTTCCTTCTAATATCATCTCGTCAGGATCATCGCTAATTACCTCAATAGATATGGGGCCATCGACGATGCCAGCAATTTCTTGAACCGCTAGCTTATANGCTTCCACCCCCCCTACTCCGGCTTTTGCTGCCAAAGATGGATTAGTAGTAACTCCAGAGATAACTCCCAACGTAGCTCCATTCTTAATCTCTTCTATATCCGCACTATCCAAAAATAATTTCATTAACTACCTCAATAGGGAAACTCTTGATATCGTTATATTCTNCCTGTAACNAAACACTAGCTCAAACGTCCTCNTTAGGCNTCNCCATGCCACCACTTCGTCTCCAAGGCACGTTCCCTCTNGAAAATGGCAACGCAGGCTGATCGCCTTCTCTGAAAGTTCCAATAGCNGCTTTGATAAACTCCCTTACTAATGGGTGNGGTCTTCCTGGCCTTGATAGAAACTCCGGATGAAATTGGACTCCAACCATGAACGGATGTCCTTCCACCTCTGAAATCTCTACCAACTTACCATCAGGTGACAAACCACTTGCCCGCAATCCAGCATTTTCTAGAGATTCTCGATAAGAGTTGTTTAGTTCAAATCTATGGCGATGTCTTTCTATGACCTCTTCCNTTTTGTAAGCATTATATGCCTTTGTCCCTTCTACCAGGCGACACGGATAATTACCCAAACGCATAGTTCCGCCTTTTTCCGTAACTGCTACTTGTTCTGGCATTAAGTCCACCACTGGATGTTCACAATCTTCCACCATTTCTATGGAATTAGCTCCCTTCAAATCCAGTACATTTCTTGCATAATCTATAACCATTACCTGTAGCCCCAAACAAAGGCCCAAGTATGGTATTCCTCGTCTTCTCGCGTATTCCGCTGCTAGAATCATCCCATCTACCCCTCTAGGGCCGAATCCTCCAGGAACAACAATACCCGAGGCTGAACGGAGAAGTTTTTCAGGCCCTTCCTTTTCGATATCCTCTGCGTGGATCCAATCGAGCTCTATCTCCCTTTCATGAAAAAGTCCTGCATGATTTAAAGCCTCTTTAACGGATATATAGGCATCATGCAGTTCTACATATTTCCCTACCATCGCGATATTGACCTTATCTTTGGGTGACACCATCAAATCTACCATACGACCCCAGCTATCCATCGTCCCACCAGTGGAATTTAAACCAAGGGATTGAATAAGGAGATCACCCAGCCCCCACTGTTCCAAGATCAATGGCACTCTATATATTGTGTCCACCGTGAGAAGCGGGATCACAGCATTAGGAGAAACGTCACAAAACAATGCTATCTTATCCCTGATACTATCTGGTACTGGGTAGTCGCTTCTACAAAGTATTGCGTCTGGTTGTATCCCACTACCTCTGAGCTCCTTCACGCTATGTTGAGTAGGTTTAGTTTTTAGTTCTTCGGTGGCTATGATATATGGAAGAAGAGTCAGATGAACATAAAAAACATTCTCCCTGCCCACTTCGTTCCTAATCTGTCTTATAGTCTCTAAGAAGGGTTGTCCCTCTATATCGCCCACCGTTCCCCCAACCTCTACCACAATTACATCAGATCCGGTCTGATCCGCAAGGAACCTAATACTCTCCTTAATCTCGTTGGTCACATGAGACACGGCCTGTATGGTGCCGCCAAGAAAATCCCCTTTGCGTTCTTTAGCTATTAATGATAGATAGACCTGCCCTGCAGTCAAATTAGACGACCTAGTTAATTCGATATCAATAAATCTCTCATAATGGCCCAGGTCCAAATCCGTTTCTCCTCCATCCTTTGTGACAAACACCTCCCCATGCTGATACGGAGACATAGTTCCAGGGTCTACGTTCAAGTACGGGTCTAATTTCATAACAGAAACTGAAATGTTTCGGTTCTTGAGGATCCGACCAATCGAGGCCACGCTAACTCCCTTACCCACAGAGCTAACCACGCCTCCTGTAACGAAGATATACTTTGTCATCTTCGTTCGGAGAAAACGTCATAAAAGAGGATTCTAAACACACTTATCATGAAACTACATAAACAGAGGAAAACGACTGGGGAATTTCTTTATACTCGCCGGGCCTCACGTGCCTGGCTGAGACCCAATAATTGTAGGCCCAACATACTATGGTGTCAAGACATCAAGCGATGATGTGACGAAGCGGATTGAGATGCCATTTTGTCCGAACTATATAACTCGCTGGCTATGGATGCATACATATACTATAGAGTAGGTTATAAGAATCCCATGGTCCAAATTTTGTAGATTGAAAATCGTGAACACTCGTCCTTCCTTGTGATAACCTATCGTTAATCAAAACTTATTGTGTGCCAAAAGGGGAAATTATGCCCATCCAATCTGATCACGGGATAACGCTGACTACAGGAAAAGGTTTGAGCAAGATGCGCTTACAATGCGAACATCAAAAGGGCATAATATACGCTGTGCCTGCTGAAATGAGTTGGGTTTGCGAAGATNCAACTATGCCAGCNCACGCATTAGCAGGNTTTTTTAACGAGCTCCTGACGGAAAATCGTTCNCTGGTAANNGACCTAATGCAAAAATGGGGNNTATACTTCCGCCANTTACCTTTAAACGACGAGACCTAGCNTTATCTTNCTAGGANTCTGACGCCGTTCCTCCGTCCATTATTGGCCTGGACCCATGCGACTGACTAGTTTTAAGTGTCCGCTTTGTCTCTCTACTACGGGTTGCTCTTTTCTTTGGCTGTTCCACCGTTTTAATCAAGGTAGACTGCGGCTCCCGACCTTCCATCAGATCTTTAAGCGGTTGTCCTTCCAGTGACTCATGCTTGATAAGATACTCAGCCACACTATTCAAAATCTCTCTATTCTCCCCGAGAANATTCTGTGCCTTATTNTAGGCAGTATGGATTAAAGTCTCNACTTCTACATCAATTTCTTCAGCTANTTTATCACTGTAATCTCTTTCTTCATGAAGTTCACGTCCTAGAAAGACCAGTTCCTGTCTTTTGCCTAGAGTTCTAGGTCCCAAATTGGCGCTCATCCCGTATTGTTTTACCATCATCAGGGAAATACGAGTAGCTCTTTCTAAGTCGTTACTAGCCCCGGTGGTAATCTCATCAAAAACCACCTGTTCGGCAACCCTGCCACCCAAGGCAGTGGCCAACATATCCTCGAATTGGTTCTTCGTATACAAATGTCTCTCTTCTTCGGGCAACAATCTGGTATATCCACCCATGGCACCTCGGGCTATGATGGATATCTTATGAACAATATCCGCATGCGGCAATTTCCATGCAACAACGGCATGACCCGCCTCATGATAAGCCGTTATTGATTTTTCTCGTTTACTAATGACACGGCTTTTCCGTTCAGGACCAGCAATTACCCTATCAACCGCTTCCTCAAATTGGTCCTTACCAATCAGTTTCTTGTTAACTCGAGCCGTTAATAAAGCAGACTCGTTGACTAGGTTAGCGAGATCTGCGCCACTAAATCCTGGGGTTTGTTTGGCAATGTCTGCCAAATCCACGGTACGAGCCAGGGGTTTGCCCTGAGAATGGACCTTTAAGATAGCCTCCCTTCCCCGTACATCAGGAGCATCTAGTACAACTCTTCTATCAAATCTACCTGGTCTCAATAGAGCCGGATCAAGGATGTCGGGTCTATTCGTAGCAGCCAAAACTATTACGTTCGTTCCAGTTTCGAATCCATCCATCTGAACCAAAATCTGGTTCAAGGTTTGTTCTCGCTCATCGTGACCGCCACCTAAACCAGCCCCTCTATGTCGGCCCACTGCGTCAATTTCGTCGACAAACACTATACATGGAGCGTTACGTTGGGCTTGGTCAAATAGATCTCTGACACGGGCAGCTCCTACACCTACAAACATTTCCACAAATTCACTTCCACTGATGGGGAAAAAGGGCACAGCGGCTTCTCCAGCTATAGCACGAGCAAGCAATGTTTTTCCAGTCCCTGGCGGACCAACCAATAAGACTCCTCTGGGTATCCTGGCGCCTAAGGCTAGGAAACGTTCTGGGAACTTTAGGAACTCCACGACTTCCTGAAGTTCTTCTTTTGCCTCATCAGCCCCAGCTACGTCGTCAAACGTGACTGTTGGACGATCCGTGACAATCATTTTTGCTTTAGACTTACCAAAGTTCATGGTTGAATTACTATTACCTTGGGCCTGTCGCATCATAAAAATTATAAGGCCACCAAAAAATATCAATGGAAGGAAATTGAGGAGGATTCCAAAATTTAGCCCTCCGGCTTTTTTAAATATTACCTCGACGCCATTTGTGCCGGTATTAATCCCCTCATCACGTAATACCTCAAGTAGGTCTATCCCAANCCCAANACGGCTCTTGAACCGGGCCCCTGAAGTCGNNACAGCCAAAATATTTTCACCATCAACTTCCATANATTGAATATCACCAGCTTTTGCCTTTGACACAACCTGTGTAAAGGAAATTTCTTGGGAACTCCCNNTNCCGGATGTTATGGAGAGGAAAACNANGACNATNGCGGCAATNACTACCATGTACANCANNCTACCGCGCATCCACTTCCGATTGGCCATTTGTTACCTTCGTCCTAATTTCTGAAAATAGGGGTTTACATAGATTAAAACCACTGCTTGAATGGTACGTCAAAAATAGCTAAAAATCAAAAGAAATCATTTGATTTTTCCCGGAAAAATGATCAGTAGGTTACTAAATCCAAGCTAGTGTTATACTTTGGAAAAGGATAATTTTATAATTAACATTAGTTCCATGAGAACCTTCAGAATAGCATTAGCTCAGATAAACACTATAGTCGGGGATCTCCAGGGAAACTTGGAAAAGATCTTCCATTACACAAGTCTGGCTAGAGCTCAATCAGCAGACCTTGTGGCTTTTCCAGAAATGGCCATTACAGGATATCCTGCGGAGGATCTTGTGTACAAACCCTCTTTCCTTAAGGCATCCAAAGAAAAGATGCGTCAGGCTGTTCGTGCATCGAGTGGTATTGGATTGGTAATCGGATTTGTGGATTCCGATGTCCATACTTATAACGCTGCAGCTTTAGCATACGACGGCAAACTGATAAACGTATACCACAAAATCCATCTTCCAACATATGGAGTCTTCGATGAAGACCGTTATTTCAAGCCCGGATCACAGTACCCGGTTTACAAAATCAATGGCTCAAATCTGGGCGTCAACATATGTGAGGACGTTTGGTATAAGGACGGTCCAATGGTTGCACAATGTAAAAGCGGAGCAGAGTTGATCATTAACATCAATGCATCTCCTTACCACATTGGCAAACAGATCGAAAGAGAAGAGATGATTACGACACGTTCAATTGATAATGAAGTGTTCATCGCTTACGTAAACGCAGTCGGAGGACAAGACGAACTAGTTTTTGATGGGGCCAGCATGGTAAGCAATCCAGAAGGGCATATTCTGGTAAAAGGAAAACAATTCGAGGAAGACCTAATAACAATAGATCTTAATTTGGGATCGATTTCCAGACCCAATGTCGACCATGAGGAAACGGGCATCCATGACCATGAAGGCTTGGATCCCAGCTGCAATACAAAATTATTCAATATTTCNNNCTTTATTGAAAAGTCCTANCCGGNATTGGAAACNAGNAGACCATCCACANACAATACAGGACTAGANCAAATTTATGGTGCACTTGTAACTGGAACCCGCGATTACATACATAAAGCGGGTTTCACCAAAGTGTTGATTGGTCTTTCTGGGGGAATTGACTCAGCTCTCACAGCTACCATAGCAAGCGACGCGTTGGGTTGTGAGAATGTTATTGGAATCGCTATGCCCTCCCGTTATTCAAGCAAAGGCAGCGTAGTGGACGCTGAAAAACTGGCGAATAATCTAGGAATTAAAATATGGTCCGTCCCTATTGAAGCGGCTCATTCAGCATTTGATGAAATGTTAGCTGGGTTTTTCTCAAATACGCCCACGGGTGTAGCAGAAGAAAATGTTCAGTCACGAATCAGAGGCAATATTTTGATGACATTATCAAATAAATTCGGATGGCTTGTTCTCTGTACGGGAAACAAAAGCGAAATGGCCATGGGCTACGCCACTCTCTACGGTGACATGGCAGGCGGATTCAATGTGTTAAAAGATGTTCCAAAAACTATGGTCTACAACTTAGCAAACTGGCGAAATAAATCAAATTTTGTCATACCCAGAAATACTTTAACTAAACCCCCAAGCGCTGAACTAAAACCGTCACAAAAAGATATGGATACCTTGCCACCATACGACATTCTCGATCAAATATTGACGGCATACGTAGAACAAAATCAGGATTACGACGATATCGTAAATATGGGATTTGATCCATCAATAGTTAGACAAGTTATTACCACAATAAATCGCAATGAATACAAGAGAAGACAAGCTCCCCCAGGAGTAAAAATTACGCAAAGAGCTTTTGGGAAAGACTGGCGACTACCAATAATCAACCACTACCCAAAAATTTAACAGGTTGTTCGCAAAAAGCCCCCATGATAGGATTTGTGCATCCCAATTTCGAGAAGGATCCTCGATATGTCTACTGTTTATTATGGCCTAGATGATTTCATATTTGATATGAACAATCTTATCGAATTAGGGCCTACCCAGGAATCCCTATTTGACCGAGGATCTCGTTATCTTAAACAACTCATACTTAACCCGAATTCCATCAAAGATACTTTTAAGTTGCCATATGGAAAAGGGCCACGTCCGTTCCATGGCTCATATCTACTACACAGAGGGTCAAACGGCCTATCCATTGTCTCAATAGTCTGGGGCCCTGGAGATCATATAGACCCTCATGATCACTTGACCTGGGGAATGATCGGGGTTATGGAGAATTGCCTTACAGAAACTCGTTTTAAACGAATAGACGATCAAAAAAGAAACGGATTTGCTACCCTGGAAAAGACTCGAGCAGATAAGACCAGACCGGGGGAGATTTCGTTATTGGTACCTGTATCAGATGAAATACACCAAATTGACAATGAAACTGACAGGCCAACGGTGGAGATACACGTCTACGGAAAAGATTTATCCAAACTCAACCGCCATAAATTCGATCTGAAAACCAATATGGTAACCGAGTTCAGGTCAGGAAAATATGATAACGAACTAAGAAATCAATAACGCCCCCAGTATTCCATAATCATGTCACACTACTTACTACCTGACCCAGCAGTGCCATTTTCATAAAAAAACCACCAGCCAAGATAAAAGACTGCTTGTTGGCCTTTCAAGCCAATGATATTATGACCTAATCCAATTCCTAGTGAGGGATTACATGACCCAGAGTAGAAAAGGAGCTCTAAATATAGCTCTCGACCAAATAGAACGACAATATGGAAAAGGCGCCATAATGCGCCTCGGCGAAACTGAACACACCTTAACAACCGAGTCATTACCAACAGGATCTCTATCCCTTGACATCGCATTAGGAATAGGAGGCGTGCCTCGAGCCCGAGTCACAGAAATTTATGGAGCCGAAGCCGCAGGAAAATCAACTATCGCAATGCATATCATGGCAGAAAGCCAAAAATTAGGTGGCACGGCTGCGTATATCGATGTAGAGCACGCTATGGACCCCGCCTATGCCGCCAGGTTGGGCCTAAACATTCAGGACCTATTAATCTCACAACCAGACAATGCAGAGCAGGCGTTGGAAATTACTGAATATTTGGTGAGAAGCGGTGCGATAGACGTGATTATTATAGATTCCGTCGCAGCATTAGTCCCTAAAGCAGAAATTGAAGGAGATATGGGAGATGCCCACGTGGGACTCCAGGCAAGACTCATGTCTCAAGCTCTAAGAAAACTAACCTCTGCCATCCACAGGTCCAAAACTGCCGTTATTTTTATCAACCAAATACGAATGAAAGTTGGCGTAATGTTTGGAAGCCCAGAGGTTACACCGGGAGGACGGGCTCTGAAATTCTACAGCTCGGTCCGCATCGACCTGCGAAGGGTAGACTCCATCAAAAATGGGACAGAGGTCATTGGTAATAGGGTTAGGGCCCGAATTGTAAAAAACAAGGTTGCCCCTCCATTCAGAACGGCAGAATTCGATATTATGTTCAACGAGGGGATAAGTCGAGAAGGGGATATCCTAGAACTTGGAACACAAAACGATCTAATAAAAAAATCGGGTGCATTCTACTCCTATGGAGATATCCGTCTAGGGCAAGGAAGGGAAAATGCGAAAACCTTCCTCAAGACAAATATCGAGCTGACCAAGGAATTAGAACTCCTCATTAGGGAAACTTCTATCCCAACGGCCACTCCTATAGAGCCAACAGCTAGCACCGTCGTTGAAACAGAATAAAACACCCTGGGATGTAGCTTTGCGATTCCTTTCATATCGGGCACGTAGTGTTCAAGAAGTTCGTCAACGTCTCCTAAAAGAATTCACGAAAACTGACACTGATCTAACCCTGGATCTGCTCAAAAGTAAAAATTTTTTAAATGACCAGAATTTCGCCGAATATTGGATAGAACTTCGAGAAAAACACCGACCTCGGAGCAGAAAAGTCCTCGAACAAGAACTTTACAATTTAGGCGTAGAAAGAGAAACAATTGCGCCCCTACTCGAAGCACTGGATGATTACAAAACAGCATTAAGAAGTGGGGAGAAGATTATTAATCGCTATCGCCGTATGGATGAAAAGGATTTCATGGGCAAAATGTTTAGATATCTACAGCAACACGGATTTAGTTATGAGATTTCAAGAAATGTTTCTGTACAACTATGGGGTCAATTAACGGATTCTGGTGACTGACAAATAAACGGAAATCCCCACTACCAATAACTCCATAATACCCCAAGAAAGGATGTGACTCTCTCCTCCAAAAGTAAAAATCAAACTGCTTATAACAAATGCAGAGACGGTAGCAACTCCAGCCATCCAAGCTAGAAGCTTAGTTCGTTTGCGATTTGATGCGATACTTATACTTTCCCCAATAACATATCCGACAGCAAGCGGGACAATAATGGGCAAAAATAGTACAGTTCGTATCTCTGGGAGAAAATAACCCCATATAGTTCCGATAGCTACGGACAAAACGACCGTAGTTAATAAAGTCAGAATGAATCGTCTCAAAGATAGTGTCGCGACTGGTGATTTTTGCAAGTTAGCACAAATCCGACACCGTGCTCCAACAGGAGTTTGGATCATACAATAAGGACAGATAGCACTGCCACATCGACTACATTTAAGAGCAGTCTCAATATCTTTATGAATCTCACAAAAGGTNACGAGCCCTGCATAAGTTTCAGCTTCTTGTTTGGAGAATTGTTCCTGAGCCATTTAAGCACCCATTAGATCTATTCACGTTAGACCTGAGGAACCTGTTTTATCCAGGCCTCTCTGTCCATTGAGTCTCTATCAAAAATCAGTCTTGTTACTAACAGTCTTAGTTTTGGNATATGGTTCGGGAAAAGNTTCCCNCTGCCCAGNAATCTTTTTACTAAAACTAAAGCTATTACCCCCAAACAATAACATAAAACTGAATTGGCCTGCCCAAACACAATTACCCAAAACGGTAATAGCAAAACACAAACCAATGTTATGATTCCGGCAGGGATTTTTAAGAAGCGGTATCCTAGAAGTGAGACCACACAACATATCAAGCACTCATATAAAGCTATCGTGGAAAGGGCTCCTCCCGCCACTGCCAAACCTCGCCCACCTTTGAATTTAAGAAAAACTGACCAATTATTGCCGACCATGGCCAATAAAGCAGCACCTACCAGATGGAATGAATCCCGGTGAAAGCCAAACAAAAAGTCTACTAAAAACACTCCTGACGATTCTTGTGTATCGAGACCCAAAATCAGCACCCCAANCCAAACTGGTGACGCCCCCTTTACTAAAAACTCGATACCACCGAGCAATATGCCCCAACGTTTACCAATGTGGATAAACACATTAGAAGTCCCAACATTCCCACTACCGTATTTTCGAATATCTACCTTACGAATCCAATGCCCAAGAAGATATCCCGTCGGCACGGAACCAATTAAATACGCGTATAGGTACAAAAGGAAAAGGCCCATTGGCTATTCACATGCCCATAAATGAATTTATTGACTAACCGTCAGTGTGTGGAAATCCTCGCCATCGCTATTTCCTTAAGCCTATCAACAGATTCCTGAGGTGGCCCTTGGTCTCCTGGCAACGATTCACCAGGATCATTATTGGCATGATAATCTGATCCTCCACATGGTACTAGGCCAAATCTATTGGCCATGCTCTCCAATTCAGAAATTTGCCCCGAACTGTACCTGCTATAATGAACTTCCATTCCAGCCAAACCAGCCTCTACCAATGCTGGAAGCTGTGACTCCAAGTTGTCTACCCAAGAGGGGTGAGCAAGGACAGCAATTCCGTTAACACTATGAATTAATTCTATCGCGTCTAAAGGACTAAATTTATCCCGTTCGGCATATACAGCCATACCTCTGCCCAAATACTTACCAAAGGCCTCTGACATACTTGCTACGTACCCCATCTCTATCATAGCCCTAGCTATATGTGGACGACCAACAGCTCCGTCTCCAGCAAATTCCAGGACTCTTTCCCACTCCAGCTTTACTCCTAGATCCGACAATTTCTTCACCATTGTCATCGCCCTACCTACCCGCCCTTCCCTAAATTTAGATAGTATTTCCTGAAACCTATCATCTTCATACTCCAGGAAGTATCCAAGTAAATGCATCTCGGTATCTTTAGAATCCGCGCTCAGTTCTACCCCAGGAATGAGGGTCATCTCTGGATATGCTCTTTTAGTTTTAAGAGCTTCTTCTAGACCATTGGTGGTGTCATGGTCGGTTATCGCCACAGTCTTTAGTCCCCTTTTTCCAAAAAGATGGATTAGTTCACTAGGTGATAATCTTCCATCCGAAGCCGTGGTATGAGAATGCAAATCAACTGTCCCTGACATTAGTCTACCAACCTGTCTACCCTGTCTACTGACACGGCCCTTCCCGTTCCATCGTCTATCTCAATTAATACCGAATTGAAAGACACTGGTCCCGATGCAACTGTGAACTGATGAGGCATCTGTGTCAAAAATTTCTGGACAACTGCGTTCGGTTCAGTCCCAATTACCGAATTAATTGGCCCAACCATTCCCAAATCTGATACGTAAGCGGTCCCTCTAGGAAGTATGCGATTATCGGCTGTAGGAACATGTGTATGAGTTCCTACAACCGCACTCACACGCCCGTCGAGATACCAACCCATGGCTTGTTTCTCTGAAGTGGCCTCAGCGTGGAAATCAACCAAAACTATTGAAGGTGAATTCAAACCCTCTGCTTCCTTGAGCAAACGGTCTACTTCCCTGAATGGACAATCCAAGGCTTCCATAAACACTCTTCCCATCAAATTTACTACCATAACGTCACCGATATTCAATTGACCCCGGCCAGGATTGGCCTTGGGATAATTAGATGGTCTTAGAATCGGCAATTCTTCCTGAAGATATGGGATAATCTCTCGTTTCTTCCAAATATGATTGCCAGAAGTTATAACGTTGACCCCCGAGTCCAAAATCTCTTGAGCTGTATCAAATGTAATGCCAAATCCGCCCGCGGAATTTTCTCCATTGGCTATCACGAGGTCAATATCCAAATCTTTACGCAGTGAAGGCACAATTTCTTGTACAGCTCTCCTCCCTGGCCGTCCGATAATGTCACCGATCATTAAGACTCTCAATTGATTCTCTTATACCTGATCATAATTGTGTAACCCAGTTTCCACCGCAAGTAACCATTCTATTTAACTAATTTCCCACCCATAACCCATCCCAATCAGGATACTTCTATTGCTAAATCTCTCACATTTCACTCTTTTGTCATTCCTTACTGGGCTATTTCCACATTCCTAGTTTCTCTCACTACAGTAACTTTTATTTGTCCAGGATAAATCAGTTCATCTTGAACCTTTTTAACTACATCTCTNGCTANGGCAGCAGCCTCATATTCATTCATCTCTTCNGGTTTGACTATGATCCNGACCTCTCTGCCAGCTTGGATCGCATAAGCCTTCTCAACACCGTCAAAACTCGTGGCTACGTCCTCTAGCGCTTCTAATCTCTCTATGTACATATCTAAGGTTTCCTTACGAGCCCCGGGCCTNGCGGCACTNACNGCATCTGCTGCTGCNACAATCAAAGCCTCCATAGACCCTCTATCATCTTCATGGTGTTCCACTATAGCTCTATGAACGTCNGGGTTNATACCATAGCGTGTGGCAATATCTCCCCCTATATCNACNTGGCTTCCCTGNACCTCATGNGTCATNGCCTTNCCTATATCATGAAGTAGGCCTCCCGCTTTCGCTACAGTAACCTTAGCTCCCACCTCAGCGGCAATAAGTCCAGCAATCCGAGAAACCTCTACCGAATGCTGCAAGATATTTTCTCCATAGCTGTATCGGTATTTGAGGCGCCCTAGCAATTTAATTAATTCGGGTTTCAGTCCTGGGACTCCTGCATCAAAGGTCGCTTTCTCGCCAGACCGCCATATTATTTCTTCTACTTCATTTTGGGACTTAACAACCATATCCTCAATCCTAGTAGGGTGTATGCGCCCATCTTCAATGAGTTTCTCCAAGGCAACCCTTGCAACTTCGCGGCGAATAGGGTCAAAGCATGAAATAGTAATTACCTCAGGCGTATCGTCAATGAGTAAATCTACCCCTGTAGCGGCCTCCAAAGCCCTAATATTGCGGCCTTCTCTTCCAATTAACCTACCCTTCATTTCATCATTTGGCAAAATTACCTTGGTCACACTCCGTTCGGAGACAACATCGGCAGCTAATCTTTGAATTGCTATAGTAATTACTCTTCTTGCCTCGTCATCGACCCTGTCCTTCATCTCCCTTTCGAGCTCATAATACCGCTTTGACAGTTCGTGTCTGGCTTCATCCTCTGCCTTAAATATAACCAACTCTCGCGCCTGATCGCCTGTCAGTCCTGCCGATTGTTCTATCTGTTGAATCTGATGCTGTTTTAAACTTTCTATCTCAAGTT
>PAUC01000026.1 GCA_002712585.1 Dehalococcoidia bacterium
CAACCAAGTGACTGTACTGAGGATTCATCTTCTCAGATACCTGGCTCTGACCGTAAGGTATCGTGTACTGCTCGTTCTGAGGAGGAACAGCTATCACGAGTTGGGGCTTAACTGGTACTGCTGCAGCTTTAGGAGCCTCGGTAGCTGCTGGAGCTGCCGTTGCTGCGGGCTTCTTGGCCTTGGGGGCCAAAACAATTGTTGCAGTCGGGGCTGGTGCATGGGCTTCCGTCTCAACTTCGACGATCTTCTCGACGACTTTTTCGACTTCTACCACCACCTCTTTTTCTACCTCAACTTCTACAATCTTCTCAACTTCTACAATTTTCTCAACCACCTCAGGGGCGGCTGCAGGTGCGGCATCATCGCCACAAGCCAAGATCAGTAATGATAATATCATTAGACCGGCTAGCGACATGTAGGCGCTCCTGCTTATGAGTTTATGAACCATTTCCACTAACTCACCTCCAATTTTCGCGGTATTGTGCTATACAATAAATGGATTTCGTACAACACGCACCTCTACCTAAAATAGGGTCTAATAGTAATGGAGCAATTTTCCCTTTGTCAATCCCTAGTTTAGCGACGCAACGATGCATTGTTTAGGCCAAAAGAGTACGAATTCAGTAACGATTTACAAACTAAGTAGGCAAAACCCTAATTAATGCTTGATTAGATAGGGTTTACGTTGAGATGCGGGGATTATTTATGCTTTTGAATTCGATGAGTTACATCGAGGTAGTAGGTTAACCTAGAACTCAGGCCTACGTGTCGTCCATCCTGACGCTTGTTCATAGGCGAACGCGGCTCTTAGTACGACATCGTCTTGATTGGGTTTCCCAGCGATCTGCAGGCCTATGGGTAGGCCTGTTTTTGTGAAACCGCAAGGGATTGTCACCGCTGGAAACCCGTTTTGGTCGCAAGGACGAGTATATGTAGGAACAAAGTTTTCCACTTTATCGACCTTTGTTCCTACTTTGATCTCCGTAGAACCTATAGGAAATGCTGCCATTTGTAAGGTTGGTCCGACTATAACGTCTACCTGGTCAAAGACTTTCCTGCTGTTTTTAGTGTATCTCAGTCTCCATTGTTGAGCTAGTAAATAGTCGGCTGCAGACATGAAAAGCCCGGCCTGGATTCTGGGGTATTTGTATAAAACATCATCAATTAGTGGATCTCCGGAAGTACGGGCCATTTTGGCGTGAATATTAGAGGCTTCGGAAATCGAAATGAGGTGCCCAAAACTTACGGATTCATATATGTCGGGCCACGATATGTTTTTTATCGTAGCTCCTAGATCTGACAGTAGATTGATGGCTTTCATAACTGATTCCTTGATTTCCGTGTCTATAGGAACGTCCCAGAATTCGTTTGCCACTCCTATTGTGTAACTTTCTATTCCCTTCTTCAGGTTTGCCAGGCAGTCAGGAGGGTCAGCTCTTGTCGATGAAGGGTCTTGAGGGTCAAATCCGCTAATTGCGTTCATGACTAGTGCAGCGTCAGTTACAGTCCGTACCATCGGTCCACAGTGATCTAAGCTAAAGGCTAGCGGACTCACACCATATCGACTTACCAATCCATATGTTGGTTTATGTCCTACGATTCCGCAAAAAGACGCTGGTATACGTATGGATCCACCAGTATCCGATCCCATGGTGACGGTGCATTGGCCACTTGCCGTGGCTGTGCCTGAACCGCTACTAGAGCCGCCGGGTATCATCCGTATATCCCACGGATTCTTGGCGGATCCATAAAATTCGTTCTTTCCTGTGCCACTCATTGCGAGTGGGGCCAGATTGAGTTTTCCGGTTAGGATGGCACCGGCGGATTTAAGTCTAGCTGCTACAGTACTGTCGTAATCAGGTACAAACTGGTCGTGTACTTTTATTCCTGAAGTATTGCGTATTCCCTTGACATAATATAAGTCTTTAAGTCCCATCGAGATACCATGGAGAGGGCCCTTATATCGTTCCTCCATTATATCTGTCTCGGCGATTTTTGCTTCTGATAGAGCCTGTTCCCCTGTTATTGTTATAAAGGAATTTAGTTTGGCTTCAGTAGCAGATATTCTGTCTAGCTGAGCTTGAATATATTCTACCGGGGATACTGTTTTTGATCGAAATAGATTGGATAGTTGTTCGATAGTTGCGAAGCAGAGATCTTGCTGGTCCATGGTTAACTCCTGACTTTCAGGTAGAGAATGATAGTTGCTAACTCTAGCTTAGAATTATCCAACATGTTTGACAACTAGGTCTCTTTTTTAGTGTTAAGTAGATTTTGCGATAGGTTTAAAGAAAGGGACGGATATTTCGGTGTTTGCCTTAACGAAAGTTACCTCTACTTCCATTCCTATCCGGACATCAAAGGGATCGCATTCTATGATGTTTGTAAAGAGCTTCACGCCTTCGTCTAGTTCCACTAAAGCTAATACATAAGGACCATCATCGAATCCTGGAGTTCTGTTCTGCCTTGTTATAGTGAAGGTCCAGACAGTCCCTTTGCCGCTCGAAGCTACCCAGTTCATCTTTCCGCCGGGGGTCATGGTGTTGATTGATCGTGGATACCACTGGAACCCTCCTGTCGCTTGGTCTTGTTGTAAAAGGAGTTTTCCTTCCCGGCACCCATTCCAAAAGGGCATTGTTTCCCCTGGAATAGCTGGTAATGGTCGTTTCCATTCGTTCATTTAATCCCTTCCTAGAATAACTGTTCCGCCACTGTGACGTGAAGCTAATGTTCCTCCAGTACCATGTACCAATGCTAGTTTGCAGTTTGGTACCTGACGGGGACTGGAAGCAAATTGATGCCTAAGTTGTCTTGTAGCCTCTAGTAGAAGGAAAATGCCTCTCATACCAGGATGGTTTGATGAGAGTCCTCCACCATCGGTGTTTATCGGAAGTTCTCCGCCTAGCTGGATTCTTCCGTTCGATACAAAATCACCTCCCTCCCCAACTTTACAGAACCCGAGAGCCTCAAGTGTCATAAGCACGGTGATTGTGAATGAATCGTAAATCATGGCCATATCTATATCTTTGTGTGAGACGCCAGCCATTTCCATGGCAGGACCACCGGTTTGAAATGGTGCTATCTGCATGAGGTCTCTTTTGCCTGCACCCTGGTGTGCTAATGCTTCCGCCTGACCTAGTACCCATATGGGAGTTTGTTTACAGTTTCGTGCTACTTCCGGAGAGGTTAAGACTACCGCACCACCCCCATCAGTGATTACGCAGCAGTCTAGTAGATGCAGCGGGTCCGAGATTATTCGCGAGCTGGTCACAGTATCTATGGTTATTGGATCTCTATAAAGAGCATGAGGGTTGTACCCGGCGTGTTTTCTCATAGCTACAGCGATTTCTGCTAACTGTTCGGATGTTGTCCCATACAAATGCATATGGCGTTGGGCGAGCATTGCATATAGGCCCACAGTGGTAAATCCATATAATTCCTCGAAGCTGTCTGGTGATGGTGCCAGTATTGGTGGCCCCAGCCTAGCTGCCCCACCAGTTCCGATTGATATGCCACCGGATCGTGCTAGAGTACTATAGGTTATTACGGCCACGTTGATACGTTTAGTTGCGATTGCGTTGATAGCATGGCCAAGATGAAACTCGAACGATGCTCCCCCCACGCTCGTGTCGTCGACGTATGTAGGGTAGATATCTAGATAATCGGCGAGAGGAAGGGACGGCATACGTACTCCCATCGAAGATGAAAAGAGGCCATCCACGTCTTTCTTTTCCAAACCAGCGTCCTCTAAAGCTTTTAGTACACTCTCCGCTTGGATAGCAAGCTCGCTTTTGTCTGGTGCGAACCTTGCGGGGTGCTCGTGTATTCCTACAATTGCCGCAGCTTTTCGCAGATCTGTCATCGGTTCTCCTCGGAATGTGTTCTGGCGGATGGGTTGTAATGTAAGGTTGAGGTATAGGAGGTGTCAAGCTAATAAATTTTTCTACATGAATATGCTGTCTGGGGACTAGGGCAATTTTGAGTAAGACTATGTGATGGCTTTTTTCTATTAATCTATAAAGATCCCCTCAGGAAGTATCGCAGACACTACGTAATTTGGAACGTCTACTACATTACTAATTTTCAGATCCACTGCTACGCTACATATTACGTATGCCTGGTCTTTGGTCCACCCTCTATCTTGAAGTAGTTCTATCATGTTGATTAGTGCATTACGGCAGGCAAGAGTTAGATTTTCTCCATCGTTAAATCCATCGGATGTAATAGGCATTCCCATTGTGGCTATAAAGTTTTGAGGAACCCCCCATTTAGGATCCACAAAATAATCGTTCCTACTGAATCTGGGCCATCTGATATTCTTATTACTTGCTTCATCTGGATGAAGTTTAAATTTCACCAGGCAGCTTGCGCCCATTTCTATAGCAGTTACACAAACCTCGCCGTCACCCTGTGCGAAATGTCCATCGCCTGTGGAAAAAAGGGCTCCCTCTACAGATACTGGAAGGAAAAGTTTGGATCCTTTGGTTAGTTGTTTTACATCAAAGTTGCCTCCGGATTCCCTTGGGGGCAGAGTTGATAGTCCTGTTTTAGCTATCACCTCACTAGAAGGCACAGCTCCCTGTGGATTTGGAGGAACACACATGCCGCCTCTATCGATTAGCTCCTGTTCTCGTATTGTCCAATTTGTTAGTTCGGATGGTGACGGAGCCACTCCAGAAACACCCATGAAGGAGGCACCAGGGATCCGTACTCCTGGGATTTGGTCCGAGTGGGCCCATCCTTGGGAGATAGACCAGTGAACCAAAAAGGGATCAAGGAAGATATCTCTTAGGAAACCGAGTCCTGGCATAATTGCACTGAATGCATAGGGTTGAGGAATGACATCCAGGAACTCTACCTCTAAAAGATCCCCCGGTTTAGCGCCACTTATATAAACAGGGCCTGTGAGCGGATGGACCCGCCCCGCGTCGACTTCCAAAATATCAGAATCCTTGGAATTTGGTTGAAACTGACCGTCCAAGGCGTCTCTTGTTTCTAAAAGTACTTCTTCTCCCTCTAGAACTTCTATCTTCGGTTCAATTTGTGGGTGCCATCTGTTGTGCCCCGTATGAGAATCTTCTTTTAAGGGTTTATTCCGGTCTATGGTAATGCTTTTCACAATGCCCCCATGCAAACCTTTGATTGGAAATTTCTATTAAAGAACGAGGCGATCGTAGCGATGCTATCTAATGGTGTCAAGAAAAAAATAACATCGCATTTTATGACGTTTCGATATCAACTTTCGCTGTACCCTGCGGGCAAGTGCCTTTTTACCCACGCATAGTCCCTGATAAACTGTTCAGTACAACGTAACAAAATTTACCGTGGCATAAATTATTAAGTGAAATGGTAGTTTTCTTTTTTGGTCTTCCAATAGCGGTATCTCTTTTGGTTCCCTTCCTTCCGCTCTCATTGAAGCGAAGATTAGGTTGGGTATCCTCCATAATTTTGGCCTCAATTTTTGTGTTTGGACTAGTCCAGTTAGCCCAGATATCTAATGGGACTACTATGGAGTTTAGATCTGAATGGGTTCCCTACATGGGAGTCGATTTTTCCTTCATACTCGATGGCTATTCTATCCTTTTTCTGTTGATGGTATCTGGTATTGGAAGTTTAATATTCTTGTTTTCTCATGAATACATGAATAGCCATAAAAATAGGGTCAAATTCTATGCTTGGATGTTGGCTTTTAGTGGGGCAATGATCGGGTTAGTCACTTCGGCAAATTTGATCACTCTATTCCTTTTTTGGGAAATGACAACCATTGCTTCGTTCTTCTTGATAGGGCTTCAGGACGAAGAACAAGATGCTTCTTGGAATGCGATCCAAGCCTTTACGCTTACGCTAGTAGGCGGACTCGCTATGCTAGCGGGATTTCTCTTGATTTATGATGCTCTTGGTACGATGGAGATTTCAGAGATAGCTATGAGAGCATCCGAACTCCATGCAAGTAATTTGTTGATACCGAGTGCAGTTCTAATTATGTTTGGGGTTTTTACTAAATCAGCACTGATACCGTTTCATACGTGGCTCCCTAGGGCTATGGTGGCACCCACCCCAGTAAGTGCATATTTGCACTCTGCAACTATGGTGATTGGTGGGGTTTTTCTTGTCGGTCGTTTCCTATCTATATTCGGCGGTGTGCAGATATGGGAAACAATGGGCCTAGTAGGAGGCCTGGCCACGTTAATCATGGGGGGGGTCATTGCCTTAAAACAGACTGATTTAAAGGCCCTCCTAGCATATTCCACTATCAGTCAATTAGGAATTATGGTAGCACTCTATTCTATTGGTACAGAGACCGCGGCTTTAGCAGCCACAATACATCTTATAAGTCATGCCGTATTCAAGGGGGGCTTATTTTTGGTAGTGGGTATAGTAGAGCATATGAGTGGTACCAGGGATCTGGATAGACTAGGAGGTCTTGCCAGGGTATCTCCATTATTGGGAATTATAGCGACGTTGTTGGTACTTTCTTCGGGAGCAGTCCCACCACTAGCAGGATTTGTTAGTAAGGAATTGATGTTAGAAGCTTCGATTAATTCCAGTGGATTGGAAGGATGGTTACTAACGATAGTGCTCGTCCTGGGCAGCATTGTCACACTAGCGTATTCCCTAAAATTCCTAATACCGACATTTTTTAGTCAACCTCGCAAACCCATTGACTCCATTAGAAGAATACCAAGTATTCTCTTCCTTGCCCCAGGTGTTTTGGCAGTCTTTTCGCTGGTTTTTGGAGTCATGCCTCAACTTTTAGGGCCCAATTTGTTGGAACCGGCGATGTTGGCCATCACCGGAGAACAAAGGGTTGTACATCTTGCGTTATGGAATGGGTTTAACCTTCCATTTGGTTTTACAATTATCTCTATAGTATTTGGATTTGTGACCTTTAATTTATTAAATAAGATTAATAGGACTCTTGTGTTGCTAACGTCCAGATCTCTATTTGACGGTGCATACCAGCACTTTTTACGGTTTACATATAATGGAATTCCACGCATTTTTTGGTATCTTCAAAATGGTGACATCAGATATTACATAATATCCATGGTTGTATTTTTGGGTATATTGGTGTTCGCAGCATTTTATGTCGCGGAAGAAATCTCATTGAGCCTTTTATTGGAATTGGACAATCTTAATCCGTTGGGGATTATTTTAGCCGTATTCTTGGGACTCTTGGGCTTGCTGCTAGTTACGCGTAAAGGTAGGCTAGAAGCAGTGTTTTCGCTTGGCATGATCGGCATGACAATTGCAGCTGTATTTGCCCTATATAGCGCTCCAGATCTTGCATTAACCCAGATACTTGTAGAACTTTTAATGATAGTACTGTTTGTTCTTATTTTTATGAGAACGCTAAGAATGTTTAATCGTAGTTCTAGAGGCATACTACCTGGACTAGATCTGATTATTTCGATTTTCTTTGGGGCTATAGTTTCTGTGGCATTAATGGGCGTTTTATCCACCCCGCAGACGTCTTCTATAGCCACTTTTTTTGTGGATAACTCGTTAATTCAAGCAAACGCTAAGAACGTCGTTAATACTATTCTTATAGATTTCAGAGGATTTGATACTATCGGCGAGATAACGGTTATTGGTATAGCAGCATTAAGTTGTTTCGCTATGCTTAGATCTCCTAGTAGGGGAGATTGATTGTGGAAAAAGGCCCTATTCTTAAAACCGTTACTACCTTGATGTTGCCGTTTGTTGTAGTTCTGGTGATATTTCTACTGTTTAATGGACATAATCGGGCTGGAGGAGGTTTTATAGCTGGGGTGTTAGCATCGGGCGCCATAAGCCTTCAATTTATAGTAAGTCAAAAAAACAGTCATCCCAGAATATTTGACCTTCCTTATNGATGGATTCTAGTNTTAGGCCTAGTCCTTTCAATTGGAGTGGGGNTTGCGTCTTTNTTATTAGGCAGTCCATTCCTAACAAGTTTTCATAGTTCCATTCAGCTAAGTTATATAGATGTTCATCTTGAGTTTAGTTTGGCCCAGATATTCGACGTGGGCATATTCTTCTTGGTTGTTGGTGGAATAATGACGGCGGTTTTGGCAATAAAAAGGGAGTACTAAATAGTGGAGATGTTAATTTGCATATCCGTAGGGGTCCTTTTCAGTGTAGGTTTATACCTATTGCTTCAAGGGAGTGTGATTAAAGCTGTGTTGGGTTTGGTCGTTATATCTCAAGCAGCTAACCTCGTAATTTTTGTTGTGGGTGGGCTGACTATAGGCGCGGTCCCAATCATAACTAGTAAGACTCAAACTGAATCTGTAGCAGATCCGTTGGTGCAGGCTTTGGTATTAACTGCCATAGTCATCGGATTTGGTCTATCTGCTTTTCTTTTAACTCTTGCCTATAAGATTCACAGAGAAGTTGGTAGCGACGATCTGAATGATATGAGGAATCTAAGGGGATGACAGATTTTCTATTAGTTTCTCCCATCATTGTGCCTTTGCTAGGGGCCCTTGTTCTCATTGGGTTCTGGGGAAATGTGAAACTCGCTAAAATAGTCAGTTTAGTTACTGTACTTATTGTTGTACTCCTAGCTTTTCATTTGCTGTATAAGGTTTGGTGCGAAGGAATTCTTGTAACCAACTTGGGCGACTGGGATGCTCCGTTTGGCATTGTGTTGGTGGCCGATCTATTTGCAGTGTTAATGGTATCGGTAACAGCACTGATAAGCNTGATGAGTTTTACTTTTGTTGTTCTATTTCACGATACAACGAGAGGCAATTATATACATCCCTTTCTGTTGATGCTCCTCTCTGGCGTTAACGGAGTATTTATGACGGGAGATTTGTTTAATCTTTTTGTGTTTTTCGAAGTGACGTTGTTGTCGTCTTATGCNCTTNTNGNTATTGGCGCTAAACGAATTCAGATCGANGCNGCTTTTAAGTACGTTGTTATTAACGTTATNGCATCAGCTAGTTTATTGATTGGNATAGGANTGGTTTACGGAGAAGTGGGAACGTTAAACATGGCTCATATAGCGGTTAGATCCGCGGCATTGGAAAATAATGGAATGTTGACAGTAGCTTCCATGTTTTTACTTACTGCATTTGGAGTTAAATCCGCCATCGTGCCACTCCATTTCTGGCTTCCTGGTGCTTATACCTATATTTCGTCTGGAGTTGCAGTNTTTTTTGGCGCGGTTCTCACAAAAGTGGGTGTATATTCTATGATACGTATATTTGGGTTGGCACTTAACTACGAACACACGTTGTTTCAACCCATAATGTTGACTATTGCTTGTTTAAGTATTCTTATAGGCGTACTGGGAGCCTTGGGACAACGGGATTTGAGGACTATTCTTTCCTGGGACGTAATCAGTCAGGTTGGATTCATGTTATTGGGATTGAGTTTATTTACTATAGGCTCAGTAGCGGCTTCTATCTTCTTTATGCTCCAGTATATGCCTACCAAAGCCGGCCTGTTTCTTGTATCCGGACTGATAGAACGTAGCAGTGGAACAGGGAATATATATAGATTAGGTGGATTATCNAGGATCTATCCGTGGGTGGCAGGGATGTTCCTTATATTTGCTTTTTCCGTGTCAGGAATACCACCGTTCGCAGGATTTTGGGCAAAATTAGGTTTGCTACAGGCGAGCTTTGCCCTGCATTCCACTAGCGGCTATATCTCCTCGGGTGTAATTTTGCTGGGAAGTGTTTTAACGGGGTTTATGATGATTAAGATTTGGCAGTGGGTTTTTTGGGGTCAGCCCAAAAATTCGAACGTTGAACAGAGGGCAGTATCTCTGAGAGAGCATTGGAAACATCTCATACCCTTAATCATGGCTTCGGGATTGGGTCTTGGTATGGTTATATGGGTTGGTGATATCTACGAACTCTCNAATCAGGCNGCTAGTCAAATATTGAATCCGGNACAGTATATCGAGGCTGTAAACTTAGCNAAGTTTGAGTAAATTGCAATAATGAAAATTAGAGTGCTATTGTTCTCCGTCCTTGTAATTCTACTATGGGTCTCTTTAGGCACTGCTTTTGAGTGGGCATCTATTTTTGTTGGAATGGGAATTTTAGGTGCAGTTTTGGTCTGGTTTAGAGACTCATTAATTCCGATACTTGTTGTTAAAGATAAGAAATCTTTATCGCGAGTTTTTGGAGTACCTCTGGCTATATTGAGGTATATTTGGGTAGTGTTTGTATCGAATTTGGAAGTAATCTGGCTCATAATTAGATTCAGATACAGAGTGCAACCAGCTATCCTAAGGATTCATACAGGCATGATGGGAGATTTGGAACAAACCATATTAGCTAACTCCATTACATTGACACCGGGTACGATAACTATGGAATTTTCTGGTGACCGGGAATACATGTATATTCATGTTTTGGACGTGCACGATATAGAGATAGCTAAGGAACAGTTACGTAAACACATTAAAGTTCATTTTGGGGAGGGTCTTAAATGGTGGACTTCACCCTTAACTTAGCCCTAACCATATTAGGTGTTTCTTTGTTTATTGCCTTTATACGATTCGTAAAGGGTCCATCGCTACCGGATAGGCTTTTAGCGGTCGACACAGTGACCTTGACGTTAGCGGGCATGTTTGCCGTGTTAGCAATTAAATCATCGTTCGAGTTCTTTATCGCAGTTTTGATATTGGCAGTTGTTGGCATAATTTCATCCGTCACAGTAGCTAAATATCTGGTTAAGGGGAAATTATTGTGATAACGATAGGCGACATTGTGATACCATTGTTGGTGCTTGTTGGATCTGCTTGGATCCTATTGGGATCTTTGGGTTTATTGCGATTTCCTGATCTTTATACCAGGCTGCATGGCACGGGTATCAGTTCTACCATAGGTATATCGCTTCTTATAATCGCTGTAATTTTGAATTTTGCCCGGGAGACGCCACTGTTCAGTATTCTCGCTGCTCTTACACTGCTCTTTATATTGTTTACTTATCCACTGGCCACAACTGCGATTATTTGGGCTGCCCATCGTGTTAGGGTCCCAATATTTCCAGGAACCCTAACTGATGAATGGCAACTTTATGAGCATGAAGAATTGCCTCGTGAGGCGGGTATTTATTTAGAAGAGCTTGAGACTGAGGATCAGCCTCAAGCTAGGCATATGGATTGAGGGATAATTTAACTGTGCGTATACCGACTTTAGACGATATTCTGGAAGCTAGGCAGGTGATTAGCCCATACATAAATCGCACTCCGTTAATATCATATGAGGCGCTTAACAAATACGCTGGTTTGAACATTAGATTAAAACATGAAAACCACCATCCATTGGGCGCTTTTAAAATCAGAGGTGGCATAAATCTTCTAAAGAAAATGAGTAAAACCCAAAAAGATAAAGGAGTGATAACAGTATCTACCGGCAATCATGGTCAATCTGTAGCGAGTGCCTGTAGTTTGATGGGGGTTAGATCTCTTATAATTGTTCCAGAGAACGCCAATCCTCTTAAAGTACAATCCATGGAGAATTTGGGTGCTGTTGTCGAGTTCCATGGTGATAACTTTGATGAGGCTCGAATGTACACCGAGCAGTTGGCGTCGGATAAGGGATACCGATATGTTCACCCTGCGAATGAATCTGACCTCGTTGCAGGTGTGGCTACCTGTTTTATAGAAATTCTGGAAGATTTCCCAGAAGTAAACTATATTTTTGTTCCGATGGGCGGAGGGAGCTCGGCCGCAGCAGCGTGCATTGTAACTAAGGCATTAAGGCCTGATGTTAAAGTCGTCGCTGTTCAATCTGCAGAGGCTCCAGCTGGTTATTTGTCATGGAAAAGCAAAGAGATCGTGAAGGCTCCTATGAGATCGATNTCNGAGGGATTGGCTACAGCTTCAGGNTATGCTTTTCCCCAGAAAATTTTGTGGGATTCTCTTCACGATTTTATATTGGTGAATGACCACGAAATTATGCTTACAGTGGCTTTGATGATAGAGAAAGCGCATTGTTTGGCAGAAGAAGCTGGGGCTGCAGGCCTTGCTGGAGTTATTCAGGAAAAGGACCGTCTTGCTGAAGAAAACATCGCAGTGGTCGTTACCGGAAGTAATATTACTCTTGAAAGGTTATCGAATTCGATAAATCTATATAGATCCACTTAGCTTGCAGTTATAGTTTATTGCAGCAGGAAATCTCCTTAGGGGCATATTAGTTGAAACACCGAGAACTATCGGAGTCTCCCGTCGGGGAAGAGGAACCTTGGTCGAACATACTTAGCCAAAAACAGATCGTCCTTACTATGGGTGGGATAATGTTGGCTTTATTTCTAGCATCGCTAGACCAAACAGTTGTTGCGACTGCTCTCCCCCAGATAGTTTCGGATCTGGGAGGATTCTCTAAGTTGACCTGGGTAACAAGTTCCTATCTCGTTGCATCCACTACCGTAGTTCCAATAACCGGGAGATTAACAGATATCTACGGAAGGAAGAAGTTCTTCGTTGGTGGGGTCGTGGTGTTCTTATTAGGATCTGTTTTGTCTGGCCAGAGCGAAACTATGAATCAGTTGATTATTTTTCGTGCAATACAGGGATTGGGTGGCGGGATAATCATGGCTATTACGTTTGTGATTATAGGNGACCTATTTGCCCCAGAAGATAGAGGCAAATATATGGGATTTCTTACNGCTGTGTTTGGTATTACTTCGTTAATTGGGCCCACTCTGGGAGGGTTTATTACTGATGTTCTCTCATGGCAATGGATTTTTTATATAAATATTCCTCTCGCCGTTTTGATACTAGTGGTTTTGGTCAGGTATTTCCCCGACTTTAAACCGGCTGGACCCAAAGAAAGAGTAGATCTTTGGGGACTAATGTTTCTAATATTGACTGTAGTTCCGTTGATGATTGGTCTTTCTTGGGCGGGATATCAATACCCGTGGATTTCTGTTCAGGTCCTAGGTTTAATAATTGCTTCTTCGGTCTTTGGTATTTTGTTTATTCTAATCGAGATGCGATCGCAATCTCCGTTGATACCATTGACTCTGTTCCGAAACAGAAATGTGAGTATTTCCATGGCTGCAGTATTCCTTACCGGTTTTGTGATGTTTGCCTCTCCAGTATTCATCCCTCTGTTTTTCCAGGGAGTTTTGGGCCGCTCTGCTACCAGTAGTGGCAATTTATTAACTCCAATGATGATGGCTATTGTATTTGGGGCTGCTCTCTCAGGTCAGTTGATGTCTTCTCGTTTTGGCAAGGAACATCGACTTTTTGGGTTGGTCGGCTTAGGCCTTATGGGAGCTGGAACCTTCTTGGTAGCTATGGTCCGGCCGGATACAGAATATTTGGTAGTCATAAGTTTTATGGGAGTTATGGGGTTTGGGTTAGGAATTACGTTACCTCTGTTCACATTGATTGTCATAAATTCCATTCCGATTAGACTGATGGGAGTAGCAGGAAGCACGGTACAGTTTTTTCGAACTATTGGTGGAACCGTTGGATTGTCTTTACTCGGAGCATTTTTTAATAATAACTTTGCGTCGAATGTTTCCAATTCAACTACTTCAGAGATAAGAGGTATTTTGGGCCCAGGTGGTTTAGAAGGGTTAACTGATAATTCTAGATTGTTGATGGGGTCTGATGCTAATGATATACAGAATTATCTTGTTAATTTGGGAACTGACATTGAGCTGGGGATTAGCGGTCAAATTGCCGACATCTTAAAGACCGCACTAAGTTCAGCTATTAGTGAGACCTTCATTATATCTACCTTTGTGGTGGCCTTAGCGATGGTTGTGACCATCTTCTTGGTGCCAACCTCTAGTATTGCTGAGAAAGAGGCCTCTAAGGCCGATAAGAGGCCGTAGTAAAATATCCCCATTAATGAGCTAGCAAGGCATTTAACAATTAAAAAGTAAAAATGTACTACGATCGTTCATCAAGTAGTCTTGCGAACTCATCCCTGTCAAAAGATGGAAATGGTTCAGTGCCAGTTGTCCTTTTCCAAAATACTTTTCCGGACCCTGTTTTTGCTAACCCTATTTCCCGAGAAAAAATACCCTTAGTCGCCAAGTAACTGATGAGGTCACTTGCTTGGCGTTTTGGGAGTGTAATTAGTAGTGAGCCAGAACCTAGTAATCCCAAAGGGTTTATTCCCAGCGCGTTGCATATGGTGCTGCATTCTGGTAGCACTGGAATTAGATCTTCGAACACTTCTATGTCTAAACCTGATGATTTAGCTGTTTCGTAGAGTCCTGTTGCCAGCCCTCCTTCGGTTGGATCGTGAAGGCTGTTAACATCAAAATTGGAATATGCAATTTCGGCGTCTTTAACAACACTTATTCCAGGGTCAAAAAGAAAATTAGAGGCTCGATCTAAAACATTTTGTTCCACGCCTTTTGCTAATAGTTCGCTCCTCAATTCTCTTGCTAAAAGAGCAGAACCTTCTAGGGAAATACCCTTGGTTAGGATAACAGCATCACCATTTTTTGCTCCCGAGGTGGTGATATAGCTTCCAGTTTCAGCTTTTCCTAACATAAACCCTACTACTACAGGTTGACTAACGGCATTTGTAATCTCTGTGTGACCACCCACCAATTCTATGTCTAATGATGAGCAAGCGCTCAATATTTGTTTGAAAATAGATTCTATGTGACTTTCTTTGACTGAAGGAGGGAGCATTAAAGTTGCAAGGAACCACCGTGGCTTAGCTGCTGAACAAGCTATATCGTTTGCGTTAATTTGGACTGCATACCAACCAATCAAATCTGTGGCAAATGTTATAGGATCTGTTTTAGCGGCAAGAATCCAGTTCCCTGTATTCAATAAAGCAACATCCTCTCCTAATCTAGGCCCCAAGATTACCTGAGGATCTTTTGTTTCAATAGTAGCAAAGAGTCGTTCTAATATGTGCCCAGGAACTTTGCCTAATTGCATGGATTACCCCCCCGTATAAGTCGTAAAAATGTATTTTGCATGATATAAAGATACCAAGGAGACATCTATAAAACCATAATGTTCTATACAAATCTTAAATTTTTCTTAAATAATTTTAGAAAAGTCTTGACATCTTAACAGAACAGGTGATACTATCCAATCATTCTGAATGAAACCTAGGAAATCGGGGGTGTATTTGTGGCTAGGAAAACAAAATTGATGCAGAGAGTTGAATACGATCACCAAAGGCCGCTTGAACGGCTTTTGCCCGAGCTAGTCAACGAACTGGGACTGTCGGAGACGGCTGCTAAATTAGACGTTAGTAAAGCCACCTTGGGGTATTGGCTACTGAAACTAGGTATAGACGTTCGCAGGGTAGCTTTGGCCCCCGGAGAGACATTGGAGATTAAGCGTATCAGTAGTTGAGCCTTGGATGGAGTCGTCCGTGTTGAAAGGGCCCCGATTTTGCGGGGTCTTTTTCGTAGAAGAGTGGCGGTAATTGTGAGGGGGGATTGCCCTTCCCCGTATAGGTCGGCTTGGGTACTAGATTAAGTCCATTTGTTGACGCCATTTAACCTGGACCGTATGATAGCCCCCACGTTATTGGAGGATGAATTGATGCGGGTTTCATGTTTACAGGAAAACCTTGCCAAGGGGCTCGGGATTGTGGGGAGAGCGGTGGCTACTAGGACTACTTTGCCGATAACTCAGAATGTCCTTATATCAACTGACCAAGGTCGTCTAAAATTGGCTGCCACAAATTTGGAGATAGCCATAACCACTTGGATAGGTGCGAATGTGGAAGAAGAGGGATCAATCTCGGTACCGGCCCGACTTCTTAGCGAATTTGTAAATTCACTACCATCAGACACTATCGATATAGTTGGTTCGGACAGTCCAAAAAGTATCCAGGTGAAATGTGGAACATTTGATGCAAAGATCAACGGTACTGATGCAGAAGAATTTCCGCCGATTCCATCTGTAAGTGGTGGACTAGGATTTACGGCTCCGTCTAAGATTTTGAAGGCAGCATTGGATCGAACCATATTTGCAGCTGCGACGGAGGAATCCAGGCCAGTACTGACTGGTATAAAAATTGAAATAGAATCGGATAAATTGACTTTGGCTGCAGCTGATGGGTTTAGGTTAGCGGTATACAGTGCGGAAATCGAAACCTCCGTAAAGGAACCGATTGGCGTAATAATACCCTCGCGGAGTTTGAACGAATTGAATCGTTTCCTATCAGATAAGGAACAGCCAGTCGAAATTATGTTTTCAGATAACAATGCCCAGGTTATGTTTAAGATGGAAGATTTAGAATTAGTGTCCCAGCTAATTCAAGGGAATTTTCCGCCCTTCGCGGAACTTCTTGCAGATGCAACGAAGGACACACAATGTAAAGCTGAGTTTAAACTGACTGAGTTTCTTGGCGCTGCTAAGGTGGCATCGATATTTGCCCGAGACAGCAGTGGGATTATTAGACTGGAGATAAAACCTGTAGAAGAGCAGGATGTGGGACAGTTAACGATTTCAGCAAAGGCAGAAGAAATTGGTGAAAATACATCTCAAATAGATGGTAAAGTGGATGGACAGGAATCGAAGATTGCGTTCAATAGTAAATACCTTTTAGATGTTCTTGGATCCATAGGCACTGAAAAAGTTATGTTAGAGACGAGCGGTCCGTCAAGAGCGGGAGTATTTAGACCAACAGACTCAGAAAACTATGTCCATCTTGTTATGCCCATGTTTGTGCAATGGTGAAATAGAGATTTGCGACATTTTTACATTTTGGTTGTCATGAGCAGGTATAGAGAATTATAAGGGTGCTGTTAGACAACAAATGTCATGACGTAGGGTCAATGTCGGGGATTCTTGATATTAATATTAAGTGTGACAGTAAAGAGAGTTGACGATATGCTACGCAACTGAGAAGTGCCAACGTAGCTCAGTGGTAGAGCAGCGGTTTCGTAAACCGCAGGTCGACGGTTCAATCCCGTCCGTTGGCTCCATTCCCTAGGCACGAATTTTCCCCCTCAGCCTTCTAGCAGGTCTACATTGGTCAGATTTGACCACCACTTTGACCACCACTTGCTCAGCAGTGTTCATAATTCACCTATTTCCCCTTCAAGCGGCACATGTTCAAAGTCATCAGTACCCCCACTGGCGGTGACAGGTGTGATAGAGTGACAGATAGCGTCCTTGATGCTCTGCGGAGTCGGAAGACCGACGTCTTTCTGAGTTCCCCCATGAGACTAAAGATCATGCCGATCCTATGTTGGGTATGGCTATGAATAAGCTTATAGACTTGGTACCGACTAAGAAGTTGCCGGCCTTCCAATATGACCACTTCCAAGAGGAATTACTGCAAGACATGATGGCCGGATCCAAATATGGGAATGTGTATACATGGAACCCTAATAAGAAAATAATGACTCTCCTATACCCCAAAAGGAAACGTAACAGGAAGTCTTGAATCTAATTTGTGATATAGGCACGGGGTCATATAATGGATTGAAAGTATCGATTCTTAGAACAGTTGGAGTATGCTCATGAAAGCTGTCCAAGTATCCAGGTTTGGTGGCCCAGAAGTTCTAGAATATGTCGATTTACCGGAACCCAATCCCGTGTCAGGTCAAGTTCTGGTAGAGATGAAAGCGATCGGAGTGAACTTTCGTGATGTCACTATGCGTGCAAACAAGTTCCCGCCTAATCTTATGGGGAGATCGGTTCCAGATACACCATTCGTGTTGGGATCTGAAGGGGCCGGCATTGTTGCGAAGATTGGCTGTGGAGTCACCGAGGTTAGTGTGGGAGACAGAGTGGCTTTTTATCATCCGGAAGGCGCTTCTTATGCAGAAAAGGTCGTTGTGCCTTCGTGGAGATTGGTTCCTGTTCCTATTGATATGGATCTTGAAGTAAGTGCAGCGGCCGTGCTACAAGGATTGACCGCGCATCTTCTTACTCACTTATCTTATCCTATACAGCCGGATGATTACGTTCTTGTACATGCCGCCGCGGGTGGCGTTGGCTCTCTACTCACACAAATAGCTAAATGGAGCGGCGCTCATGTCATAGGGACAGTTTCAACCGCAACCAAGGCTAGATTCGCGCAGGATCTTGGGGCAGACGATGTGATTATTTATACCGAGCATGATTTCGCAGAGGAGGTAGCCCGAATTACACACGGATCCGGGGTAAACGTGGTCTACGATGGCATAGGTTTGGCGACTTTTGAAAAAAGTCTAGCATCTCTGGGTCGGCGGGGATATTTAGTGATGTATGGGAGCGCGAGTGGCCCTGTATCGGAAGTGAACACTTCAATTTTTGTGCGAAAATCAATATACCTTACTAGAGCTTCATTACTAGACTATACTGAGACGAGATCGGAGTTACTTGCTAGATCTGAAGATGTCTTCGAATGGATCAAATCTGGCAGGTTGCGTCTCTCAATTTATGATCGAATCCCTCTAAGGGACGCAGCTTTGGCTCATAGAGAATTGGAAAACCGAATCACAACAGGCAAGGTGTTATTGATCCCATAATTCTTTCGACCAGTTATGTTGGTTATGCTCAAACTCCGGAGGCTATTAGTATGATAAGACTTACTATTTTATATCCTAACGAAGAAGGTGCATTTTTCGACTGGGATTATTACATAAACACTCACACACCATTGGCAAAACGCTGTTACGGTAATGCAGTCGTAAGATGGGAAATTGACCGTGGAATTCATGGAGAGCAATCTGAAGATGCAGCACCTTATATGGTGGCAGCATTCATCACGTTGACTTCAGTATCTGCCCTCGACGAAGTTAGGGCAAGGCATCGGATAAAATTACAAGCGGACTTCAAGAATTACACCAACGTTCATCCAGTTTATTTGATTACCAATATACGGGAAGGATATCCCTAACAAGGTTAGACCAGGCATTATTAGAAAAATCAAATTGTCATGAGTATCTATATACCCTTAAAAAGAAAGTGACTGTCTCTAGGCGTTAATCCGTGTTCCCCACTTGTTTGATGTATGCCTGATCTCCCTATGAAAGAAAGATGTCTAGCTGTTGCTCTATGGCAGACCGGACGCGTCCTTCAAATGGACGAGCCATAAAAGGCAACTCGGATTCGATGATGATCTCATCATCAGTCACCAGGAATGTGCCTTTGATATTCATGCCATGAATGTGGAAGGCGAAGCGCAACACGTTACCATCCCATTGCCGTTGTATATTCGAGACGTTATCATCAGCCTGTTCTATGAAACCTGGTAGGATCTGATCGGACAACTGCACCGCAGCATCCATAGTCATGTTGTGATGGCGTCTGATTTCCATGTTTGCCTCTGGGGGCAGTATAGCCTAATCAGTAGGATTAAATATACTCAAGCAAATCTGTTGCATATATACGGAGCATCTTGCTTAATAAGGCGTATATACTGCTGGGAATATACAAGAGGACAGAGTTAACATGTGCGATAAGTGTATTTTACTTGAGTTAGCAGCTGGGCGCGCGAATCCCAAGAAATAAGAACGACTTCCTTCCTTGGTATTACTGAGTAACCGTCTGCCATTAGTAATCGCGAATTGTGCCTACTTCAGTGCCTAGGAAGAGCAGATCAGTTTGCCAATTACCATAAGGCATCTCTACCTCCAAAACTATTGGCACCCATCCAAACTCTTTTCCTGCTCTTTGATAGCCTTGGCTAGGCTTGGAGTCCTACCTATTCCGAATGATTGGGAACGCTGTAGGGAATACGATGTCGGTTGACCGCCCGGCGTAATCCCAATCTACAAGGCCCTTCACGTAGCGTTTCCAGCTTTTGCGTGCTTGGCGGCTAAGCCTTTCTTCATCTATACCTATAACTTGACCATCGTCTACCACAATTTTCCCTCCCACTATCACGGTCTGGCACTCTCTTCGGCCCGCAAAGTGGACTAAACTACTTATTGGGTCATCTATGGGACCACTAGCCAGATCAGAAAGGTTAAAGATGCTGATATCGGCTGTGCCTCCTGAAACCAACCTTCCCAAATCCTCTCTACCAAGAGCTCTAGCTCCCCCAATTGTCGCAGCATTGTAGAAGTCTCTGACACTACCGACAGACCGTTGACGGTCAATTACCTTGTTAAGTAGAGCTCCCACACGCATTTCTTCCAATAAGTCCGGAGGGAATGTATCGGTCCCTATCCCCATATTAATTCCTGCATTTACGTAACGACTAAAGGTCTCAAGAGCAGAACCTCCTCTAGCAAACACCACCGGGCAATGACATACACTCGTATGACTTCGTGCTAGTATCTCCAGGTCATCGCGATGCGATTCTCCAGTGGCACTGTGACCCCCAATATATATAGCATGGGTCAAACAAACTTGGGGGCCCAAGAATCCTACATCTTCAAGCCATTCCACCATAGTCCGAGAAGGGTTATTTGCTCTAAAGTCACGGAATTCTTGGAGGTGTTCCGAAAAATGAGAACGGACATGAACATCACCCAAAACTTTTGATTGGTGTATCGTCTCTTTAAGAAGGTCGTCGGAGCATTTATCAGTACGAGAAGGAAATAGAAATCCCGTGATTAGAGGATTTCCTTTGATCTGGAGATGCTTGATAAGTTTTATCGCGTTATCTAAACCAGCCTGCCCCTTTTGGCGGTCCCAAATTTCACCTCGTGTGCCATCAGGATTGGTGTAATCACAAACTTCGCGATACAGGTGGGAAATCCAAGCCCGAGCACCCATTTCTTCAGAGGCTTCTGCTAATGCATACGGTTCGACTGATGGATCTTCCCATCGTTTAGTCGCTCCAGTTGTCACTGCTGCAAAAGTCGTACTGCCCCCTTTTAGAAGAGTGGCAACGCAAAATCTTGAGCTAACTCGGAAGTCTTCATCAGACAGGATATGTGGTGCATCAGTATTCGTAACCCAAGAATAGGGCTTGGAATATCCCGAACCTTCCCCAACTTTCATATCCATACGTAACACCTGTAGATCAAGGTTAGCGATACAGTGGAGATTAATTAGGCCAGGGGATACGAGCATTCCTTGGGCATTTATAGTTCTCTCAGCTTTGGGGCAATTCTGGTCACTCGGGAAGCCAACGAAGACAATACGATCGTCCTCGAACACAACAATGCCCTCATCTAGTATTTGGTGTCCGTTTGTAGTCCATCCTACAACCCATCCTCCTTGTATCGCTGTTTTTACCATTGAATTCTCCTCCTAACTAAGGGGTTTAGGGAATTATATCACTGCTGTTTTGATGTCCATGGACACCAATTGCTGCCACACTAGGTCGACGGTTCAAGCCCGTCCGTTGGCTCCATTTTTTAGTCATGAAATAACGAGGATAACTATAGTTCAGTCAAACTAGCGAACAGACGGGTTGTCTTATGCAGATATCCTGAGGCCTTGCCAGGTTGCGTTTGTTTTAGCTACTATATTTTGGTTAATGACTTGGCTGCCATTTTTACTTGTACTTCTTTCCGGGTTAGCGCATGCTTCCTGGAACATCCTTCTAAAACGTAGCAGTAACCAAGAGATCTTTGTTTGGTTACTTCAAGTCTCTATGACAATCCTTGCGGCCCCTTTGGGGATAATTTTGATTGTGGCCCAGGGAATAGAATATCCAGGATGGTGGTTCGTTTTAGGAACCTCGATCATACATGTTCTATATTTCCTATTCCTTAGTCGCAGCTATATGCATGCTGATTTGTCTTTGGTTTACCCACTAGCCCGTGGGATAGCCCCTCTTTTGGTTCCCATCTTGGGAGTGGCATTTTTGAACGAAGAAGTTACTATGATAACTGTACTAGGGATTATGACTATAGTCGGGGGTATTTTTATAGTCTATTGGTTGGGTCGGGTTTCATATATAGCGAGTGATCCCGTTGCATTTTTTAAAAACCGTGGTATTCACTATGCAATGCTTACTGGGTGTGCAATTGCTGGGTATTCAGTCTGGGATAAGCTAGGAGTACAGTATGTAAATCCGCTGCTTTACATGTATCTACTTGCATTAGGAACTGCGATAGGTTTGACGCCCTATATGTTATTCAAACATGGTTTGGTATCTGTTCGTAAAGAACTAAAGATCAATTTATTAGAAATAATAATAGCGAGTGGACTTACTTTTGCCGCATATACTACAGTTCTCAGTGCCTTACAAATATCTCAAGCAAGTTATGTTTCGCCTATTCGAGAAATTGGTATAGTCTTCAGCGTTATATTGGGGGCTACACTGCTAAAAGAACCTCTTAGCCGTGGACGAATTGCAGGGTCGATATTTATAGTCGCAGGAGTCTTTACGGTTGGTATCAGCTGAGCATGTGTTTCATTTCAGGTTTTGGAACAAGAATCTTGTTATCAACAGTTATAGTTGGTGGAACACGTAATTAAACTTAGAGATGGATTAGGGAGGTAGGACGGGAATTGGATTACTGGATTTCAGGTTGCAGTATAGTCATATTATTTGGAATAGCCATGTTCGTTTGGTGGCTTAGATATATTAGGTAAAAAAGGTATACTCTCAGTAACGTGTGGACACGGACTTATATTGGGGGTGCATCATGGCGATTAAAAAAACACAAGCTGAAAACAGTTGGCCTGAACGAGTGACTGACTTAGAGTACTCTAAAGGATTCATTCCCTATTACTGGGACGACAAGAATGGACGTATTCTCCTAGTGGTAAGCAATTTGAATGAAGACTTCTTGTATCTTCGGTCCCTGGCTACTGGTGTGGGCTCTATAGATGTACGTACCCTTGACAGAGGGAATCTTGTTGGGTCTGCTCTTGTGACTTTTAGGCAGGCAGGCCCGAAGGTATTGCTTGTACAGAAGAATCTCGCCTTCCGTTCCACCACCAACAGCCCTGAGCTGGCACAGAGTATCCAAGAATCTTTTGCTGACTCAGTCCTGGGGGCTTTCATGATAGAGGCACAAGAAGAAGGACGATTTCTGGTGGATGCGACCAATTTTTTCCTTCGGGACTCGACGGGTATAGTAACTTCCATTAAGTCTGCAGCTCTAGGTGATTTCAAGCTTGACGAAGAGCGTAGTACACTTTATTTGCCCCGTACCAAGACCTTTCCACGAAACACTGAGATAGAAGCTCTCTTAACATTCGCCGGCGAAAACGTTTCGGATAAACTTCGGCCTCTTTTACCAGATGGACGAACCATTAGTGTCCGTCAGCATCACTCCTTTGTTGCACTTCCAGAGGATGGCTACCAGCCACGTAAGCTGGATCCGCGTGTGGGGGCTGGTATGACTTGGCTAGGACAGGCTTTCGGTCCAATGTCATTTAAAGACTATGGTGCCAACTTTAACGAAAGTACAGAGGTTCAATGGATTCATCGCTGGAGGCTCGAAAAGAAGAATCCAGATGAACCTATTTTCGATACTAAATCCGATCTATGGTTAAGTGAACCAATTCGACCCATTGTCTATTACCTGGATAGGGGCATTCCTGAACCTATCCGTTCTGCTATGAGAGAAGGAGCGCTCTGGTGGAACGTGGCTTTCGAGAAGGCTGGCTTCAAGAATGCGGTTCAGGTTCGAGACTTACCAAAGGATGCCGATCCTATGGATGTGCGATACTCGGTCATACAGTGGGTACACAGGGCCGAAAGAGGGTGGTCTGTGGGACTTCATTACGAAGACCCTAGAACAGGGGAAATTATTTGTGGGAAATTACGTATGGATAGCCATAGAGTTCGCACTGTACATAATTACTGGGCTTCTATGGTACCTGCTATAGAGGATAATGCATGCGAGAAGGGATTGGATCCAATATTAGAACTTGTTTCCACCCTGGGCACCATTAAAGACGAAGAATCGTTAATGCTTCAAAGGCAGGCCGTCTTAACGGCACATGAAATTGGACATACATTGGGCTTCCCGCATAATTTCAGTGCCAGTTTGTATGATCGTGGTTCTGTTATGGAGTACGTTGCGCCTCGTATAAAAATTGGAGCCGATGGTGCCGTAGACTTTAGTGATGCCTATCAGAAGGGTTTGGGTTCCTGGGATATTCTTGCCGTTTGCTTTTCTTACTCACTGTCGCCGCCTGGTAAGGAAGAGGAACATCTTGAAGCCATCGTAAAGAAGGGTTTGAAGGAAGGAATACTGTTTCTTCCGGAGAGTGACCCTCGGTGGAATCCCTATGATGACGGGACTGATCCAGTCTCATGGCTTAGAGAGACTATAGCCACTAGAAGTGTACTAATGCAGCGCTATGGACCTCATATGCTTCGACAAGGTCAGCCTGTGTCGGACCTGGATCACTATCTCTCTGTGGTTTACTATTTCCATAGGTTTGCTATCGAAGCGGCAGCAAAATACATTGGTGGAATGGAACATACAAATGCCCTCTTCGGCGACGGTCAAGTCCCAACAGCCATAATAGATTCGTCGTGTCAGAGAGAGGCTCTTGATCTCTTGCTGGACTGCTTAGAACCAGAAAACCTAGATATCTCGGAAGAGGTGCTTACTCATTTGCCGCCGCCACTCTTTGGTAGTCCTAAGAATTTCGACGATTCTACGACGCGTGCTGGTTATGCTTTCGATCAGATCTCGGCTGCTAGATCTCTTGCAGCTTTAGTTTTGGACAACACTCTGGAAGGGGAGAGGTTAGCACGGATAGTTGCCTTTGCTGTTCGTCAATCTGCGCCTATAACCTTGGGTGAGATGTTAGACACAATAAATTCCCGAACCTGGGGACAGCCTACAGAAAATCAACCCCGACGAGCGGCTCTGAGACGGGTTGTACAGCGAGCTTTTCTGGATCGCATCTTGATCCTTGCCGCTGATAGTCGGGTGACTCCAGAGGTAAAATCATGGCTACACTACGAGTTGCAAAATATACAAAGGAATATAGACAAAGATCAGGGGGGTAATGTAGAAGAACAAGTCCATCGTATCAAAGCGAGGCATGATATAGTTCACTTCCTTGATAGTCCTGAGAATTGGACTCCTCAAGCTGCTGGCAAAACTCCACCCCCTGGTGCTCCTATATAGGTTTCTCTCAATAGTGGTTTATATTCTTTACGTCATACTCAGTCGACGCTCTTCAGTGCGACCATAGTTCCTTAGATCAAAACTGGGTAATGACTCCCCTACCTATCTGACCATTTTCCATATCTTGATATGCTTTATTGATGTCATCTAATTTATAGGTTCTGGTTATTAGATTATCGATGTCGATTTTTCCTGCTTTGTAAAGATTTACCATGGTGGGCATATCAAGAGCTGGTCGAACACTGCCATAGTATGATCCTCTTAATGTGATTTCTTGTCGGGTCATCCTATTCGCATCAATGGTTGGATCATCCCCAAGGGGTGTGAGTCCCACCACAATAACGGTTCCACCCTTCCTAACCGAGTTGTAAGCAGTCTGCACAGTCTCAGACGATCCAAAGACCTCAAATGAGTAGTCGGCTCCTGAACCACCGGTTATATCCTTGACGGCCTGGACTGGATCTTGTTCGGTAGGATTTATTGTATTTGTTACTCCGAACTTTGTTGCGAACTCCAGGGCGCTTTCGTTGGGGTCTATTGCGATGATTTTAGAAGCACTAAGAAGTTTGGCGCCCTGGACGACGTTAAGTCCTACTCCGCCTACCCCTACTACTACAACTGTGCTGCCAGGGTTGATTTTTGCATTAAACATAACTGCACCAATGCCTGTTGGAACACAGCATCCGATCAAGGCTGCTTGTGGTAATGGAAAATCATGTGAAACCGGTATGCATCCGGTCTCTGGAACTACGGCCTCCTCAGCGAAGCAAGATACCTTACCCATGTGGGAAATTCTGGTATCACCCTTGTGCAATCGAGTCGTTCCATCGAACAGTGTACCTGATGTATCTGCATGAGTATTGCAGAGGTTAGCTTTTCCCTCCAGACAATTATCACAATGACCGCAAAATGGCACGAAAGAAAGTATTACTTTATCACCTGGTTTAACTCGTGTGACATCTCTTCCGACTTCTAGTACTGTTCCGGACCCTTCATGTCCAAGTACAGCTGGTAATCGATGTTTTGCATGGCCTTTAATAATGTGGAGATCACTCCTGCAGATTCCTGCAGCTCCAACTTTTATGTGTACCTCTCCGGATTTTGGAGGGTCGAGTTGAATATCCTCAATAACTAGAGGGTTTCGTGCCTCATATAGTACCGCAGCTTTCATAGTTATTTCTCCTACGAATTTTTTGGAATATAACCTGGGTATTTAAATTATTCGGATCGATAGTTTGGTAACTAGACACTACTCTCTTCCTTAAAGAAAGGATTTCCAATATATTTAGTTTCTTATCGGTGCAGTTACTCCGTCCAGTTCCTCTATTGCCCTGTATCTACAACCTGGAGAAACCATCTCATCTTGTGGATAAATTGAGCTATTTCCAGCCCATGCTTCATAATTATCCATCAGATTTTGAATCTTGGCTTTGAAAACAGATTCTACCGAATCATCTAGGTGCAGGGTAGGACAGTGATTAATAACTCCCAAATCTCCCATGGGATTTTCACCTTTTTTGACGTATTCAAAAAAGC
>PAUC01000027.1 GCA_002712585.1 Dehalococcoidia bacterium
AACACCCCTATTACCAAGCAGAAAGTGAAATATAGTAAGCAGCCATGGCATCATCAACAGTAAATATCATTCCGGTAGGCGGAGGCAAAGGAGGAATTGGAAAGAGCGTAATCTCCACCAACCTTGCCCTAGGGATAGCACTTAGCGGACAAAAGGTTGTTCTTATGGACGGTGATTTTGGTTCCTCTAATTTACACGCTTTACTTGGCATTAGCCATCCTCTCTATGGGTTCCAAGATTTATTCATTAATAAAAAGTCTCCGGATTCATTATTAATAGAAACAGGTATAAGCAATCTAAAGTTCATAAGTAGCGCTGGTGATAATCCCGGAAGCGCAAATATCGACTCAGAACGTGTAAAAAAAGTTATCTCTTTCATTAAAAAGCTTAATGCAGATACCGTTATCTTAGATCTAGGGCCAGGGACGAGTTTCAATGTGCTAGATTTTTTTAATATGAGTTCAAAAGGTATCGTTATGAGTTCTCCTGAAACAACGTCCGTTATGAAAACCTTTAGTTTCGTTCGTTCAGCATTATTCAGACGAATAAGCAGGCAACTGAAAAACCTTTCAGCTTTACAAAAACTAGTGGATCACTCAAAACCAACCAATGCAGATTTAGAAACCTACACTGTAGCGACGCTAAAGGATAATATTAAAAAAATTGATAAGACTCAAATTGAAAAGGTGGACGAAATAATCAATGAGTTCAAACCAGCAATTATTTTAAATCGCGTCCGCAACAAAAAAGATTTACTAGCTGGGAATAACCTTGTTAACTTGGTAAAGAAATATTTAGAAGTAGACTTAAACTATATTGGTTATATTGTAGAAAGCGACCGAGTCCGCGAATCCGTTGAAGACATGGTTCCTTTTCTTATAAAAAACCCGCAAAGTAAACCTTCTGAAAACCTTCAACAAATTATTGGAACATTGACCAATACTGACCTCCACCTAGTCAAGGAAGATGGAAGAATTTTTGTTTCAAAGCAGGTTCGCCTTAATTCAGGATGGGATGCGTAGTTTGTTACTTCTAGCCTAATTATCCTTCCCCAAACCTTGGCTGTCATGTTAAAAAAAGCAACCGTAAACCACCTAAAAAAAATTTTTCAACTAAGCAAGTCTTATAAGTCAGAAGTATATGTAGTTGGAGGGACGCTAAGAGATATTGTTTTAGGTCGGCAATGCTCTGACTTCGACTTTGCTAGCACCGATGCTTCTATTTTAGCAACACAATATGCCCATTCTATAAAATCTGCCCTTGTTCCCTTAGACACAACGCCTGGACGAGAAACTTTTCGGGTTGTCGTCAAAAAAAATTTTTATTTTGATTTCTCTGAACTGCAGGGAAAAAGTATCGAGTCAGACTTAAACCGACGCGATTTCTCAATCAATGCGTTAGCAGTTCCTCTTATAAGCTTCATCAAAGGAACTAATAAGTACATTGACCCGCATAACGGTAGAGATGATATTAAAAATAAAGTTATCCGCGTCCTCCCTGGACAAATATTTTCAAAGGATCCTTTACGAATGCTTCGGGCCTTTCGATTCATGAGCGTTCTAGGGTTCCAAATCGAAAATAAAACTTTAAAAAAAATCACAACTCTTAGTCCAGAAATCAATCGAGTATCCCCTGAGAGAATATGGAGCGAACTCAACCTTTTACTTAGTTCTAAAAAAGCAAGCCCATCGATCAAAACGATGAATGACATTGGGCTATTGGAGAACATTTTTCCAGAGCTCTATAAAAGTAAAAGCATACTACCTACTTTTAAAACACTAAATCATCTGGAAAAACTACTTTCAAACCCAAAACAAATAGGCGCTAAGCCAATTAAAGGAATTAAAAAAATTCTTCTAGAAAAATCTCAACTAATCAAACTTGGTTGCTTGCTTTACCCATTAGCCCAAAAGTCTTCTACAAATAAAATTGGCACCAATCGCAAAACAAGTCGAAAAACTAAAATTAGCAAACTACTTGCTAAACTTCGTGCTTCCAATGCAGATACTGATTTTGTTAACTCCATGGCCATTTGTGCGCACTCACTTTCTAATACTAGGTTCAGCTTTACAAAAGATCTCTCTAGTAGAGTCAAGCTTTATCAATTCATATGTGAAAACGAACAAGCCCTAGTTCCTGGGTTATTCATATATCTAGCTAATCGTGTAAGCCTGCCAAAAAGTAAAGAATGGAAGGTAGACGCTGAAGTAATGAAAATACGACATATTTTAGAATTTTACTTTAAAACTTACCTGCCCGCCAAAAAAAAAGAACCTCTTTTGGATGGCAATGACATTCAACATATTTTTAAAATCAAACCTAACCCAGCCTTTGCAACTATACTTCATAAAATTGAAGAAGCTCGTGTCTTAGGTGTTATAAAAACTCGACCTCAAGCTATTAAACTTGTAAGAAAACTAATTAAAGAAATATAAAAAGGAAATGATTAATGCCTGAAAAATACAGTACCACTGAATGGAATAACAAGAAGGTGATTTTAGGTGAGGACTTATTAGACGCAGAGATACCAATTAACATTCTAATTGGCTTTCATGGAGCAGAATCGACTCCAGAGAATATATTAATCCATGGAAATAAACTAAAACTAAAAAACACTTTTATGATATTTCCCGAGGGACCGGTAGATGCTGGAGAAGGACGCTGGAGCTGGTGGGTAGATGGCCCTAAACAAAAAGAATCGGTAAGTGATTTTTTAAAATTCTCTTCCAACATAATAGGAATGGCACAAGACCATCTGAACAGCAGGTTTGAAAAATTAGAAACTCGAATTAGTTTCTGGGGATTTTCACAGGGAGGTGCCGCCGCATTAATCTATACTTTACTTGGTAAATACCCCTTGCACAAAGTTGCATCTGTCTGCGGCTTTCTTCCAGAGTTTTCTGAGCAGGAAACAGTTTCAGAATCATCTGTTCCAATTCTTGGAATTTTTGGTTCTAACGATGATGTAGTCCCCTCATTTTTAGCCGAACATGCACTCGAAGAGATGAAAAATAATGGACACAACCCTACCCTAAAAGAAACATCTCAGGGTCACGAACTCACCGCAGAAAACCTCAAGGCATTAAATGATTTTTTTCATTCTTGAGAACAAACAATTCATAAGTCTATGCAAATAAGCGTCCCCCTCTTTCTTACTTCAATAAACTGGTTTAAAGAAAGCTAAAAATGCTTGATATCTATTGACAAATAAAGAGCTTTTGATACATTCAGGTCTGAAGTTTATTTGAGTTTTATTCAGTAATAGGGAAGACGGTTAAAATCCGTCGCGGACCCGCCGCTGTAACCGGGGACAAAACCTGCACTAGCCACTGCATTTTATTTTGTGGGAAGGCGCAGGGAGTAGGTCGATCCGGAAGCCAGAAAACCTGACTGAATATATTTCTTAATCTCTTCGGGCCTCGAGAGGTGATGGGTTTTGATACTTTACCCCACTACCTAAAGGAGTGGGGTTTTTTATTTCCCTCCTTTTTAATCAGGAATGTTTCCATTCCAGAGAATTTCCGAAACAGCATTTAAAGGAAAGTTTGCAATGAATTTAAGAAAGTTATTTTCTATTTTTTTTATTACCACAGTAACTCTAATAATCACCTTTTCAGCCAGCGCGCAAAATAATAATGTTGCGCTAGAACCAATAGAAGTCAAGGCACTCAGAACCAGTGTCCCCGTAGATAGGCTTTCCAGTTCTATCGTCATAATAACCAAGGATGAAATTGAAAAAAAACAATTTCGCTTTGTTCAGGATGCTTTAAGGGGTGTCCCGGGATTAACTGTTCAATCAAGCGGTCCAATGGGGGCTTCCACAAGTGTATTTATCCGTGGAGCCCATAATATTGGAACTGCTGTCTTAATGGATGGAATACGTATGAACCTGCCTACTGCCGGTGGTTATAATTTCGGGCACTTAACCACAGACAATGTTGAAAAAATAGAAATCCTGCGGGGACCACAATCACATATCTGGGGAGCAGATTCCACTGGTGGAGTTATCAACATAGTAACAAAAAAGGGGAAAGGTAAACCAACACATTCAATTTCTTTTGAGACAGGCAGCTTCGACACTGTGAAAGAGTCGCTCAATAGTTCAGGAAGTATCAGCAACTATGATTATTCATCAAGTTTGTCACGTGTGGACACGAGAGGCTTCAGTTCGGTTAGTGAATATAGAGGAAATCCTGAAAATGATGGTTATGAGAATACCACCGCATCCGCTCGCATCGGATACAACTTGCCCAACGATGGGCGAATTGAATTTGTAGGTAGATTGGAAAGGACTCACCTTGAATACGACAACTTATCTGGCTCTGATGATCCTAGTTTTGGCAACACCCTTAATTATTACTATTCAACACCATTTACAAAGACGATCATAGCGAAAAAAGCTGATAACGGTTTTGTCAAGTCCTGGGACATTAAGTTAATGCCAACTTATGCTTACCGTGAAGCGCGCGATGTATACGGTACTGGTAGATCGTTATACTACGATAAAACAGGTGCTATAGACCTGCAAAACAATTTAAATGTAACAAATAATTTATCTTTTATCTTAGGGGGAGAATATAAAAACCAAAAAGGCATGGGCATTGGCACTGATTATACAGAAAGCTTGGACAATTTGGCACACTATATTCATGCAACCTATGACTACCAAGACCCAGGAAATGCTTATAAAAATATACTCCTAATGGGCGGATATCGTAGCGACGACCACACCTCATGGGGTGAAGAGATCACCTACAAATTTAAAATTGGTTACCATTTACCCAAAACCAACACAAACTTTCACACATCTTATGCAACGGCCTTCAGAGCTCCTTCGCTGGACCAACTATACTCTCAAAGTGGTGGTGGGGCATTTTCTAATTCCTCGTTGTTGCCTGAAATAAGTAAAAACTTTGAATTTGGAATCAAACAGAAAGTTAATGATCGAAGCAGCATGACGATGACTTTTTTTAATTCTTCATTTAGAAACAAAATTGGAAATGATTCCGCCTGGAAACCTCAAAACTTAGCTAAGGCTCATTCAATGGGAATAGAAACGGGAATCAACTTAGGACTTCCTAAAAACTTTAATCTAGCTTTAGACCACGGTTGGAATAATCATTGGGATCATAATAATAATGATCTAATTAGAGTAGCAAAACAAACATACAGAGCAACACTGACCCATGACTGGCAAGAAAAGCTACATTCTCTGGTGAGCGTTTATTATCGTGGTCCTGCAACAGGCTCCGCAAGCAACAAGCACACAATAGGGTTCGGTACCGTAAGAGCAGCTTTCGGTTATCAATATGATAAAAAGTTAAAACTGACGCTGCGAGGAGAAAACCTATTAAATGAAAGGTATGAAGAAAAATATCAGTATGGGACGGCAGGTATTTCTGGATACGCTGGATTTACTTATACATTTAATTAATTTTCTCATTTTTTCGTTTTATTTTATATGCAGACTTCTAAACTCTTTAAGGCTATTTCAACCAGCCATACAAGATACATGAGAGAATATAATTCTACAGGCTTTGCATATACCCATACCCTTAAAACTAAACTCGGGAAAGGACTTCTCAAAGATTGGCCTAACAGACCTCGTCATAACGAGCTTATTGCAAAAACAGGAAACCTCTTTGAGCAAACCAACTCAAGTTGCTTATCGAATGCTCCCAATTTTTCTAGAGTTCCTACGACTGCAATTGTTCCAAATCTCTTTACCTGGAACTGGACTCTTGGAGCAAAGCTTAAATTTTAAATGGATTAATTCTAAAGAGATGAATAGTTCTTCTAAGTTTTTCATAACAATTCAAAAGTTCATCACTTTCAATCTAGCCGCTCTATGCATTTGGTCCATTATATTTCAAGAGGCGCACGCTGCTCCGCAGCGTGTGATTTCAACCTCTCCAGCAATCACAGAAATTCTTTTTGAGCTTGGTGTTGGAAGTAAGGTCGTGGGGGTTACCGATTTTTGCAGCTACCCCAAAAAAGCCTGTAATCTACCAAGCATTGGTGGGCCATTAAACCCAAGCACTGAGACATGGATTTCCCTCAAACCTGATCTCATCATCATTCAGGAAGACAGTGAGATCATACAAAAAAATGCAAATATTTTTAAAATTCCATCTTTAACAGTATCTGTCGGTAACCTGAAAGATATTTTGGCATCCATTCAAGCTATTGCCGAGTCCCTTGAGGTTCCTAAAATTGGACACCAACTGATTGATAAAATCGAAAAAAAAATTAACGACTACCGCATCCAACTAAAACCACTTAAGCCACGCCAGGTTTTGATGCTTTTGAGTGATACTAATGATCCTAGCCGTGACTTATATGCTGTTGGAAGGGGAACTTTTTTAAATGAACTTCTCATGATTGCAGGAGGTGAAAACGTTCTCCCTCAAACGATGGCTAAGTATCCCAAAATTTCCAAAGAATTTATCATCGCAAAATCACCCGAAGTAATTATAGAGATTGGACCAAAGTCTAATCTTTCGAATAAAGGAATCTTAGTTAGAAAGAAAGCGTGGGGGAATTATCCGACGCTACGTGCTGTAAAAAGTGACAGACTATATTTTATTGGAGCTGATTATATTTTAATTCCTGGTCCACGCTTAGTAAATATTTTGGATGACTTGACCCGCAACATTCATCCACAACTATTTTCAAAACAACCTGTTAAAAATTAAGCAACCATCGCCCAATGAATTTACCCATACTCCAAACTCAAGCCGTAAACTTTTCTTATGATCAAGATACTGTTCTTCATTCTATCTCAATAAGTATTAACCCGGGAGAATTTATAGGTGTTATAGGCCCTAATGGATCTGGCAAATCAACTCTTTTAAAAGTTTTAGGTGGNCTGCTCAAACCAGCTTCAGGTCAATTAAGCTTTAAGGGGAAAAACTATTTAGACTATCAACGAAAACAATTGGCACAATCGATTACATGGGTCCCGCAGGAACATCCAATGGTCTTTCCTTTTAAAGTATCAGAAATTGTTCTCATGGGACGTCACCCTCATCTATCTGCATTTACTTTCGAAGGTGATGAGGATATAGAAATTGCTCGCAACGCGATGGAGCGGACTCAAACTCTTCAATTTGCTCAACGAAACTTCAATGAAATTAGCGGTGGTGAAAAACAAAGGGTCGTGATTGCTGGAGCCATTGCGCAGGAACCTGAACTAATGATTCTNGACGANCCCACCTCCGCNCTTGACATNAAATATCANATTCAAATTCTAAGTATTCTCAAACAATTAAATGAAAGNAAAAAAACGACGATTNTTCTAGCANTGCACGATCTGCATTTAGCTTCAAANTTTTGCAATAGACTTATTCTTCTTGAAGAAGGNNAAGTATTNAANGACGGAAAAANCGANGAGGTTTTACAAAAANAACATATTGAAANAGTTTACGGNGTAAANGTTCACTTAATTCAAGATCAAAACGGAAGCATCATTATTTCACCAGACACATTGTGTACACAATGAATATTAATTTAATAAACCGAAAACAATATANTGGAGTTATTTTTTTATTTTTTTTATTTTTTCTTATCACTATTTCTATTACTCCATTAATTGGATCAGTACAAATTAATCTAGAAAATGCTTTCTCAAGAAACTTAGAATTTAACGACAACGTTGATGCAAATATATTATTTTTAGCCCGTATCCCCAGAATAATTTTAGCAGCACTTACCGGGGCGGCACTNGCAGTAGCAGGTGCGGTACTCCAATCACTTCTGCGTAATGATCTTGCAGCTCCATTTACTTTAGGGGTGTCAAGTGGAGCTGCTTTGGGCGCGGTAATAGCAATGAGCATTGGATTACCACATGCGATAGCAGGAATACCAACAGTTCCAATTGCTGCTTTCCTGGGTGCTTTAGGTGCTATTACCCTAGTTTTTTCTCTAGCCAGAACTAGATCTGGAGAGTTTCCAACACCCGTACTGTTACTTGCAGGTGTAACCGCAAATTTCTTTTTTGCAGCTTTAGTCATGTTAATTCATTACCTATCTGATTTCACACAATCTTTTAGGATAGTACGCTGGTTAATGGGTGGACTGGATATCACCAGTTATAAAACACTTATATCAATTTCTCCTATGATTTTTATTGGATTTGCTGTCCTCATGTTTTACAGCCGAGACCTTAATGTCATAAGCACTGGAATTCAATCAGCAATGAGNCGNGGCGTGGAAGTTATTAAAGTTCAAAAAATAGGATTNATAATGGCNTCTCTTTTAACCGGAGCAGTAGTGGCTTTGAGTGGACCGATCGGTTTTGTAGGTTTAATTGTACCGCATATAGTTCGTTTAATAGTTGGCCCTGATCTAAGAATTTTATTACCAGCATCAATTTTTTTTGGTGCCAGTTTTCTTGTTATATGCGACACCTTGGCGCGAACCATTATAGCCCCGACAGAAATTCCTGTCGGTATTATTACTGCTATGCTTGGAGGGCCTTTTTTTGTGTGGCTTTTAAAAAGATCTAAAAACTAAAAGGACTAAACTTAAAATAATATTATTAAAATAAAGAGAGATCTGTAATGCCCAAACAACCCCCAACTGACCCAAAAAAGAGAAAAGGACTCATTATTGTCAATACAGGTGATGGAAAAGGAAAGTCCACGGCAAGCTTTGGTTTAGCTCTTCGCGCCGCAGGCAATAAAATGAATGTTTTTATCATGCAATTTATGAAAGGTCCTTGGAAAGCTGGTGAGCGAAAAGCACTTCAAGAACTGGCTAACTACGTTGAATACGAAGCTATGGGCGACGGATTTACATGGGATACAGAAAACACAGAGCAAGACAAAAAAACAGCACGAGCAGCATTTGAAATAGCTAAAGAAAAGTTAATGAGTGGGAAATATCAGATGATTATATTAGATGAAATAAACTATGTTTTAGATTATAAATTTTTTCCACTCGACGAATTTCTAGAAACACTAAGAAACAAACCTAAAGATGTCCATGTGGTCTGTTCCGGGCGTAATGCTAACGAAAAACTAATAGAAATGGCAGACTTGGTCACAGAAATGCGACTCATCAAACATCCCTTCGAAGAGCAAGGGATCCCAGCACAAAAAGGAATTGAATTCTAGTGAACGCTTTTTCTACAAACCCTACTAATAGATCATTAAAAGTAACATTACTATTTTCGTTATTTTTGCATGCCACAGGTTTTTATATTTTCTCGAATATCTCTTTTAATTTAGTATCCAGTTCTCATGATGCAGTTCCAATTAAAGTCACAGTTCTTGATAAGAAAAATAGAATACCGCTAGCAAGCATAATAAATACCCCTAAACAAAAACAATCTCAATCAGCCCACTCGCCTAAATTAATTTCCACTGAGCTTAAAGAAATAAAGACTAAGAAACCAACTCCAATTTATAAAAATAAACACCTATTAAATCCTATCCAGAAAAACAAAAAAACAAGAAATCCTGCAGCTATTAATCGAATCAAATTGACTTCAAATCATAAGCAATCAACTTCTCGAATAAATTCTAAAAATTTTTTTAGAAATGAGACTTCAGCAATATCACCTCGTTTTCCCGAAAGTGATTACGATATAAAAAACAATGTGACTTATTCTCCAATGCCAACAAAACATATAGGGACATCTCAAAAATTAATTCTACCTGAAACTGTTAGAAGTCGCAGTAGTTCAAACTTTATAATCGCTGGCCCTCGAGGTTTAAATCCTACTCTTATGTATAAAAGTGATATAAATGAAAAAAATGCTGTGTTTTCACCATATGTACGAAAAATATCTCATACCCAAGGTTTAAGCGAAGAGTCTATTAATAAATCGCAGACTACAACTATGGCAAAAGCCACTCCCCCATCAATAAACTCCTCTTCATTAGATTTAGGAGAGCTACGTCGCGGGTTTCACAAAAAAGTTTGGCAGAAGGTTACAAAGGCAAAATATTATCCCAGGATAGCTCGTAAAAGAGGTTTTGAAGGAGAACCGATAGTCACTTTTACTATTGACAAAAAAGGTGAATTAACCAACTTAAGGTTAATTGAGTTTTCTAGCTATAAATTACTAAATGAAGCCGCTTTAGAAACTGTCCGGCGTGGAATTCCATATCCCTCGATCCCAAAACCTCTTGGAAGTGATTCTATTTCATTTAACCTTCCTATATCTTATGTATTAAAGTAGTGTGAACATAAACCAACGAAAAGCCCGATACGGTCAAGCGTAAATAAATGGAGTTTTGTATGAAGCAATCTAAGTTTTTTATAATACTGACAGCGATTTTTCTATTTCTTATAAGCTCTTGCGCGCCCAAACCTACTAAAAAGGTTCCCATAGAGTTCGAAGCTGGACAAAAATATTTCCATCGAGTTTGTGCAAATTGTCATGGCGTAGATGCACTTGGTAAGAACACAAAAGCACCAGGACTTATAGACCCTGAATATCTACCTGAAAATTTTTCTGATGAAGAATTTTATCAGCAGATTGTTGAAGGTTCTAAAAAAATGCCCTCGCAGCGCAACAAAGTATCCGACCCTGAAATCAAAGAAATTATTAAATATCTACGATATTCTCAAAAAATTGCTGATCTGGTCGTAGAAGAGGATGACCCAGAAAATGATGACGAGGAATAATGACTGTCACCAGCCTCATAAATGTTGACAGCTATATTATTTTTGGATAGATTAACCCGCTTCTAACCTATTTTCCCCATTCGACCAGCAACCGATTCAATGGAGTAATTTAATATGACCGGCAAAGAAAATTATATTCAACAGTTATTTGCAGACCGTCTTGGTGGAAATAAATTCGGCAAAGACACAAAAATATATAAGTTTGAAAAAATTAAACGTGCGAAACGTGCTGCGATGGATGCAAATCCCAATAAAGAGCTTTTTGACCTAGGTGTCGGTGAACCAGATGAAATGGCTTTNCCAGGTGTGATCAAAACACTACAACTAGAAGCTGAAAAACCAGAAAATAGAGGTTACACAGATAATGGAATTGAAGAATTCAAAGTAGCCGCTATAAATTATATGGATAATGTTTTTGGNGTTAAGGNCCTTGATCCTAACAAACATGTAAACCATACAATTGGTGCGAAACCTGGACTGGCTATGCTGCCATCCATCTTCNTCAATCCAGGAGATATAACTTTAATGACTGTTCCCGGATACCCTGTAATGGGAACACACACCCAATATTTAGGTGGCGAAGTCATTAACTTACCTCTCACCAAAGAAAATAAGTTTTTACCTGATCTTAAGTCAATCACATCCGATATTGCAAAAAAGGCTAAAATCCTCTACTTAAATTATCCTAATAATCCTACAGGCGCTAATGCTACTCAAGCATTTTATGAAGAGGCGGTCGACTTTGCCAAAAAAAATGATGTTGTTGTTGTACAGGATGCTGCTTATGGAGCGTTAAACTTTGATGAAAATCCAAGCAGTTTCCTATCTGTTCCAGGGGCCATGGATGTGGGAGTAGAACTTCACTCTCTTTCAAAGTCATATAATATGACAGGATGGAGGATTGCTTTTGTGGTTGGTAATGAGTTAATAGTTAAAGGTGTAGCTCACGTAAAAGATAACATTGACTCTGGCCAGTTTGCGGCCATTCAAAAAGCAGCANTTCATGCTCTAGAGCACCCNGATATTACTGAAACAATTCTTGANAAATATCGCCGCAGATTGACAAAGTTAGTAGAAGCCTTAAACTCACTAGGGTTTGATGCGAGCATGCCAGGTGGATCATTTTTTCTTTATGTAGAAGCACCCAAGGGTATAAAGGGTGGAAAGCAATTCAAATCAGGTGANGAATTTTCACAATATCTTATTAAAGAAATGATGATATCGACCGTCCCATGGGATGACGTAGGAAACTTTNTACGCTTTTCTGCAACCTTTGCAGCTAAAGGTCCCGAAGAAGAAAGTCGTATCATAAATGAAATTAAAAACCGATTATCCTCAGTTCAGTTTNAATTTTAATTTCTTANAACTTACTAAAAAGTTAAATTTAAAAAACTGAGGNTGAAAAAGATGCTCTTAAAGTAGAGGCTATTTAATCTCAAACCAAAACCTTACTTATTGATTTATCCAATGCAATGAAACANACAGCCTACATTGCAGTCGGATCAAACATTGGCAATCCNCTNCAAAATTGCNCTGAAGCGATTCACAANATATCAAAAAANNATTATATAAAGATCANATCCAANTCATCGTTTTATCAAACCTCACCTATTGGCNANATTAANCAAGANTNTTTTNTNAATTCTGTAGTTAAAATTAATACTTCTTTAGACCCTGAAAGCTTACTCCCTTATCTATTAAATATAGAAACTGAGATGGGAAGGATTAGAAAAGAAAAGTGGGGGCCTAGAATCATAGATCTAGATCTATTATTTTATGACAGTCTTATATTAAACAAAGAAGCACTCACCATACCTCACCCTGAACTTCAAAAACGAAATTTCGTTTTAATACCACTATGTGAAATAGCAGAAAGCTTAATCCATCCTAAATTAAAAAAGACCATCAGAACTCTTCTTAAGGAATCAACGGATGACTCAACAGTTGATAAGTTAAGTAGTGACATGTAAATCATCAAGGTTGATTGTTTCTACAGAAGCTAAAGCCTGAGTCAGAAGTTTCTCCCATGGATACAACCTCTCATCTGATTCTAAATATTTTTTTTTGCTGCGTGTGGTCGGATGATTAGGCATAAAAACAGAACAACAATCGGGTTGGTCCTCTATGCTAATCTCATAAGTACCTATGTTTTTTGCATTGATTATTATTTCTTGCTTATTCATTCCTATCAAAGGACGAAAAACGCTCATTGGAGTAACACATGATACTGCCGCAAGGTTTTTTAAAGTTTGTGAAGCAACTTGCCCAACAGATTCACCGGTAACAAGCCCATGACAATTATTCAACTCAGCTAGAGCTTGAGCGATTCGATACATCATTCT
>PAUC01000028.1 GCA_002712585.1 Dehalococcoidia bacterium
TGGGGTAATACGCCCACCTTCTGCATTTTCTACTACAGTAGGTTCACCAGCCTCTATTACTGCCGCAACAGAGTTTGTGGTTCCGAGGTCTATTCCGATAATCTTCGGCATTACAGGTTCTCCTTTTCTTTATCAGGCAAATTCAATTTGCCTGAATTAGTATTTTCATTTGAAGCTTCTTTGGCCACTATTACCTGTGCAGGGCGCAATATTCTGTCGTGAAGTTTGTATCCATCTCTGATTACTTCCAATATTGTGCCCTCTTTCTGTTCCCTGGTCTCCAATTGAGAAAGGGCTTCGTGTTCGAACGGATCGAAAGGCAGCCCAGAAGGTTCGATTCGTGTGACTCCTACCAATTCAAGAATTCGTTCTAATTTTCTATAGATTAGGTCAAATCCTTCTCTCCATGAACCTGAAATATTGTCCGAGTCAGTTTGTTTTAATGCCATATTGAATTCGTCTACTATGGGAAGAATTTTTAGAATCAACTGGCCATTTGCAAATTTTAGCTGGTCCTGTTTATCATCTTCAGATCTCCGTTTGAAATTAACAAAGTCAGCCTGAACTCTCTGGAGAGCATTTGTGAGTTGTTCGATATCTTGAGAGTGTTCCTCGCTAACAATTTGTGAATCTGCTTCGCCAGGTTCACTGAGAATAGGCTCAATCTCCTCTTCTACTGGGTGATCAGATTGAGGGTTCTGAGGGAGGTCCTTTGGATTACTTTTACCCATAAATTTTCATCTCATTATTATTCCGTACGGCAAGTTTAATCTTTGAAAAAGCTGTTGGATTTCATGCTCAATATGATTGTTGCGAACTTGCACTTGAGCTTGCCGCAATAACCTATTTTCCAATTCAATTAATTGTTCTAACAAATTTAGTGTAAATGTAACACCTGCTAAGTTCATTCCGAGGTCATTCTCTAGGTATCTAATCAATCTTAGTTTAGCAAGGTCCTCCTCAGAGTATAAACGGAGCATACCTACTGTCCTTGAAGGTTGTATCAATCCCAACCTCTCATATTTGCGAAGGGTCTGAGGGTGCATTTGTAATATTCGCGCCGCGACACTGATAATATATACTCCTTCAACTGTTGTGGAATGTGGGGATAAATTGGGATTGTCGGGTACACTATGTGAAGATCTATCTATAGGCTGAGGCTTCAGGTGTGTGGATAGTCGATAAAATGACTGGCCAACCGAAGTTTGCCTGTATTGTTGTTCTTGAATGGTGCGGCGCTTGTCTATCATGACTGAACAAAGATTAGTGCATATACATACTAAAAGTTGATATAGGATATGTCAAGTGCCGTTATACGCCTAGAATTGGGGGGGGTCTTTATAGAGGTAGTGTTTTTGTGGGTTTGAATCAGTCGTAAAACAAAATAGAGATGAACTGTATCTTGTAGAAGCAGATCATATGTGTTGTAAAGGAAAGTTAAGTTGGTCTATATCGAGAATTCTTTAAGCGAGCTAGATACGATGATTTGGGCATCTGTCATTGTTTGAACTTCGTCTGGATCATAACCGGGGGCTATTTCTTTCATTACGAAGCCTTCGTTTGTGACTTCGAATAGTCCCAGGTCTGTACAAACCAATTTTGCTACTCCCTTCGCTGTGATAGGTAGTGAACATGTACTGCGAAGTCTAGGAACCCCGTCTCGTGTAGTGTGTTGTAGGCCTAAAAACACTCGTTTTGCACCAATGGCTAAATCCATTGCCCCACCTATGCCTCCACCCTTTCTACCAAGGGTTTTCCAATTGGCGAAATCTCCGTTTTCTGCGACTTCGTAGGCACCCATCACTGTTAAATCTAGACGGCCACTACGGATAATGGCAAATGAATCAGCGTGATCAACTATAGATGCACCAGGCATCAGGGTTATGTACTGTCCTCCAGCGTTAACGAGATGGAGATCTTCTTCTCCTGTTTTCTGTAGCGGTCCATATCCAATCACACCGTTTTCGGAATGGTAAATGATAGTTTTATCTATCTGTTCATAATTGGAGCAAAGTGTAGGGATCCCAATCCCTAGATTTACTAACCAACCATCTTCGAATTCTTCCGCAAGCCTGTTGGCAATTTGCTGACGATTTAGTTTTATCTTTTGGGTCATAGGATATACACCTCGAAGTGAGGATCAGTTTCTATAGATAGGGTGATCCCATATACCATTGTTGGGGATTCTAATAATGTGGTCTATGAAAATACCTGGTGTGTGGATTTGATCCGGATCAATTTCACCGACAGGGACGATATCAGTTTCAACCTCTACGATAGTTGTCTTAGCGGCCATTGCCATGATTGGATTGAAATTGCGCTGAGAAAGACGGAATTGTAGATTCCCGAATGTATCTGCTCTGTAGGCACGTATAAATGCGTAATCGGCATGTAGAGGATGTTCCAGAAGGTACTCTTTACCATCTATTAGCCTATGTTCTTTTCCTTTTGCAAGCTCTGTTCCGACTCCAGCTCGTGTGTAAAATCCGCCTAAGCCGGAAGCCGCCGCTCGAATTCTTTCTGCGAGAGTGCCCTGAGGCAATATTTCTCCTTGTATCTGGCCGTTCTCATTCATAATTTCGAAGTCGGTNGCCTGGGAAGGATGTGGNGCGGCAGTAAAGCAACAGATCATTTTTTTAACCTGTCCGTTTTTGATCAAGTCGCCGAGGTCTAGTTGATCGTCGTAAGGACCAGCTCCGGGATGATTTGATATTCCAATTAGATTTTTGGCCCCTTGATTTATAAGAGCAGCTATTAAATTTCTTGGGGTTCCCGGACCAGCAAAACCTGGGATCATAATAGTTGATCCGTCCTCTATATGCTCGACGCCTAACTTAAAGTTGGGCAAGATTTTGCTCCGCATAAATTCATCTCGTTAAGAATTTAGATAGATATTACTTCACAAAATCAAACTACGCCATTTTGCATCTACATTAATTGAGAAATACGGAGGAAATAAGGAATATAATGCCTGTAACTTTTGACTCGGCTGTAATCCAAAAAGACATGGAATATCTTGTTAGTGGAGTTCATAGGTTGCCCAAAGAATGAAGACTTGGACTACAACCAAGGAACCACTTAATATGTGTTTTATGGTATATAAAATGGGAAATGGGTAGATTTGCAGCTGGGAGGAATACTGTGTCAGACGAAAGGTTTAAGAGTCAGATTACCGCTCCTGAATTTCCAACGGGCTTAGAATGGATAAACACTGATAATCCACTAACCCTAAAAGAGATTAGGGGGAAGATAGTGATTTTAGATTTTTGGACCTACTGTTGAATTAATTGCATNCACATGCTTTCGCAGTTGCGAAGGCTGGAAGAAAAATATTATCGAGAATTAGTTGTCATTGGGGTCCACTCAGCCAAATTTACTGGTGAAATCGACACGGCTAGTCTTTCACAAGCTGTTTTAAGGAACCAATTNAGCCACCCTGTCGTGAATGATAATCAGTTTCTGGTGTGGAAAAATTATGCGATAAGGGCTTGGCCCACTTTAATATTTATTGATCCAAAAGGTAAAGTTATTGGCAAACACGAAGGTGAATTGTCATATAAAGCCTTTGATAATTTGTTGAAAAATATGATAGANGTGTACACAGAGAGCGACNTNCTAGATACACGGCCCTTTNCCAAGAAGGTCGACAANGTTGANGATANAATGTTGGCATTTCCTGGTAAGTTGTTNGCTGATGGGTATAATTCCCGTCTGTTTATTTCCGACACAAACCACAATCGTATTTTAATTACTAGTNTTGATGGTCAAATNCACAACGTCATAGGCGGATCTGCACCTGGGTTTTTAGATGGAGATTACATATCAGCAACCTTTCAAGGTCCACAGGGATTAGCCTTGGATGGAGAATGCCTCTATGTAGCGGACACTGAAAACAATGCTATAAGGAAGGTTGATCTTCTAGAAGGGATCGTTACGACCATAGCTGGTACGGGTGAACAGGGCTTCTGGGGCAGTGTTGGGGGGGAGATTAAAGGAACAGCTTTAAATTCACCATGGGATTTAGTGATCATTGGGACGACTCTTTTTATAGCAATGGCGGGCTCGCATCAAATATGGGTGTTAGAACAAATGGAGGACAAAATCACTCCTTTTGCTGGAACTGGCCGTGAGGGCATATTAGACGATAGACTGGCTGATGCCCAACTCGCCCAACCCAGCGGTATTACCACCGATGGGGGAAAGATTTTCTTCGTCGACAGTGAAACGAGCTCGGTCCGTTGGTTTAGTGCTAATGGCAAGGATCCTGTTCGTACTTTAATCGGGAAGGGACTTTTTACATTTGGGGACGAGGATGGGGACATCTCGAGTGCCCTTTTGCAACACCCAATGGGAATAGAATACTTTGATGGGAACCTATACATAGCTGATACGTTTAATCATAAGATCAAGATATTGGATATCGCGATTGGACAAGTGAGAACAATACTAGGGAGTGGGCAATTCGGAGCTAGAAATAGTACAGGTCTCGATTCACAGGTATATGAGCCAGGCGATATTTCATTTGCGAAAGGGAGCTTGTTTATAGCTGATACCAACAACCATCTTGTGAGGGTAATGGATCTTAAAACACGTGTGGTTACAACTTTAGATATCAGAGGGATTTAAGATGTCTATCTTTTTGCTAACCATTAGGTTTCAAGAAATTGGTGCAATTCCTTAAGGGGAATCATGTATTCATCTGAACTGAATCCATCGACGTAAGGTTTTACTTCTCCTGTGAAACCATCCACCAGCCCTAATTCGACACATTTCTTAAGTCTAGACTGCTCCTCTTCTACGGTGGGGAGCAAATTTCTTCCTGTGATATTGGAAAGACCGGACACTAAGCCCCATCCACCCCAATTTGAAACGCTGGAAATGAGTAATTGATTTGTCGCGGTTGCTGCAGGTTTTTGAGGTAATTTGGGATGTTTTGGTATAACGTCCTGCAACTTCCCCATGCCAATTTCGTTTCCTCCGTCCCCAATTCCTATGGAATGCGGGAAAATATCAAATATCTTGTCAATTTTGGCAGTGAACTCAGATACGTCCTTAGACAACATGTTCCTATAAATTCCGTCCGATGAAGGACTACACCTTTCTATGGAAATTAGCAATGAAGGACGAACATCTCGAAGAAATTCCCGAGCGAATTGAGTGCTTTTATCCGCATCAGTTAGAGGGAACTCAATCGTTTGTTCTGTCGGGCTAGCTAAGGCATCCATAATGGGCTTGCAGTAATGGTCTGTCAGGTATATGACCTTTTGACCTAGAGCTTCTAGAGCATTTCCGATTGCCTTGGCCCCTAGGGGGCCATCGGTTTCTACAGTTCCTCCATAGAGAATGTAGAATCCTGTCGTGATAACGGTTGGCCCAAGGTTATTAAGTAAATATTTGGCGGTTTGTGAAGCGTAGTCTGTTGGTAAATATTGTCGTAGACTGGCAATTCCCCTTTTATCTTTTTGGAGTAATATGTCTTCAATTGATTTGTGGTTCATAAGAATTCCTGTTTAAAGGGACGCTAGTTCGTAATCTCGCTTATTAGTTATAAACATGTGGCCTGGTGCGTGTGTAATCATAAAATCTGGCTTTGATTCGAGAGCAACTGCTTGGGGTGTGACGCCACAAGCCCAGAACATTGGCACTTGTCCGTCTTGGAAGTTTGCAGGTTCACCGTAGTCTGGGAAGTTGATGTCACTGATGCCAAGAAGTTTCGGATCTCCTATATGAACAGGAGCCCCGTGTGCGCCAGGAAACCGCGAAGTAACTTGGACGGCTTTTGTTACATTTGAATGATGTATTGGCCTCATGCTCACCACCATAGGACCACGGAACATACCAGATGGAACGCAGTCGATATTTGTTTTCCACATTGCCACATTCTTGTTATTGTCCCAGTGATCAAGATGTATCCCAGATTCGACTAGAGCTGATTCAAAGGTGAAGCTACAACCGAGTAGAAATGAAACCAGGTCGTCTCTCCAGAAACTGTTGAGGTCGCCAACCTCTTCATCCAGTGTCCCTTTTCGAAAAATACGATATTTGGGGATATCTGTACGGATATCTGCTCCTGGAGTTGTTAGAATTGGGTTAGGGTTGCCTGCTTCAAGGACTTCAAGGACAGGGCAAGGTCGAGGGTTTCTTTGGCAAAAAAGCAAGAAGTCGAACGCTAGGTACTTTGGAAGAATGACGAGGTTTGCTTGTACGTAACCTGGGGCTAATCCCCCAGTGACGCCGTCGTATTTGCCGAGCCTAATAAGTTCGCGAATTGCCTGCGGATCAATCGGTAATTCTTGAGCCTGCACAACGGTGCTCTCCAACTAAGTTGAGTTTATATTAGACTGGGCAGATAATTTCGTCAACGAGTGACGGTAGTTTGTTGACACCTGCTTGTGCTTGTAGTTACCATTGGATCGACCGAGCGAAACCTCTTTTTAGAAGTCTACGCCTCGTGAAAGAATTCAGGTAACCATCTACTACAAAGAGGGGCATCGGGTAAAGACCCCCCCGGTTTTGGGATGTTACAAAAGAATAAGGCCGTTACGATAACCAGAGTAATAATCATCTAGTTTGCACGGAGGAAACCGTATGGCGAAACGAACAGTTACGAGCACAGTACATTGTGATCTTGAAGGTAAAATTACTTATTTAAGTGATGGGGCTCAGGAAATATTTCAGTATACTAACGAGGAACTCCTTGGCAAAGAACGAGTTAGTGTCTTCTCACCAGGGTTAGTGGTTCTGGGCCACGTTCCAAGGTGGCTTAAGCAAAGTGTTACCGAAGGTCACTTCGAGACTGATACGGTTTTTGTTCGCAAGGATGGAAGTCAATTTGCAGCGCACATAAGGTTAACTCCGATAATTAAAGATGGTGTGCAAACAGGATATATTGGTTTAACTACACCTCTTCCTGATAAATCTGTTGAAGAGACGATGCCTAGCATCTCCATGGTTACTAAAATTCTGTCCTGGTTGTATATAACCAGGTCTCCTTTTCTCTCTGCGACTATAGTGCCTGTATTGCTGGGCACAGCATTGGCGTCCTGGCTGGTAGAAGGAGACACGAAGATTGGGATGTTTCTATTAACTCTTCTAGGTGTATCTTTCGCTCACCTAGGGGTCAACACGGCAAACGATTACTTTGATTGGAAATCTGGTGCCGATCAAGCCAATGTGGATTATGTGATACCGTTCAGTGGAGGGAGTCGCATGATCCAGCTCGGTGTGATTAGCCCACAAGGAATGCTCAGGACTTCACTGGTTTTGTTTGGAGCTGCAGCTATTATCGGAGCCTACCTTGCCACGACTCTGGAAATCTGGTCTGGGGTAGGAATTCTTGCTCTTGCCGGATTTGCTATAGGGTTTTTGTATACGGCTCCTCCCATTCGCCTTGCTGCACGTGGGATTGGAGAGATCGGCATCATGGTCGCATTTGGTCCTCTAATTGTAGCAGGGGCAGCTCTGATCCAAATCGGATCTATTGAACCAAAAGCTCTACTAGCAGGGATACCAACAGGGTTGTTGACCGCCGCAATCGTTTGGGTTAATGAATTCCCAGACATCAAGGGAGATGCTGCTAGTGATAAACGAACTCTTGTAGTTCGTCTGGGATTGAAGTGTTCTAGTTGGGCTTATCTTGTATTAGCTCTACTTACATACGCATCTCTGATTGTGCTTGTACTTACTGAAACGTTGCCGACCCAAGCATTAGCAGGCCTGATTACNGTTCCATTCGCACTCTACGTAACACGCCAAATTTTCATAAACTATGAGTCCAGGGCTATCAAAGACGCTATGGCAGGAACTATATTCCTTCATTTCCTTACCGGCATACTAATGGTTGTAGGGATATGGTTAGCGGTCTAGAATTGACACTATAGGAAATCTAAACAAGAAAACTTAAGAAGAAATAGACATAGGGCGAGGTGGTGATATCTCTTACTCTTTATCAGATCACTTTGGATTGGTCGACTCTATGAAGAGCATTAGGATAAAAAGTTGGACTTTTCTTATTTTGACATTGATTTCTGTGCTCAGCTTTGCTTGTGGAGGGTCGGGAGAATTATTAGATGCTGCGGTGGTAGATGAACGGATAACTATTCAAGATATTCAGGACCTAGGTTTTCAAGAAATCGTGGCTTCCATCTATGATTACAAATCGCCATATTATGAGATCGAAGCGCGGAATGATCCCTGGGATGGAAAGGTTGTTATTGATGGCATCAAGCAAGACGTCCGAATACTAGTGTTTTTCACTGAATCGCTCGATGATGCCACTAGGGAACAGATTATGGTCTTTAGTGCTCGCAATGGTAATAAAGTAATGATTGCCAAAAATGTGGGGATCCTGTGCGAAGAGATAGAAGTATGTGAATATTTGGGGGATCAGCTACAGTGATACCAACGGTACCGTTTGGATTTTGTCGTTATGAATGAGAGTTGCGCCAATATAATGTTATGCATAAATCTGTTTGATTAAATGCAACGTCCTAGGTTGTACTATGATCTTGCCTATCTGTGGCCGATCCTCGACCCTCCCGAAGATTTTATAGAAGAAGCGGGATTTTGGAAGGCGGTTTTGTCTAATAAGCTAGGAGCAGGCATACATCCTATATTGGAACTAGGTGTTGGCGGGGGCCATTTGTTATCTCACTTGGCTTCAGAATTTGAGGCTACAGCGGTCGATATTTCTCCGCAAATGATTTCTTTGAGTAGAAAACTCAATCCTCAAGTGGAACATATAGTTGGCGATATGCGTTCCGTCAGAGTAGGCCGTAGGTACAAAGCAGTCCTAATACACGACGCGGTGAGTTATCTTTTGTCCGAAACAGACATTAGCAAGACTCTAGAGACTGCAGCAGCACATTTGTGCAACGGTGGCCTTTTAATAATGTGTCCCGATTGGTATCGGGAGACTTTTCACGGGATATATGAAACTGACCGGATCTCTATGAAGGATGGAACGAGCATATTTCTGGAGCAGCGTGTTAGTGACGAGGATCCACAAGATACTTTGATAGAGACATCATTTAAACTAACGTTTGGAGAAAACGGCCACCAGCAAACGATAGAAGATATACATGTCACGGGTTTATTCTCTCTAGAAACTTGGCTGACATTGATGGGCAAAATGAACTTTGATGCCGAAGCCCTTCCATACCCAGTTTATGATGATAATGAGCCGGGATATCTGTTAGTGGGCAGCCTGAGATAAATGTTTAGGGTAGCTAACCCAGGCAGGTCAGCGTATTTCTAGAATATTAGATTCTAGAGTGGCAAATAGGTTTGGTTAGGGTGCCGAAATGGAGGATGTCCTCGTTATTTAGACTTACTTATTCTTGTCAATAAGGTAAAGTCGCATTCATGCAAGACTACGTTTTATGATTACCATCCGTTGTTCTCGCAACTAGGATGAGTCATAATTCCTAAGCAAAATCATTGGTATGCATACGGGACAGTTTTTTTAATGACTAAAGTTGTTAATGCCTTAGAAAATAGGAAATCGAAACCTTTAATCATTTCCGACTTCTCTCCACCAAAGACTCTTAAACTAGACTTTTTGAATGATGTTCGCACTCTGGATGTGGATTTCATATTTGTTGCCTATAATCCTGGGAGATCGGTTAGGATAGAATCTTCTGTCTTGGCTTATGTCATTTTTCAAGAGACTGGTAAAGAGGTTATTTTCTCGATGGTAACAAGAGATATGAACAAGCTGGCATTGCAGAGTCATCTTCTAGGCGCTAGATTTTTAGGTCTGGAGAATGTTGTTATAGCTGGNGGCGATTCTTTTGGNNAATCTGAAAGTAGCTTGATTAAAAGTGTNAATGATTATAAGCCTACTGAGTTAATGAGAGCTGTTCAATCCATGAATCTGGGAAAGGATTTTAGGGGGCGAGATCTATCTGATCCGATTGATATATGTGTTGGCGCTACTATTGATTTAGGCAGGGATATCTACCAAGAGGCTTTTTTGACATACCAAAAGGTTAGGTCTGGCGCCCAGTTCTTTATCACACAGCCAATCTTTTATCCAAGCCAAATAAGTGAGTTCCTGGAAACATATTGGGAGATATCTGGGACCAACCTAATCGAGCCTGTATTCTGGGGACTCCAGATATTAACCAGGGATGGGGTAACTTTTAGCTCTGTTCCGATGGAATTCAGAGACAGGGTTGAATCGGGCGAAGATGGAGTAGATATAGCGTTGAGCCAATGGGAAACACTGAACAGATTTGGCATAGATGCTTTATATTTGGTACCACCGATAGCCAGGGGTGGGGCCAGGGACTACAATGTAGCCGCACGGTTCATCAAACAATTGAACTAGATTTGCTTTTATAGCGGTTTCTTCTTGTGATATCGTAGGGTACGAAGAAAGTTGAGACGACAAATCATAAACATTTGGGAATTCTGTAGGATACATAAATGACCGCAAAAAAAGGCGTGGAACCAACTCCAATACTGAATGCTCTGCATTCTATGCAGGAAAAAGAAGGCAAATTAACCAGGGCTTCTTTGGAAGAGATAGCAAAGGCACATAATATGCCGATTGCGAATATTTTTGACGCTGTCACGTTTTATCATTATTTCAAGCTTGATGGTGACAGTGACAAAAAATCAGCGATATGTAAAGGACCGGTTTGTTCTCTACCAGGCATAAAGGGGCAAGATCTTGCGGATATGAGATCTATATCCTGCCCTGGATTGTGTGACTCTCCAGTGCCAATATTTGCTGATGGGGAGTTCAGGGGAACTAAGGGGGTAGATCAGGTATTTGAACTACCTCACGATACTGGAACTAAGGGGGTCATATTTCGGGACAGTCGTAAACGCAAAGGATGGATTTTAGATGAGTACATCAAATTTGGAGGGTATGGACAGCTTCAAAGTTTGATTAATGACCAAAATCCAGAGAAAGCATTAGGTGTATTGAAAGAAAGTGGACTTTTGGGACGTGGAGGAGCTGGGTTTCCACTAGCTCTGAAATGGGGGGCTGTCCGAAACGCTGAAGGAAGCGAAAAATATATAGTATGTAATGCGGATGAGGGAGAGCCGGGTACGCTCAAGGATAGGCCTATGTTGCATCTAGAGCCTCATCTGCTGTTAGAGGCGATGGCCATAGCTGGATTTATAGTTGGGGCAAGTCATGGCATTATTTATTTGCGCTACGAATACCCTCTTGCTCAAAATATATTGAACAAGGCTATCGAAGCTGCTGAGGATGCAAACATTCTTGGCAATAATATCAATAACACCGACTATAGTTTCTATCTTTCGGTTAGTAGAGGATCTGGAGCGTACATTTGTGGAGAAGAAACTTCCCTTCTCAATTCTTTGGAGGGCAAAAGGCCATGGCCGCGAGAACGTCCGCCATTCCCTACCACTTCTGGCCTCTGGGGTAAACCCACAGCTGTTAATAATGTAGAGACACTGTCGGTAGTTCCAAGAATATTGGAAAACGGAGCAAAATGGTTTCAATCTGTGGGATTGGGAGAAGGAAATTTTGGCTCAAAACTTTATTCCGTCAGTGGAGATGTTAATAGACCTGGAAATTTCGAATTACCCTTGGGAGTTACTGTTCGTGAGTTGATATTAAATCATGCTGGTGGTGTGGTGGGCGGTGGAAAAGTGAAGGCATTTACATTGGGGGGTATTTCGGGAGGAATGTTGAGTGGAGATTTTCTTGATCTAACGTTGGATTTCAAGAAGCCACAGGAATACGATACGTTTTTAGGTTCCGGAGCTCTCGTGGTGTTAGGTGAAGATTCTTGTGTTGTAGATTTTGCTCGCTCCTGTGCTGTGTTTTTTGAAGATGAAAGTTGTGGAAAATGTTACCCTTGTAGGATAGGAGCGGTTCGGATGAGAGAATTGATGGATGGTATTTCTGGTGATTCGTCGTTGATTCCCGACACTTTGGATCATATAAAAGAAATTGGTGATGTGATGACAACTGCTTCCGCTTGTGGCTTGGGCCAAAGTGCTCCTAAAGTGCTACAAGGCATGGTAAAATATTTCTCGGAAGAATTGGATTTCCACATCACAAAAAGAGTCTGCCCGACAAATGTCTGTGGATTTGACGCAAACAATACGAGCTGATCTATCTGTGGCTCCAATGTTTTAGAGGTGGCAAATATCGGGAAATACCTGGAAAGGATTTAATTAACTGGTAAGAGGAATCGTATGTTGAAAGAAGAGACATTAAAGGTAGTGATAAATGGCCAGGAGGTCGAAAGCTCTTTCGGCAAAACCATATTAGAATGCGCGAGAGATTCGGGCGTAGATATCCCTACTCTTTGTTTTGATTCAAGAGTAAAAGCTACTGCTGCCTGCAGACTCTGTTCCGTTAACGTTAAAGGACGTCGTCTTCCGGTTGCTGCTTGTGCCCAAAAAATGGAACCAGGAATGGAGATCACTACTGATAGTTCTGATTTAGAGTCCATGCGCAAAACTATCTTGGATCTGGTAGTCTCAGAAAATCCGACTGGGGAATGTGTTAGGTGCGAAGAGATAGGGCCCTGTGAGCTTCATACCCTCACAAAACGTTATGGATCGAAGCCCGGGCGTTTCCATGGAGCCCTCAGTGGAGAGAAATCTAAAGACACCAACCCGTTTATTTTTAGGGACTATTCGCAATGCATTCTTTGTTATAGATGTACATCAGTATGTGGAGAGTTAGAGCAAGCACATGCAATAGTGCCGGCTGGGAGGGGCTTTGGATCTCGTATAGCTGCTGCATTCGATTCCGGCCTACTCGATAGTTCCTGTACGTTTTGTGGCCAGTGTATTCAAACCTGCCCCACTGGAGCTCTTATGGACAGGAAAATGCTTGGCCAAGCAAAAGCCTCTGAAGTGACCAAGGTGAAAACCGTTTGCCCATATTGTGGTACTGGATGTGGTTTAAACCTCCATGTTGCAAATAATAAAGTGATTGGAACAACCCCGGATTGGGATTCGCCATCCGGAGAAGGGTCTTTATGTGTTAAAGGACAATTTGCCACCGATTTTGTTGGTCACAAAGATAGATTGAAAACACCATTGATACGTCGCAATGGTGTTTTGACTGAAGCTACGTGGGATGAGGCCTATGATCTGATCGTAGAAAAATTTACACAGATTAAAGAGGAATCTGGTCCCAATGCCTTCACATTTTGGACGTCAGCGAGAGCCACGACTGAGAGCAACTACATCATGCAAAAGTTTGCGAGGGCGGTGATTGGGACAAACAACGTAGACAATTGCTCTAGAACTTGACACGCTCCCAGTGTCGCCGGTTTGGCGATAATGGTAGGCAGAGGAGCAATGAGCAATTCTATAGCTGAATTGAAAGAGTCTCCATTTATACTTGCTACTGGTACTAACACGACTGAGACCCATCCAGTAATTGCGTTAAAGGTTAAGAAGGCAGTTTCTAATGGGAGCAAGTTAGTTGTTATTGATCCCAGGCGTATCGAATTGGCTAATTTTTCACATAGGTATATGCAGATCAAAATTGGCACAGATATAGCTCTCTATAATGCTATGTCTAACGTAATAATAAACGAAGAGCTGTACGACAAAGAGTATGTCGCCGAACGAACTGGGGGATTTGAGGAACTAAAACATTTTATAAGGGAGTATACTCCACAATATGCGGAACAAATCACAGGCATTCCAAGCGAGGATATAATTGCAACGGCGCGGGAGTATGCAGCAGCTGATAGCGCTTCAATTATTTATACTGTCGGAATCACCGAGCACTCCTGTGGTGTTCATAATGTCCAGTCTTTAACTAATTTAGCTTTGTTGACAGGGAACTTTGGTGTGACCGGTGGCGGAGTTAATCCTTTAAGAGGCCAAAACAATGTGCAGGGTGCGGGGGATGCAGGCTGCTTACCTAACAATCTTCCAGGCTATCAACGTGTTGGTGATGATGCGGCTCGGGCAAATTGGGAGAAAGAGTGGGGAGTTACGTTAGACCCCAATCCAGGTGTAACTAAGGTAACGGCCATAGATGACATGATTTTGGGTCGTATGAGAGCCCTCTACATAATGGGAGAGAATTCGTTGGCTTCTGATGCGAATGCAGGAAAGACTAGAAAAGCATTAGAGGCGCTCGAAATTTTGGTTGTTCAAGACATCTTTTTGACACAGACAGCCGAGTTGGCTGATGTGGTTCTCCCAGCGGCTGGGTTTGGGGAAGTCGACGGAACTTTTGCTAACAGTGAGAGACGAGTCCAAAGAGTTCGTAAGGCCGTTAACCCGCCTGGAGTCGCTAAACCAGATTGGCAAATTATTTCAGAACTGGGTGAAAGATTTGGTTATAAAAAGAAATTTAATCATCCTGCCGAAATTTGGGACGAACTCGCTAGGAACACTCCGATATTAGCCGGCATAAGTTATGATAGGCTAGACTTCCAAGGCATTCAATGGCCCTGTCCTACATCGGATCACCCAGGAACAGCAGTCCTACATACAGATAATTTTGAATCCGAAAAGGGATATCTGATGCCCATTCCACATGTTGGCATTGCTGAACCTACAGATGAAGAATACCCTCTAATTTTGACCACTGGAAGAAGGCGGGCCACCTATCATACTGGCACACAAACTGGAAGGTCTGCGGGCATTGAATTATTGGTGCCACACGAATGGGTTGAGATCAATCCAGAAGATGCTGATGAGCTTAAACTTGATGACGGAGAGGTAGTATCAGTGATCTCCCGACGGGGTAGGGTGCAATCTCCAATTATGATAACTGAGAAATCTCCTCCAGGAGTTATATTCATGAGTTTTCATTTTCCAAATGAAACTCCGACTAATGTGCTGACGACTGATCTTCATGATCCAATTACTGAAACACCTGAATTTAAGGCATGTGCTGTGAAAATTGAAAAGATTGCTCAGCACCATAAAAACCAGTCCGACAAAAACGGCACCCAAAATACCAATCAGTCATTGAAAATGGCCGGCTAATTGGCAAACTCTTTTTTAAAAAATGTTGTGTTTCCTATGTTACAAACAAGAAAAGGTTTGTGCGAGCGATCTACAGGCTTCGCTACCATGTTTAACGAGACTGCCCTGTGCGAAGCGCTCTATTCGGGGATCTGACGGAATCCATATAGGACGATGTCTGCAGAAGATCAGCTAAACCAATATGCTGCTCAGCAGGATACCGTTCTTACAATAGGAACGTTTGATGGAGTTCACATTGGGCACCAAGCAATTCTGGGTCAATTAAGAGTTGAATGTGAACTAACTGGACTGATGCCAACAGTGGTCACATTTCGCAATCATCCGAGATCAGTCTTAACGCCGGGAGAGAATACTGACCAAATAATTTCGTTGGATGATCGATTGCTATTACTCAAGAAAAATGGTGTACGCCATATAGTGGTATTGGATTTTACATTAGAGTTCTCAAAATTACGCGCCCGAGAATTTATCGTTTATTTAATTAGGCATCTCCGGATGAGAAGTTTAGTTATCGGTCCTGATTTTACATTAGGCTTTAAAAGAGAGGGTGACGTAACCAAATTGGAAGAGCTAAGCAAAGAACTCGGATTTTCATTGAGAATAGTAGACCCGAAAATCTTGGGAGAATTATCCGTAAGAAGTCGTATATTGCGCCAGATGATTTTGACCGGAGACGTAAAAACTGCGAGAGATATGATGGGACGTCCTTTTGTCCTTAAAGGTATGGTAGGTGTAGGAGATAGAAGGGGCAGAGGACTCGGATTTCCAACCGCAAATTTACAGCCTGAGCAAGGGCTGGTGATTCCTGGAAACGGTATTTATGCTGCCAGAACTAAGATTTCCGGAAAACTATTGCCCACGGTTGTTAGTGTAGGTGTAAGGCCAACATTTGGGGAAGGGTATAGAACTATAGAAGCATATATAATGGATTTTGACGAGAACATTTATGATGTCTGGATAGAATTGGAATTTGTGGATTTTATACGAGAAGAAATCAAATTCGATTCTGTTGAGGGCTTGATTAAACAGATGCATCATGATGTTGAGTCCTCACGTTTAATCTTGGACCGGAATTAAAATGAAAAAACCTGATAAAAAAGCATTAAACACGATTTTACGTAGGGCGGTTGTGGAAATTATCGTTGAAAAAGAGTTTGTGCGGCTTCTAGAGTCCGGAAAGCCCTTACGACTTAAGATGGGGTTTGATCCAAGTCGCCCGGACATTCATTTGGGTCACGTTGTTGGTTTGAGAAAGCTCAGGCAACTCCAGGATTTGGGTCATAAGGTCATATTGATTGTTGGGGATTGGACAGCCCAAATAGGAGATCCTAGTGGTCAAACGATTACTAGACCTATGTTGACCCATCAGGAGGCCATGGATAACGCTAAGAGTTATATGGAGCAGTTTTTTAAGGTGGTGGATCCACATAAGACTGAAACTGTGTTGCAAAGCGAGTGGTTCGGTAAATTTACATTGACCGATATAATAGATTTAACCCGGAGGTTTACTGTTGCCCAGTTCCTTGAAAGAGACGATTTCTCTAGGAGATTTAGTCAGCATAAACCTATAGCTATCACCGAATTTCTCTATCCCTTACTGCAGGGCTATGATTCTGTAGCAATTCGTTCAGATGTAGAGTTTGGCGGTACAGACCAAAAGTTTAACTTGCTTGTAGGCCGACAACTTCAGGAGAAGATGGGCCAGGTGCCGCAACACTGTTTTATGATGCCTATGTTGGTAGGGACAGACGGTGTACAAAAAATGAGTAAAAGTTTGGACAACTATATAGGTGTTGACGAACCTCCTGAAGATATATACGGAAAGTTAATGTCAATTAATGATGAATTGATCATCACCTATTTTGATTTTCTTACAGATATACCTACCAATGAATTGGAAGATATAAAGAGATCTTTAGGTGGAGGGACCGTAAATCCCATGGGGCTTAAGAAAGAGTTGGCTTTAAACATTACGAGCCAGTTTTATTCGGAAAAGGAAACTAGGAAAGCCCAAGAACTTTTTGAGCAAATCAGCCAGCATCGTTTAGCACCAGTAGATATGCCACAAATAGGGTTTAAGTTAGATGAAGATGGTGTCGAATTCATGTTTGTTCCACTAAATCAAGATAATATTGGTAGAAAGGAATCATTAATTAGTAAAGACCGTTGCGTTGAAGCTTCTAGTTTTCTTGCTCAGATGGGTTTGGTCAAATCTAAAGCCGAAGGTAAACGACTGATATCTCAAGGTGCTATAGAAATTAACCGAGAAAGATTTGATAGAAAGGTGTTTTTAGTAGAAGACGGTATTGTTATTAAGGTAGGACGCCGCAGTTTTGTAAGACTGGTCGCAATGGAGTAAGTTTAAGTGAAATACCGGCGGGAACATCAGAACTTACGTATCCCAGGACCTGTACCTTGTCCTACAGAGGTTATAGACGCACAGACTCGTCCACTTATTGATCATAGAGGCCAGGATTTTGGCCATATGTTAAAGAACCTAGTGGAACGACTTAAAAGAATATTTCTAACAGAAAATGATGTCTTCATATTGACATCTTCCGGGACCGGGGCGCTGGAAGCTTCTTTAGTAAATACTCTTTCACCTGGGGATAAAATTTTAGCTGTTGTAACAGGATTTTTTGGACAAAGATATTCTGATATGGCTAAGGCTCTTTTGATCGATGTAGAAGAACTGCACTTTGAATGGGGTAGAGATATTGATATAGGTATTCTGCGCGAGGCTTTAGCAACTCATCCAGATATCAAGGCCGTCCTAGTGACACATAACGAAACTTCGACGGGTGTCACCAATGATTTGGCATCGATATCTCGTGTGGTAAAGAAAGAGTTTGGGAAATTGTTGTTGGTAGACGCTGTCAGCAGTTTGGGTTCAGTCGAACTTAAAACGGATGACTGGGAGTGCGACGTGGTTGCTGCAGGATCTCAAAAAGGCTTACTGACCCCACCAGGTCTTTCGGTGATTAGCTTCAGTGAATCTGCGTGGCGGGCCTATGAAAAATCGTCAATGCCAAAATATTATAATGACTTAGGGTTGTTTAGAACCTTTATGGGGATAGGGCAAACAGCGTTTACGCCAGCCATATCTCTCCTCTATGCGTTAGATAAATCCTTAGAACTTATCTTAAGGGAAGGCCTGGATTCTTTCATAGATATGCAACGAGAACAGGCCTTTATGATTAGATCGAAGGTGAGGTCTTTAGGTTTGGGATTATTGGCAGAGGATCGATGTGCTTCGCACAGTGTTACTGCTGTTAAAGTCCCTGAGAATGTCAATGCTGACGACTTGGTGGACTTGCTGCTCGATGAATACAGTATAGTTGTTGGGAGGGGTCAAGGCAGTCTCAAGGGGAAACTTTTAAGAGTGGGTCATATTGGAAAAGTCCCTGAACAAGAGATTCAGGATTTGGTATCTGCTCTCTCATCGGCTTTGACAAGAATTTGAGCGGTATGGTGCTCGCAGAAATGCGAATGTCTTAAATCTGGAACTATTGTTTAGAGTCAGGCTTTTGTAGTCGCGTTCAATAAATTGATAGTAAACCCTGTTGGCAGTTTGGGGGAGAAGAAAGTTGATTTACGTGGGAGTCTTTCCCCATGGTCCACGATCTCCTCGAATAGTTCCAACGAGATAGCGTTTAGAAGGAAAGCTATCTGATATTCTCCTGACTTAACCAAATCTATTGCTTCGACTTCGTTGTGTAGCCAGGTTACATGCTCATCGACAGTTTCTCCTAGTACAACTTCTAATATCAGTTTTTCCAGGAGCCACGCCTCAAACTTTGCTATTGGACTCTCATTTTGGGGAAAGGAATCTGGTTTTAATGTAAGAATTCTTGGAGGAGCCGAATTCTCAAACATTCCAAGGACAGGCTGGGTAGCTCCTCGCTTCACAATTTCTTCTACTAAACTTGTCGGATGTACGTTATTCCCGTCTTCTGGTGCATGAATATGAAATAATGTCTGTACAATGTTTTTAATAGCATTAAGTTGGCTTTCGTCAAGTCCTTTGATTACGCGATGGTAGGGTAAAACAGAAAACCCAGGATCGTCGAATTCCACGAGGTAAGCCATGGTAAAATTCAATGGATCATTCGGATCACGGTCTTCCCCATATTTTGATTTATAGTTTAGGGCTGTTTCATATCTATGATGCCCATCTGCTATATATAAGCGTTTATCTTCCATAGCGACTTGAATTGCTTGGATAGTGGGTACATCGTTGATCCGCCAGAGGCTATAGGTATTTTCAGAACTATCCGAAAGAGATAAGTCTGAGGGATTGCTAGACAAAGAGTTTAGGACAGAGACGATCTTCTTTTCACTGTCACGATACAAAAGCATAATATGGCTAAAATTTGAATGGCAATGTTCCATTAGCGAGAAGCGGTCATCCTTAGCCTTTTTTTGGGTAAACTCATGAGGCAATACGATTCTGTTTTTATAATCCTCTAATTTTAGGCCAACCATAATCCCTAAACTTGATTTAGTATTACCATTCGAATTAAAGCTGTGTTGAATAAGGTAGAAAGCGGGATCCTTGTCTCTTATGAGTACGTCTTTTTCTATCCATTCGGATAGTGTTTTTGAGGCCCGCGAATATGAGTTATTCATTTGATCGTCAGTTACATAGGTTTTACCTCTCTCTAATCTGATCATATTAAACGGACTTATTTCATAAAGAGCATCTTGCATTTCTGGTGAAATAACATCATAGGGAGGGCAGATCACGTTGGCATAGTTTCCTATAGCAAAAGGATTAAACGAAAGGGCCCGAAATGGTCTAAGATCCGCCATATAATGCTCCTTACAAACCTAAATAAGGGTGATATTATACACCTTGGCACACAAATTCGTGGATGGAATAGGTGATATGGGGAAGACCGAAGATAGAAAACTTGTAGAAAATCTTCGAAAGGAACTTAACTATCACAATTATTGTTATCATGTGCTGGATGATCCTGCTATCAATGATTCAGACTTTGATCATATGATGAGCCAACTGATAAATCTGGAAAATTGTAATCCAGATCTTATCTCGCCCGATTCACCTACCCAGCGAGTTGGAGCACCTCCAGCCGATGGTTTCCAACGGGTTGAACATCCGAAACCTATGCTTAGTCTCGCCAATGTTTTCAATTATGAGGAACTTGACGCTTGGCACCAAAGAATCTGTCGATTACTGAAAAGAGATTCTTTTAACATAGTTTGCGAGTTAAAGATCGACGGTTTGGCGGTTGAACTTACATATGAAGACGGTGTTTTAGTAAGAGGAGCTACCAGAGGAGATGGATTTTATGGTGAAGACGTTACGACTAATCTGAGAACTGTAAAGAGTATTCCTTTAGTCCTTTTTGGGATCCCTTCAGGAAAGCTTTATGTTCGTGGGGAAGTTTATATGACGAAAGATTCCTTCCAAAAGTTGAACTATGAGAGAGAAGAAAAGGGATTGTCTCTTTTCGCCAACCCTAGGAATACAGCTGCGGGATCTCTCCGTCAGTTAGATCCTAGCGTTACTGCATTACGGAATCTTAAGATACATGTTTATTCTTTAGGCCACGTAAGTGGGATTACCATGCCGGAAACTCATTGGAGCATTCTAGAACATCTGGGCAAATTGGGATTGAGAATCAGTGAATATAATCGTTTGTGTACTACATTCACGGAGGTTAAAGATTTCATACGATATTGGTTGGGCCAACATAACAAATTGAATTATCCAACTGATGGTGTTGTTATCAAAATAGATTCCATTAATTATCAGGAATATCTTGGTGTCGTCGGCAGAGAACCCCGGTGGGCGGTTGCATATAAATTCCCGGCTCAGCAGGCGGTCACTAAAATTCTAGATATCGGAATTAATGTGGGACGCACAGGAAGCCTTAATCCGTTTGCAGTTATGGAACCTATCATAGTAGGGGGAGCCACGATAAGAATGGCCACCCTTCACAATGAAGAAGATATTCAGAGAAAAGATATTCGCGTGGGCGATTGGGTGACTGTAGAACGAGCGGGTGAAGTAATTCCAAAGATAGTTGGGCCCGTCACATCTCGCAGAACTGGAAGAGAGCAGGTTTTCAAAATGCCTAAATCTTGTCCAGTTTGTGATTCCCTCGTCGTTAAAATTCATAACGAATCTGTTCATAGATGTCCGAATGCTGCTTGTCCTGCCCAGTTGGCCGAACTATTGAGACATTTCGTTAGTAAAAAAGCTATGGATATAGATGGTGTCGGAGATCAGTGGATAAAAGCCTTTTTAGAACAAGATTTGATAACCGATTTAGGAGATATATATTCGATTACAAAAGATAAACTTTTGGAATTGGAACGTATGGGTGAGAAGCTAGCCGATCGAATATTAGCCAGTATAGAGGCTAGTAAAAATAGGCCATTGTCTCGTATTGTTTTTGGTTTAGGCATTCCCCACATAGGTTCTGAGATAGCTGATTTATTGATTGATCACTATCCAGATATAGACTTATTAAGAGCTGCTTCCAAGGAAGAATTGGAGGATATCCCAGGTATTGGTCCCAGTATATCCGAGAGTATTTGGTCTTATTTTCAGACGGAATCCAATGTGAAAGTGTTGAACAAACTTAAAAATCGAGGAGTCAGGTTAAATGTACGACCTGAAAGATTCCTTGGCAAACCTACCCCTCTTTTTGGGCAGACGTTTGTGTTAACTGGCACTTTAGTTTCTATGGGTAGAGATCAGGCGCAAACAACGATTTCTGACTTAGGCGGTATCATTTCTAATACGGTTACTAAAAAAACAATGTATTTGATTGTTGGTGTTAATCCGGGGTCTAAACTGGATAAAGCGAAACGTTTAGGTGTTCAAGTATTACAGGAAGACCAGTTTTTAGCCTTGATAAAGGCCAATGGGGAAAACGTTGATTGACAGAATCAGCGATGGTCAGGGAATTAATCTTGGTCTAATTGGGGTGCCGCAGGCCCTTTCGACTACATTTAACGGATTGGTTTATTCGGGAGAAGTTGTAGTTTCGAATAAATGGGATCGAGAGTTAGTGGCTCCACTTACAAATAGTTGTCGCTTCCGTATTGTTGTCTTGCGGGATGGTAATGAAATTGAATGGGCTCATATTCAAGAAAAGTTTTTGGCCGTTTGTGTTATGAATACCTCTTACGAAGAATCCCAATCGAATGCTTTGGTAGAACTTGATTCAAAATGTGGAAATTTATATGGAACTACAGATAACGGTTACAGGCGATGGGAAATATTTTGGCCTATGGGAAGTGATCCTGATCTAGTGAATAAGATATTTCACGGGGAGCAACCAGGTCTCTGGTTTGAACGGCTAGCTGGCATGCTACTAGCGTTTAATTACCCTCGTCTCCCATTACAATTGGAGCTGCTGAAAGAACCTATCACTGATATAGATGCACAGATTCTGATCGATGAATTATTTGTATCAGATACAACTAACCAAACATTAGAGGCGTTTGGACCGGCTTTAGGGCTCTCCGAGGCCACAAATCCATCGATTTTTGATCCAAGTAGTTGTGAGGTATTTGGGCTTATCGAGAAAGAACTGGCCAATGAAAACCATAGTGTTGGATGGGAAAATTTGACTAGAAAGATGATTTTGGATCATGGGTTGACTAATAATTTAGCGAATTTGTTCATTCTAAGTTTTGTCGTCTATAAGAATCCACCAATGGAATTAATATTGGTGCCTGGCCATGATCTAACTTTTAATCATGGAGAACCATTCAGTGGTGATAGGATCACATCCGAGATTATACCCACAATAGATTGGGGGCACGATCTTAATAATAGCTTTAGTCTACTCAGGCATGAACAGCCAATTACACTCTGCGGGTCTATTCCATATGTTTCATTAGTTATTCCAGAGGCCAAAAAGTTCAAGTTCATTCAAAGCGGCGGAATAGACAACAAGATAGTTGATGAGAAACTTGCCAAATTGAAGGAATGTTTGCCTTTTGCTATTCAAACTATGAAATCCCTATTGGACGTTAGTGGGGTGTGCACTTCAGACCATTTAGTAGAAAGCTTGCACAATTTACAAATTTTAGCCCAGGCTAGAAACTTCAGCGAGATATATTATGANGCTAGAAGAATGTTTGGAAATCCGGTCGAGCTTGCTAAAGCCATGAATGTGCTTGAGTCGGCTAAAAATATTAGCGGGTACCTCCCAGAATTAAATCAGATGGTTCTATTTCTTAGCCGATCTGAGGTTAATCAGACCAATGAGCCGTTATTTATCCAATGGAATAGATTAAAAGGGAGAGTTTCAACAGGGCAAATACTGAGTAAGGGCTGGTCGTGGCGAGAGGCACAAAAGGACTTTGACGATTTCAGACGAAGCTATCTCGATGTCTACCATGAACATCATAAGGGATATCAGGTATATCTTAGAAAGATTATTATTGAGACGGATCGATATCAAGTGGGACTAGATCTATTAAAACAACTTAATCGTATAAACCAATTGGAAAATAGAGGGTATAACCTCGACAGGGGTTTGAGCATAGTTAAGAAAAACATAAAGATATGTAGTGATAGAATCGAAGGCATCGTTCCAGAAGGAGATGCTGTATGTATTAATTGCGAGTTGGTCTTGGATGATAAATTCCCTAGTATTGAAATGAAACAACTTTATAGGGAATTAGAACAGGTCTTACGAGAGCAGGTTGCAGAGGTGCACTTTCTTTTGTCGAATCGAGACCTCCAAGGAATAGCTCGTAGTGGTATAGAAAAAAGCGTTATGCAAACATTGAGTGGAGATCTGGGAACATTAGCTGAGACTTTGGATGATGAGATGATATCGTATATTAACGAGTTGATTGAGGGTTCGTGAAATTAATAGTGGGATTGGGAAACCCTGGTAAGGATTATGTTGATACTAGACATAACACAGGATTCTCATGCGTAGAATACGTTTTCAAGAAATGGAATATTGATGCATGGGAAAGGAAAAGAAATGTCGTAATAGCTCGCGGTGTGTACTTGGGAGAGGAAGTAGTGCTGTGCAAGCCCAGGACATATATGAACAATAGCGGAATCGCCATAGATTATCTTTTGCGAAGGTTTGGATGCTCAGCGTGTGATATCGTTATAATATACGACGACATGAACCTTCCTCTTGGTACCATACGATTAAGAAGGACTGGTGGGTCAGGAGGACATAACGGAGTGGGTTCTGTCATAGAAG
>PAUC01000029.1 GCA_002712585.1 Dehalococcoidia bacterium
ATTTTGCCTGCCGCTATATGCCCTCCCTTACCAGGAGTAACACCAGCCACAACATTCGTCCCATAGGTAAGGCATTGTTCAGTATGGAATCCACCTTCACGACCAGTAACACCCTGGACTAATAACCGAGTATTGTTGTTAACGAATATGCTCATACGAGATAAGGCCCTCCACATTATCAAGCATATTTTGCAGCCAATATACTTTCAAGTTCGCTCAGAGTTGAAGCAAATGAGACATCTAATTTAGATTCAGATAGAATTCTAGTTCCTGCTTCAACGTTGGTCCCAGACATTCTTACAACTATTGGCAATGTGCTACCGATAACCCCAAAAGCCTTAACTATACCTTCAGCTAAAATATCGCATCGTAGAATCCCGCCAAATATGTTTACCAAAATTATGGTGACATTAGAATCGCTCAGCATAATTCTTATGGCCGCAGTTATTTTTTCTACTGTCGCGCTACCTCCTACATCAAGAAAATTGGCCGGTTCCGCTCCGACCCCATGAGCCAAATCCATGGTAGCCATTGCAAGTCCAGCACCGTTAACAAGACAACCGACTGTTCCATCCAATTTTACATAGGCTACACCAGCCTCTGCCGCCTGTCTTTCCAAATCTTCTTGCTGACTAGCATCGTTAAGCTCACTCAGGCGCATGTGTCTAAATAAAGCATCATCATCAAAATCAATCTTAGCGTCTAAAGCTATGAGACAATCCTTTTCGTCTAATACCAAAGGATTAATTTCAACAAGACTACAATCATTCTCGATAAATAATCTAAAAACGGACGACATTAAATCGAAGATATCTCGAATAAACTTTGCATCTAAATTCAAGAACCTACATATGTTGCGAGATTGATAAGGTTGAAATCCTGTTGCAATATCTATGGGCACACGCAGAATCTTTTCTGGTTGGGTCTCCGCGACCTTCTCTATATCCATTCCCCCACTAGGGCTAACTATCAACAATGGTCCTTGTGAATTTCGGTCTAGAACACACGCTAAATACATTTCCGTCTTAATTGCCACAGTCTTTTCCACGAGTAATTTGCGAACTATAGCTCCACAATCTCCGGTTTGGTTAGTGATTAAATACGAGCCAATCAAACCCTCGGCTATACACTTCCCTTCCTCTGGTGAGTTGACAAGTTTGATCCCCCCCCCCATACCCCTACCTCCGGCATGGATCTGTGCCTTCACGATTGCGGGAGGGCCAAGGTAACTGATCAAAGAAGCCATTTGTGCTGGGTCAGAAGCCGTATATCCCTCCGGAACCAGAATGCCGTATTGGGACATCAACTCTTTTGCTTGATATTCGTGGATTTTTATAACATTACCTCTTGCGGAAAACCGAACCTATTCTAACGTGACCCACAATCTTTGTCACACCCAGTTTCCTATCGCGCAATCTTCAATCCTAAACAATCACATTTGACGGTCCTCCACTCCTTGAGTACATTGAGAATGGCATTCTAGATTAATGCAAAAAGGAGACAATACATGGGCGCTGTTCAAAGAATCGGATTTATTGGATTAGGAATCATGGGGAAACCCATGGCCTTGAACTTACTTGCTGCTGGTTATACTCTGACCGTCTACAACCGAACCCAGAGTAAAACAGTCGCTCTAGAACAAGCAGGCGCAAAACTCGCTTCATCACCTAAGCAAGTCTCCGAAAATTCTGATGTGATCATTACTATGGTGTCTGATTCTCCCGACGTACAAGAAATAGTGTTAGGAAGCCATGGGATATTGGAGGGAATCTGCCATAATTCCATTGTGATTGATATGAGCACTATCTCCCCTTCGATGACAAAGACCTTGTCACAACGGTTATCTGAAAAGGGCGCAAGTATGCTTGATGCCCCCGTCAGTGGTAGTTCATGGGCTGCGGAAGACGGCACGTTATCTATCATGGTTGGAGGTGACAAGGAAATATTTGAAAAGTGCCTGCCCATTTTTGAGACCCTCGGAAAGACAATAGTTCATATTGGGCCCATCGGAATGGGCCAGGTCTGCAAATTGGTTAATCAGGTGATAGTGGCCGGCACACTGGCGTCTGTTTGCGAAGGGTTATTGCTCGGGTCCAAATCCGGAGTAGATTTAGAAAATGTCTTTCAGGCTATCACAGGAGGTGCGGCAAATTCGTGGCAACTAGAAAATCTAGGGTCTAGGATCATTAAGCGCGACTTCGATCCCGGATTTACGGTAAAACTAATGCTTAAAGATCAGAGGCTCATAAATCAGGCATCAGAAGAACTAGAACTTCCTATGCCAGTATCTTCTATAGCTAGACAGTTTTTCTATATCCTTGGTCAAAAAGGGTTAGGAGAAGAAGGCACCCAATCTTACATTAAGGCACTCGAAGAAATCGGGGAAACAGAAGTCAAGTAATAAAGGGTTCCTACTCAATTACAGACTTTTTCGCTTTTTCCACGTTTCGAGTATGCTCAAGTCTCGTTCAAAAGCGAGCGGAGGGAGATGATTCAAGCTAAAACCCTCAACATCCATCACTTCAATACTGTCGGAATTGAGGCATCCACCCACTTTATGTCCAGAATACACCGCTAATACAATAGGATCATTTGGTTCCGAAAAGAGTCCGATAAGTCGATCAATTATTACTATAAGGCCCGTTTCTTCATTTACCTCTCTAGCCGCACCATCTTCAACTCGTTCTCCGCGATTTACGTATCCGCCTGGAAAACCCCATAATCCCTTACCCGGATCCACAGCTCGTTTGACCATAATAACTTTATCGTTAACTTCAATTACTACCGTAACTGCCAGTTTCGGATCATAGTATATAACTCGTCTACATTTCAAACACGTTGGTCTTTCAACACCTTGGATCAACGTTTTATCCAAGAGACGAGCGCAGAATGAACAATAGAGATCTTCAGAAATCATTTACCCCATATAAAATACTGACTTGCACGCCAATTGTCGAGAAACAAACAGTCAAACTCCTACCTCTATATGTGTAATATCGTAAACCTAGAGGAAATCCCAATCGATTAGCGTTAGTTTCCGTTGATCAAAAGATTAGACTGGGCTAAAGTAGGTGGAAATGGACAAAAACCATAACGATATCTTTGCATTGGAGTCAGACCTTAAAAAGGCTATACAGGGAGATGTACGCTTTGACTCATTTTCCAAAACACTTTATAGCACCGATGCGAGCATCTACCAAATGGAACCTGTCGGGGTCGTACTACCGCGAGACACAGATGATGTTTTAGCTTCAATGGAGATAGCTAAAAGCGCGGGAATCCCGATCATGCCCCGAGGAGGAGGGACCAGTTTAGCTGGACAAACAGTAAATCATGCGCTCGTTTTGGACTTCTCCAAATACATGAACAGGGTGTTAGAAGTAAACTATGATGAGCGGTGGGCTAGAGTTCAACCTGGAATTGTTTTAGATGATCTCAATCGAAATTTATTGGAAGAAAAGAGAGTACGGTACGGACCTGATCCATCTACTTCGAACAGAGCCTGTATAGGAGGGGGCATAGGAAATAATTCTTGTGGCGCCCATTCCCTAGTATATGGAAAGACCAGTGATCAAGTCCTAGAGATAGAAGCCGTCCTATCCAACGCTACAAAAATTAATTTCGGACCTTTAAGTCCAGGAGAACTAGAAAAGAAGCTGTCCAAGCAAGACTTTGAAGGAAATATTTATCGTGAGGTGCTAGACATAGCCCAAAGCAACTCCACGGAAATAGAGTCCAATTATCCTAAGATCTCTCGTCGCATCAGCGGATATAATCTCGATTCATTACTTGGCAACAGTGCAACCAACATGGCAGACATTGTAGTTGGGTCAGAAGGAACTCTTTGTATGGTGACCGAAGCTACCGTAAAACTCGTCAAAACACCAAGATATACCGGCCTATGTATAGTGCATTTTAGCGATCTAGCAGTAGCTTGTGCTGCAACAACCCCTATTCTCGAACATGATCCATCAGCCGTGGAGCTGATTGATAGCATGCTTATAGAACGAACTAGGCAATCTCCTGCATTCTCAAGATTGATGAAATTCATAGATGGCCAACCAAAAGCGGTATTAATAGTGGAATTTTCCGGTGAAACTCCTTCCGAAATCTCAAAAAGATTGACCTCCTTCAAAGTTGACCTCCAAAGACAATCATTGGGTTATGCGTGGCTCAATATCACGGATAAGATAGAGCAACAGAAAGTCTGGTCGATCCGAAAAGCTGGGCTTGGTTTGCTAATGAGCATACGTGGTAACAATAAGCCAATCCCATTCGTAGAAGACACGGCTGTAGATCCTTCAAGGCTGGGGGAATTTGTCCGACGTTTCGACTCAATAGTAAAAAGCAATAAAACAACAGCAGGCTACTATGGTCATGCAAGCGTTGGGTGTCTCCATATCCGGCCTTTGATAAATTTGAAAACCCGCGAAGGCCTAGAAACAATGTTTAAGATCGCCGAAGAGGTCGGAGATTTAGTTAAGGAGTTTTGTGGATCATTCAGTGGTGAACACGGAGACGGAATAGTCAGAGGGGTTTGGACAAAAAAGATGTTCGGACCTAAATTATACAAAGCCTTCCAAGACGTTAAACGATCATTTGACCCCGATAATCTAATGAACCCTGGCAAAATAATTGATACGCCTCCTATGATAGATAACCTCAGGGTAGGAATTCGAAATGCTCCCCTAAACGTAGAAACATTCCTGGATTTCTCCTTAGATGATGGACTCGCCGGAGCTGTTGAGATGTGCAACGGTATGGGTGACTGCAGAAAAGGATCCGGGACAATGTGCCCGTCTTTTCAAGCAACGAGAGAAGAGGAGCACTCTACCAGGGGAAGAGCAAATTTATTGAGGGCAGTTTTATCTGGCGGCCTCACTCCAAAAACCATCACTCACAAAAGACTTTATGACGCCCTAGATCTGTGTATAGAATGCAAGGGGTGCAAAGGGGAATGCCCATCCGGTGTAGATATGGCCAAAATCAAATATGAATTCCTATACCAATACAATAAAATCAACCCGCCAGGCTTACGAACACGACTTTTCGCAAACATCAACATGGTCAGTCGCTGGGCAAGTATATTTCCTAATTTATCCAATATATCAGTTAAACTTCCCGGAATACGTCATATATTTGAATCTTTACTGGGAATACACCGTAAGCGTCCGCTCCCCACCTTTAGCAAAATTAATTTTCCAAACTGGTTCAAAAAGCACACCCCATTAAGTACGGGAGAAAGAGGCACAGTAATTCTATTTAACGATACCTTTATGAACTACAATCTCCCTCAAATCGGCATAGCTACCACAGAGTTGCTTGAGAAGTGCGGATTCAACGTTGTTCTGGCAAACGGACGCTGTTGCGGCCGTCCAATGATCTCTAAAGGACTACTTGAAGAAGCTCGCGCAAACGCGCGCGCTAACGTGGATTCATTAATTCCCTATGTGCTATCGGGTGCCACCATAGTAGGATGTGAACCATCATGCCTTTTGACCCTAACAGATGAATATCCGGATTTGTTACAAGACGCTAATTCAAGGTTGATAGCTAAAAACTCTGTACTAATAGATCAATTCATACTCGATTTAAACGACTCCGGAAATTTCCCCCTAACATTTTCCGACATGCATAAACAAATTCAATTTCATGGTCATTGCCATCAAAAAGCCAGCAGTGGAGTCGAGTCATCTATCCGAGCATTAAGTCTACCTAAGAATTTCACCGTTGAACTAATTGACGCAGGTTGTTGTGGTATGGCTGGTTCCTTTGGGTTTGAAAAAGAACACTACGATATATCTATGGCAATAGGAAACGACCGGTTATTTCCAAGCATAATCAAAAAAGATCAGGATTGGGAAATAGCTGTCATGGGCATCTCTTGTAGACAGCAAATAGAACACGGCACACTTAGACAACCAAGACATTTGGTGGAGATTTTGAGGGACGCAATAGTTTGATCAAATTTGGATTGAGACAGGATAGACTAAGTACAACCGGTTTTTGTTGGTAAATCAGTAATCGCAGTTTTTCGTTCGATATATTTCAATTCCTACCGTTGATACGACAGCCCCTTTTATTGGAGGGTTAGCCTTCCTTACTCTTACCGTGGTAGAAACCACTATATCGTTGGAGATTACTTTTTGGGCTATTCCTTCTGCCAAACTCTCTAAGAGTGATTTAGATGGGCCTTCAACCTCACCTTTGACTATAGCATAAACCACCGAGTAGCTAAGCGTATCCCCTATATCATCCGATAATCCGGCTGGCCTAAGGTCCAACACAATTTCTATATCAACTATAAAAGATTGCCCCAGTACCCTTTCTTCTGCATGAACACCATGGTAGCCATAGAACTGCATTCCTTCGAGAACGATCTTGTCCGAAGGGTTAATGCTCAACTCAATTCCCTCTGTTCCATGTTTTCTAGTGACCGCAGCAAAGCTTCCGCCCTCTTGACGACTGGAATATCCACCATTGCACCGTCTAAATCAAGCGAACCAAGCCCTTTGGCAACGGCTTCATTCCATGCAGCTACTATCCGTCGTGCATATTCTACATCCTCAATATTTGGTCTAAACACCTCATTGATAGCCTCCAATTGCCCCGGGTGTATAGAGAATTTACCCTTAAATCCCAAATTAGCCGATCTATTGCATTCTTCCCTAAGACCATTTAAATCTCTGAAGTTGACAAATGGTGTATCCAAAGCTTGGATACCTGCCGCTCTGGCGGCCATGGATACTATGGACTTTGGCATCATTAATTCACTGCCATCATAACTCCGGCGTATACCCATATCGTTAGTAAAATCTTCACCACCAAAAGCTAAAGCAATAACCCTATCAGATCCATTTGAAATAGAACGAACATTCAGTACTCCCGCTGCACTTTCAATCCAAGGGATGACTTTAACCTTACTTATTTCTAATCCTTGATTAATTTCGATTCCTGATAGCAACTTATCACATTCTGTAACATACCAAGAGCTATTAACCTTGCCTAAACTAATCCCATATAGTTCTTTGCAAACCACGGCTTCTAATTCTTTCCGAATTCGACCAGAATTAAACGAATTCACTCTTACAAAAACGATATGTCCCAAATCAGACAACGTTTTTATCATCGGAACCACCATGGATAATGCAACGTCCTTCTCTTTCGTTGGAACCGAATCTTCGAGATCCAATACCAAAGCATCGCTCTTAAATGTACGCGCCTTGTCTAACATGTTCTGTCTATTACCCGGAACAAACTGTAGACTTCTGAAAACTATCATCCTTTCTCCTACTTGCAACAGCATGCTACCACTATAGGATCACCAATATTCCTGTTTAATGCAAGACCCATACGAGTAAATAGGTCCTTTTCATCCTCTATTTCCGGGTTAAAACATGGACTTGAGCGTGTCGCTAACCTAACTTATACTTGAGATACCCAGCAATAAGGTGAAGAAATACTCGTGATAAATGCAGATAAGTTCAGAAGGACTCTTGGGCGATTTGCAACTGGGGTAATCGTAATAACAACAATAGACTACGACGGGAAACTCCACGGCATGACTGCTAATTCATTTACCTCCGTCAGTTTAAGTCCCCCCCTCATACTTGTGTGTGTAGATGTCCAAAATCAAACCCACGATTTTATCAAAGATCAGAGGAAGTTTGGTGTCAACATTCTAAGCTCTAAACAACGAGAACTGTCTTCATACTTCGCCAAAACCATCCCGCAACCACCCGAACCCGATATTGTAGAATCTGAACTAAGCAAGAACGGAATCCCTTGTCTTCAGGGATCGCTGGGTTTCCTGGGATGCAGCCTTGTCGCCGCACATCTCCAAGGCGATCACACAATATACGTGGGCAATGTGGAGGAGATTATCACTGAGGACAATCCAGATAGGCCACTAATTTTCTATGAGAGCAATTTCCGGGAATTGAATTCTACTGAAAATCAGTAGCTCATTTACTCCGTAGTTTTCTCATTAGGGGTAGTAACATTTGAAAAACAGGCAACCGACACAATTTTGTCTCGACTATCTGGTCTCCAGACAATAACGCCACTGGCATTTCTCCCTTGTACGGAAATACTCTGAATACTAGTCCTAATAACCTGGCTTCTTGCGGAAACTAACATTACTTCATCCTCTATACCTTCGCGGATCAATTGAGCGTCGGCCAATTTCCCTGTTTTGGGGGTAACCTTAAAAACTCTTACCCCCTGACCAGCTCGCCGTTGTCTCGGGTATCTATTGAGAGTAACCACTTTACCGTAGCCATTTTCTGTAACGACCAAAAGGCGCTCGTCAGGATTTACAGGTTCCATGGCTACCACATGGTCGCCATCAATCAACTTGATACCTCTTACTCCGCCCGCAGTTCTAGAACGTACAGGTATTTGAATTCCTGGAAATCGTATGGATCGACCGTTAGACGTGACTATCAAAACATCGTCATCTGGTTCTAAATTACGTACCGAGACCAAATCGTCCCCTTCTTCTAAATCCATGACTATCAAGCCGTTACTCCGGATATTAGCCAACTTCCTGATTCTCAGACTTTTCACTTCCCCTAACCTAGTACCCATTACAAAAAGACCATCTTGATCTAAGTTCGCCACCGAAACCACGGCATTTACTTCTTCCTTTTCGGCCAAGGGTATTAGATTATTAAGAGAGGCGCCTTTTGTGGTCCTAGAACTATCTTGATGAATCTCAAAGCATCTGACTTTGTAGACCCTACCTCTGTTAGTAAACAAAAGTATAGTGTCATGAGTGTTCGCGTAAAGAAGGTGATGAAGTGCGTCATCATCTCGAGTGGCTTGGCCTCTAACCCCTCGTCCACCCCTGTGTTGAGACTTATACGTTGAAGGCAAGATCCTCTTTATATAACCTCTACGGCTTATAGTTACGACCATATCTTGAGGGGAAATTAAATCTTCAGGCGAAAGGTCTCTAGGTTCTTCTTTTATTATCTTAGTAAGTCTAGTGCCTCTATATTGCTTCTTTAACTCAAGAGTTTCTTCTTTTACGACATCTAAAATCTTTGTCGTATCGCCCAGTAAAGATTCTAGTTCTTCTATAGTTTTACTAAGATCTTGATATTCCTCTTCGAGTTTCTTCCGTTCGAGAGCTGCTAGTCTCCTCAACTGCATGTCCAGAATTGCCTGGGCTTGTATTTCTGTTAATCCAAAGGTTTGAATCAATCCATGTCTAGCAGACTCTACATCATCTGAGCCGCGAATTAACTTAATGACTTCGTCCAAGAATTCTAAGGCTTTCCTTAAGCCTTCAAGAATATGAGAACGATCTTTTGCCTTTTTGAGCTGAAATTCAGCTCTTCGGATAACCACAGTTTTCCGGTAATCAATAAAAAGTTGTAGAACTCGCTTCAGGTTAAGAACCTGAGGTTGGCCATCGACCAACGCGAGCATGTTTACACTAAAGGACGATTGCATGGAGGTATGCTTGTATAGACTATTAACCACCATTTGACCCATAGCGTCTCTTTTCAGCTCTATGACAACCCTCATGCCGGTTCTGTCAGATTCGTCACGGATATCTGAAATCCCATCAATTCGTTTGTCTCTTACCATTTGGGCGATACGAGCCACCAACGTTGCTTTATTTACTTGATATGGTAGTTCTGAGACAATAATCTGGCTCCGACCGCTTTTCAGTTCTTCGATATCTGCCGTGGCTCTCACGACCACTCTGCCTCTACCGGTAGAATATATTTGCCGGACAAATTCCCTATCATTCCCGACGAGCGCTGTGGCACCTGTAGGAAAATCTGGTGCTTTCACGAACTTCATTAGATCTTCTACAAATGCATTAGGATTATCAATCAAATAGCAAACGGCACTACATATCTCGCCCAAGTTATGAGGTGGAATATTAGTGGCCATTCCTACAGCAATGCCAGAAGCGCCATTTAACAACAAATTGGGAATTTTTCCCGGAAGGACTGTTGGTTCTTTCAAAGAACCGTCGAAGTTCTCGACAAACTCTACCGTGTTCTGATCTATATCAGCCAACAATTCCATAGCAATTTGAGTCAGTCGAGCTTCCGTGTAACGCATGGCGGCGGGCGGATCGTCGTCAACACTTCCAAAATTGCCCTGACCATCTACCAATGGATAGTGCAACGAAAAATCCTGCGCCATCCTCACCAGCGCTTCATATACCGGTGAATCTCCGTGCGGATGATATTTACCGAGAACTTCACCGACTATCCTGGCACATTTTTTGTGTGCATTGTTCGGACTCAGGCTAAGTTCTCTCATCGCGTAGAGTATTCTACGCTGCACCGGTTTCAATCCGTCCCTCACATCCGGCAGAGCTCTAGCCACAATTACGCTCATAGCGTAACTGAGGTAAGAGTTTCTCATCTCATCATCTATACGTATGTTCTGGATTTGGTCGTCAGGAATCGTAACCATATTCTAAATCGACCTCATTTCTACTAAATATAGATCAACTGCAGGCCACAGTCCCAATATATTGGGGGGGCCGGAACCTTAATTCTAACACGTTTTGACGTTTGACTCCAACTCATTAGTATGAAATCGCTAACTTTTATGACGGAGTTTGTGAAAATTCACGACCCTCTCAACGAAACCAATAAAAATATTGCCAAACGCCTTGGGATTTTCATCACACGATTCTAAATTCGCCTGAAATCCTATAACCCATGAATGCTCAGTACTTTCAATACCCTCAATAATTCCCTCATCAACCGAATAGGCTGCAGCTAATAATCGAGTTGATCGTTTAGGTTCTTTGAGTCCCAACTTATGGCGGCTATTAAGAGAGAAAAAGCCGCCTATTCCTAATATAGCAGCTGACTTACTGCCAGGTGAAACGTAAACTCTGTGACTATAATTCATTGATTCTTCACTGTGATTTCCAACGAGGCTTAAATGCCCTCCACCAAAGCAGAGGTTTAGAAATCCCATGCCATATCCAGTAGCGAGAACCGGCATATTAGTAGACAAACATGTTTTCACAAAACTAATTGCATCCGACTCCCAAATCGAGGTTGGTTCTACTAAATCCGGTGCATCCCCAGTTATAATTATGCCACTGATATCAGATAATCCAGGAAGAAACCGTTCAACCAATACAGATTCATCAGTATGTTTCTCCAACAGTGGGGATATATCCTGAATTCCAAAGCCATTTCCCACATTAATCCAAGCTATTTTAATCACCATATAACTGGATACCAACCACAATACAAAGCAACTGCTTCGATGCGGGGACTTTTCTAAGGGCTATCTTCCTGCTATGCTTAGAACCCGTTATCGGTCTAAATCTATATTTCATACAAGATTATCTCCGAACTATAAACTAACAGATTTACGATGGGAGGGCTATTGCCAATTCCAACAGAAACCAGTCTAGACCTAAATGAAGCCTACAGTCTTTATATCGATGGATTGAAGCAAGGCCAAACCCGAGAACTCTACCAAGATTTACGCAGGTTTGTGCAATGGTGTGGAACGACTACAAAAATTGCATCCCTAACACCTCAAACCGTAGCGTCTTACGCAGAATGGATAGGTAGAAGAGGGGGAGATCCCGCAAAAAAGCTAGCTCCAGTCAAAGCGCTTCTTGTATATCTTAAGCGCAAGGAACTTATTGAACTAAGTTTAGCCCCGCATATTCGGATTCCAAAGGGAAAGGGCAAAAGAAGCTCCGGCACTGCGAGCGGAATAGAGCCAGTGTATCTAACACAAGACGGATTTAATCAGCTGACTAGCGAACTCGAGCTGTTGAAGATAGAACGGATCAAAATAGTAGACGACATTGGTCGCGCTATGGAAGATAAGGATTTTCGAGAGAATGCACCCCTAGACGCTGCGAAAGAAAGACAGGGATTCGTTGAGTCGAAGATTAGAGAATTAGAGTCCATCCTAAACGTCGCAGTCGTAGGAGAAAAAGGCGGAAAGGGACAGGTTAGAATTACAATGGGTAAGAAGGTTAGATTGAAGGATGCTTCCAATGGAAAGCTTAGAAGCTACCTTATAGTGCACCCCAGAGAAGCTAGCCCTAGTGAAGGTAAACTTTCCAGCGAATCACCAGTGGGAAAGGCTCTAATAAACAAAAAACAAGGCGAGGAAGTCGAAATTTCAGCTCCTAAAGGGACTATCCACTATTTGATTGAGCGAGTATACGGCTAAACTAATTAGGCAGACGTTAATCTCGGTTTCGAGATTATCAAGAGTTATCGGTAATTAGAGAGAGAACCTCGTTAACAACCGCTTTAGGAACGTCTCTAGTGGATACGGCGTGCCCTACCTCACGCAAGAGCACCCACCTGACGGATCCTTTTTCAGTCTTCTTGTCCAATTCCATTGCTCTAGTTAATGTAGAGAGATTTACCTGTCGTGCAACAGTAGGCAAATTAAATTGACGTAAAATATGCTCCTGGCGCCCTACAACATCTTTGTGAATCATACCCATTTTACAGCTTATCTCGGCGGCAGCCATCATACCAATAGACACTCCTTCTCCATGTAGGTATTTCCCATAGCTACTAGCTACCTCCAGGGCATGGCCTACGGTGTGTCCATAATTTAACAATATTCTTATACCTAGTTTTTCTTTTTCATCGTTTGAAACGACATCGGCTTTTATCTGTATGCTTCTCCGAATAACTGCTGTAGAAATATCTGGATCCAACGAACCCAATGCCTCAGCGTTGTATTCAAAAATTTCAACTAAGTTTTGGTCCCGTATGAAGCCATGTTTTATTGCCTCTGCCCAACCTTCAGAAAGGCATCTATTATCCAATGTCGAAAGTGTCTCTGGGTCGGCAAGGACCATCTTTGGCTGATAAAATGACCCTATCATATTTTTACCTTCCGGAACATTCACTGCCACTTTTCCCCCAATGGACGCATCGACCATTGCTGCCATGCTGGTGGGAACTTGTATGAAAGGAATACCCCGGAGAAAAGTAGCGGCTACAAACCCACCTAAATCCCCGGCGACTCCTCCACCCACAGCCAGGATAGCGTGGTTTCTCTCTGCTCGCCTTTCTATAAGCCATTTATAAATTGATTCGGCTGTTGCTAAAGTTTTAGACTGCTCCCCTGCTTTGAATATAAAACTATGTGCCTCAATCCCAGCATCATGCAAAACTCGCTGGATCTTCCTGCCATAAAGGTGAAATACCTGATCATCACTGATTATGTAAACTGGACCTTCTATACCAAAGTTAATGAGTGATTCGCCCAGTCTTCCTAATAATCCCCACTCAACTTTCACTGGATAGGCACCAGCCTCGTGTTCTACTATCGCAGCTATAGAATCCCCAAATCCGTCCAACTTGTTAGTTTTTATAGCAAAGGATTTCCAAGCATTAATGACTCCAGCTGCTGTCTGTTCAGCTGTCAAAAGATCCGTATGTATTACGGTATCTGACGCATCATAATGAATTTGACGCTTTGCTTTTAGCTCTCGAATCCTGTTTAACTTGTCTCCCGTTCCTAACAGCGGTCTTCTTTCCTCATAATTTCGCTGTTCTTGAGCATTCAACCGAACAAGTATGGTTTCTGCTCGCGCTTCTAATGTAACCACTAACCCTTTCGTTAATAAAAGCTCCTGATTTGAATGCTCAAGAACAGCCCCGCCTCCAGTAGCTATTACTTGATTTTCCCTAGAGCAAATTGTTAACAAAGCCTTCCTTTCTAACTCTCGGAACTCATTCTCACCATCTTCTGAAAATATTTTTAGTATAGTCTTCCCGGTCAACCTGGAAATGTAGTTGTCGGTATCAACAAACTTCCAACCTAAAATTTGGGCGACAATGGCCCCCACAGCTGTTTTACCAGTCCCAGAAAAACCCGTCAAAATTATATTTTTCTTCAAACTAACCATGCTTGGGAGCATGTATTACTCGGCTATCATGCTCCATCTCTTGATGTACAACAATCTGTTCGGCCATCCCGTAAACCATATATTCGATTATACGACGCAGATGTGTGCCCCGCCTGTAGTCAGCTTCAGCAATTTCGTTAACCCTTTGGGCAGCCCTAAGTGACATACATGTTTCGAAAGAATGTTTGCTGTTAGCATCATACACAGCGAGAGCTTTGCCTCCCCTACTAGTAATTACCGAGAAACAGGGAACATCAGTTGGGCCATCCCCAATATACAACATGTTCCTGAACGGTATTCGTCGCTCAATTTCTGGGACGTGATCATTAACATCCTTTTCAAAATTCATATATTCAAACCCCTTGGTTATACGAAACAGATATTGAGTCTTAGCAGTGTGACTTATCACACGTTTTGGCCAGTAAACCTTTCCCTGACCGTCTTCATCGAATTCACACCCGAAAATACGCTTTACATATTTCGCAAGATCACTGCCAGCCAATACTGCTTGCAAACCGGATGTGACAATGTAATGCTCCAAAGTAATTCCATGCCGAACAAATTTTTCATCGGATAATATACTATCCAATTCTTCAAATATTTTTGGTATACCCGGGAAAAAGTTGAGTTCTTTCCCCATTTTAGACAAGTCGCTATTGGACAGATTTCTGAAGAAAAGATTATCTAAAAGAAGCCGTATCCAAGCTAAATCGCTTTCGTATGTCTTATCAGAAGTGAGACGGTCGACCCTACCCCAAAACTCCTTGGAATTGACGCCTATTTTTTCAAATATAACGTCCTCCTGCATATGGAAGGGACTCAAAGTTTTATCATAATCGTAAACTAAAGCTATAACATTCTGTGGTTGCGACATGACACTCCAATGACCTTTGAAATAAATTTCATAATTCCTATAAATAGTGAATTACATGTTACGAGGCCGTACAGTTTTCTGATATCCTTCGAAATTCCTTGATATTTCAGCAATGCTATCTCCACCGAATTTTTCCAAAAACGCGTCTGCTAACACCAGCGAAATCATTGCCTCTCCTATCACTCCAGCTGGGGGCACTTGACACACATCAGACCTCTCATAATGTGCCTGCACCACCTCTCCAGAATCCAGGTCTACAGACGGAAGAGGATTCTTTAAAGTTGATATGGGTTTGATAGCAAATCTCGCTACAAGTGAGGACCCTGTTGTCATGCCTCCCTCCGTACCGCCCGATCGATTAGTTTTCCTTTTCCATGAATTTGCCGGATCCTTTACTGGTTCAATCACATCGTGAACTTGAGAGCCTTTCCGGTCCACTGATTCCCAACCATCTCCAATAGATACGGCTTTGGTTGCATGAATAGACATGAGGGCTTGTGCAATACGGCCATCTATCTTCTGGTCCCATTGTACGTGAGAGCCTAACCCTATAGGCAAACCGGCGGCAACTACTTCCACGACCCCACCTACTGTATCTCCTGCCTCCTTTGCCTCATCTATAACCCTCATCATTTGTTTCCCGGCCTTCTCGTCAACACATCGGACAGGCGATTCCTCTACTATCGCCCAATCAATTGGCCCAGAAACACATGCCCATATCCCTCCTATTGACAACGAATGACTGTTAATTTCTACCCCAAAATGTTCCAATAAGCGTCTTGCTACTGCTCCAGCGGCAACCCTGGCAGCAGTTTCCCTAGCACTGGCCCGCTCGAGCACGTTTCTCACGTCATCATATCCATATTTCATAGTACCTGGGAGATCGGCGTGACCAGGCCTAAGTCGGGTTACTCTCTTGATCTCTTCGTCAACTTTTGAAATGCTCATCACCTTAGTCCAATTGACCCAATCTTTGTTCTCAATCGACATAGATATAGGGCTACCAAGTGTAAAACCATGTCTAACACCACTTGTGATTGATGCCCAGTCCTTTTCGATTAGCTGTCTCCCTCCTCTTCCATAACCTCCCTGCCTACGAGACATCTGCTGACCTATATAGGACTCGGATAAAGACAATCCCGCTGGTAATCCGTCCAACAATACTGTCAAGCTTTGTCCATGCGATTCTCCAGCTGTAAGAAACCGTATCCTGTTAAACACAATTTTCTCCTTTTAAGGTCCTATTCCTAAGGATTCCTTGGCAGATTGCATCATTACATCTATAGGTGCAGTTTTTTTAAACCATAACTCAAACGCAATTGCTCCCTGGAACACGAGCATATGTAGACCGCTAATCACAGCTACCCCTGCTTTGTCTGCTTCTTTTATAAAAGGTGTCGTCAAGGGATTATACACTAGCTCATACGCCAAAGCAGGGCTAAAAATATTTGCAAACGCTACAGGGCTATCCAATTGATTAGGACCATTAAGCATGCCCATAGAGGTGGCCTGCACCATAAGATCCACCTTGCGCTCACATGCCGACCACACGTCGTAAGAACTCAAACTACATACATCGCTCAAATCAGGAAATTCTCGATTCAAATCACTGCTCAATCTTGAAGCTCGCTCAATGTTTCTATTTGCTATTGTTATTGAAGATACTCCTCCGGATGCCAAAGAGAAAGCTATTCCTCTAGCTGCCCCACCTGCTCCTAAGATGACAATCTTTTTTGATTTAGGATCAAATCCTGTCATCATTAAACTCCGCATGAAACCAGGCCCATCTGTATTGTAACCGATCAATTTCCCATTACGGTTGACTACGGTATTTACAGCTCCTGATAATCGTGCCTCTGGCGCCAAGCTATCTAAAAATTGTATTACACGTTCTTTATGTGGAACTGTGACATTAAATCCTATAATTCCAGCATCTGGCAAACGACATTCGGAAACAAATTTACCCAATAGCTCTGGGCTAATTTCCCATGATTCATATAGAACATCGTCCCATTCATAATGAGCAAAAGCCGATTGATGAATCATGGGAGACAGACTATGGCTTATAGGGCAACCTATTATACCCAACCGTTTTGTCATACTTTCATTTCACTCTATTCATATACGACTGAAGAATAACCGCAGCCGCAGCAGAATCAATTATCCCTTTATCTTTAATTCTGAACTTGCCCGATGCGTACAATAAGGCTTCAGCATCTTGCGTTGAGAATCCCTCATCCCAATACAGTATTGGGATCTTTATGCTTTCTTTTAACTGACTTTGAAAGGATCTGATCTTTTCCCCTTGCCTACTGACATATCCGTCTTGATCCAACGGAATCCCTATCAACAATAGCTCAACATTGAGATCATAAATGACTTGAACAATAGCCTTAACAGCCAAATTATCGCTTTTTCGTTCAAGATGGTCTAATGGAGTGGCAATCACTTCCATAGCATCACTTAGCGCCATTCCAATACGTCTATCGCCTACGTCCAAGGCCAATATCCTCAGTGAGTCACCTCTCTTGTTACGATGTCACTTACTTTATCCATGGCTTCACCTAGTTTGTCGCGTCTTTTGCCACCTGCCTGAGCCATTTCAGGGCTTCCTCCGCCACCTCCACCCAAAATCTTTGACAACTCTTGTACTATCCTACCAGCATGGAAACCCCTGTTTACTAAATCCGGAGTAACCATAGATAATACAATTGGATTCCCATCTTTGATAATAGCTAAAACCAGCAGAACACTCGAAAGTTGTCCCTTTAACCAGTCCCCTATCTCCCGCAATCCTTTGATGTCTTGATCGGGGACCACCGCAGAAATCACATTGACCTCCTTGATAATGGTTACCCTGGCCAAAAGTGCCTGGGCTTCCGATATATGTGATGCCTGTTCGAGTACCCTTAGTCTCTTTCTTAGACCAACAGCTTCATCAATAAATGATTCCAATCGATCTTCCAAATCTGACATAGGCGTATCCAATCTAGTCGCCACGTTGAATAACAAGTTTGATCGTTCTTGAAAAAGATCTTCCGCCTTACGCCCAGATACAGCTTCTATTCTCCGTGTACCTCCACCGATGCCAGATTCACCTAGTATGAACAATGGACCAATCTCCCCAGTTGCGTTAACGTGTGTACCACCACAAAGTTCAACGCTAAATGGGGTGGAAGATCCCAGACGGGCTCCCATCGACACAACTCTAACTTCAGACCCGTACTTATCTCCAAAAAATGCTAGGGCGCCATTATTTATAGCTTCCACATAAGTCGATCGTCTAGAAGATATTAATAAATTTTCTCTAACTTTTTGGTTCACTAACAGTTGTGTATTCCTCAATTCTTCCGTGGAGAGTGATGTCAAATGAGTGAAGTCGAATCTGAGCTTATCGGGTATTACCAAGGACCCTGCTTGTTTAACATGGGGTCCAACAACCTTTCTCAATGCCGAATGAATTAAGTGTGTCCCACTATGATTCCTTGCGGTATCAGAACGAATGGTTCCATCAACAACTGCCTCTACTTCTTCACCAAGTGACAAATTCCCACGAGACACAAGTCCTTTATGTACAATCAAGCCAGCGGTAGGACTTTGCGTATCTTCTACTTGAAATATCCCCTCACGGCCCTTTATGTACCCTCTATCTCCAACCTGACCTCCCCCTTCTGGGTAAAATGGAGTAGCCAGCAAAATCATCTCTACCCGTTGTTTACTACCTACACTCTTGACTGACCGTCCATCGAGGATAAGTCCTAATATTTCCGTTTTATTCTCTATAACTTCGTACCCAACAAATTCTACGTTTTCCACGTTTAAATCTTCGTACAATCTATCAATTACCATGCTATTAGCATGAACGTGAGCTTTCCTCCCTTTATCACGACGTTGTTCCATACCATCTTGAAAGGCCGAGTCAAATAACCCTACACCCGACATGTCCACACCCGTACTGTGCGCAAAATCCACAACAACCTCAGGAGGAATACCAAATGTGTCATACAGTTCCGCAGCACCGCTACCAAGAGCAGTTAACCTGCTTTCATCGTCCTTGTCTTGAAGGTTATAAATCAGTTCCTCAATTTTTGGTATTCCTAATTTCAAACTTTCTATAAACCTGGCTTCCTCTTGGTCAATCAATTTAAGAATATACTCCCGATTGGACAAGAGATCAGGATAGACATTACTGTAATTTTCAATCGCCACATCGGCTGTTTCCGCCAGAAAGGATTCTGTCAATCCTAATCGTCTACCATATCTAATGGCCCTGCGAATAATTCGCCTAAGGACATAACCTCTCCCTTCGTTACTAGGAACAACTCCGTCTGCTATCAAAAATGATGCGGACCTACTGTGTTCACTAATTACTCGCAACGCATAATTAGTTTCTTCATTTAGACCATAATCCTTTCCAGACACGTGTGAAGCTTTTGACATGATGGGCTCGAATAAATCGGTTTCGTAAACGCTAGCTAACCCTTGAGCTATAGCCGTGGCTCTTTCGAGCCCCATGCCAGTATCTACGCTTGGCACAGGCAATTTGGAAATATCACCGTTTTGTTTTTGGTAATACTCCATAAAGACAATATTCCACAATTCTACAAAACGATCACACTCATGGTTTGGATGGCATCCATCTCCAACATCAGATCTCCTGATAGGCTGGCCGCAACCATTTTTTACCCCAAAATCATAATGAATCTCACTACAGGGCCCTGATGGTCCTTCCAATCCAGCCGGGCCCCACCAATTCTCATTTGCCCCATATCTATGTATTCGGTTTAATGCTAATCCTATTTTTGAATTCCACAATTCAAAAGATTGTTGATCATCGGCATAAATTGTTACATGTAGACGGTCCTTTGATAACCCTAGTCCTTCTTTTTTAGAAGTGGTAAACTCCCAGGCCCAAGTTATGGCCTCATCTTTAAAGTAATCTCCAAAACTAAAATTGCCCAACATTTCGAAAAAGGTCGCGTGATGGCTATCCCCTACTTCATCAATGTCAGTGGTACGAAAACATTTTTGACAAGAAGTCATTCTTGTTGCTGGAGGCTTCTGCTCACCGAGAAAGAATGGTTTGAACGGAACCATTCCTGCGCTAGTAAAAAGTAGAGTAGGGTCACCTGAAGGAATAAGCGATGAAGAAGGAATCCGAGTATGCTCCCGGTTCTCAAAAAATCTCAGGAATCCTTCCCTAATTTCCTTAGCTCTTTCCATAATCTTAATCTCAGCACTTAGTGTAGTTCCACGTTCTATTTTGGACAAGGAGTAAGGAGAACTATTTGTACTATTTTTGGTTTGACCAAATCCGCTTTCAAGGTTAGTATTCGAATAATAAATCATCCACCTCCAAGGAGAGCTTATGCATTCAAGTGTCATAAACAAAATAGAAAAAGCCCGTCTTTATGCGGAGGAAAAAGATAGAATTTGCATGCAATCTTTTTCAGCCACAATAAAGGGAGATCATAGCTCTCATCTGATTTCGTTAAAAGAAGATGTTTGGACCTGCGATTGTTACTATTTCTCTCTTCAAGGACTCTGCAGCCATACCATGGCTTTACAAAGAGTTCTAGCCGATATCATACCCCAATCGAGTTTTTCTACGGATAGCGCTTAAACACAATACAGGCATTCTGGCCACCAAAACCAAAGCTGTTCGATAGCACAACCTCTACATTCATTTCTCTAGCACGGTTCGGAACGTAATCCAAGTCACACTTGGGATCTGCAAATTGATAATTAATAGTTGGATGAACAATATTTTCCACAATAGAATAAATACATGGTATGGCCTCCAGAGCTCCTGAGGCCCCTAAGGAATGACCGATCATGGATTTAGTTGAGCTCACAGGGATATTGTAGGCCCTCTTCCCAAATAAGCGCTTTATTGCAGTAGTTTCTACCGCATCGTTAATTTGGGTAGATGTGCCATGAGCATTTATGTAATCCACATCGTCAACTGTAATCCCAGCATCCCCCAAAGCTTGTTTCATCGCTCGCATAGCGCCATCCCCGTTATCCTCAGGATGAACAGGATGGAAAGCATCCGACGTAGATCCAAAACCTGCTAATTCACAAAGGATCCTTGCACCTCTATCAATAGCATGTTTCTCAGTCTCTAAAACAAGAATCGCCGCTCCTTCTGCAGGGACGAATCCGTCCCTTTTGGCATCAAACGGACGGCTCGCTTCTTCAGGATTGCTATTATTAGTAGTTAGAGCTCTCATAGAACAAAAGCCCGAAAGCCCGAGATGACTAATACCAGCTTCCGTCCCTCCAGTTATCATCACATCAGCAACTCCCCTTCTCAATACTTCCAAAGCCTCTCCCATAGCTTGGTTTGAGGCAGAACAGGCCGTTACAACCGTGGAATTATATCCTTTGATGCCAAGAATGCGGCTGACATTAGATGCCGCCATGTTCGGCAATATCATTGGCATGAAAAATGGCGATACTTTCATGCCTCCCTTTTCAATCATAGTCCTTACCCCAGATTCAGTAGTAGGGAACCCACCGTTTCCGTTACCTAAGATGACGCCCATTCTATTGGATTCCCCAGGAGTCACGATTAATTCTGACATATCTATGGCTTGAATAGCTGCAGACACAGCTAACTGTGAAAACCTTGCCATTCGTTTGGTTTCTTTTATATGCAGATATTGACCCGGATCAAATTTGTTTACCTCTCCGGCAATCTGGCAAGGATAATCGGATGGATCACAAAGAGTCATCGGGCCAATTCCAGACTTTCCAGCTATAAGTCCGCTCCAAAACTCTTCTGGAGAGTTACCTAAAGGAGTAAATCCTCCTACACCCGTTATCACAATCTTTTCCCTTTCCATTTTCACCTTACTATGATCACACTGTACAATAACAAATGAAACTAAAAATATAACTCCGGATCTATATCTAAAACAATTTCCCTAACTTCAGCAGCAACAAAAAGAGAACCCGTGACCAAAACCAAACCTCGGTCGCCTGCTGCGTCGAGCCCATACTCAATTGCATCGGCTATCGATTTGTTAGTGCTTACAGAAATTTGATAATTCTGAAAGTTTTTAAACAAAATGTCCGGATCAGCAGCTCTAGGATGCCTTGATTTGACTACCACAACTGTAGGACGCACAAGAGAAATCTCCTTGATCATTTCCTCCAGATCCTTATCTCTAGAAGTCCCAAAAATCACTACTAGTTTATTAAAATCGAAGTAGGTTGGTAAACTAGCCATCACACTCCTAATGGATTGTGGATTATGTGCCCCATCAACCACTAATATCGGACTGTCCTGTAAAACTTCCATTCGGCACGGCCAAACTACGTTTTCCAATCCTTGCGATATTGCATCACTAGAAATGCCATGACCAAGACTCTGAAGTCGTTCTACTACGCCAATCGCGGTCGCTGCGTTAGCAATTTGATAGTTCCCCAACAATGACAGGTTCACGAAATACGTTTTGTATATGGTTTGAATCCTAACGGATTGTTTTTTTAGATCTCTATTGTTTAAAAGCCATTCAAAATCGGACTCTACCTCCAACATTGGGGCATCTTTAGTCCTTGCAACGTTTCGTATAACCTCCATAGGCTCACTCGATTGCGGTGCAACAATAACAGGAACCCCTTTTTTAATTATCCCAGCTTTTTCTCTTGCTATATCCGTAAGGGTATCACCAAGAATATGCATATGATCAAAACTTATGGGCGTGATTACCGTAACCATTGGATCTACGACGTTTGTGGAATCCAATTTCCCACCTAATCCCACTTCTACAACCTGAAAGTCTGTTTTGGACTCCTTGAAATGAACAAAAGCCATCGCTGTCAAGGTTTCAAACAGAGTGACTGCCCCGAAACTTGTTCGACTACCAATCTCCTGGATCATCGGCCAAACTTTTTCGACTAAATCAACGAATACTTCTTTGCTTATCGGCTTTCCGTTTATTCTTATTCGTTCCCTAAAGGTATGTATATGTGGTGAGCTAAACATGCCTACTTGGTAACCATTTGAACATAATATGGAACTGACCATAGCTGTAACACTTCCCTTCCCTTTCGATCCCGCCACATGTATCACTCTGCCATTTTTATGTGGGTCGCCTAAGACGCTAAGCAACGCATACATTCTTGATAAATTGAATTTGACTCTGGGTCCTCTGGGACCGGAAAACTTCTCGAAGTCTAATAGAGTCAATAATCTATCAAGACAGTTTTTATAAGTGGCCGGCCGTTTCATAACAACAGTTTAAACTCCTTGGATCCACAGAACACTTCAGAATTGGATCCGAACAATTTTAGAAATTAAACGTTTCAATAGCCGTCTTACCCATTATCCATTCTCGTTCCTCGTCGGTTTTAAAAGCTGGATGTCTCTTTATCCCGTCTAACGCATTTCTATAACCTTCTCGATTACTCACAGGCGGATAGTCGCTACCCCACATCATGCGTTCTATTCCAAAAGCGTCTAGTGCCATCTCTATAACTCCTGAATTATCGACTATGGAGAACTGATTCATTAAACGACTTGGCCGTTCACATATTTCTCCGAGTCCTCCTACTTTGATTCTTACGTTTGGATATTGGGCAAGCTCCAGAGCTTGCCGATAAACCTCCAAGGAGTCCTTATCATGAGCATTTACCCCAGCCAGATGTTCAACGACTATAGTGAGATCCGGCACCAAAGAAACCAGTCTAAAAAACTCTTTAGATGCAAACTCTTCAACCGCACCTAGTGAACTAACTACCAATCCTAGGCTCTCTATCTGTTTCCAGAAAGATAGTTGATCATGATCCTTAGATTTTTCGGTAGGATTCAATCTTATACCAGCAACACCCAAGGAAGCTGATAGTTCTAGATTTTGCGGTGCATCATCCCTGGAAGTATCAACAATAGCTATAACCCTAAATCGGCCCGGATATTGGCTCATACATCTCAATAAATATGTTGAATCGTACATCCCTCTATGTTGAATAAGAACCGCATGGTCTACTTTATTTTGATCCATCTGATAAACAATCATCTCTATGGGTTCGAACCAACTGATCCCAGCGTGACAATGTGAGTCTACAATTTTCATGTTACTCCCTTTTTGACTTCAAGTCCGAACATAAGCCTTCTTATTGACAGCATTTACCGCGCAAGAGCATACTGCCATCAACTAGAAATTAACAGCCGTAGTGTGGACCAAGGTGAAAAGCGATGTCAAAACTTAATTTAGATACCGCATCAACAGCGCTACTCCTAATGGATTGTCAAGAAGGCATTGTCGGGGCCCTAAATCCAGACCAGAGAAGCGCTCTGATGACTAGTCTTCAACAAACAAGGATAGCTGCTCGTAATTCAGGCATACCGATAATTTACGTAGTAATCGGATTTAGAGATGGCCACCAGGAAATCGGAGAAAAGGGATGGTTCACATCCGTAAAGGAATCCCGACGTATGATTATAGGTTCTCAGGAAGCCGCCATATGCATAGAACTTTCCCCGCTTCCAGGAGATCTAATTGTTACAAAAAAGCGTATGAGCGGATTCACTGGAAGTGATCTGGAGCAGATTTTGAGAGGTCTATCCATACAAACTCTGGTATTATGCGGTGTAAGTTCAGTTGGCGTCGTGGAATCAACAGCAAGACACGCAATAGACATGGACTATAACATAATCATACTTAAAGACGGGTGTGCAGATAGAGATGAGCTTGCAAATGATGCAGCTCTTACCCACGTATTACCTCGTATTGCCACTGTTATAGATTCAGAAACGTTCCTCGATGCCATTAATATCATCCCAGAATCCTAGGGCAAAGGCGTAAGGCGTTTTTGCCGAGTATCTTACCTTTAGCACTGTAAGTTAGATTTGGCCATTCACAAACTTGTTCAACGCCGGTTGGCCAAGCCGTGTCACCATGAGGCCAGTCTGTAGAGAAGAGAAGTAAATCCTCTCCCAACGAAGCAACAGTTGACTCCAAAGTTTTCTCCCATGTATCAATTCCATGGAAATACCTTCCTTCCTGAATTACCTCGCTAGGTGTCCTTTTTAAATTAGGCACATGGCCAGGAGATAACTGGTAATGGGCGTCAAATCGTTCAATTATTGATGGTAACCATCCCGAAGATGTTTCAAGTAAACCTATCTTCAAAGTTTTGAATTTTTCTAATATGCCGCCTCCAATAATAGCACCAAGGGCCGCCATGCCCGCCCAGGGGTTCCCAAGTCCATGCTGCAAAAACCATGCCCCCCTTAGGTCAAATGTCCCAGGACTGTATGGAGGTCTTGCAGTGCCCCCGTGTACCAATATAGCCAAATCCTGTTCTTGAGCTTCCGCATAAATGGGATGTAGACCAACATCATCCAATAACATATTGTTGGGACCTTGAGGCGACATATAGATTCCAACTAGAGATGGATCCTTTTCCCAATACTTAATCTCGTTAACCGCCGAGCGTGAGTCTCTCATATTGGCTACCAAGGTCCATTTCAACCTATCTGGTGCCTGGGAACAAAAATCACTAACCCACCTGTGATAGGCCCTATACAAAGCATTTTCGAATCCTACATCGGTTAAAGCACAATAACTGGATACGTGTGTGGGGTATAGAACGTCGACATCAACTAACGAGGCATCCATATCTTCAAGTCTGATTTTAATATCCCAGCTCGCTTCTGGCCGAATAGCAGAAAGGTTTTCTCGACCAGGTCTACCAAAATTTTTCCGGCCTTGAGATTTGTGCTCCAATATAAACTCGCGATCAATAAGCCCAAAACTATCCATGACTCCCAGAGCACTATCGGAGACAACCGGGGCGAGTATAGCGTGCCTACTAGCAGCAATAGCTCCTCTATTTCCCTTCTCTATGCTTTCAACTAATGCTGTTTTTAATCTTTGGAAGTCGTGATAATAGTTCTTATCTATATTCCCCTCGTACATCTCGTGAGGCCGTTCCTGTATATGAGAATCCATATCAATTACCGTCAACTCGTTCCATGCCATCGAAATTCCTCCAAGTTGAGTTCAAGAGCTACATTGGCAAGTCGGTCAGTAGATCATTGTAGGGTGATCCGCCTCAAACATTCATAAAGATTGCTGGATTAGGTGAACACCTTAATCCACTATATTCCATCCTCAGTAAACCTGATTTTCTTTATAAAGTCTACCGTTACCATTAAACGGATTTTCCGTGATACAAAGGCACTTTATAAAACCTGATTCTTCCATGTCATTCCACCTTTTTGCCACCAGTTAACATAGTCAAACAAAGTCAGCCTAAAAAATAGAGGTTGAGGTATATCTGTCCCGTTAATAGCAGTATTTCCAAATTTAACTCTTTATCCCCTTGACCGTTGAACGCCAATATAATATTTTTTGTACACATAGAATATGTTCACACATCTACACGTTCATACAGAATACAGCTTATTGGATGGTATAAGCCGCATCACAGATTTAATGGAAGCGGCTGAACGTCACAACATGTCATCTCTGGCCATCACAGACCACGGCGTTCTTTACGGAGCAGTTGATTTTTATTCTGCAGCAAAGGCCAAAGGGATTAATCCAATTATAGGATGTGAGATGTATGAGGCAAGAAATAGCCGATTGATAAAAGATAGTTCAGAAAAAAGGCCTTACCATCTCACAGTGCTAGCTCACAACAACACAGGTTACAAAAATCTCCTCAAATTAGTATCCATTGCCCATATGGAAGGTTTCTACTATAGGCCACGAATTGATGACGCCCTTTTAGCAAAATATAACGAAGGATTAATAGTCCTCTCAGGATGTCCCAACTCAAAAATATCCAGGGATATCACTGACGGCAATCTTCTGAAGGCTAAACAAAGAGCAGGTTGGCTCAAAGAGGTTTTTGGGGATCGGTTTTTTATGGAAATCCAACAGCATGATCAGATTCCTGACCTTCCTACAATCAACACTAACACTATTGAGATAAGTAAATCTCTGGACATACCCTTGGTGGCTACTAATGACAGCCACTACACCGCTCGAGAACACGCCCATCTCCAAGATATCCGAATGTGCATCTCGACTAATTCCACGATCTCAGACAGCAAACGCCTAAAAATGGAGGGGGATTCTTTCTATCTAAAAAGCTCTGAGGAGATGATGGAATTGTTTAAAGAACTCCCAGATGCGATCACCAACACACAACGTATCGCGGAACGCTGTGAGATTGTACTTCCATTCGGAGAAATCCATGTACCAAGGTACCCCGTTCCTGATGGGATTGACGTAGACGAATATCTATCAAAACTATGCTGGGAAGGCCTTACCCGTATTTACGGAGCTCCTCCTGACCAACACAAACAAAGATTAAAATATGAATTAGAAGTTATCAAGCAAACACGATTTGCACACTATTTCCTTGTCGTATGGCAAATCGTTTCGTATACACGAGAAAAACAGATACTTTTCGGAGTAAGAGGCAGTGCAGCCGCAAGCCTAGCCCTTTATTGTTTGGGAGTCACGGACGTAGACCCTATGGAACACCGATTGGTGTTCGAACGATTCCTAAATCTAGAACGCAAGGAAATGCCAGACATAGACATGGATTTCCAAGATGATCGTAGAGATGAGGTTTTACAACATGTTACCCAACAATATGGAAAGGACAAAGTAGCTCAGATAATAACTTTTGGTACCCTTGGGCCAAAAGCAGCTCTTAGAGATGTCGGAAGGGCCAGAAATGTAAATTATGGGGACGTAGATAGTCTCGCAAGATTGATACCATTTAGGGCCAAAAGTATCCAAGACGCAATTGATACCGTGCCGGAGATACAGCACCTAGAACAGAGTAGAGATGACATTAGAGAACTCCTAAGAGACGCTCAGGGATTAGAAGGAATAGCTCATCACGTTAGCACACATGCAGCAGGTGTAGTGATTTCAGAGGACCCCTTAACAGAATACGTCCCCTTACAAAGACCTACAAGGGCCGAGGAGGACAGCCAAGTGGCAATGACGCAATTCGCTATGGATCCCATAGCAAAACTTGGTTTATTGAAAATGGACTTTTTGGGACTAACTAATTTAACTATATTGGATAAAACTCTCAAANTCATTGAAANAACTAGGGGNCTTAANCTGTCGTTAAAAGANATTTCCATGACNGANGNTAAAACCTTTGACTTATTGTCCTCTGGCAACACCACCGAAGTCTTCCAACTCGAAAGCACCGGTATGCAAAAACACATCAAAGCTTTGAGACCTTCGTCCCTCAGTGACGTTGCGGCTATGATAGCACTCTATAGACCTGGACCCATGGAACAGATCCCAAATTTCATAGCTGCAAAACATGGAGAAATACCGGTAATATCACCACATTCAAGCCTAGATGACATNCTAAATGATTCATACGGTATTATCGTATTTCAAGATCAAGTGCTCTTAATCTTGCAGACATTCGCTGGGTACTCGTTGGGTGAAGCCGACATAGTTAGGAAAGCTATGGGAAAAAAGATCCCGAGTTTAATGGCTAAAGAAAGAGATAAATTCATAGCCGGTGCAACTAATAAGGGATTTGATTCCAACTTAGCGGAGGAAATTTTCAATCTGATTGAACCATTCGCTGGTTACGCATTCAACAAAGCCCACAGTGTTAGCTACGCACAAATCTCATATTGGACAGCTTATTTTAAAGCTAATTATCCCCTCGAATATATGGCTTCGGTACTTAATTCAAGATCTGGCCATCCGGACAAGATTAGTAACGCTATCAATGAATGTTTAAGAATGGAAATCAAAGTCCTACCCCCAAACATTAATTGCAGTCAAATCGAATTCACTATTGAAAACACCGATAACGGAATCCAAAATATTAGATTCGGCCTTTCCGCCATAAAGAATCTTGGTGCCACTGCATTAACACCAATAATTCAAGCACGGGAAAAAACTGGGGGATTTGCGTCATTAGAAGAATTTGCCCGTAATTCCAATTGTCATGGTTTGAATCGTCGCGGACTCGAAAGCCTAATAAAAGCCGGCGCTTTTGATACGTTCGGCCCGCGCAAGGCACTACTAGACATTTCGGAACAATTAGTCAACATCTCACAACAAGAATCGAACATGCGGTCTACCGGTCAAACCAGTCTATTCGGAGATATATCAGCGCCAGTAGCGAGCACACTTCAAATAAATGTTGGAGAAGCAGAGGTTTCTCTAAATGAAATAATCGGATGGGAAAGAGAGTTGCTCGGTGTGACAATATCATCTACTCCCCTCTCGTTAATACCTAAACACTTGATTCCAGATCAGGCTATAACCTCGAGGAGTCAGATTAGTTCAGATCTAGAAGGCAAACAAATCACTGTTCTTGGTCAAGTGACAACACTAAGTGAACGAATGACCAGAAATAACAGACAATTCCTTAGCGCATCCATAGATTTACTAGGAGGGTCCATTGAAGTAGTAGCATGGCCTCACGTCTTTGATCAAACCCGAGCCTCTTGGGGAGAGGGCAAACTACTTCTTATAACTGGTAAGGTAAAATCCAGAGGGCCAGGATTCTCAATATACTGTGATACAGTAAGTGAATTGGAAGGATCAGCAAATTCTGTATCTGATCAAAATGGTAGACCAAAAAACACGTTCTCTACTAGTGGGAGCAAACCTTCCACTCTACAACACACTAACGGAGGAAGAGGGAGCTATAAACCCAACATAGCAGTCAAAATCGTTGAACTTACTATAACAAACTCGGACGCAGTAGGTTCAGAAGTTGACTTCCTAGAAAACCTCGTCCGATCTATTTTAGAATTTAATGGTAACGACAGAGTTCAGCTACGGATCAATACTGTAGATAATCCCGTTTTGATGGAGATGCCATTTACCGTCAAGATTAGCCCAGAACTGGAGTCAAAAATCACCGAGATACTGGGACCTGATCGTATGAGAATAAAGAGCGCTCAAGAGAAGATCCCCACAATCAATGTTAACTTAGAGAACTAGAGCGACTGTTCGACCTTATTTCGGTTTCTAGGTCTAACAAGATGTTCTTAACTTCGGGGCCCCCTCCACTATAGCCTCCTGGATCCCCATCGCTACGAATAACTCTGTGGCAAGGGATAACTATGAGAATTGGATTACACGCCATCGCACGTCCGATAGCTCGATAGGATTTAGGTTGTCCTATTTCATTCGCAACCCATGCATAACTCCTAGTTTCCCCCAAGGGTATATTTCTACAAGCTTCCCAAGCACTTAAGTAAAACGTTGATTTCGCGGCTAGATCTATCGGTATTGATCGTACGTTATCTTCTATTCCTGCCATATAATTCTGAAGGGTTACTTTCACATGGGTTTCCGTTGATGGGGCTAAGCAAAATCCTATGGACTCAGCCTTTAATGCGGCAAAAGCCTGAACAGCAGTTTTCTTTAAGACACAGAATCGTAGTCCCTTAAAGGAATTCAAAACTCCTATCCAACCAAACCTTGTGTAAAATATATCGTACAGGTATTTGCTCATTGTAATTTTATCTTGTAATTATCCTTACACGTAGATAGATGAGATGGATTTGCCCTAATGTCTCGTACCGAGTTAAACTACACNCTGTAAGTATTTTCTTCAAGGTTCATCAAGTTTATGCTGAAGGNCGGTGGTAAGTAATGGAACCAAAAATACGCCTAGTAGACACAAGTCGTGAAGATGTAGCAAGAATGGGCGACTGGCTGCTGTCGTCACAGCTATCAGACTTCTGGTATGGAGCAGATGAATATAAAATCCCACTTCACATAGGATATTCTCCATACAAAATTCTCAAAGCGGACCAGAATGATTGGAATAACACCTTCGCCAACGACACTAGAAAAATCATGTCGATATATGACGATAACGAAGGACACATTGGAGAGGCGCAAATACTCATTGAACCGGCTCTACAAGAAGCTCAGTTGTTTTTTATAATAGGGCGAACAGACTTATGGTTCAAACATTACGGTTTTGCAGCCCTACTACAACTTCTAGACATAGTGTTTTTTACTTATAAACTTCATCGNGCATGGGTAGACGTNCCTGATTACAATATTCANGCAAGCCACNTAGTCGANCGAGTNGGATTTATATTGGAAGGGCATCTACGAAGCACCCATCCAAAAGATGGTAAATGGCACAACTCGATGATTATGGGCTTGCTGGAAACAGAATATCAGCGTCGGCGACCTAAGCTAGTGAAACAACTGGGTTCACAACAATAGTTTTATATTTCTACCCAATCTGAGATTAATCCTTACCTCTTCTGAGCGCTCGTCCCGGCAATAACCCTGTGTTGTTCCCATTATCTATAACGATGTTTCCGTTGACTATCACATAGTTTATGCCTATGGGGAACTGCTTTGGCTCATGCATGGTGGCTGGTGCTTTTACAGTTGTCGGATCAAATATTACTATATCTGCCTTAAACCCTTCCAAAAGAATACCCCTTTCTCTCAACCCAAGTCGCTGCGCTGGAAACGATGTCATCTTTCTAATCGCTTCGGGGAGACTTAGATGTTTTTCAGCTCTTACAAATTCGGCAAGTACTACCGGAAAACATCCATAACTTCTTGGGCTAGGAAATTCACCAAATAATACAGCATCGCTGGCTATCATACCTGCAGGGTGGGATACGAACGCGGGTAGTGTCTGGGGATTAGCGCCCGGACCAACGGTACAAAGACCAAGATTTTCCTGATGTAAGAGATCCATAAGAGCATAGGCAGGCTCTTGTCCACGGAGTTCGGCTATATGCAAAATACTCTTGCCGTCATATTTACTATTTTCAGGTACTTTGAAATTAGTAAGAGTAGCGCTCGACAGTCTATCACTTGACAGCTCTGCGGCAATGCGGCGGCGGTCATCAGAGTCTTCTAGAGCCTTCATCAAACGTTCTGGCCCCCCATCCTTAGCCCAGTTCGGAATCGCTATCGTTATAGACGTACTCGAATATATATACGAATAGCAATCAAATGTTACATCTAGCCCTTCGTCCCTGGCGTTTTCTATAAGTTCAATATAATCCCAGTGACTACCACTACCTTCGGCGGTCTGTCTGTAATGTGTCATGTGCACAGGACTACCACTCGATCGACCAATATCCAACGCTTCTTCCCACGGAGCCATAAGACCGTACTTTTTGAGACTAGCTCTGGTATGCGTGTGATAAAACCCCCCGAGTCTTGCGGAGGTTTCCGCAAGTTCTGCCAACTCTTCTGTAGTAGCATAAGCACCAGGAGGATAATCCAAACCCGTCGACAACCCCCATGATCCCTCTTCCATAGCCTCCCTAGTTACAGCTTTCATTTCCTGTATCTCTTTATCAGTCGCCGGCCTATCTTCCCAACCTACACCCCAAATACGAACCGGCGAATTGCCCAAGATATATGCAATATTGATGGCGACTGATTGTTCGTATTTATCGAGTTGTTGGGNTACTGTTAACCAATCAGCGGGTTCTGGGGGATACCAGTTAAGTCCAGAATCCAGCCAAATATATCTGCGAAGTTCCTCATAACTCTTAAACGGCGAATGTGATATGCCATCTACACCTACAAGCTCTGTAGTAACTCCTTGTCTCACCTTAGGATCGTGGTGGGGTTCTCCTAATATTGTAAGTCCAGCGTGAGAATGTAGATCCACAAACCCTGGGCAAACTACTTGACCTCGTGCGTCGATTGTTTTTTGAGAAACGACATCAGACACATCCCCTCTAAACATCCTTATTGTGTCTTTTTCGACGCCAACCGATCCGTAAAAACCAGGACTCCCCGTACCATCAATAATCAAGCCATTTTTTATGAGGAGATCCAACATTTCATTCTCCAGGAGATATTAGCCAACATGATAGCATAGATGAATCCTGTTTTAGTCAGAAAGCAAAACCCGCGAGGAGACAACATAATGGATAGAAATTATCTTGCATTTATATGTCGAATTAAAGTTCAATGCTTTCACAAACACAAGATTACGACGGCGCATAAAGTTACCTATTTTCTAAACAAATCCAAAAACTTGTCTTCAAAAACACGATAAAGCTCCCACCTATCAAGTTCGCGTTTTAATACGCCTGGGTCTCCTCCTTTTCTAACATCATCAAACAGGGTTTCTATCCGTCTTAAGGCTCCAGTTGGCACCCCATTAACTTCTGAGGTAGAGAGCAATCCTCCTCGTCTCATTGCACCAATGTTGGAGGAAATAGAAGCCATTGTGTACTCATAAATAAACTTCAACAGTGAAACATCCCATAAATCGTCTACGCCTTTAATTACCGCTGAAAGTGTCTCTCCTTGTTCATGAGTCCTTCCACTGATCCGCTGAGCAACATCCAATGCAGTCCCCTCTACAATTTCTGTCCCCCCTAATTGATTAGCGTATCTATATAGTAAACCCGGCGCATTGGGGCCATAACTCCGCTTTAATTCCTCAAAGTATTGATAGGCCTCTTCCCCAAATCCCTCTAAATGAGTCATGTATGTTGGAGTAACCACTACTGGTATAGATGCGACCACGTCACCTTCTCTAACGACAGCTTCCGACGGTCCCTTAACCAGATCCAAATAACTAGGCTCCGTAACCAAATAGTAGTGTAGTTTTGTAATGCCAAATGTATGAAGATATTGACTAGGAGCTTTTATTACCTCCGTCCGGGCCACCGCATCTTCTAGGCGATTCAGTTCATTCTCTTGGTTTTCCATACTAGGGTAAATTGATTAATTCCTGACGAATTTGATCTAAATGTTGTTCATATTGCTGATCAATCTGGCCCGATATTTTCATCCATTGTTGTTGGAATTCTGGCATAGTTTCCACTCTAATGTTTCCAGCGGCTTGTGGATGCACACCCCCTCCTTGCCGGGAGAGAGACTCTATAACAACTTGTTCTATTTGTTTTTTAAGATCAAAATANGCCTGCTCTCTTTGAGGATTTCCATANTGNGCGTATTGNTGGGTNACNTATATAGCCCGTTCTAACAAGTCCTTGGAGNGCTGATCTTCTTGNAGAAGAATTGTTAGGCCTTCAAANCTTCTTTTATTGGTAGCGTCTATATTTTCGTTCTTTGGAAGCTGTATATTCGCTATAAAAACATCAATCATTCCTTTTTTTAAGTAAGGTTTAGCTTCATCTGTTGATCTGCTAAATTTCTTAAACGGATCCCCTTGGGATTTCATGTGCAATCCCGCTAATTTTCGTCCCAATGGCACAAACTCCCATTCCAGCTTTTCAACAGGATCCGGAGCCTCTATCTGTTCAATTCTTTCCATCGCTTTTTCGAAGGCTGACTTTATACGAGTCATGAAACCGTCCAAGATCAATCTAGATTATCGTAAAATAGTATAACAATTATTACACTACTCGAAAACGCATGGACCGTCTATGCTATTGACCCAAATCAAACATTGTGCTATTTGTCTAAACAGTCAGAACGACGAGGTGCCCAGATGAATCAAGAAAACGTGGGAAAGAGAATGGTGGAAGCAGCCCAAGCGGCGGTACCCTCCACTCCCATGGAAACAGTTTATTCAAAGCTAGAACAGGATGAAGATTTCGTCATCCTAGACGTCCGAGAGCCAACTGAGTGGATCAACGGACATATAAAAGAGGCGATTCTTCTATCACGAGGTCTGATAGAGGGACGTATAGAGAACACTATCCCTGATAAAGACAAAACCATCTTCGTCCATTGAGGCGGAACTGGTCGATCTGCCCTGGCAGGGCAGACTCTCTTAAACATGGGCTATCGAAACGTGTCTTACATGGATCCTGGGTTTACCGGTTGGCGCGAAGGTGGTTTACCCTATATTGTGCCCGAGAAGGATTCCTTTTCCTAGGAATCGTTCTGACTATTTCGCACTAACAAGTATGGATTTTATAAAGACTCTTTCTAATGGCTGAGAATTCTCCCCAGACGGCCCAGTAGTCACTGGAACAGTTGCTATCTCATCCAAAATATCTAACCCATCCGTGATAATACCAAAAATAGTGTACGATTTAGGAAGCCCAGAGTCTTGATGCACTATAAAAAACTGGCTGCCATTAGTGTTGGGGCCAGCATTAGCCATAGCTAGAGTTCCTCGAAGATAATCTCTCGAAACTGGTTCATCATCAAATCTATATCCAGGCCCTCCGGTACCAGTCCCCGTGGGATCACCCGTTTGTACCATAAAGTTATTAATGATCCTGTGGAATATCACATCTTTGTAGAACCCCTCTTCGGAGAGGAACACAAAATTGTTAACTGTAACCGGAGATTCATTAGAAAATAACTCCACTATCATCGTACCTTTGTTAGTCTGAATCGAAGCCTCATATTTTTTATCTTTGTCTATAACGACGGCCGGTGGTGAACTGTATGTATGCTGCACTATGCCTATTTCCTCCTGATTATCAACTGGGGTCGGAGATGCTTCTACCGTTTGTTCGGATTTTGGTTCATCCAAAACCATGTTGACATTAACCGTCTGTTCAGCTCCGCACCCAAAACTAATAGCTATCATAATCGTGGTGAGTAGAATCAGTTTATTTCCAGAATTCAATTTACTGTATCCTCACAACTAAAGTTAACTTTTCATTTAAGATGCGCTCAAATGTTAGCACATATGCGATTAGGTCATCTAGTCAGGTTTTTGAGCGACGACGAGTGTTGAAGAGTTTACAAGGGGATAACTCCCGATAAAGGAGAAGCCCCCAGCATCTAAAGCCTCTTGATACCATCGAAAAGGTCTAGCACCTCCACCTTCAAGGGCAACAAGCGAGAAAAGGTTAAACATAGCAGAGAAATAAGGTCCTGTCCCAATTTCATCCAACAAATATTCTACAATCANAANCCTACCNCCAGGACTCANAGCCNNGTAACTCTTNTTTAACAATAANCTACATTCATCTTCTCTAAGATTTTGAAATATNTTGCTGTAAACATGAACATCAAANCCTTCTGGTATTGGNTCGCGAATAAAATCAATAGGCNTAACCTTTATGATTTCANCTAAACCGAATTCTTTTATNAATCTTCTTGTTACAGGACAAATTGTTGNCCTATCCAAGACTGTNGCTCTTAAATTTGTGTGGNTTTTCACAGCGTTTATAGCCATAACCCCCGATCCTCCCCCAATATCCAAGAGATTTCTGTGTACGGAAAAATCGTATTTATTAGATAGAGATTTTCCAACAGGCATATTCAACGAATGCATGGCATTCGTTATCATTTGCCCATCTTTCATTGAGACTGGTTTATGCCTGTTATCAGATTCAACACTCCAGACTGGTCTCCCGTGAGTCAAAGCCTCTTCGAATTTAACAAATGGCTCATAAAACAGTCGGTTTATAGCCAAAAAGAAATCTCTCATACATTCGGATCCAGAAACAACGAAAGGAACAAAATCTTCTGAAACAAAATATTTTTTATTCCTTTTCAAAAGTATCCCCAAGGCAACCAAGGAATTCAGAAGTATAGAAGTGCTCCGTTTGGGTAATCCCACATTCTTTGCAACATCTTCTGCTGTGCCTTGGCCGTTATGTATTACACGAAATACATCGAGATCGCATGCCGTCAGAAAAGCTTTGGACTTCCAATATGCCAGGCCCAAATCCAGTAGCCAATCCCTCGCTGTCAATAGTTCCTCCTTAGTAGGCTGTACGCCCACCGTCCACTACCATTTCTGCCCCAGTAATATAGCTAGCTTCATCAGACGCCAGAAATATAGCCAATTGTGCTACATCTTCCTTGGTACCAAGACGCCCTAAAGGCACCAATGATATTCTGTCATTTAAAACATTTTGATCTTTCAGATATTCTTCGTTTAATGGTGTGATTATGTCCCCTGGGTAAATCCCATTAACCCGAATATTCTGGGAAGCCAAAATGAGAGCCATTGATTTGGTAAGTAATCTCGTAGCGCCCTTCGAAGCTCTATAATCCACAGATCCACCACCTCCAATTAGAGCGGATATGGACGAAATATTGACTATAGAGCCCTTTCCTACCTTTTCCATTAACTGAACTGCATATTTAATCCCTAAATACGCCCCTTTAGCGTTTACATCAAAGGTGGTGATCCAATCGTCAACAGATCCCTCTTGTAGTCCTCTCCTCGATGCTATACCTGCATTATTAACCAAGATATCGAGCTGGCCAAATTTCCTACGGGTATATGATATTACCTTACCCCATTGACCCTCATTTGTGACATCTAAGTCCTGATATGAGATGGATCCGCCTGACTGGCAATTTATTTTGGCCTTATGCCCTGGTCCAGTCTTTATTATATCGGTCAATATGACATGTGCTCCTTCCCTAACAAAGGCTTCACAAATCCCCAAGCCAATTCCACTGGCTCCGCCAGTAACAAGAGCAACTTTTTCTTTCAGTCTACCCATAATAATGCCAGGATATTTCTCTAAAAAAGACTGATGTTCCTCTAAATTTTATCATTTAACTGGTTCACAAATATCTTATAATCTGTGGCTCTATCATCTATCTGAGGTGGAGGAACAAACATGTCAGTCACCCCCAATATTTTATATGACCCAAGCTTCTTTTTAATTTCATCGATTGTTCCAATGAAGCCAACTTCGTCGACCAGACCTGCAGGTATAATTCCCCTAATAATTTCCAATCGACTTGATCTGTGTATGTTCCAATCCGACGTGCCCTCGACTATTTCCATCGCTCCAGCATAATTCTTTCTTAGCTCCAGTGAGATCCTTTCAATATCGTAACAAGGCGACCTAAAAGCTCTAGCAACTCCATCAAATCGATAAATATATGCCATTTCGGCTTTCATAGCCTCCAGAGCATCTGTCTTATTAGTCGTGACCTCGAATCCAGTTTGAACTGCAAATTTGAACTTTTCAGGATCCCGCCCGTGCCGCTCCAAAGACGCCTTGACCATTGGTATAGTCCTTTCTAGAAATTCTACTGTTGGCCAGCAAAAAACTAGCCCATTCCCGAATTCTATTGCCACTTCTATCATTCTAGGGCCCACTGCGGCTATGTATATTGGGCAGTTATGTTCTACCCCTAACAGATGTGGGGTTGGGGACGTTACTGAATACTCTTCGTCTCTCAAAATCCTGTTGGACTTTCCCCAGAATTCTTTCAACCTTGATAGGGTATTCCTCATGACATTGACCGGATCTCCGATCTCCAACCCAAGGTACCTAGAATACCATTCTGGTACACTCCTACCGATACCAAGAAAAGAACGACCCTCAGAAATTCTGTCGAGGGTCCTGATGGACATCGCCAAGTGATGGGGATGTCTTATATACGGATTCGTAACTCCAGGACCAAGACTAATCTTTGACGTCGCAGTTGCTAGAGCCCCTAAAATAGTGTAGGAATCCCAAGTAAACGGTGTCTCTGAGACCCAAACAGAATCTATGCCAGCTAGTTCAGCCTTTCTAACAGTTTCAATTAACGGCTGNGTGGAAGATNCCTCTAACCAACTTCGCCCTATCTCAATACATAACTTTACGAGGCCAACTCCAATAAGAAAAATGTTATGTTAATTTCTTTCCTCTACCCAGGATTCTGAAAATGCAAGCGAAGACATAGCCTGCGTATCAGGAAACTCACTAGACAAAAAGGTGCTTCCTTCAGCCCTAGTCCCATTGATAGTGAGCTGTGCTCCTCCTGTCGGTATCATGCAGGCATAAACACCATGCCTTCTCCCTGGCCTACTGTTAGGGGGATGATTTATCATATTAGGTTCTTGGATATCGAACCAAGTCATAACGATTTCATCATCGTAAGACGATATAGTTTCCGTCCAAAACGCATTGATCTCTCCGTATGCATCAAAGTCTGCCTCAATCACTTGCAAATCCTCATCGCCAAAAGGTGGGTGTTGAAGTTTAGCTATGTCTCTCTGAAACCATCTAGCCAACTGTATGTTGTCCGAATAAACCCTAGGTATGCTATTTGTAAGTGTGCTGACAATAAATAATACATTTCCGCTCCCGAAGGGGGACATAATTAACTTCCAGAGGCTGGTTCGGGTCGTTAATTCTCCATCGGCGGAATGAGCGAGTCTTATATATGGGTTTTCACCAGTTAGGATCACCTTATTAGGATCAATTCCTGAGACCATTCATCACCCCTTGATTAGACGTTCTATGATTGTACCTACCAGACCAATCGAAAGCAAAGTATTACAGGAGAAGGTTGATTTACCTTAGGCATGCTCTAACCCTCATCTTCAATCAATGAAAACCCTATGAACACTAGCAATAGGAATTACTAAAAGATCAATGAAAAACGCTAAGCCACTAACTCTAATATTGATAACTTCTTTAAAGAAAACTATGTTCCCTAGCGAACAGTCAATAACTTTAAACCAGCCCAGAACCTAAGGCAATCCCAATAACTACTAACATAATCCCAACTACTCGTCTGATGACTTTCATTGTTACTTGCTTTAGAAACCTTGAGCTCGTATAAGTACCCACGAAAGCTGAAAGCGTAGCAACACCAACTAAGGCAAAACTCTTACCTCCCGAAACGTCAGCGAAATCTGCAGAAAAGAAAGTAATCCCATAAACCATGAGTCTCGATATATCTACCATAAAAGCACAAACCGCTACGGTTCCAACAAATGCAGATGTCTCAAGTCCAGTTTTAGCGAGTACTGCCGACCTTAAGGCTCCTTGATGCCCCGATAAACCCCCAAAAAAGCCCGAGAAAGCACCGCCATAAGGCACCCACCTCTGTGGGAATTCTATTCGCCTAAGCCTTGGTATCAATTCAAATGCGGCAAAAGCTAGTATCAATCCAGAGATAACGAGCTTAATCATTGTAATATCGAACTCTCTTACACCAATGTTATAGGCATGTAATGGCGTGACGTCTAACACCCGTACCAATAGAAAAGCTCCTGGAATAGCAAATATAGCAGCAGGTAATCCAAAAGCTAATACAATCTTCCAATCAGCACCTTTGCCCACAACTACAACCTTAAAAACATTATTTGCGAGGTGAACTACAGCAGTGGAAGCAACTGCTATTGGTATTGGGAAAAACAAGGCAAACACCGGCATCAACAATGTGCCCAAACCAAATCCGGAATAGAGAGCCAACCCAGCAACTAAAAGAGCAGCGATGGCAACTATAAGGTAATCCATGTCGCTGAGTATACATAGAAGAATCAAACTGACACAAATCGCTAAGTCTTAGAACTTATGATTTAGGGAAAGGAGTACGATTTATACCGCCATTATGAAAAATAACCATACACTCTAAAAATGATAGGGGCTAAAAATAGGACAATATACAATCCCTATTTGGTACTAGCTGACTCAACACCTATACTATAGGCATTCCAGAAATTAAATACTTTACGACCAGCCAAAAATGAATCTAAAGATACGAATTGGTTTCAATCCCGGCTTTCGAACACTGTATAGTGGGCTCCAACTAAAACAGTTCATAGATATAGGGGACAAGTACGATTATGATTCCATTTGGCTTAGTGACCGTTTTATAGGAGACGACCCACTCCTCGAACCAACTATCGCACTATCTTTGATAGCCGCATATTCAACCAAACTTAAATTTGGCACCAGCGTATTAGCATTACCCCTGAGAAATCCAGTCATTCTAGCAAAACAACTTGCTACACTCGATTACCTATCAAATGGGAGATTGCTTCCGGCTTTTGGACTTGGACAACATGACCCTATCCAATATAAAGCCTGTGGGGTTGACATTAAAACACGAGGAAGCCGAGCTAACGAATCCATCCGATTGATACGACGGTTATGGACCGAAGAAAAGGTTACACACCAGGGAAGCTTCTTTTCAGTAGAAGGAGTCTCCCTGCTGCCAAAGCCATGCCAAAAACCAGCTCCAGCGATATGGATCGGGGGAAGGAGCAAAGCAGCACAAAGGCGAACGGGCATGCTTGGAGATGGATGGTTAACTTCTCAAACTACCCCAAACGAGATTAGTGCAGGGATAAGGTTTATTTCGAGTATAGCTAAATCACATAATCGCAACATAGACCCCAATCATATAGGTACAACGATGGGGTTCTATATATCAAAAAGACCCTTACGAGATTTACCAACACAGTGGTCTACACCTAACGAAAGAACAGATATTTCCCCAATGGAATACACGGCTATAGGAACCGTAGATCAAATTGCAACCAAAATAAAGGTTTTCATCAAAGCGGGTGCAAGCAAATTCGTCGTAAGGCCTCTAGGCCGTTCAGAAGAACATCTGGACCAATTAAGTCTTTTCGGACAAGAAATAATCCCTATTTTTCATAAATAGAAGGAATTGAAGTAAAAACCCTACTAACACCATTATTCCTATTGACACCCTAAATTCCTATGTGATAATTTTCCTCCTACCGCTTATCGGGCATTCCCGGAAGTTTTGCGGGTGGGGAGTAATCTAGATACAAATGATGCCAGATCCGGCACCGATAACCTCTCTCTCGTGGGCTGAAATAGGTAAACTTTTGCACCATATGTGGTATTATTTCGCCCTTATTATTGCGTTTGGCGCCCTTACACTTACGTCCATGGCCATCATCCCATCACTAATCTCGACCAATGCTCTACCAAAAAGCTACAACCTTCTTCGGTTTTCTATCTTTGTAACGGGTTTGGGGTTTTTAGCTCTAGCACTAGTAGTTTTAGGGTCTATCATAGACATGGCTGAACTGTTGGATAAGATTTACGATAGGTACTGGATATAAGGACGCCATATGCCAAAGAAATTTATATGGGTTTCGTTAGGATTAGGAGGCATATTTGCTACTACTACTGTCGTTTTAGTAGCCATATTTATTCTCCAAGCATGGTGGGGACTGCCCTTCAACGTACTAGGATGGAACGACCCTCCTGTCCAACCTATAGCCTTCCCACATACACAGCACGTGGCAGTAGACGGTATAAGCTGCGCTTTTTGCCACCGAAATGTTCTAGAGGGCGATTCAGCTTCAGTCCCAGCTGTAGAACTCTGTGTGTTTTGCCATAAAACTATTCAGGGAGATGAAGCACCGCCTGAGATCCAAAAAGTCATAGACCACTACAATAACAACGTTCCAATTAACTGGGAGAAGGTTCATAGGCTTCCCGATCATGTACAATTTTCGCACGAACCCCACGTACGATTCCTAACAGAAACACAAGGACTAGGACTAGAAGCAGCCTGTTCTACGTGCCACGGACAAATCCGGGACATGGTAGAAGTGGAACAAGTCAGACGTTTAAAGATGGGGGACTGCGTGGACTGCCACCGTAATAATCAACATCTAACGGAAAATACTGGTATAACAGATTGTACTACCTGTCATTATTAATAATATGCTAATTTCAAGAAGACAATTCCTAAAACTAGCCAGTCTATCTACGATAGGCGCAGTAGCTTGTAATTTTTTCGACGAGGAAGAATTCATCGCACAAAGCCCAGTAAGACTCCCTGAAGATTTAGTTACTGGCATAGACAACTGGTACGCAACTAATGGAAACGGCCCAGAAACCGAAGGTCTTTTGGTCAGAGTTATCGAGGGTAGAGCCAAAAAGGTCCAGGGGAATCCCTTGTTCCCAACCAACAAAGGAGTTAGTAGTATACGGTCAGAAGCTCTTTTGCAAGAACTCTATCATCCCGACCGATTATCCGGCCCTATGGTCAGAACTGGGCCCAGAGGTTCAAAAGAATCATTCGTATCTTCTGGCGATTGGGATAAAAGTCTAGAAATCCTATATAAAAAATTGTACTCATTGGTAGATCATGACCAAATGCTGATGATAACTGGTGCCAAAAGGGGAAGCCTAGCATTCTTAATTCAAGAGTTCACCAATACGTACGGAGGAAATCACGCTGTCTGCAAATCCGTTGACGAACTCGTTTACGAGAATACGATAAAAAAAGTTTTCCAACAGGAGAAATTTCCCCATTTCGATATCGCAAAATCAGACTTCATACTGTCAATAGGAGGAGACTTTCTAGGAACATGGCTATCCCCAATCAAGCATGGACGGGGCTGGGGGGAATTCAGACAAGGAGAAGGCCGTAGTCGTGGGACTCTAATCCACGTGGACTCCAGATTTTCCCTGACTGCAGCCAATGCCGACGAATGGCTACCTATAACACCTGGTCAAGAAGGGAAATTAGCCCTAAGCATAGCTTTCGTATTATTGGATGAAGGCCTGATAGACAAAACAATCGCCGATGATTTAACAGAGGGCCAAGGGTCCCGTGCCCTGATAGATTTTGCACCGGACACAATCGGTGATCAATTAGGAATCCCACATGTCCGCCACAGAAGCACACCAGACATAATAAGAGAAACAGCCAGGGCATTTGCGAAACACGGTCAAAAAAGTTTGGCAATCGGCGGCGGAAATGCCGCCGCACACACTAATGGGTCTTTTAACATGAATGCCATATATTTATTAAATCACCTAGTCGGATCTGTTAATACGGAAGGTGGGATCATTTTCAATCCCTCCGCCCCCATCCCAGAATTAAACGTCAGTCTCAAGCCAAACTCTATGATTGAGATGGAATCAATAACAAAAAAGATTACCGATGGCGGTGTAAAATTACTGCTGATTCACGGATCCAACCCAGTATATTCCATGCCGGCAGATCTCAGATTCAAAGAAGCCATAAACCGAGATGATATTTTTGTCGTGAGCTTTTCAAGTTTCCTTGACGAGACTTCTCAAATGGCAGATCTTATTTTACCCGATCGTGTAACGCTGGAAAGTTGGAGCAACGATATTCCTGACCCAGGCCCAGGATTCCAGGTTGTTTCTATGGGACAGCCTGTTGTTAATCCACTACCAGGAATTAATCCTATGGCATTTGGTGACATTTTGGTTCGTATGGGACATGAACTAGGTATGACGGACAATCCCACTTTTAACAATGCTTCCTACTATGACCTTCTCCGAAATCATGCCAATAGGTTGTTCAGTTTGCAACGGGGATCAATCACAAAACCAAACTTCGATGCCTTTTGGAATACCCTCCTACAACGTGGTGTATGGTGGGACTTGGAATCAATAGGCGATAACCAAACATTGGAAATCCCGAGTTTAATTGATACCATAAAGCAGAAATCTGAACCTGCTATAACCGGTCCTAGCGGTAGCACCCATAACATTTTCTACCTTGTTCCATTCGAACACATATCTCTAACAGACGGAACAAATGCTCATATGCCGTGGTTGCAATCCACACCTGACCCCATAACGTCGGTTGCGTGGACGTCGTGGATCGAAATGAATACCGACACAGCAAAAGGGTTAGCTATAAAAGAGGGGGATATAGTCAATATAGAAGGAGCAAATGGTGAAACCATTTCTGCTCAGGTATATCATCACCCCGCGGTCCCGCCGACTGTCGTCTCAATGCCATTTGGCCAAGGGCGAAAATCTGGCGATGTGTATTCCAAAGATAGGGGACCTAATCCTATGGAAATCTTGGGAATGCCTCACGACAAACATACGGGATCCCTTGCTTGGGCTTCAACCACAGTGCGAATCACAAAAACTCAAGAGCGAACTCCGATACCTAAATTCGAAGGAATTGTCCCAGCATATGCGACTAGTGAAGAAGAGGCTATAGCAAAGGTAACTAATGAAAGCTAAATTGATAAAAAAACCAATCATAGGTAACAGGTAAGACAATGGCTATACAACATAAATGGGGTATGGTAATAGACATCGATCGCTGTACAGGTTGTCAAGCTTGTGTTATAGCCTGTCAAGCTGAAAATAACATTCCAGTGAACGAAAAGGTGGACTTTCTTTCTAGACGAGCCAAACAATGGATACGGATAGATAGGTTTTGGGAAGGTGAATATCCAAACATAAAGGCAAGATTTATCCCCGTCCTTTGCCAACACTGCGAAAATGCTCCATGCGAACCGGTGTGCCCAGTTTTTGCTACATACCACAATAACGAAGGGCTTAATGTTCAGGTTTATAACCGCTGTGTCGGTACCCGATATTGCGCAAACAACTGCCCATATCAAGTCCGTTTCTTTAATTTCTTCAACCCGAAATTCCCGGAAAGTTTAAAGAATCAACTTAACCCCGACGTAACAATAAGAAGTCGTGGGATAATGGAAAAATGCACCTTCTGCATTCAACGAATTAGAAGGGCAGAGAGAACAATTGAAGGAAAAGAAGGACGTGTACTAAACGATGAAACAATGCGCGACGGTAATTACAATCCCGCCTGCGTCTCAGCTTGCCCAACCGAAACCCTAACTTTCGGTGACCTAAACAATCCAAATAGCCAAGTAGTGAAGAAATCCAAAAATAAGCGTAACTACAGGTTGCTCGAAAACCTAGGCACGGATCCAAACGTAATCTACTTAAAAAAGGTCGACCCTCATCATCAAAAAGAGGGGCATCATGCTTAGAGAGACTATCAAAATCTCTGTCCATGGAGAAGAATTCGATCCCAAAACAGTTGCCTCCGAAGTTAGTAGAGGATTCTTCGATTTTGGACTTGTTTATAAGTCTACGCTGTGGGTTTTGCTCGCCATTTTCTTGGGCGGTGTAGTTGCATTTGTCATTAAATCACTGGATGGCGGTATTCAGCATAATGAACGTTACGATTGGGGATATTTTTCTGCCATTTCGGCTTTTGTACTTATGGCAGCTGGATCAGCACCATTGGTCGCGACCGCCCTTCGCCTCACAAAAAACCACTGGAGAAGACCTTTCTCCAGAATCGCCGAACTCTATGCTATCGTAGGCATACTCGTAGTATTTCTCTACATACCCCTCCTTATGATGTTACCGCCCATAGAAGGCCGAAAAACAATTTGGTTCACGGACCAATTTCCGGGAGTCCCAGTGTGGTGGGATTTTCTCGGTATACTATTTCTCGCAATTAATGGCATTGCCCTACTAATCGTTTCTGGCATACCGGATCTAGCCCAAGCCGTATCCCAAAGTAACGGAAGGAAAAGTGCGTTTCTTAAACCCCTGGTACGTTGGTGGAAAGGCTCTCAGCAACAATGGAACATACATAGGCTTTCCTTGATATCTCTTGGAGCCACCTACTTTCTATTGCTAATAATAGTCCAAAGTCTCATCAATGTGGATTTCGTAATGTCGCTAGTCCCGGGATGGAAAGACGCTATAATGCCGGCTCATATATCCCTAACCGGGATTCAAACAGGAATAGGGCTGGTAGTTCTAACCGCATTTTTAACAAAAACTTTTGGTAACCAGGAGACAAAAAAGTATTTCCCAATGGAGTCGTTTTGGTCGATCAGCAAAATAATGCTGGCATTAAGCCTGCTTTGGTTCTATTTCTGGTTTGCTGCAATGATGACACTTTGGTATGGGAGAATGCCAGTTGAACAAAATATTTTGAAAACATTTATGGCAGAGGCTTACAGGTGGCCATTCCTCCTTAACATATTTT
>PAUC01000030.1 GCA_002712585.1 Dehalococcoidia bacterium
TTATGGGGGAGTGTCGGAATTGGTAGACGAGCATGATTTAGGATCATGTGCCGAAAGGCGTGGGAGTTCGAGTCTCCCCTTCCCCACCAAGTCCTATGGTCACTCTGTACGTCCATTAAATAGGGTTGGTACCCAACATAGATCAAGGTCAGGACTAGAGCGTCAATTCTAAACCATCTGATTTTCTAGTCTTTTGATAGACCTGTATTCGAAATCTAATACTGTCCACAATAAAAACGTATCCTTGATCATTTACAGCCACAGAAGAGGGCATCATAAATCTATATTCAGGTTCGAAATCGGTAACCAAATTACGATTGGCTACGTCACTTGGGTTGTTTTCAAGGTACGCTTTTCCCCACTTAGATACCTCTTCAGCGTGGCCAATAAGAGTGGATAGGTGTGAACCGTCCTCTGCGTATATTTCTACTTTGTTATTCCACCAATCCGTAATATAAACATCCCCGTCTCTATCAACTGCCAAACTACTCGGTGAACGGAGTTTTCCAGGGACATCCCCGGGTATTCCGAACTCCATCAGGTAGTCCCCTTCGCTGGTAAATTTCTGTACTCGATCATTGCCCCAATCTGCAACATATATAAATCCCTTATCGTCGATGGTAATGCCCCATGGGGTATCGAACTGTCCAGGGCTTGATCCCTTGGTACCAAATGTCATTAGAAACTTTCCCGATTTTGTAAACTTAGAAACCCTGTGGTTGTCACCCTCTGAAATATATAAATTATCGTTGGAGTCAAAGGCCAAACCTGCAGGGGCACTTATCTGTCCTTGAGTTGACCCTGCCAATCCCCATCTGAACAGGAAGTTTTTTTGTTCAAAGTCGAGTCCACCAAAATCCACGTCACAGTCATAGACGGATATCCGATTTAACCATTCATCTGCCAAGTATACTAATCCATTCTTATCTACAGCTATGGCAACCGGCCAAATAAATTGACCGTCTGCATCTCCATTACTTCCAAATTGGCCAATATATTCTGAATCGGTAGTAAGCACACTTATCCGATGGGCCTCTTCTCCATCATGGCCCCTGTTTACTACGTAAATAATGTCATCTTTAGTCAATGCCAAATCCACTGGATATCGGAATCCTGGCCCGCCTGGGGATTGACTACCTATGGTGTGACTATAACGGAAAATTCTATTGTTGGTTTTAATTAGGTGCATTTTGAAAACCTACCCCATCTGAAACTCTCTGGTTGAGACAACCAATTGGAGTATTTGCCCCACCTTTTCACTGGATATTAGGTTGGAGAATTTTAATGGATCTTGTTCAGTTGTCTCGTTTATTTTTATGTGTGTAACGATTTCTTGCCGGGTTTTCGGCTCAAGTTGGATAGGGCCCATAAGATCAAGACAGCCATCAACTAATTCTTCTGAAGTCGAAAGGTTTTGGCTATTCAATCTATCTATCATGTATCTGATGCCTGGGAGATGCGGATTGACCATTTGGTCAGCAACAAAATTTATTCTTTGCAAAAGAGTGCCAGTGTCAATCCATTCAGGGCCTGTGTGCCAGCCTTCGACACTCGGAGGATTAAGAAGAGTTTGTCCTTGGAAGGATACTTCCTCACCCAGCTGGGAGAATCCTGGTCTAAATTTTTTGAAGTTACCAACGAACTTCATGGTATTCGTGACAACTTCAACTGGACTTTTAACTTTGGAAAACCAACATCTTTCGGTTTTGAAAAAGTCGGAATTAAACAATACTCTTAATGTTGAACGGATATTGAATCCTGATTCAGTAAGTGTCTTGGCAAGGATTTCTATGGCGTGGGGGTCTCGTGCTGGTTCGTTGTGCCAACTTGGTACTGGAACTTCGTCCGCCACGAAAAAATTGTAGAGGTGACGAGCAAGAAATCTTGCAGTAGCTGGCTGCTTTAATATTATGTCTATAATATCTTCCCCGTTTAGATTGCCCTGTTCGCCCAAAAAACACTTTTCATTTTGATCATGATCCGATTCCCTGTATTCAAATTCCCACTGAAATCTGTTGTACAGTATTCCTGGTATAGTAGCCGCTAACGTCCAACCAGTGAAAGCACGTGCGCATTCCTTGACATCTGTTTCGCTATAGTTACCTTGGCCCATGGAAAAGAGCTCTAGAAGCTCCCGTCCCCAATTTTCGTTAGGCGCATTTTTGTGGTTTTCGTTGTTATCGAGCCAGAATATCATTGCCGGGTTTTTAGAAAGTTTAAGTAACAATCTGCGGTAACTCCCCATACCATAACGTCGGAACATGGCAATCTGACGTATCATTTCTGGAGGATGAGCAACTTTTGATACGGCGGTGGCAAAGATTTGGTGCCATAGCAAGGTTATTTTCTCTTCCAAAGGCCTGGGAGAGTTGATAAGCCTGTACATCCAATAACCCGCGGCGCTCATCGGATTACCAGGAAGTCTGTAGCTTGGACAACGTCGAAACATCAGTCTTTCATCTAGTTGTGGTATGCCATGGGCCTTCGGATCTAGGAGCTCTTCTACTGTTGACTCATATCCTTTGGCCACCCTAAGCTCTAATTCGTCCCTGTGAGCTCCAAATCCTGCCCTACGCATTAGGTGTGCCATGAGGGCAATGTCTTTATGTGGCATCGTTACCTTGCTGTGAAAATATGAGTTTGCATTACATCTTAACCAGGTATAGTTGAGCCGGTCAATAATCCATCATTCTCGATCAGCTGATGTAGATTCCTTCTAGTTCAATCTTTTTGAGCTTGACGATTCACTACTGGTGCCATATGCATATGAGCAAGCGCATTTGTAGTTACCAAACTACCGCCACCAAAAATTGCCCAGTTAACTCCTAACCATCCAGCTACAGCCCCCATACCCAACGAACCAAATCCTATGCCAGTCATCACTATTCCATATATCGCCATAATTCGCCCGCGCATTTCTTCTGGACATAAACTTAGGAGAAGAGTGTTTGCCTGAATGTCATATATTACGGCGACTATTCCTATACACGATACTAATGCGTAAGATAGATAGGCGTCGCGGCTGAAGCTAAATGCGATTAATGCAAGACCAAAAAGAAAGGCGCCGCCCCAAAGAATAGATCCCTTAAGTTTGATGTCGCCAAAGCTAGAGACAGATAGGGCTCCCAAGACTCCTCCCAAGCCTCTAAATGTTCCCAGAAGACCCAACGTTACGGAATCTCCTCCCAATAAGCTGACGGCGACTACAGGAAACATTGACCACGTGGAGTAACCTAGGCTTTCTGTGACTAGAACTGTCCATAGGATAGCCCGAAGGGAGGTGTCGTTTTTTACAAACTTTAGTGCTTCTCTGAAGTCTTGGATAAAAGATTTGGTTGCTCTATTTTTAATCGGGACCGATTGCACTCGAAATAGTGCTAGAACTCCCATAAGGATAATAAAACCCAAGATTAAGAAAAGATAACCAGTCCCAAATGATTTTATAATAAACCCTGCACTTATGGGCCCGACCAACCCTGCTCCTTGGGAAGTCAAGAAATGTGCTGCGGTCGCATTCATGAATGCTTTTCTTCCTACGACAGAGAACGTAAAGGGCTTACCTGCTGTCCGTTGCAAAGACATGCCCATTCTCTGGATAACTGACAAAATAAGAACGTGCCATATCTGAACCATGTCATTTACTACGAGTATTCCAAGCACCAAAATTGCTAGGCCCATCACGGATTGCGAAACTATCATTAATTTTCGCCGATCGAGCCTATCGGACATTAGTCCCCAAAAGGGGTTCAATATCAAATTCGATGCTGCACCTAATGCTGGAGCAAGGCCAACCATAAATGGCGACGCAGTTAATTCCCACAGAAGCCAACCCTGGCCAATCATAAATGGTTGAAATCCTGCTGCTCCAGCTAAACTACTTGCCCATATCCAACGAAATGCCGGTATTCTAAATGCCAGAGTTAAACGGTCCCAGTTCACGATAAAAAAGAAGGTTTCCTAATTTAGACTTCATTACAAGGATAACGTAATCGTTATGAGTGTAAACGTTATTTTTTGGCAGAATACGGCGGAATTGTACAGAAGATGAATTAGCCAAATCACATTATAGTCAAGCACAAATCTTTGATAGGGAGTTAGGGATAGGATTTACAGTAAACATTAACCTATACCGCAATCGTCTATCCGGACATGCGTTTGTGTGGCGACCATTTAGCTTTAGATATCAATAAGGTTATCCCAATAACCATAATGGTCAATGTGATTATTTGGGCTGCATCCAGGCCTGCTATGTAGATACGGTCTTCTCTAGCAAAGCTAATAAAGAATCGTCCAAAGGAATATAGGGTTGCGTACAGTGCAAAAAGCATGCCATCTGGTTTGAGCCGATCGCGGAAGATAAACCATAGGATACCTAGTGCTATCATGTTCCAAATCATCTCGTAGGCTACCGCAGGATGTGTAGGGGTTTCAGGATAACGACCTGCATTTAGGTAAAGGGCCTCAGTCTGTGGGTGTCGGTAAACAAAAGCCCACGCGATTTCTGTGGCTTTCGCGAAATGCTCTCCGTTGATAACGTCGCCGATCCTACCCAAGGTTTGACTTATTAGTAGAGCTGGTGCTGTTATATCGGCTAGTTTTCCAACCGATGGCATGTTGATTTTTTCTAATCTTCCGAGCCATGGAAAAATTTTGTTCCAGGAGTTGATCAAGGCATCCCTGTTTCTGATCAACATATAGCCTGCACTGAAGATGAATCCCCCAGTTATGGCGCCTATGATACCTATTCCTCCCTGCCAAACATAGAATATTCTGATAGGGTCGTGTTGGTAGATACGATCCCAGAAATCTAAAACGTGAAAAATTCTAGCTCCGATTATCGCCCCGAAAATACCTATAACAGCAATCGAATGCACTGTATCCGGAAGAATCCCTCTGCGTTTACCCCAATTTGTTACGAGTATCAGGGCTACTAATACTCCTATGAAAGTAAAAAATCCATGCCAAGTAATCGTAAAGCTTCCAGCATCTATTAGATCAGGATCTATGTTTATTCTGATGATGTTAAGGATTGTTGTCATAAGGAATTCCTCAATTAATTAAGATAGCCGTTGAATCCTATAATCAATAATGCTTGGTCTTCGTACATTCTTACGTTAGTCTAGAGTCGGGATCGATCAGGAGTCAAGATAGGGGATGCGTCTATTGTTTCTAAAAGATAGGCCTTATGGCATTTTTGGCTTAATTGATCTCTAAGTTTAGTTCCATGTTCTTTTTCCGCAACGAAGGTGAATAAACTAGGCCCTGTTCCAGATAGGTGGACGGAAGATGCTCCACATTGAAGCATGTCATCTTTGATAATATCGAGCCCGGTGAAAACATCGAAGGCTATTTGTTCGAAAGAGTTGATCATTAGCCTATTGTCTAAGCTACTTTCTGCTATAGAGTCTGCTAGATCCATAGTATTATCCCCATTCGAAAACAGTTCATAGTTTAGAGCTTTATAAAGGCGCTGAGTTTTATTCTCAATGGTTGTTATTGGACAAACTAATACTAGCCATTTATTTTTTAAGGATTTTAACGTTTTTAGATTGTTTCCTATCGCGGTCCCAAGAGTAGTTCCTCCGTGGAGAAGATATGGGACATCTGCGCCCAGATTTGAAGCCAAATAGTGGAGATCATTGCTTTTAAGGTTGAGATCCCAGAGTTGATTCAATGCTATCAAAGTAGCTGCTGCGTCACTACTTCCCCCTCCGAGACCCATAGCTTCTGGTATCTCCTTTATTATTTCAATTTTTGCTCCTCCTACATAACCTGTAAATTGTTGGAGAAGGTTAGCGGCCTTATAGGCTAAATTGTTTTCGTTCGACAAATTTATTTGAGAACAAGTTAAGGAGATAATATCAGCCTTATCGACATATATAGTATCCGCTAAACTGACCGTTTGATATATGGTTGATACATCATGGTAACCATCCTGCCTAAGCCCAATGATTTCTAGGCTAAGGTTAATTTTCGCGTATGCTTTAGTCGTCAACATTAGTGTCATCCGTAAATTCTTTAGATAAAGTTAACCATTCATTTATATTCAAGGTGGACGGTCGTCTTGTAGGATCAATAGATGCTCTATCTAGAAGTTTACCTGATAGAATTGGATTCAATTTTAGTCCAAGGCTAAGGGAATTCCGAATCTGCTTACGTGGTGCGAAAAAACCACCCTTTACAACCTTGAAAAAATGTGGAGCCTCCTCAGCTTTGACCAGTGATTTTACGTGAAGATCAATCCGTACGACTGCGGACCTTACTTTAGGCATTGGACGAAAGGCTCTAGGCGGCACAGCGCAAATTTTTCTTGCAGACCCGTATACTTGAGTGGCAACGGAAAGTAGGCTCATATCGTTGGGTTGAGCGGTTATAGAGTTTGCTACTTCTTGTTGAACCATTATGATGAGGGAATCAGGTTTGGGTGGGGTTTCTAGTAATTTCCGCATGATAGGATTGGCNGCGTAATAAGGAAGATTAGCTACTACTTTGTAGGGCAAATCCGTGCCTATTATAGACCCCAAGTTAACATAACGCGCATCGGCATTTAGAATTGTTAGGTTGCTTGGATAACCCAGTCTATGATTTAAGGAACCTGCTAGCGTCTCATCAAGCTCTATGGCTACAACTTTCTTGACTCTTCTTAAAAGCTCCTTGGTAAGGAATCCTTTCCCAGGACCTATTTCTAGTACTATATCACTATGAGAAAGATTGGCAGCCGTCAGAATTTCCGTCAATACTCTACGGTCTATTAAAAAATGTTGGCCTAAGGCTGCGCGTGGCATAATTATTAGTTTGATTTATGATAATCGAGACTGTGCATCTTCCTTCGACAGCGTCTACCAGATTTGTCCTCTCAATGGGGCTCGGGTTAGGCGCTCCCGCGGCACCCAGAGTGGTCTGCTTACCGTTGCTTCCTTCCGGACCTGGCGGGGTTCACAAGTCTCTGCCGCACGGGACCCAACCGTCAACGCCTTCTTGCCAGNATAGAGATCTCGTGTCCGAGCCTGGGGAAGNCTTCAGTCCCGCTGTAGCGGATTGCGGGCGAAGGGCACCGCTAGCTCCCCACTTAGCACAGTCTCGTAGCCATGGTATTCCTAGCCGGTGGTACTGTCAAATTTCCATATTTGGTTGTTATTGCCTAGCCTTTATACCGATGNTAGACTCCTTTTAGAGGTATAANTGTGACTATAAGGAAAGCCGTCATTCCTTGTGCGGGGTTGGGCACCCGCTTTCTTCCGTTCACCAAAGTAATGCCGAAGGAGCTCGTGCCGTTACTTGATAAACCGTTGATTCATCATGCAATAGATGAAGCTATAGCCTCTGATATAGATGAAATAGTTCTGGTTACATCCCCCGAGAAAGAAGCACTCCGAAGATATTTTGAGGAACTACCTAAAGGATTAGAGGGAAGGTCAACTGATAATCCAGATTTGGCTTTCGCTGGAGAATACTCCTCCTGGGGCGGGACTATCTCATTTGTTGAACAGCGGGAACCAAATGGGTTAGGCCACGCTGTGTTAATGGCTGAGGAAGCCATAGGACTGGAGCCATTTGCCGTCTTGCTTCCAGATGATCTTATCCTGTCTACTAGCCCTACGTTGAAAGTTATGGTTGAGTTGTTCGAGGTCTATAAATCTGGTTTGATTGCTGTTGAAAAGGTATCTTGGGAAAAGGTTGGAAATTATGGAATTATAGATCCGGAGCCAGTGGACGAAAAAGTATATAGAGTTAATGGAGTAGTTGAGAAACCCGTAGAAGCCCAAGCTCCGTCTGATTTGGCAATAGTTGGTCGATATATTATGCCTCCAGAGATATTCCGATTTCTAGAAAAAACAAGGCCTGGTGCAAGAGGGGAGATTCAACTGACCGATGGCATTGGTCTTATGTTGGAACAGTTTTCTGTTTTTGCATACCGTTTTGATGGAATTAGACACGATATAGGCAATCCAATTGGTCTTTTTGGGGCGTCACTCGCACTTGCTGATAGACGACAGATCTATATGGATGTGCTTAATAGTTTTCTCGATGAATTTTCCGCTAAGAGAGGTATGTCAAGTTAGTATGACTAGTTTAACAGAATCTATTCTAAATCGGGCTAGCCTATTGGAGCGGGATCTAGGGAAGTCTATAGAAGGGATGGATTGCCATATAGACAACAAGGTATATGTAGGGGAATGGAGTGTAAGGGAAGTTTTGTGGCATATTTTAGAAGACCCTGAGGGGGGTCTGCCAAAAGCTGTTGAATTAATAATCGATGGTACTCTTCCAGAACTTACCATTGTAGCGGACGAAACACATCTTACGCCGGAACGTGAATCTATGGATCTTTCAGAAATCCGGCAAGAAATTCGTGAGTATTTTCGTCGTTTGGAGGCGGTATTATCCGAGGCCAGTGATGGTCAGATCTCTCGGATTACCACTTCTTGTTGGTTCCCGCTTAAGAATTATAGAGAAGATAGGACAAGCGAGGCCTTATTGGAAGGGCTGTTCCTGAGGCATTGGAGCGATCACGTTAAACAATTGCGAGCGTTACAGCTAGCTTTTTCATCGTATGGATGTTGACTCATGAAAGTCTAGGATACGTATGTTCATAACTTGTCGACCTTGCCAGATCTGTTTAGTTATGTTGTAAACCATGTCGATCCGATCCGATGTCATGTCGCGTCCTTGATTGAATGCGATAGCATTCCATTGAGAGTGACCGTCGTGAAGTTTTAGCATGAGGTGTTGTCCCCGATTTCCCACTAGTCGACTTTGTTTTACCAGTATTCTTTTGGCCAAAAAGGTTGGGGCTGGATTACCAGATCCAAAGGGCTCTAAACGATCTATCAAATTAATCGGATCTCCCATCAAATCTGAAGGTATCATCTCGCAGTCTATCCATATGCTGGGCATAGGTTTTGATCCGGAGAACTGTTGATCTGCTGCATCAGTTAGGCGTTCGTAAAGCTCTTGCAACCTAACCTGATTCATGACGAAACCAGCGGCCATTGGATGACCACCCATTCGGTCGAACAGGTCTGCACATTGGTATAAAGATTGAACCAGATCAAATTCGGGAATGCTTCTACCGCTTGCTCTTATTGTAGATCCAGCCAAGGACATCACTATTGCTGGCCTATAGAATCGGTCTACAAGCCTACTTGCAATCAAACCCGATATCCCAGGAATGAACTCTTTGCCTGATACCAAAATAATGGGAGCATCATCAATAGGACCTATCTTTTCCAATGCTATATCTAGCAAAGTGTCTGTCATACTTCTACGTTCAGAGTTATATTTTTCCAATTCCATGGCCAATGTTTTGGCATCATTGGGATTTGACGTTGTTAGCAGGTTGAAACTGCTCTCGGCATGGTGAAGTCTGCCGGAGGCGTTCAATCTAGGGGCTAAGCTAAATGATATGGCTTCTGTGTTTAGACTTTCTGGCAACAAATTGGCCGTTTCGTAAAGAGATTGCATGCCTAGAGATACGTTGGACTTAAGCTCTGATAGTCCTTGTTTCACAATAGTTCGATTCTCGTCGATTAGTGGAGCTACGTCAGCTATAGTCCCTATAGCAGCTAAACCACGGAGTCCTGGTGTTAGCTCTCTTTTAAGGTGCTTGTAGAGTGCATCCATAAGTTTCAGGGCTAAGCCGGCTCCAGTGAGCTCTGAGAACGGGTAGTTCGAATGTGCTAATTTTGGATCTATTAAACTATGAGCGGCTGGTAAAAAAGGCGGCGGAGAATGATGATCCGTGATTATTACGTCCATATTGAGGTCAGAAGCCTGTGCTACTTCTGGGACGGATGTGATACCGCAATCCACGGTGATAAGTAGCTTAACGTCTGATTGATGAAGAACTTGTATGGCGCCAGCATTTAGGCCGTGTCCCTCTTCGACCCTATGTGGTATATACGGAGCGAGCTTAGCTTCTAGGGGTTTAAGCCCTTGTACGAGGATTGCAGTAGCAGTGATGCCATCGACGTCGAAGTCGCCAAATATCCCAATCCTCTCGTGCCTATTAATGGCTTTAACTAAACGTATTATAGCTTGGTCCATGTGGGGCAGTAGAAATGGATCATGATATGGTCCAGAAGTGTCTTCCAGAAAATCGCGTCTCTGCCTCGCGGTTCTGATCCCGCGGCTGAATAGGAGTTGGGCTTCCAGGTCATTCGTACCAAGGCCGAGTATGGTATCTGAAGGCACCTGTTCTCTAAGTTTCCATTCCTTCTGCATGGTCGGAATCATGAAGTATTCCAGGAAGGAATTCAATGGGTTTTAGTTATAGGTTTTTAGGCTGGTTGAAAATAAGGACCGAGTTATGCCCCCCGAATCCAAAGGAATTACTCATAATGGTTCTTATCGGTTTTGATATCGACATATTCGGAGTGTAATTTAAATCACAATCTAAATCAGGATTTTCTAAATTTATGGTGGGTGGGACTACACTATTTATCATAGCCATAATGGATATTGCGGCTTCCAAAGCCCCGCTAGCCCCTAAAAGATGTCCGGTCATGGATTTTGTCGAACTTATGGGGATATTGTGCACATGATTCCCTAGTGCCAGTTTGAGTGCAATGGTTTCCCGTAGGTCATTTAACGGAGTAGAAGTCCCGTGGGCGTTGATATAATCTAATTGGCTTTCCTCTATACCTGCGTCTGCGAGAGCCATTTTCACTGCCTTTGCAGCGTTTTTGCCACTAGGAGCAGGTTCAGTTATGTGGTACGCATCTGATGTGGAAGCGTAGCCAATTAGCTCGGCTAATGGCTTTACTCCTCGCTTTTTCACGTTGTTGAGACTTTCCAAAATGAGAACTGCGGAACCTTCACTCATGATGAATCCATCACGGTTTTCATCAAAGGGCCTACTTGCTTTTTGGGGTTCAGTATTATTCCTAGATAGTGCCCTCATATTACCAAATCCAGCGACGGCGATGGGGCAAATTGGGGCTTCGCTTCCACCTGCAATGACTACCTGAGATTCATCATTTCTTATGAGCTTTGCTGCAAGTCCTATGGCGTCTGCGCTGCTTGAGCAGGAGGATATTGTGCAAAAGTTAGTACCGAGAGCTCCTGTAATCATAGACACATGAGCTGACGCCATGTCTGCAAGCATCATGGGTATTAAGAATGGAGACACCCTGTCTGGGCCCTTTTCAGATAGGACCGCATATTGTTGGGAAAGTGTTTGGATGCCCCCAATTCCGCTACCAATTACTACAGACGTTTCCGCTGCCACTAGAGTCGATAGGTCCAAAGAAGCCTGTATGAGGGCTTGATTAGTGGCGCCTACGGCTAGTTGAACAAATCTATCAGTTCTTCTAGCCTCCTTCTTATCTAGATACTCTAGAGGATCAAAATCCTTTATTTCCCCAGCGATTTTAGTTTCGAAACCGGAAGGGTCAAAACTCGCAATTGTGTCTATACCAGACTTTCCGGCCTTGGCTGAATTCCAAGTATCCGAAACATTTAAACCTAGTGGGCTTATAATCCCGAGACCGGTTACGAAGACTCTTGATTTAGGCAAATATACTCCACTTCTCTAAACGTTTACACTCCGAACCAATAGGAACAAAGTGTTTTTAAAGATTATGCAATTCCACAAATTAGATGATTAGATTTTCGGTAACAGGTTGATTCTAGTCGTGTTAGTGTGGCCTAAAGACTTTGTTAAGGAACTTTCCTCGTATGTTATTTCAACACCCTTTTTCAAGAGGTCGGAAGCAACAATCTTTTTTGCGTCCCCAAGGTTTTGGTTCTTATAAGATACTTCTTTACCAGCACTTGGGTCTGTGGTGTTAGACATCTTACGGTATCGTTCGGCTATTCTAAAGAGTCGAGAATATAGGGTATCTACGGGATTTAGTTTTGATTGATATAGGTCAAAAAGATTTCTAGATTCTTCCATCGACCATCTTTCGTCATGATGTACAAACTGGCGTCCGGTATACAGGTGATACGGACGCATTTCATCTTTTTTTAGTATTTCTCCGTTCCCATTTAATGGAACTAGGTCATCCCAATTTGAAGTTGCAGGCAAGGGTGTTAGCCAGTTAGCAGTCTGGTATTTACTTACGCTAGTGATTCGTGCAGCCATTTCCATAATACTTTTTTCGGTGTCATGAGGAAGACCAATGATCGTCATAGCAACAACTGAAAATCCCATATTGTTAAGAGAAACTAGATCCTTAAAAACTTGACCCGGCTCTTGTCGTTTTTTTACGTACTCAAGGTTCTTAGCGTCGTCAGATTCAACGCCTACGTAAAGCATTTCCATGTTGATATCTCTAAGCGCTTCGGATAGCTCAGGATCTTGCCCTATTTCTGCTCTTGATTGACAGATGAGGTACATGTCATCGGTATAACCTTTCCAATTCTTTATTCGTTCTAAACGTTCATTTCGGAATTTAACTGCGCGTAATGGTGGTGGATGTAGGTCATCTGATACGAAGACACTAAATCGATTCTCTCGATTTGTTGATATTAGACCATCTTCTGCCATTTTCTGTAGTTGTGTTAAACGGGCTAATTCAGTTTCCCTCGATATCATACGATAGCCAAGAAATTGTTGAATAACCTGACAATAGGTGCATTTTTCAGTACACCCTCGCACGGTTTCTAATACCCCACCCATTAATGGTTTAGATGGAGTTAAATCTCTGATGGAGTAAAAGTCTGGTAGTGAGACAAAGTCCGGGGATATCAAACCCCTTCTGGAAGTTTCAACTAGATGATTGCCTTCCATAAATGCGATTCCAGGAATTTTATGTAATTCTTTAATTAAGTCAGCATCTTTATAAGTTAAAAGCACATCCGTGAGTTGGGCTATAATGTCTTCCCCTTCCCTGAGCACGATTACATCGAATTTGCCTTCCCGAATAGCTTCTTTGGCTAGTGGGGTCATATGAGGGCCGCCACCTATAGATATAATATTAGGGTAGTTTTGTTTTGCTAGTCGACCAATTTCGTAGGCCCTAGGGGCTTCATTTATAAGAGCAGAAATCATTAGGACATCAACTCCATCCAGATCTTTTTCTACATCTAATTGTCCGCTGCGATCTTCAAAATGTAGTTCTCGTTCATAGAGATAGCGTCCTTTGGATTGCTGTAAAGCTCCAGATAGGAATAGCAAGCCTTGTCGAGGTATTACGACATACTCAAAATTCCCTCCAGGTGACCTTGGTTGAACCAACATGACTCGTCTAATCCGGGACATTTCCAATTCTCCATTGATGTTCTTTTGAATTGATGTTTGGCTTGATTTTAAGTGCTCTCACAAACACATTATACATGTAGATATAGGAGGGTTAAACAGAGAGAAAGCTTTATTTGCCGTTTTTAACAACGTTTTTAGTGAGTACAGCTCTTACTGGTGCGGCTTCTGCAGACGAAATCGGAAGTGGCAGACAAATCAGATCATATGTATCAGCCGGAACTGCATCTAGCTTAAGCCCTTCTATTAGGAGTATATGGTTAGAAAGTAGATATTTGTGAATGGGGAATGTTTCTGTATCTGGCTCTTCAATGGATAAACGGTCGATTCCAACGAGATTAATAGTTTTTCCCATTATCCATTTGGCTCCGGCAATCGTCATCCCTTTGAATCTAGGGTTCTTTGTACCAATCAATAATCTGGAAGTGTTCTTGGGTATATTGGATTCCTCAAGGGTCTGAGCATCAATGTATTCTTGGGTTGTTTGGATGAGGACCGCCGTGCCCATTAATAGACTTAAAGGCAATTCATCAATGGTTAATCCGCCTGAAAGAAAGTGGGATGGGGCGTCGATGTGAGTGCCGGTATGTGAGGACATTGAGAACGAACTGAGGGAGAAGGGACTTCCTTCTTCTATTGTTTGCAAGTAACTAAGTCTAAACTCCGGATCTCCTGGATATGTTTCGATAAAGTTATTTAATGGCCTAGATATATCGTAAATTAACATATTATGATTTCTGTCATTAGGCTTCAACGTAACTATCTTACTTCAATTCCAGGAAAGAGCGATTCATTGATGTTAAAAGTTTGCGCAAATTTATGGTCCATTTGATAATATTTATCAAACTTGTGTGTTGCTGTAATATGATTGATTATACGATAAAAACCTGGATGATTTAGATGGAACTAACTATTGCAATTGAAACTCATGGATGCAAACTTAATCAAGCCGATAGCGAAGAAATGGCCAGACGGTTCAACGACGAAGGGTATAGATTGGTGGATGTAGAAGATGGCCCCGACGTTATCGTGGTTAACAGTTGTTCGGTTACGCATGTTGCAGACGCGAAAGCTAGGCAGGCGTTACGAGCCGCCAAAAGGCGAAAATCTAATCCGATAGTTATAGCTACTGGTTGCTATGCTGAGCGAGACCCGCGCACTCTTCTCAAAATGTCTTCGGTTGACTTAGTAGCAGGCAATAGGGAAAAGGGTAGGCTCGTTGAACTGACAAAGTTAGTAACTGCTGGTCGACTTTCCTACAATAAATCTGAGGAGAGGCCGGCTAATAGCTATAGAATTAGATCTAAAGCTATGATAAAGATTCAAGAAGGGTGTAATCAAATTTGCTCTTTTTGCATTATACCCAGGGTACGTGGGAGGGAGAGAAGTGTTCCTGTTGAGTTATTGATAAAGGAAATACAATCAAGGTGTGCCGAAGGATTTCGAGAGGTTGTTTTGACTGGGACTCAGCTTGGATCATACGGATTTGACCTAGAAAATGTTGATCTAACGCGTCTGTTGGCGTTGATTCTAGAAAAGACATCGATCGAGCGTCTTAGGCTCTCCTCTGTTCAGCCACAAGAATTTACGTCAAATTTATTGGATCTCTGGGACAATCCAAGACTGTGTCCGCATTTTCATATTCCGTTACAAAGCGCTAGCCCGTCGGTATTGACCAAAATGAGACGTAGATATTCACCGGAGTTATTCTCAGCAAAGGTACAAGAAATCCAGGATCGTTTTCCTGAAGCAGCTATTACAACTGATGTGATCATAGGGTTTCCTGGAGAGGGTAATCTTGAGTATGAACAAACTTTAGAATTTTGTTCCAGAGTAGATTTTGCGGATATGCATGTTTTTCCATACTCGGTTAGACCCAGAACTACCGCTGCACACCTTTCTGGCAAAGTACATCCTATTGAAAAAAAGGAGAGGATGAATCGCATATTGGCCTTATCCATGATTAAATCGAATACATTCAGAAAGAGATCTTTGGGACAAACTCGGTCTGTTTTGTGGGAGGCAACGAAAACCAAGGACGGTATTTTCAGTGGTCTTACCGATAATTACCTAAGGGTCCACACTTGTAGCCAAAAGGATTTGACCAATAAGATCACATCTGCTCGCCTAACGTCTTTTCAAAACGAGATACTAACGGCCGAAAACATCGAATAGGCTATCTGCAATTTATACCAACGCAGCCCTTCTACCGCATCAAACCGACTTAGAGGTCAATTGGCCTCAAATATGTGGCTCCTTTGTAGCTTTCCAAATATCCTGCTTTTCGGTCCACACCGTGAGCAAAAACTAATAGCCAACCGTCCCTTTCAGCTTTATCGAGAAGTGCACGTTTTCTTTCCAGGGTTTCTTCGGGGAACTGATCAAGGGCTGGTATCGATGGCAGATCTAGATGATGTGCGGTTGGTACGAGATCTCCCATAAAGGCCACTTTTTCCCCGCCATGATTGACTATAACAATTTGATGGCCCATGGAGGGTCCGTTTGTTACTAGCACAGATAATCCTGGGAGGATTTCTTCTTCCCCGTCTAGTATTTGCAACTGATCCCATTCCTCCAGCGGCATGAAATCATCCTTAAAAAACGAGCTTTGAAAGCGTTCGTTGGGATTGAGAGCTGTTTCCCATGCTTGCCTTTGGACAAAATGCGTTGCTTTTGGAAACGTTGGAACGAGTGATCCTGCTCTATCTAGCTTGGTGCAACCACCACAGTGTTCGAAGTGAAGATGTGACAATAATACGTAGTCTACTTGGTTAGGAGAAACACCAACGTTTTTCAGGCTTTTGACGAGCCTGCTTGGGCCAAGTCCATAGTTTTCTCTTAGTCCGCCCATTTCCTTGGAACCAACTCCGGCATCAACCACTATGTTTTTTCCCGCCACTTGTATTAACAGACAGTTCATACTCAAAGTCATTCTGTTTCTTCGATCTGTAACTATTCTATTCTCCCATGTCATCTTGGGAATTTGACCGAACATTGTTCCGCCGTCCCGCTTTAGCGTGCCGTCGCTCAATAGTCGGATAGATGTAGTCATCATTTTTTAGGGACCTCCTTCCTATATTATCCAGATAGGGCCATTTTTCCGGAGGTCTTATTAATCTTTGGGCTATGGAAGAGGATAATCAAGTGAATATTGCTTTCAAGAATAACCCAGTAACCCCCGTGATTATTACCGGGACCCAGCCTGGTCAAGAATACATAACATAATGACATAAATAAAAATTTTGTCAAGTAAAAAACAATATTAATTTTATATTTATGCTAAATATTGTTTGCAGTTAGAGGTAGTGGTTTTGGCAGAAGGTATTCTTGTGGAGGTGTATGTCTGGATTTGTAATATTAATATTGCGGACAGGTTTTTAGAGTGATCGTCTCTATTGGTTACGCTTAGTGCGAGCCTAAGTATTGAATGCAGATGAAGATTGGGTGATTAGGCTGATAAGAGTCTAGGTGCAACGAGGGTTTTGAAAAGACGTAAAGAGTGACTCACGTTATCGGACGGGATTAGGCCGCCAAAATTGGCTTCAATCATGAATCCTGTCAAGCTGTACTCTGTCTTTATGGCCAACAATCGCTCTCCGACGAATTGTGGGTCTCCAACAACTCCTTCTGTTAGTAAAAAGTCTTTGTATGTCATATTTCTCATTCGCTTTGATCGTGCTAGCCGTTCTGTGTTCTCTTTACATGAAAGACCAGGGACTGGTTCGTTTAGGTTGGCAACAAAATTTCGATAGAAATTCATAGCACTATCTCTAGCGATAGTCTCAGCCTTTTCCTGTGTGTCAGAGACGAAGGTTGGTATCCGGGCACAGATATTAGGCTGTCCTTGATGCCCCATATCTGCCCATACTTTCTTGTATATATCTATACGCTCTTTTAGAGATGCTAAGCTGCCCCGTAAACTCACAAATATAGGAAAGCCCTTCTTTGCGGACGATAGAAATGTTTCGACAGATGTTGCTGCGTTTCTTATAGGAGGATGAGGAGTTTGGTAGGGTTTAGGAAAAACACATACGTTATCAAATTTGTAGAATTTGCTGGTGTGAGAAAAATTGTCTTGAGTCCAAGCCTTGATAAGGATTTCTAAGCAATCGTTAAACCGAGCTTTGCTCTCCTGGTAAGGTATGCCGTAGCCTACGTATCCTCTAGGTGCCCCGCTTCTCCCTATACCTAGTTCGAAGCGCCCCTTTGATAGATGGTCTAATGTTGCTACGTCTTCTGCTATGCGAACAGGATTATTTAATGGTAATACACTAACCGCGGTTCCAATCCGGATATTCTTGGTCCTGTGTATAGCTGCACATGCGGCCAAGAAAGGAGATGATACTACCGATCGTTCTGGGGAAAAATGCAGCTCTGCTAACCAGGCGTAGTCGTAGCCGAGTTTATCCGCTAGCTCTATATGGTTTAGATCTGTTTGGAAGGCCTGTTGTTGGGATCCTCCTGGCTGAATCTGGAATTCAAAATAAACTCCTAGTTCCAAGTTAACTTCTCCAAGGATCCTGAATAGGTTGATTCTATCATCGTCTTGATACTTTATCCAAGTGTGGGTTGATGTATACTGATTGAGGAGGTATCTCAAGGGCCATGGATTTTCTATTAAATAAGAAACAGAGAGAACTCATCCAGACAGCTAAAGAAGTTGCTCGAGAGTGCCTGGAACCCAGGGCTTATGAAGTTGACCAAAAAGCCGACCATCCAAGAGCTAGCTGGGCGGATGTCTGGACTCATGGGCTATTGGGTATGACTATACCTGAGGAGTACGGTGGATTAGGGTTGGATCCGCTAAGTTATGTGCTTGTAGTAGAACAATTGGCTGGCGGTTGTACCAATACTGCGATGACGGTTCATATGCACTCGGTCGTCATGAGATATATAGATTCTTTGGGTACCCCTGAGCAGAAGGCAAACTTTTATCCGGAGATTGTTGAACAGGGCAAACTCTTTGGGAGTTGGGGAAGTGAACCAAGTCGTAGAGGAGGGACTGGCTCGGTACAAACGATCCTAAGTCGAGAAGGGGATCAATATGTTATCAATGGCGATAAGCATTTCTGTACTATGGCTGGGGGAGCACATAGATATATGGTTCACTGTAACGTCCAAGGACTTGATGGAGGTCGTAATATAGTTATGGCTCTCGTCCCACATAATAATATTGGCATCACTGTCAAAGGTGAATGGGACACACTTGGTATGAGGGGAACAGTCAGCCCGTCGGTATCTTTTAGTGATTGTAAAGTAGAGGATGATTGGATACTTGGTGAGGTAGGCCAAGCTGAGCGATCAGGGATCGGCCAGATTTTCGGATTGGGTTACTCAGCAGTATATCTTGGTGCTGCTGGAAGAGTAGTGGAATGGTTTAGCGACTACGTACAATCCCATCATTTTATACCTGACCCTGAACCGATGGCGAAAAACGTATTAATCCAGAAACCGTTAGCCGAGATGATCATGGCTCTAGAAAGTGCTCGGAAGGTTCTATATAAATCTGCGTGGATGTGGGAATCCAATTCGGATCCCATTTATAGAGCTGTCCTAGCCGCGCGGGCTAAATATATGGCGAGTGAAGCGGCCATAATGATAACCACAAATAGTTTGCAATTACTAGGAGGCAGGATGGCGCAGAAACGCTACCCGCTCGAACGTATATACAGAGACATTCGGACATGCACTCTAATGCCTCCAAGCCCTGATAGATGCCTTGAGATTATAGGCAAAATGGAACTTGGTCTTGATGACGAATTACTTATGCTTAGACATTCTTCTTAAACCGAATTAACTATGGACTTCTCAATTAAACAAGAACATCAGGGAATTCTGGACACCGCTGCAAAGGTGGCCAGGGAAGATCTCTTACCTAGAGCGGCAGATATAGACTTGAAGTCGGTTCATACGACTGAAAGTTGGGCGGCCATTTGGGAAAATGGACTTTTGGGGACAACCATCCCAAAGGACTACGGAGGACTAGGACTAGGTCTTCTAGAATCTACTATGGTTTTGGAGAAACTGGCAGCAGGTTGTGCTAGTAGTACCGCTAGTTTTCATATGCATACTGTAGTCCAACGGTATATTGATGCACTGGGTACGGTGCAACAGAAAGAGGAGTTGTTTTCAGAGGTTGTTAATGAAGGTAAACTTTTCGGAAGCTGGGGAAGTGAACCAGGCACGCATGGGGGGGCAGCGCCTGTCAAGGTGGTTGTTAACCGAGCCAAAGAAGGGTATGTAATGAACGGGACTAAACATTTTTGCACCATGGCAGGAGCCTGTCATCGTGCTATGGTCCATACTAATATTCCAGACAAAGATGGAAACAGGCGTACTATTATGGTTATGGTACCTACATGGGTCGAAGGAGTAGCAATAACAGGAGAATGGAATACTCTTGGTATGAGGGGAACAGTTAGTCCATCTGTGACCTTCGATAACTGCTTTATCGACGAAAATGCTCTTTTGGGGGAGCCAGGAGAGGTAGAGGAAAAGGGGATAGAACAAACTTTTGCCTTAGGCGATGCGGCGATTTACATTGGAATTGCCCAAGGAGCAGTAGATTGGTTTAAAGAGTACGCTAAATCTCATACTTTTGACCCTAGTCCGCAACCTCTTTCTCATGATTTGCTTCTTCAACGACGGGTGGCAGAGATGACCCAAAGACTAGAAGGCGCACGGTATGTCCTTTATTCTTCATGCCAAAGATATTGGGAAGAGAGCAATATGGGTAGGTGGTATTTGGTTAGTAAGGCTAAATACTTGGCTTCAGAAGCAGCAGTTTTTGTGTCCAACATGGTGGCTGCGGGATTGGGTGGACGTATCGCTCACAGAAGATATCCTTTAGAAAGAATGATCCGTGACATAAGGACAGCGACCTTGATGCCCCCCAGTCCTGATAGATGTCTTGAAGTTATAGCTAAGTACGAACTTGGCATTGATGATGTTCAATTGGCTTCTAGATGGGGCTCGTAGATTGTCATAGAATCCCTCTTGGCATTTAAATAGGACTAGAGTACAAGGCGTGAACCCTTAGGTTATTAATTGAGACTAGATTGAAACGGAGGTAAGATTGCATTGACCAGTTATCTTCACAGTGTAGTTGGCGCCCCGTAGAGGATTCGAACCTCTAACCCCTTGGTCCGAAGCCAAGTACTCTATCCATTGAGCTAACGGGGCAAAGTTTTTGGGGTGAGCGGAGGGATTTGAACCCTCGATCTCCTGGGCCACAACCAGGTGCCTTAACCGCTGGGCTACGCTCACCGTGCGAAAAAACCTTAGAAGTTTTCAGTACATGATAACGACTTAGAAGGAGTCCGCCAAGGCCAGATTTATTAGAGTTCTAACTGGTCCCCCGCTTGATCCTTTCACGTGCCATCCTTTATCTACGGACATACGATAAGATCCAGCAATATCTAGGTGAACCCAGGGGACACCCTCAGTAAATTCGGAAAGGAATTTTGCTGCTGTGATAGAGCCTGCCTCTTTACCTCCCACGTTCATCATGTCTGCGAATGTGCTTTTCAGTTGCTCACCGTAATCGTCGTCCATCGGGAAAGACCACATTCGTTCTCCTCCGTCGTTACCGGTTCGTACCACCTGGTCAATCCACTCTTGATTATTACCGAATACTCCAATTCTTACACTGCCTAGAGAGACGATTATTGCTCCAGTCAAAGTCGCGATATCTACCATATGACTAACCCCAAGTTTCCTTACAGCGTAGACCATTGCATCAGAAAGGATTAAACGTCCCTCGGCGTCAGTATTAATAACTTCGATTGTTTTATTGTTCATTGCACGGACAATATCTCCAGGTCTTTGGGCATCCCCACCTGGCATATTTTCTGTCGTTGGCACTACTCCAGTAACATTAATTTTGGGCTTTAAAGCGGATATCGCTTTCATTGCTCCAATAACAGAAGAACCGCCAGTCATATCACCTTTCATGTTTTCCATGTTGAGTGCGGGTTTTAGAGATATACCGCCGGTATCAAAGGTAACTCCTTTCCCTATTAATCCTAGGACATGTTTTGGCCTGTCCGGGTCTCCCTTATATTCCAGGGCTATTAGTTTTGGAGGCTGATGACTTCCTCGAGCTACTCCTAGTAAGGCACCCATGCCCAATTTTTCCATGTTTGAGCGGTCTAGAATGGTAATGTCTAGGTTTCCTTCTCGTGCTACCGTTGTGGCTATTTCAGCCATTTTGCTGGGGGTTAAGTCGTTTGCAGGGGTGTTTGACATATCTCTTGAGAGAGCTACACCATTAGCTATCATCTCTCCTTGCCGGACTCCGATTTCCAGGCTACCAGATAGATCTGATTCTCGGGACACTATTGTAATTTCTTCGGTGTTCCCTTGGTTTTCCTTATTGGTGCGGTAATTATGGAATTGATATGTGCCGAGTATGGCTCCTTCAGCTATAGCTTGGCCACAACCTACGGGTTTTAGAATTCCGGATTCTATTCCATATGCTGTAGTACAGAAAGACAAAATTCCCTTAGCCCGCAGATATCTACTTGCGTTGCCCATTAGGGCTCGTACAGTATTCAAGTCAAAATTATTTTTCCTACCCAATCCAGATACAAGAATTCGTTGAGCTGGAATCCGACCTAAAGTATGGATAAGGGTGAATTCTCCACTTGACCCCTTAATTTCCTGGTCGTTTCTTAGCTGACTAATGGCTCCGCCCATGGCCTCATCTAGGATTTTTGCAACACTGTCAAGCTCCTTTGAGTCTTCATATAATCCTATAATAATAGCGGGAGTATTTATTCCTAAAATATCTTCAGTTACCACCTTGATTTCCATTTTAACTCCTTTTTATCTGGTTTCAGGAACGAGCATCATAATCCATTTAAAGTGGGGAATCTACTTGAACTACATTTAATAACTGGATCTGTATAAGGTTACGTTTGCTTTTACCTGATATCGGACGTTTGATTGAGCTATATCCAATGCGGGATTACAGTATGGTTTTCGTGTGGAATGCTAGACCAACTAGGCCAGGACCGGTATGGGCTCCCATTACCGGTGTAAATTCGGTAACAATGATCTCTTGCCAATTAAAAATAGCTTTGGCTTTTGTATACATAGTATTGGCAGTTTCGGGCGCATTGGCGTGCATTATATTTAGATGGACTGGCTTATCTCCGAGGCGGTCAAAGGCCGTTTGAAATAGAAGGTCTATAGCCCTTTGTTTCCCTCGGGGTTTTGCTAGTAAGCGTGCTTTGCCTCCCGTCATATCAGCTAGAGGTCGAATGCCCAGAAATGAGGCTGCCCAAGCCTTTGTTTTAGGAACCCTCCCGCTTTTTTCCAGGTAGTAGAGTGTGTCTATTACAGCTAAGAGATGTACTCTAGGTATCAGATCCTTAATGCCAGCGATAACTTGGTCAATTGATTGTCCTGATTTAGCTGCTCGAGCCGCTTGTAGTGCTATTAAGCCCTCGGCCCCGGCCGCTGCTTTACTATCAATAACTTCTATTCGAGTGCGAGGATAACTGTCATTGGCCAACCTGGCAGCGATTGTAGCCGCATTTAGAGTAGCATTACTGAATTGTGAACCTACGGTTATGCAGACTATGCTCTGGTCCCGCTTAGCGGCCAATTTAAACTTTTCAAAGAAGTCTATGGGTGTGGGGCCTGATGTAGTGAATGTCACATCATTGTCTTTTTGAATAACATAGAATTCCGAAGGATCTATATCTATTCCGTCTCGATAAGTTTTGTATTGGCTGATCAATTGGTGCGGAACAACCGATATATTTAGGTCTTGGATAATATCTTTTGTCAGACAGCTACTACTATCTACTACGACTGCTACTTGTTGTTTTGCTACCACTGCACTATTAGAAGAATATCGACTAGCTCAGTATACCTTGAATCAACGCAAGCACTATTATGGCTATCATAGGTGTAAAATCAAACATCCCAACCCTTGGGATTACTTTCCTCAGGGGGCTAAGCAAGGGTTCTGTAACCTGATATATGATGGTTATAATGGGATTGCTAGAGTTACCGGGAGATATCCAAGAGACTATTACTCTGGCGAATATTGCCAATTGCAGAAAAGTAAAAAATAGTTGAAGCAGACTGCCTATTGATTCAGCCATTACGAATTTCCTAGATTAAGCGATTTTTCATAAGCTGCTGTAACTGCGTTTAAAATAGCAGTTCGGAATCCTGATTCTTCCAAAGCAAGTAGGCCTTCTGCGGTTGTGCCCCCAGGTGAAGTAACCATGTTTCTCAATACCGCTGGATGTTTCCCGGAATTTTCCATTAGGTGGGCACTGCCTAGGACTGTCTGCAGAGCCAATTGGTGAGACATATCTCGTGTGAGACCTAGATAAACACCAGCATCTATCATCGATTCTATGAAGGAAAATACGAAAGCCGGGCCACTTGCACTCAAGGCTGTAGCCATGTCGATATAGCGCTCAACGGAGACTTGTATTTCTAGTCCCAAGGTTTGTATAAGCCGTTTCGCATTTGAGACTGAACTAGATTCTACCGAAGAAGAAGCCATCCAGACGCTTATTCCACGACCTATTTGTGAGGGGGTATTTGGCATAACACGAATTATCGATTTATGAGATAGATTCTTTTGGAGAGAACTTATAGTAATGCCGGCCATAACTGAAACTACTGTTTGTTCTGGGTTTAGTAGAGAAGTTAATTCACCCGAAAGCTCTTGGAAATTTTGAGGCTTCACAGCGAGAATTACTAACTCCCCTCTAGTAACCACGGATGGCAATTTGGTATCAGCTGAGATTTTATATAAATCAATAAGAGTCTTGCAACGCTTTGAAGAGATATCACAAACTGATATGTTTTCCGGGCCGAGTAGTTTATTGGCTAACGCACCACGAATTACGGATTCCGCCATGGTACCGCCGCCTATGAAGATTAGATTCATTTATATCTCCGTGGTTTTGCCCTCGAGCTACTAGAATTAGGCCCAGCCAATCCAGGCATTTAGATTGCCAAAGTTAGATCAGTCGTTCCGCGCAAAAGTTCGGCGGCAAGCCGGGTTGTATAGTTTCAAGCGAATAATAGCATTTAAAACGTTGTGATTGTGGTCACTCGCATTTGTTCCAGCCGCAGGACATACATGCTAGGCAACCTTCCTGAAAAATTAAGTTTCCATTACAGTGTACACACTTTGTTCGCGAGGTATTTACAATCGGAGTCGTTGTACCATTACCACCCTGATGGTTACCATTACCATTGCCAATCTTTCTAGTAGGCTTGGATGATGGGTTTACAGTAGTAAAGCCAAGACCTAATTGTGCTGCCTGTAGAGTGTCCACTTTTTTATTTGAAGTGTCTGTTATATGTCTTTCTAATGCTAGAGCTACAGCATCAGCGGGAGATCCTACCAGAACACCCTGATCCCATGCAGGCAGACTACTAATACCACGCAATTGTTCTACGATGGAATTGGGCTCGACCCCAGAGCGCAGGGCTAAAGAAATGAGTCTAGAAACGGCTTCTAGGTTTGCCGACTCGCTACCACCAGCTTTTCCTAGGGTAGAAAAGACTTCAAATGGGATGCCCTTCTCGTCAAAATTGATGGTAATGTATAAGTTCCCGTGACCAGTTCGAATTCGTTCGGTAACCCCTCTCATGGATTGAGGCCTTTCTCTGGGAGTCAACTTTTCTAACGTTTCATGCGTATCTGTGGTTGTTACTTTTGCTGAAGGAACTTCGAGTACCTGTGTGGGTTTCGATCCATCACGATAAACGGTAATTCCATTGCATTTCAGATCATAGGCAAGCTCGTAGGCTGCTTGAATATCCTCTCTTGTTCCACTGTTGGGCATATTAATTGTTTTACTGACGGCGAGATCTGTGTGTTTTTGAAAGATGGCCTGCATTTTTATGTGATATTTGTAATCAATCTCCATGGCGGTTCTAAACAGTTGCTTTACGTCATCTGGGACATCATCGATGTGTTGAATAGAACCTGTCCTTGCTACTTCATCCATTAGCTTTGCGCTATAGAATCCCCGGTCCTTTGCCATTTGTTCAAAGTATGGATTTACCTCAGTTAATTGTTTTCCATCCAATACATTCTTGACAAATGCTACAGCAAATATTGGTTCTATCCCGCTTGACGCCCCGGCGATTACACTTATGCTTCCGGTAGGAGCAATACACGTCCTGGTCGAATTTCTGACAGCCGTGTCTTCTTTACAGGCTGGATAAGGACCTCTTTCCAAAGCCAAAGCCTCAGATGTCTCTCGAGCGGTTTTATCGATAAGGCTCATGACTTCCTCGGCCAAATCGAGTGCCTGAGAAGAGTCGTATGGTATGTTCATCTTGACCAATAGGTCATGCCACCCCATTACACCGAGACCTATTTTCCTCGTTGCATCTACTGCCTCTCTCACCTCTTGAACGGGGAAACTGTTGATTGTCACTACGTTATCTAGGAAGCGAACACACTTTCTGGTAAGCTCCACCAATCCTTGGGTATTCAAAGTGCCATTATCTCCGAATTTGGCTAGGTTGATTGAGCCCAAATTGCAGGCTTCATTAGCTAGCAAAGGGACTTCTCCGCAGGGGTTTGTGCTGTCTAAGTCTCCAAGATGTGGGGTTGGGTTGGATCTATTGGCTTCATCGATAAAATACATGCCAGGATCTCCGGTTTTCCATGCAGAGTCTATAATTTCTTCCCAAATATCTCTTGCCTTAAGAGTTCTTACGACGTTTTTTGATGCGGGATCAATTAAATCCCATGGACTGTCATTGGCAACAGCAGTCATGAACTTATCGGTAATGGCTACAGAAACGTTAAAATTTTGAGCTTCTTTATTTGCATCTTTGAGGTGGATGAAGTCCATTATTTCTGGGTGGGATACGTGTAGTATTCCCATATTCGCGCCGTGTCTCTTACCTCCCTGGGTTATCATGTCGGATAGAGAACTAAGCATTTTAAGCACTGAAACCGAGCCGCAAGCATTCCCTTGTGTTGTCGATATATTGGATCCCCTGTGTCTAAGTTTTGAAAAAGAATAGCCTATCCCACCCCCGTATTTCTGGATCATGGCAGAGGTTGTAGCGGCTTTCATGATGCTCGTCATGGTGTCTTCAATGGGAATTACGAAGCAGGCTGATAGGGTTCCCCGTCCTGTCCCTGCATTAAAAAGTGTAGGGGAGTTAGGCATAAATTGACACGAAGTCATCATTTCATAAAAGGTGCTGGCCCACATTTCCTTGTCGGTTTCAGGCTCAGCTACTGCCTTGGCTACCCGNGTGAAAAGATCTGCCGGCGTTTCATTTCCTATTAGATATCGTGATTTAAGGACTATTTCTGCATTTTCTGTTAGCTGTAATGTGGTCACCTTTTATTCCTCCTGAATCATTAAAGAGAATTACGTCTGTCAACTATATTATATTTCGAGGGACACCCCCCCCGCCAACACTAAACTTAGTATATCCAAAGAACAATACCACAACATCTAGTAGACCGAAAAGGGTTTCTGGATGAAACTTTTGGCATTTACTTTTTTCATAGTATTCCAAAAGTTCCCTACCAAATCAAGCTCACAGTTCTTTATTGAAACTAATCTCATAATAAACCTTATTTACCTTTGTTTAAATGGTTGTTGCCAACTCTCTCGGAAACTGTCTAGGGAATCAACAAGCGTGGACTCTAATTCAGACAGATTGACCGTGAGGCGCTAATTGTAAGGCACTGCCTAGAGGCAGATAACCTGTAAATATACTGAGACTTCCGAATATGTCTTCTGACTAGTCGTTTCTCTCGCATACGTTCTAATACTTGGGTTGCTTGAGCATAGGTAACTTTAAGAAGTTTAGATAGCTCTGTGCGGGTAATACCGTCGTTAGGAGTGATCACAGGGATCATCGTGTCGATTATAGCCATCCTATTTTTATCCATTTAATCCCAGCTCCTAATAAATATGTTTATTGTTATCTCAACGAGATAGCTTGGCTCGTCTTCTTGGCCTGTGTTTAGCAGGCATATGATCGGGGAACTCGACTCCTAGAAGAGAGAGTTGGGCTGAATTCATGGTCTGGCTCTTTTCGTCTTTAAGATCCCGTACCACTCGCTCGAAACTCTCCAGATCCTGGAAATCTCTGTACACACTCGCCCACCTTACGTATGCAACCCTGTCTAAGAGGCGGAGTTTTTCCATAACCATCTCTCCAATTACCGAGGAACTAACTTCAGCTTTGGCCAATGCTTGGAGATCGTTTTCAATGTCAGATGCGACTTTATCGATTTCTCGAATTGGTATTGGTCGTTTAGCGCAAGCTGTAATGATTCTGGACATAAGCTTGTCCCTATCGAACTCTTGTCTGACTCCATCTCGTTTGACTACCAATAACACCGAAGTTTGCAGACGTTCGTAGGTTGTGAAACGCAGTCCACAGCGTAAACATTCGCGTCTTCTTCTGACACCAGACCCTACTGACCGAGAGTCAGTTACCTTGGAATCAGGACTGGTACAGTATGGACAACCCATATAGCGGTTTCTCGATATCCTCCTAACTTTTGTGTCTTTTATTGTCAATGACACTACATATAGTAGTTGGCTTCCTTAGTGTATATCCGTTTGAGTTGTATCTGTCAAGGTGGATTACTATCCGATTCCTCATCCAAAGTTAAGAAAAGGAGGCCCCGAATTTTCGGGGCCTCGTTCAGGTTCCTGGAGTCAAAATTTTCTGTCGTTGAAAAGGAGGTACAAGTGCCCGACTCCGGGAATATTACTCAAAGTTTATCCGAAGTATCCTCTGGTGCGTGTAATCGCCTCTTTGCGTAGAAAACTGGGTACATCGAGCTCATCACCGTTTTGTACCACGCTATCTTTAAGGAGACTTCTTAGTTCTTCTTGTCGCTGTAACAAATTTTCATTTGGAACTGGGAAAGATGCCGCGACTAAAGTTATCTTTACTTCGTCATCCATCTTAGGATCCTTTGTTGTTCCAAATATGACATTTGCTTGTGGGTCACACAGTTCGTGTACTATTTCTGAAGCCTGCGCAACTTCTTTAAGNGNAAGTGAAGGTCCACCGGTCATCACGAACAATACTCGTTTGGCGCCGTCAATAGCTATGTCCAAAAGAGGACTTTTTGTAGCCGCTTTAGCCGCCTCTACTGCTCGATTCTCTCCTTTNCCTTTTCCTATAGCGAGCCAAGCTGGTCCTGCGTTGTGCATTATAGTACGGACATCAGCAAAATCTACATTGATTTCGCCAGGAACCATAACTACCTCAGCTACAGCTTGTATCCCCTGCTGCAAGACTGAGTCTGCGAGTCGCAAGGCATCATCCCATGATTTAGTCTGTTCATTATGATGTTGAGTTTCCAAGAGTCTATCGTTGGGGATTGTGATTAACGTATCCACATGTTCCACAAGTCGACTTATACCGTCATCTGCATTTTTTCTTCTCGTTGCCACTTCAAATCCGAAGGGTTTACTAACTATCGCTATGGTTAGTGCACCAGCCTCTTTTGCTATCTGGGCGATTAGGGGAATAGATCCGGTGCCGGTTCCACCGCCCATGCCGGCGGCAAGAAATACCATATCTGCGCCCTGCATCATTTGTTCCANCTGTTCTCTGCTTTCCTCTGCTGCTTGTCTTCCCATTTCTGGATTGCCCCCNACTCCTAGCCCTCTAGTTACCTTCTGTCCGACGGCTAATTTGTTGGGTACGTCACAACGGGTCAAATGTTGAGCATCTGTGTTTACAACGTAGTATTCTACCCCGCTGATCTTTTCCTTGAACATGCGGTTAACCGCATTGGAGCCACCCCCACCAACCCCGATGACCTTAATCACCGGATTCCCATATGGTTTGACTGACCCGGGTATAAAAGCTGTCATTTCTTCTTCGTGTTCTTTTTCTTGAAACTGCATGATTCCCTCCTTTTTAATTTCTTAGTTTTTCCATTAAGTTTTTACTTCCATTACTTTCCTTAGTCGAGATACGAGAGCTTTGTGACCCCAAGATCGGCCGCTATCGTTAATAAAATTACGGACTCCCGGTGACGGCTGAAGGTTCCATAAAAGCATTCCAAGTACTGTGGAAAAAGACGGCTGGTTTAGCTCAGATGATAAACCTTTGATTCCACTTGGGGTTCCGATTCGGACTGGGCAATGGAATATCGTCTTGGCTAGCTCATCTAGCCCCTTGGTTGCAGCCACGCCGCCAGTAATTACAATTCCTCCAATGGGCATTTTGTCGAGTCCAGCGTTTTGAATTTTTAACATACACAAACCCAGGGTTTCTTCCAAGCGGTCGATAATAGGGCGACAAACCGTAGATCTTTTAATATCCTTTCTCGGCCGGCCATTTAAACTTGGTACCATACCCTCAGATTCGCATTGTTTACTATTGGGATTAGCGTGTCCCCACGCTACTTTGACTCTCTCTGCAAATTCCCACGGTATATCTAAAGCCACAGATAGATCGTTGGTTATTTGGTTACCGCCTATTGGGAGACAGCTGTGNTACCAAAGCGAGCCGTTTTTAAANACAGCNATTTCTGTAGTACCTNCACCCATATCTATTAATACAGATCCTAATTCNTTTTCGTTTCTGGAAAGTGCTGATTCAGCTGCTGCCAATGAACCTAGAACTAAGGTTTCTGCCCGCACTCCGGATGATTGAACCGCTTGCAGTAGACCGTTCACCTGTTCTTGATCACCGAGTACGACATATGATTCTACCTGTAGTTTTCCAGCGTGGTAGCCAATAGGATTTCTAACCGCTCTTGATCCATCTATCAAAAAGCTAATAGGTATAACATGTACCACTGATTGATCTTGCTGTGGATTTGGGTAAGAAGTTTCTACCAGATCTTCTAAATCTTTTGATGAAATCGATCTATCTAGGGATTTTGGATATGTTATACCAGTGGTGTTGCTACTGGATGTGTTAATTCCTGATATAGCTATTGATATAGGTGGAGGCCGGCCTTCCAAGTATCTTGCTGCCTGAGATATAGATGTCTTAATTGATTCCTCGATAAGAGATCTATCGGTTATTTTCCCCTTTTGCATTCCTTGGTTGTCTACGACACTTGACCCTACAATTTTGAACTCCCCGTCGGTTCCTACCCGCATGATAACCGTTCTAATTTTGCTAGTACCTACGTCGATCACCGAGTAAAAATTGGTTTTTGACATCTTGGTTCCTCTTTGTTTAGCTTTTATGTGTTATTTCGTTCGGAAGTTTTTCGATAATCCTTAGTTTTGCGCTGCGACTACGGGGGTTAGATAAAACCTCTTCTAGAGCAGGTTTAATTACTTTACGAGTTATTACCTGTATTGAGGGTTTGTGTTTGCAGACGCAAAGATAAAGATCTGGAGGACAGATGCAAGTACGTGAACCCTCACGGAAAACTGTCTTTACTATTCTATCTTCGAGGCTGTGATAACTGATTACAGCTAACCGTCCGAATGGGGCTAGTAAAGATATAGCTTGATCTAACCCTTGTCTAAGATTATCCAGCTCGTGATTTACTGCAATTCGTAGGGCCTGGAAAGTACGGGTTGCTGGATGGATAGATTCTTTGCGACGACCCAGAATTCTTAATATCAAATTTGCCAATTGGGACGAAGAATCGATTGGGCGATTATTGACTATCGCTCTAGCAATAGCCCGGGATTTTCTTTCTTCGCCATAACTGTATATGAGGTGCGCAAGTTCCTTTTCTGGCATATGGTTAACTAATTCGGAGGCTTTAGGACCAGTTGTGTCGAAACGCATGTCGAGAGGTTCGTTTCTTAGGAAGCTGAATCCTTTGCCAGAAGAGTTGAGTTGTATTGAAGACAAACCAAGATCTAGTAATATTCCATCTGCACTACCAAAATTTATTGAGTTGGCATGATCTCTCATTTTCGAGTAAGAACCGTGGATAATGCTCAAATTTGTTGTAAATTGTTTAAATCGATCTCTTGCTGCTTTAATTGCTGTTAGGTCTACGTCAAAAGCAAGGACTTTTCCACTAGGGAGACAATGCCTAAGTATTTGCTCGGTGTGGCCACCTCCACCTAGTGTGCCGTCAACATAGGCGCCCCCGTCTTTAACGCTTAATCCTTCTACAACTTGTTTTACTAGGACGGGTATGTGTTCGTAACTAGAGGATGCACTGGATTCCGTAAAACCATATGTAGATGTTGAGTGAACTAGAAGGGTAGACGTTAGAGTGGTCACCTGGTCTCCTTTAGATTATTTTCCCGCGTGCTAGAAACTATTGGAACACGCGCCCTTGGGGTGCATCTGGTTAATCTATAGACCGTTAAAGAGGTCTTTAAGGAGCCAAGAAACGAACCCCTTGGGGTCGATTCTCGAGTTTCCCTGGAAATCTAATCCTTCTGCTTAATACCGAAGGTGGATTTGCAGGTTATGTTTACTACACTATCATTAAATTAACATAATTACAATATTATTTTGAAAATTATTTTAATAAACTTTAAAATTATTGAAAACTTAATATTGTTCCAGTGATTTTTACGAGCACCTAAATCTGCTCGGTTCTAGGGCAAGATGCATTGAGACCAAAATATTGCCAGTCAGTGAGGGTCTGGAGGGAGATAGAAAATGTGCCAAGAACATTAAGGAGAGAACGATGGTCTCTTGGTAGTTATGAGTTCGACTGTGATACCATTTGACATGCCATGATTACCTTAGGGATTTTGACGATAAGTACGAGCGCTTCCAAGGGAGATAGGATTGATTCGAGTGGCGATATCATAAAGGAAGTCCTTTGCCCGCCACTTTTCCGTGTGGAGAACTATGAGGTCGTTCCAGATGGTATTGACGTAATAGAGAGGAAACTACGGTATTGGGCTGATCGTTTGAAATTGAATTTAGTGGTGACGACTGGTGGTACAGGGTTGGGGCACAGTGATGTGACTCCCGAAGCGTGTAAAAAGGTGTTTGATAAAGAGGTCCCGGGGTTAGGAGAGGTCATGCGGGCAAAGACATTTGAAAAGACTCCGCTGTCTATGCTTAGTCGTTCGGTTGCTGGTATAAGGAAGACCACGCTGATCGTTAGCCTCCCAGGTAGTCCAAAAGCAGTTAAGGAATGTCTAGAGGTAATTAGACCAATCATACCCCACGCTATAGAGATTCTAAGCAACGATCGTGGACATGGTGGGTAGCTTTAGAGGATAGATTTATGAACATCGATATTTTAAGTGTTTTCCCAGAGATGTTTGTAGGGCCTTTTGACCATAGTATTGTTCGGAGGGCGCAAGAGAATGACTTAGCGACTGTATCGGTTCACAACCTGCGCACGTTCAGTAATGACCGGAGGGGTATAGTAGACGACTATCAATTTGGAGGGGGGCCAGGAATGGTTATGAAACCCGATCCAATATTCGAAGGTGTAGAAACTATATTAATGAACCTGACACAGATTGAGATGGCTAAAACTCGTGTCATTCTGACCTCTCCACAAGGCAATATGTTGACCCAGGAACTAGTTGTCGACTTCGCCCAGCAGTTGCATCTGATAATAATCTGTGGTCATTACGAAGGGGTAGATGAGAGGGTTAGAGAAAATCTAATAACCGATGACATAAGTATAGGAGACTACGTTTTAACCGGAGGGGAAATCGCAGCTATGGTTATTACAGATTCTGTTGTGAGGTTGTTACCTGGAGCAATAGGTTCCCAACAAAATTTGCTTGGGGATTCCATTTCTAGTGGTCTTTTACAACACCCGATTTATACCCGGCCGGCCCAATTTCGTGATATGAATGTACCATCCGTATTATCTTCAGGTCACCACGAGAATATTAAGGTGTGGAGGAGACGAAAAGCTTTGGAACGGACTTTAGAACGAAGGAGGGATCTACTGGATATCCAAAATTTGAGTTCTGAAGATAGGGATTACTTGGAATCTTTAGGCTACAATCTAAACCGCTGATAATCATATAAAGAAAGATTTTGTTGCTTAAAGAGTGTGCTGGCCATACAATTATGGATGGCTAAAGTTCAAAGGAGATAGAGAAGGTAATGGACGCCCACCAATTGGTAAAGGTAGAAAGTAACCCCAATATACCTGAATTTGGTTCAGGTGATACTGTCAAAGTTAACTATCGGGTAAAGGAAGGCGATCGACAACGAATTCAAGCATTTCAGGGCGTTGTGATTAAACAGAGGGGACATGGACCAGGGTCGAATTTTACGGTGAGAAGAGTAACCCAAAATATCGGAATAGAAAGGACCTTCCCTTTTTATTCCCCTTTGATAGCCTCCTTAGAAGTAATTCGGAGAGGTAAAGTTAGACGGGCGCGACTATATTATCTACGGGGAAGATTCGGCCGGGCCGCTAGAATTAAGGAAAAGAGTCGTTTTAACAGAGGGAATTAGTAGTATCATCAGAAAATAGGACTAGTCATGATCCCCTCAGATTCCGGTCAGGGAGGGAGTATGGAGTTTGCTGAGGTAGCGGTTGACGCTCCTCTTAGTTTGGAGAAGACTCTTACTTACTGTATCCCCAATCACATGAGTGTTAGATGTGGACATCTGGTTTGGGTCCCGTTAGGGCGTAGGCCAGTACAAGGTGTAGTTTTTTCAGTTTCACGGTTGCCAAGAATTTTAGATCCCCGCAATATAATCTCTGTAATCGGGCCTTATCCCCTTCTTTCTACCAAGAATCTAGACTTGGCGAAATGGATAAGTAGCTATTATATGTGTTCGCTTTATCAAGCGGCTGTCCTATTCCTGCCCCCTGGATTTAAAGGACAAGTTAATGCGTTTATCTCTGTAACTGATGGTAAAAACTCCGAAAGCGTTGTTAAAGACGATGAAAAAGATGTTGTGAAATATATAGGTCATAAAGTAGCAGTCACTGAAAATATCGCAAGAAAGGATATTGGGACAAAAAGGATGGCTACTTTAGCAAAACTTGTAAGGACTGGTGTATTAAGTAAGAGTTGGGTTATTTCTCGTAAAAGGAGTAAGCCTAGATTTCTATTATCGATTTCTAATGGGAATATTGGGGATGATTTATTGCCTGAGCTAGACCGGACTGCTCCTAGGCAGGCAAGTTTGTTACGAACGTTGATCGAAGCTTCACAATCGATTCCAGCAAAAGAGCTCAGGGAAAAATTTGGATCGACAACTTTAAATGTGTTGATAAAGAAATGTCTGGTTGTACGGGAATGGTCTAGGGTTGTTATATCTAAACAGATTGGAAAAGTGCAAGGCAAAAGGGATAGCATTGTCTTGAGTTCGGACCAAGAAATGGCTGTTCAGGAAATAGGGAAAGCGCTGGAAGAAGAATGTTCAAGTCAGAGCTTTCTATTATATGGAGTAACAGGTAGCGGTAAAACAGAAGTTTATCTCAGAGCCTTGGAAAAGTGCATTTCCGCTGGGCGACAGGGTTTGATGTTGGTCCCAGAGATATCTTTAACGCCGCAGATGATGAATCGGGTTAATGAGCGATTTCCTGGTCGGACTGCGATTATCCATAGTGGTCAAACCTTGAGGGAGCAGTTTGATGCCTGGTGGGGTATATGGGATGGGTCTTTCGATGTAATAGTCGGACCTAGAAGTGCTCTGTTTGCTCCTGTATCCAATTTAGGGTTAGTGGTTATAGACGAGGAGCACGAGTGGACGTACAAACAGCAAGATAAACCCCCCAGATTTCATGTCCGAGAGACCGCTATCAAATTAACTCAACAGGCCAATATCCCGTTAGTTTTGGGGACAGCAACACCAGATGTCACGACATTCAATAGGGCTCAAAGGTCTAGGCATAAACTTTTGATATTGCCTAATCGGATCGGCCATAATCAAATGCCACGGAAACTGGCTAGGGTTTACTTGGTAGATATGCGTAAAGAGTTAATGGAGGGGAATAGGAGTCCCTTTAGCCGGAGATTATCAAAAAGCTTATCAGAAACTGTCGCTAATGGTAAGCAGGCCCTGCTTTTTTTGAATAGGAGAGGTTCGGCAACGTTGGTGCAATGTCGTGATTGCGGGAGCATATTACGTTGTAAAAGGTGTGATGTTTCGTTGACGTATCATCGAGATATTGGACTTGTCTGTCACCAGTGCGCCCGCCGCGAATCTCCGCCCGAATGGTGTCCTATTTGTGTAGAAGGGCGCATTCGATACTTGGGATTGGGAACCGAAAAAGTTGTGGTGGAATTAGAGGGTTTGTTCCCTGGCATTAAAGTCAGCCGTTGGGACAGCGATTCTAAATCTGGCAAAGGTGATTATCAGCAAATAATGGAAGAATTTTCTGATGGTCGCACACAAGTTTTAGTGGGGACTCAAATGATTGCTAAGGGATTGCATTTTCCAAATGTTAGTGTGGTAGGAGTTGTTCAGGCTGATATAGGACTATACTTCCCAGATTTCAGAGCAGGAGAACGAACTTTTCAGTTATTGTGCCAGGTTGCAGGACGAACGGGACGGGGTTTGGATCATGGCGAAGTAATATTTCAAACGTATCTACCGGATAATTATGCCATTAGGACTGCGGCTCAGCAAGATTATTACAAGTTTTATATCCAAGAGATGGAGTTAAGAAAATATCAGAGAAATCCACCATTTAGCCGGTTGGTCCACATGATATATGTTCATACAAACGAAGAGACGTGTAAGAAGGAAGCTTCAACGATGGCCAGAACATTGAAGTCTGAAATCTATAAGGAAGGTATAGGTGATTTAGAAATTGTTGGACCTGTCCCAGGCCATCCTACAAGGATTCGAGGAAGATATAGGTGGCATATGATTATCAGAGGGTTAAATCCACATTTTTTGCTAAACGGAAGGATCTTCCCCAAAGGGTGGAGCGTTGACGTAGACCCAGTAAATGTCCTCTAGGAACATACTTCCCTTTACACAACAATAAACAACGAGTTATTTGGTTATCGTGCGCCGTCTGGGATTTCCTCCAGTTTTGCTTAAGCGTATTGTAGCCGTTTTATGGATCAAATGATCATGTATATATAAAATGGGTGTTGTGGACGTGGCTTCGAGTCTCCAAGCTATTGGATTTGTACTAATAAATGGCGTGAGGATATAATTTAAAATAATTTTTATCGTAAGGTGTGATGATTGGCCGTTTTACCACTTATATATGCCCCGCATCCAGTTCTGGATCGCCCGACTACCAGGATTTCTAAGGTTGACTCAAAGATACATAAGCTCATTGACGATATGATAGAAACTATGCACGCTAACTATGGTGTAGGACTTGCTGCAAATCAAGTTGGTATTCCCTTGCGAATTGCAGTAATTCAGGGCCCTGATGATATAAGACCTCTGATATTTATAAATCCGGAGATAGTGAAGCGAGAGGGCCGACGTGAGTTGACCGAGGGTTGCTTGAGCGTACCTGGTTATCAGGGTGAAGTCGGACGGTCTGTCACGGTTAAAGTAAAGGCTATGGATATAGATGGAAGGCTATTTCGAATTAAGGCAGAAGGCAATCTGTTGGCTCAGGCCTTGGAGCACGAAACAGATCATTTAGATGGGAAACTTTATGTCGAACGATTATTGAACAAGGACAGTATTTATAAGATAGAAAGAGATTTAACAAATGACGAAGAGGACTCTAACCACACTGCACCCTCTGCCGAAAGCCGTTGATTTTTTCATGATATCGGGATTCTCTACACGTTCAAATTTGGCGTTTAGCTTCACACCATTTCTCTTGAATTTTCAACAATGGCTGATTAACAGGAATGTTGGAATCCATGTTGTGGGAGGATTTGTTAGAGACCTTTATCTTGGTAGATGCCCTAAAGACTTGGATTTACTCGTTGATGGTGACGTGGAAGATCTTGGTCATGATATTGCTCGTACATTTGGAGGCGTGTTTATTAAACCGGGGGATAGGCATTCTATAGTTAAGGTAGTGTTTGAGAGACATGGGTTATTCCTTGACCTAACTCCGTTGAAAACAACGTTACAAGAAAATTTGAGGGCCCGGGATTTTACAATAGATGCCTTGGCTTTACCGATACAGGACTTAACTCGTGCCGACTGGAAAAGTTTTGTTATAGATTTCACTGGTGGCGTTGAAGACTTGGCTCGAAAACTCATTAAAATAACTGGTGCGAGTGTAATCGAGTCAGACCCTTTACGAATGTTGAGAGCGGTACGATTAGCAAAGGAGTTAGATTTTACTTTAGAAACAACAACTGAAAGTTATATAAAAAAACACTCAAGCTGTATAGACTTGGTAGCAACTGAGAGAATTAGAGATGAGTTTTTAGCGATTCTCTCATTAAATCACTCGAAAGATAGTTTGTCTAAACTAGACGATTTGGGTCTCTTATGCCGTATAATTCCTGAGTTGCATTTCGCAAAGGAGGTGGACCAGCCTAGAGAACATTATTGGGACGTGTTTAACCATACAATAGAAAGTGTTGGGGAAGTGGAACTTATTACAGACCGAGATGAAACTAAGCAGTCGATGTGTGATATCTACTGGGACGATAGGATAGAGGAATATTTCCGGCGTCCCCTTACTCTAGGTTATGACCGGCGAACATTTGTTAAACTCGGGGCTCTTTTTCATGATATTGGGAAGCCACATACAAAGACCAACGACGAATTTGGTCGAACACGTTTTCTGGGTCATGATAAAAGAGGAGCAGCTATAGCAGGACGACGTATGAAACTTCTCCGATTTAGTTCCAAAGCCATAAAATTTGTCGAGCTAATGGTAGGGCACCACCTAAGGCCATTTCAATTGACTAATAGTCCTAATCTGCCGACAAAAAAGGCTGTCTACCGTTTATATCGAGATCTCGGTATCGAAGCGACTGGAATTTTGTTCTTAGGACTGGCAGACTATCGTGCGGCTAGGGGCCCACTTATGGATATCGAGGATTGGGAACATAAGGTAGAAATTGTTAATCATGCACTGGTGACTTACAAGGAATGGAATAAGAAGACAAAAGAGGCTCGATTGTTGACCGGCCATGATCTGATTAATATATTTCGGATCGAGCCAGGACCCCAATTTGGCCCTTTGTTGGATGGTGTTGAAGAAGCATGGTTATCTGGTGCAATTCGGACCCGGATAGATGCCATCGGATGGATGAGAGGTAGGCTGAACATAAAATGAGTAAGAGCTTGTAAATTGCGTAGAAAGAATATAAGGACATTATTTTTCATTAGTTTGCTGGTATTGCTTGCAGGGCTTATTGTTGGGTTCGAATCGATAGATTTACCAGGCAATCAGCTTGATAGAGATAATAACGGCCCGGTAGGTCTACTTCTTGGTCTTGATCTAAAGGGTGGAGCCCATCTCGTTTATAGTGCTGAACAGACGGTTAATGTCAACATGGTTTTGGATGAACCAAAATCCGAACAAGAGGTTAAACGGACACTTGATTCGCTTGGTATAGGTAGTGCCAATATTAACACCTACCTCAGAGAAAGATTTTCTGTGGAGGTTCCAGACCTAGAAGATAACGAAATTGATCAGTTTGTTGCTGCTATGGCGGAAGAAATTGGACCTGTAGAGGAGTTCGTTCATAATCGTGAGGAGAGGACTAAGGTTTCCTTGGTAGCCAAAGTCGGACCGAGTAATGAACAGATAACCAGCGTCTTTTCTGGTCTTGGGTACGATGACTTCGAAGTAAGTACTAGCATGAGCACAGTTTTCACCGTTACAGGACTTCCAGACGATATTGACCCAGAAGCAATCGAGACATTGCGGGATGGACTCGATGAAATATATCCGCTCAATGACATACAGGTTTATCCGGATGATAGGGAAACTCAACTAGCCCTATTCTTTTATCCGTTATTATCTGAGGGCGTCATCCAATCTGCTCTCGCGAAATTAGGACATACTATAGCTGTAGTATTAACTCAGGATGGAGAAAACTTTTCTACTACGATAGAAGCATTAGAAGATGCCCGTAAAGAAGAGTTAAAGGAGCAAATTGTCGATGAGGTTCATGGGGTAAACTCTGTTGATGTCGTTTCTGCTGATGTTGCCTTGCTTGAGATTACCTTTGAGGGAGGTCAAGATCAGGGTAACTTAGAAGAATTCTTCGTTAACCAGGGACGAATTGATCCACGAGTAACTGCGACTGAAGGCAGGGACTATCAGTTAGAATTGGCCAGCCTTGATTATGACCGAGATCTTTCTCTGGAAGAAGAAATGGTTCGACAGCTTGGTGGGATGGAAACCTTTGATCTCATTCGACAAGATACTACTGATTTACTCATGGATGGTGTCGTAGATACTATTGAAAGACGTGTGGATGCATTTGGCATTACTGAACCTATTGTCCAGCGGCTAGGCGAAGATCGAGTGATCGTGCAGTTGCCCGGGGTTAGTGACTCTAATGTAAATGTTACTTTCAGTAATACCGTCCAAAAGGCAAGGTTAGTTAAAGTTATAGAGGAATCGGGACTCGAAGATATCTCTGCTGATTTGCTCGATCCGGTACCAATCCCTAATGGCTTTGAAATCCTCATTCGCAATATTACGCTTGACGAGAATGCCGGTATACTGGCGAGATATGAGGAAAAGTTTGGACAAATTATAGATTCAAGCTTTGTTGCAGTCCCAGGTACTATGCGGGTTATTTTTCAAAATCAGGCCTCTAGTGAAGATTTGAGATTTGAACTTAGTGATATGGGATATGAAACTCCTATAATTACACCAGCTATGGGGAGCAAATATAGAATTAAGACCCCCTCGCGGTCCGATGATCAAAAGGACGAATTGAAAGAATTGTTATCAACGAAATTATCCACAGAGGACCGACCGATTTTCGTTGTTGACTTTGAAATATCCGGAGGAGCTGAGGGAGCAAAGAAACTTATAGGTGAAACAGCGCAGCTTTTGTTCAAAGAACGCACATGTTTGAATCAAGACTGTTCGATTTTTGAAGATAGGGCTGCCGTAGGAAATAACGGAGAATCGTTGACCGGGGACAATTTATCCCAAGCCTTTGGAAGCACACAACAGACTACGGGAGAACCTATAGTCAATTTCGTCTTTGATGGAGATGGGACTAGAGTATTTCGAGATCTTACAACACGTATAGCTGGAGATCCCACTAAGTGCATTTCCCATTTCTTGGATGGTGAAATGATACTTTGCCCAGTCGTAAATCAGCCGATAATAGCAGGTTCAGGGTTCATTTCTGGAAACTTTACCCTTAGTGAGGTCAGAACATTATCCATACAGCTCCAGTCAGGTAGTCTCCCGATAGCCCTTGAATTGGTTCGCGAGAGCACCGTAGATTCTTTGCTGGGGGACGAATCACTTAAAGGGAGTCTTAAAGCTGCGGCCGTTGGCCTTGGATTAATTGGACTATTCATGCTCTTGTACTATCGAATTCCTGGAATCGTTTCTTCTGTAGCGCTTTTGTCTTACGGTTTAATGCTTCTGTCAGTTTTTAAAATGATTCCTGTAACCCTAACATTGTCTGGGTTGGCAGGCTTGGTATTATCTATAGGTATGGCGGTGGATGCTAATATTCTCATTTTCGAAAGACTTAAAGAAGAGTTGAGGTCTGGAAGAAGTCTAATGTCAGCTATAGAAATCGGTTTTCGTAGGGCATGGCCGGCGATACGGGATAGTAACATATCTACTTTAATAACATGTGGAATTTTGTTCTTTTTCGGTAGGGAGCTAGGCGAACCAAGAATAACAGGATTTGCAGTAACGCTAGCTATCGGTGTCTCGTTGAGCATGTTTACTGCGATTGTTGTAACAAGAGCTCTTTTGACATTTCTTGTCTATACTCCACTAGGGACGAGGCTTAGGTTTTTCTCGCCTGAAGGGCTAAAAGGCGTAACTAATAACGAAATGGGACGAAGTTAATAATGAATGTGGTTTCGAAAAGAAAATGGTATTTTTTGCTCTCAGCTCTTGTCATTGTGCCATGTGTAATTTCCTTGATAATTCCACCAGCCTTAAAGGCTGGAATAGACTTTTCTAGTGGATCCGCTATTGAAATGACCTTTATAGAGGACATTACTGAACATGAGGTTCGTACGGCACTTGGAGAAATAAACCATAAAGAATCCAAAGTTCAACAGATGGATTCTCGTACAGTTTTTATTAGGACTAAGGAATTGCAAGAAGGCGAGCTTGAATTGATCCAAGCTTATCTAACTGGCGAAGTGGCAGAAGTTACTAGTGTGCCCAACGTTGATACAGTGTCACCAGAGGTGGCTGGTGAGACTGTGCGAAATGCGATTATAGCTGTCTTGGTCGCCGCTCTGGCCATTCTTTTGTTTATTTCCTGGGCTTTTAGGGGCATACCAAATCCTCTACGCTATGGTGTATCCGCGTTGTTAGCACTTTTTCACGATATCCTAATTATCATTGGTATCTTCTCGATATTAGGGAAGGTCATAGATTTTGAGGTTAATGCTATGCTTATAGTTGGGTTGTTGGCTGTAGCGGGCTATAGCGTCAACGACACAATCGTTGTTTTTGATCGAATTAGAGAGAACGTAGCTCGGAATATAGACCGGCCATTGGCAGAATCCGTTAATATAAGTATTTTGGAAAGTATGGGGAGGTCGCTAGGCACTAGTTGCACTACGCTTTTTGCTCTTATAGCCTTATATTTTATAGGCGGGGCCACACTTAAGGAGTTCCTACTTGTGCTTATAATAGGGACTGTAGTGGGTACGTATAGTTCCATTTTTATAGCAGCCCAGTTTTTGGTCTTGTGGGAGCAGGGAGAAGTTGGCCGCTTCTTCGAATTTTTACGCCTAAGACGACGTCGAGTCCGTTCATCAACCAACTAGGCTCGTCAAAATATCCATTTTCGGAATAACGGGCGTACTATCTAGCAGGGGTGATAAAATCCGACGTTGTATAGGGTTTTGGTAGATAAACTATATTTTCACTCTGAATCTCCCATGGAAAGAAGCAGTATCGAAATGCCATAACTATTGTTAACATAGGTTTATACGATTGGAGGCTAAGCCAGTGAAAATTGGAATTAATATTACCCATTTTAAGCCAGAATTAGACGTCGTTGATGTCGCAAAAAAGGTAGAAGATTTGGGATTTGATTCATTCTGGCTACCTGAACATATCGTTGTTCCATTGGGCAATAAAGCCTTTGAGGTTCAATCTTCATACTTTAAGACTGATGATCCTGCCATGGTGGCAATCAAAAGCGATAATGTCGACCCGTATATTGGCTTGGCCATGTCAGCTGCTGTAACCAAACGTATAATCATCGGTACCAGTATTTCTCTGGTCGCCCAGCATAATCCCTTAGATTTAGCACAAAGAATTGCTACCCTAGATCACTTTTCTGGGGGAAGATTTATATTGGGCGTGGGTCTGGGATGGCTCAGAGAGGAAGGTGAGATAATGGGGGTAGATTACGACCACAGATGGAGTCAAACCAAAGAATGCATTCAGGTTATGAAAAAACTGTGGTCTAGTAATGAGACTGAATTCCATGGGGAATATTATGATTTTCCTTTCATTCGATCTTATCCTAAACCTGTACAAAAGCCTCATCCTCCAATTTACTTTGGAGGTACAACGGAGAAAGTATTTAAAAGAATAGTAACTGATGGAGACGGTTGGTTTCCTACGGTAAAAGAATCTTTGCAAGAAATTAGTGCAGGACGAACTATCTTGAATCGAATAGCTGTTCGGGCAAACAGGGATCCAACCACGATTGGCATGACAATGCTTGGGTTACCACAGGATCCAGATGCTATAAAGCAATATGAAACAGCTGGTGTTGATAGAGGAATTATAGGGTTGCCTGCACCTTCCGGAATGGAAGTATTGGATGAGTTGGAAAAGATAGCATCTAGAGTCAAAGAGCACCTTGTGTAAGAGGTTTTACTGTGGGTAAGAGTCTGTATCCCGATCGAGTGGATTATCTTCCTATTCACGACCGACCTAAGATAATTTGGCCAGACAAAGCAAAAATCGCCTTATGGGTTGCTCCTAATATAGAGCATTACGAGTACACTCCTGAGATTTCCTATGGGAGAGATCCGTGGCCACGAGTACCACATCCAGATGTGCGAGAGTTTTCTTACAGAGACTATGGTAACCGAGTAGGGTTTTGGCGGATGTTAGATTCGATGGATCGTTACAGGATTCGTTGTACAGTTTCTTTAAACATGGCTGTCCTAGAACATTTCCCCGAAATTGGGCGTGCCATAGTAGATCGTCATTGGGATATTATGAGTCACGGCATCTACAATACCCGGTATATGTATGGTATGACCGATGATGATGAAATGCGATTTTATCGCGATAATATAGACACTTTGTACGAGCATACAGGGAAAAAACTAAAAGGAATGTTGGGGCCAGCTTGTTCAGAAACTGAGAATATGCCAGATCTTATGGCTAAATCCGGATTGATATATACAGCCGACTTCCTTCATGATGATCAGCCGGTACCAATCAATGTCCAAACTGGCAAATTAGTGTCAGTTCCATACTCGGTTGAACTAAATGATCATGTTTTATTTACCGCGAATTATGATGGCGATGCTTTTGTGCGGCGGTGTATAGATCAATTTGATAGATTGTATTCAGAGAGTTCACAAAGTGGTCGAGTTATGTGTATACCACTTCATCCGTTCCTGGTTGGTCAACCACATAGGATCAAATATCTAGACAAAGTATTCCAGTATATTTCTCAGTATGAGGGAGTATGGCAGACTACAGCAGACGAAATAGCAGAATACTTTATAGAACATTACTACGACGATTATGTGGAAAGAGCCATTAATTTGAAGAAGGATTTCACACATGCCTGCTAATCGAAAATATGGCATGGACCACCCTTATTATTCTTGGTCATCCCTTCCGAGCAGATCTCGTTTGCGTTGGCCGAATGGAGCAAATATAGCTATTTGTGTCATAATAAATCTGGAACATGAACAATGGGAAATACCTCAAAAATCTTATGTAGACCCTCATTTGGCAGGGGGTTTATCTCCTAGACCGTGGCCGGATTATATGAGGATCACACATAGGGAGTATGGACATAGGGTGGGAATTTTTCGTGTGCTCGCCGCGTTAGAGAAAGCAAATATTCCTCCAACTATAGCTATCGACTCTGCTACCGCGAGAATATACCCATACTTGGTCAAATATTGTCGAGATAAGGGATCCGAGTTTATTGCTCATGGCATGTCGGTTAATTCAATGGTGACATCAAGAATGTCATACAGTACTGAGAGAAAATATATCCGAGAAACAATGGATACACTGACAGAATTTACGGGGGAGAGTCCCCGAGGTTGGTTTGGTCCTGAGTTTGGAGAGTCTCAACATACCCCCAAAATACTTGGTGAACTAGGATTTCGATATGTTTGTGACTGGCCTAATGATGAACAGCCATACATTATGACTGTTCCGACCGGAGAACTTTCTAGTCTGCCTATCATGTGGGAGTTAGATGATGTTAACGCCTTATGGAATAGGAAAATTCCTGTCAAAAACTATGCTAAGATGCTGACAGATGCCTTTGACAAAATGTATATGGATGGCCTAGATAATGGCAGATTATTGGTTCTGAATTTGCATCCATGGTTGATCGGGCAACCATTTCGCATCGGATATTTGGAGAAAGCTTTGGCACACGTTAGATCAAAAAAAAGAGTGTGGGCGGCCACCGGTTCGGAAATCATTGAATGGTTCCGCGACCAATCGTAAAAAAGGAAGGTTAAATGAGCGATTCTAATATGGCTTACTATACAGTAAAGGAACTCTCGAAGAAGATTGAATCGAAGGAAATATCCCCAGTAGAGGTAACTCAATCCTATCTGGATAGGATTGAGAGTCTAAATAAAAAACTTAATTCCTATATAACGGTTTCAAGAGAAGAGGCGCTAGATGCGGCTCGTCGAGCAGAACGTGAGATAATTTCCGGTCAATATCGGGGGCCATTACATGGAATTCCTGTAGCTGTAAAGGATCAATTGTTAACCAAAGATATTCAGACAACGGCTGGATCAGAAATTCTACGTGGTTGGATTCCAAAACGTGATGCGACCTGTATTGTAAAATTAAAGGATGCTGGGGCTGTTGTAATAGGTAAAACCAATATGACTGAGTACGCTATTACAACTAACCATAATTTTCCTTATGGCATTCCCTTAAACCCTTGGGATCCGACTAGGTATAGCGGGTCATCTAGTGGAGGGTCTGCTGCAGCCACCGCCGCATTTCTTTGTGCAACCTCACTTGGGGAAGACACAGGTGGGTCTGTAAGGGGGCCTGCTTCTCTTTGTGGTTTAGCGGGTTTGCGTCCGACCTGGGGCCTGGTAAGTCGGCATGGCTTGCTTGCTGCGTCTTGGTCTATGGATATCGTTGGGCCCATCTCCAGAACGGTTGAAGACTGTGCTATGACTCTTCAAGCGATTTCTGGATATGATCCATTGGATCCATATACTTGGAAAATAGCTGTTCCGGACTATATGTCGTCTCTAAGCGGAGATATACGTGACGTAAAAATTGGAATTGTAAAAGAGAGACTTCATACGGATGATGTTGACACAGAGGTGAGAACGACTGTAGAAGCAGCCGTAGATGTTTTGAATCAGTTAAGCGAATTTGTGGAAGAAATCTCACTTCCAGATATAGTCCATTGTGCTACGTATTCTATGACCATAGGATTGGTGGAGGGAGCAGCTGTGCACAGGGACATCATCCGAAATAATTCTCATATGTATCAACGTGAACTCAGGCTTGTTAATTTAGTAGGTAGCTTGATTCCAGCCCAGACCTATTATAAGGCCCAACAGTTGCGAGGAGTTTGGCGCGAACAACTATTAAAAGTTTTAGAGTCTTATGATGTTTTAGTATATCCAACGTCGCCGTCGACCGCTCCTAAGGTTCCACCACCTACAGGTCTTCAGAACAGAGCCGATGCAAAGGCTGATTTATATGGACGTAGGAGTTTTACTCATCCAGTCAACTTAGCTGGTTGTCCTGCGCTATCGGTGAACTGTGGGTTTAACTCTGAAGGATTGCCGGTGGGGTTGCAGATAATAGGTAGACCCGGGGAAGATAGTACCGTGTTGAACGTGGGATATGCTTATCAAGAAGCTACTGACTGGCATAAAAGGCGGCCCGTTATATCGTGAGCCTGGTTATACCTAATGGCTTTAGGAAATAGGTGGCCTTCGGTTATGCCAATTCGTCGCTTGCTCATATGAATAGCTGGCCTTCAAAATAGTCGCTTCCTCCATGGGCCGTCCAATTAGTTGTAAGCCTATAGGTAATTTGTCACTTGAAAAGCCGCATGGTATAGATATAGAAGGAGTCCCGGTCAAATTACTTAGTGAGGTCAAAGTTTTCTTGGGAGCGAACGTTTCGTCCAAGAAGTCCTGTTTGGAACCAAGGCCTGGTTGGTCAATAATTTTGGGCGCTGGTGAGGCCGATGTGGGCAGAGCGATTAGATCGACAGAATCAAACAATTTGAGGAATTCCTCACGAACCATTTGTCTGAGTTGTTGGGCTTTGTAGTATGTATGTGCAGGAATTAGACTTCCTACGAGTAGGGTAATTCGCATATTATGGTCGTAGTCGCCNATGTGNTTNTNCATCAATNGGCTGTGCANGGACGCGCCCTCGGGGTAGGTAATTGCNGACGTAATAGCCCTAGCGTTAACGGAATCCGGGAAGGATATCTCAGAAATNNTTGCCCCCAGGTCTCCNAATTTTTTCACCGCAGCCAACGTCGCTTCTTGTACCTCCGTATTGATGTTATTGGAGTAGGTGCATTCTTTGAGGATCCCGATGCGTAGGCCTTGGATGCCTTGAGAGAGGCTGTCGATATATTTGGGAACGGGAACCTTCCATGTGTATCTATCTTTGGAGTCATAACCTGCTATAGCCTCTAAGGTTATAGCGCAATCCTCTACTGTTCTCGACATCGGCCCAATAGTATCTTGTGACCAACTAGAACCTAACAAACCATAGCGACTAACCCTTCCTTGAGTCGGGCGAAGCCCAACTATTCCACAATAAGCTGCCGGGCCTCGTATGGAACCTCCAGTGTCTTCACCCAGTGAAGTCGCGCAGGTGTATGCTGCGGTAGCCGATGCAGATCCAGCACTCGAGCCTCCTGGCATCCGAGTTAAATCCCACGGATTTTTTGGAATCCCGTAAGGGTAGCGATAAGTGTAAGCCATGGCGAACTCTGTCAAATTAGTTTTCCCGATTAAGATGCCACCAGATTTTTTTATTTTAGCCATTACGGTTGCATCTTGGTTAGGAATGAAGTTTCGAAGAATCGTAGAGCCTCCGGTTGTTCGAATTCCCTTGGTCCACCATTGATCTTTGCATGCAATTGGGACCCCATGTAAAGGACCTAGATACTTGCCAGATATGATTTCCTTTTCGGCTTTTCTAGCCGATGCTATCGCCTCATCTTCGCAGATTGTAATATAGGAGTGGAGCTGGGGCTCAAGAGTTTCTATTCTTTCTAAGTAAGCTTCAATTACTTCTACAGGGGAGACTTCTGTGGACTTAATCTTTACCGAGAGCTCCTTAACTGTTAAGAAAGGTAAATCAGATTTTTTCATATGCCTTCCTGCCTATTAGGCTATATATTTGGCCGAATGGTATGCCATTTCGTAGCTTTTTCATAAGCGTGTCCAATGTTTAGAATTGTTTCTTCTTCCATGGGTCTTCCTATTAGCTGCATGCCTATCGGCAGCATGGCTTTTGAAAAGCCACAGGGGACCGATAGGGAAGGAGATCCTACCAGATTCACGGCGTTTCCAAAGGCCCTTCGACCTCTCAGATCGGCGAGAATATTGTCCTTGGTTCCGAACCCCCCCTTTTCGATGATTCTCATCGCGGGTGTTGGTTGAGTGGGATAGAGTATTGCATCGTATTCTTCAAATAATTTTAGGAAGTCGCTGCGAAAAAGTTCTCTTAATCGTTGAGCTTTATAATAAGTTTGTGCGGGGATTAGAGCCGATGCAAAATAGGTTAGTCGCATATTGCGCTCGTATTCATCAGGTCGTTTTGTTAAGTTGTCCCACTGATTCGACGCACCTTCGACCATGTAAATTGGACTTGCTATAGAGCCAGCGTTACCAATGGATGCAAATGATATTTCTGATACTTGGGCTCCTATTTTTTCAAGCACACTAGCAGCCGTTTTAACAGCCGCCCTTACCTCTGGATCAAGTGAAGGCGCGTCCATCATCTCGGTAATTACCGCGATACGCTTGGTATTTATGTTTCCATCTAGCATGGCAGAATATGTTGGGACAGGAGATTTCCATGTATATTTATCCTTAGGGTCGTGGCCTGCTATAGCTTCTAGAACTAGAGCTGTGTCCTTTACTGTTCTAGCTAGGGGTCCGATTACATCCATCGAGTAGCTAGATCCGATGAGTCCGTAGCGACTTACCCGCCCCACACTGGGCCGCAAACCTACTATTCCACAATAAGAAGCCGGACCCCTGATTGACCCAGCTGTGTCTTCCCCCAGAGCAGCGGGACACAGGAAGGCTGCAGGAGCTGATCCGGAACCTGCACTGGAGCCACCAGGCATGTGGTCTAAATTCCATGGATTTTTGGGGGTTCCATATGGATAGTGTTGAGTGTAACCCATAGCGAATTCAGTCATATTAGTTTTACCGAGAAGAATTCCACCGGCTTGTTTAAGATTGGCTATAACGGTTGCGTCTGTATTTGGAACGAAGTTTTTAAGAATAGTAGATCCGCAGGTCGTTAGAACTCCTTTCGCCCACCATTGGTCTTTGGCCCCCAGCGGTATTCCATGAAGTGGTCCTTTATAAATCCCTCTAGAAATTTCTTTCTCAGCGGTTTTTGCAGCTTTAAGGGAATCTTCTCGACAGACTGTGATGAAGGCATGAAGTTTGGAATCAACTTTATCGATCCGATCAAGAAGAGCTTCTACCACTTCTACAGGAGATACGTCTTTCTTGTGGATGTAGTAACTTAACTCAGTAATAGACAGGAAAGGCAGATCGCCTTTATTCAACTTATCTCTCTTTTTCTACAGGAGGTAGAATTATTGGTAGTGGCTCTACATTTTCTAAGCCTGGCGGGTTAATTTCGTCCACTGCTTCAATAATGGCGTTCAGGACCTCTGTAACTTCAGATAAATCTGGCTCTTTGATGTCAAGGCCGACGGCCTTACCCATGGCTATCACATCTTTTGTGGACAAGTCAGTCATTAATAACCTCCTGGGTATTGTGTTTGATTGATTGTCTGATCCGCTGTCATAAAAGTCAACAAAACTCTAAATTCAGTTTGGTTAATGTCCCCTAAATCGCTAAGAACTCTTTAGTGGATTCTATAAATTCTGCTGGTTTGTCCACGGTAACGACGTGACCTGCATCATGTACATCCACGGATGAGAATAGCTTGTTGCTCTCTTCCATTTTTCGGATAGTTTCGTCTCCTACCGTTATGCTTTCCCTCCCTCGAACTTCCAGGAAGGGGCAGCTCACGTTTTCGACTGCGGTCCAGTAGCGTTGAATGTATTCGGGTTCGATGTTATCGGGTAGATGGTAAGTTGTTATAGCCGGATCGCATTTCCAGCGCCACATGCCGTCCGGGTGTTGACGTATTCTATTAGCAACGTCCTTTTGTCTGCGCTTTTCAGTGGCCCAAGGATCATTTTCTTTTGCCCAATTTAGAGCATCCACAAGCGTGTAGAATTCGAGAGGGGCGGGACGCCAGTTCTTACGTTGTTCGCTAAGTTCTGGGCTGCCTTCGGGAGCTATATCTACCATTACGAAACGATTAACCTTTTTGGGGTTGGATTCGGCGTATAAAAGAGAATTCCATCCGCCCATAGAAAGACCTACAAGGACGACCTTTTCAATTGCCATAGTGTTGATAAAAGCTGTTAGGTCCGATACGTAGTTGTTTCGGTGATATCCGTCGGTTGCCCAGCTACTTTCCCCATGTCCTCGTTGGTCTAGAGCATAGACATGGTAATCCTCTGACATTCTCTCGGCGAACTCGTCCCAAATGTGAGCTTGGCCAGAATTTCCATGCAGACAAATCAGATGGGGCTTGCCTTCGCTGCCCCAATCCAAATACCTTAAATCGACACCGTTTAATTTAATATATCGGGACACATACAAATTTGAGCTAGCCATCATAATTACCTGCCAATTGTTATCGATCTATTTTACCAGTAGTTTGACCTACTACCAAGGGTGATTAGTAGGTTGCTAGGGTCACTAGCTATGGGTTTTCAGAAGAGTATGTTCTGCAAAAGATCTAAATCCAATTGGGTGTTAACACAATTCTACCCAGATGATTGTGGGTTTCGAGCGATTTTGAAGCATCGAGAATATTTTCCATTGGAAAAGTCTTCCAAACAACAGGGTTGATCTTTTTTTCGTGGACCAGATGCACGGATTCTACTACGCTGTTTTTGGATACCCCTACGTGACCAGTAATTGTTGCGCCCCGAAAAATCAATTCCGCTAGATTTAGGCGGATTTCTTCCCCTGTAACTTCCCCAAGAATTATCAGTAGACCCCGTTTGGAAAGTGAACGGAAAGTTTGGGGCCATAAAGGGGATCCTACAGTATCCAGTATCAAATCTGTTCCCTCGTCCGAGGTGATAGCATTTATTATTTCAGAGAAACCTATCTCTTCGTTAACGACTACTTGATCAGCCCCCATTTCTAAGATGATTGGTTCCTTTCTATCATCTGATGTTATAGCAATGACCCTAAATCCTTTCATTTTAGCTAATTGTACTAAATGAATACCAAGGCCTCCTCCTGCTCCTGTTATCACCGCAATTTGTTTGGTTTTAGGGGCTTTTACGAGGGATAAGGCTTCTAAGCCAACACCAATCGGACAAGCCAAGATTGCAGCTTGGTCCCATCCGATATTGTCCGGGATCTTAATCGCGCTGAATGCCCGTACTTTAACGAATTCGGCCAGCCCTCCTTGGGCATTATGTCCTAGTGCTATCCCTTTATTACACTGGTTCGTTTTATTCTTACCGCAATTTTCACATAAACCACATGCATCTGTCGGGAGACAAACCACGCGATCTCCAGGGGTTAAATCTTTAACGTGGCAACCCCTTTTCACTACTAGACCAGAGATTTCATGCCCAAGAACCAAGGGGAAGGTTACACCTCTTTTGAGTTGACCAGAGATTATTAGGCGATCGTGATAGCAGAATCCACAAGCCTGTACTTTAATCAAAATTTCATCGGATTCAATCCTAGGTAATGGAATTTCTTTAACATCAAACCTTGGGTACTGACCTGGTGATTCTAAGAAGAGGGCTTTCATAACTTTGGATTGGTGCCTTGCTGGTGTTCACGAGATGCCCGATAATCGTTGGTGAATCTAGGATTGTAGGGGGTTAAATGAAAATAGGGGCACATGTTTCAACCTCTGGGGGCATTGAAAATGCGATAGATAGGGGGATGGAAATTGGTTGTGAGGCTATTCAAATTTTTGGGTCCTCTCCCCAAAGTTGGTTATTTAAAAAGATCCCTGTTGAAAAATTAGATGTCTTTAAATCTAGAGCTAAGAAGACAGGTCTTGATCCTATTTTTCTCCATTGTATATATCTTATCAATTTAGGCAACCCAGATCCTGTAAAAGTTGATAAAGGTATAGGCTCACTAGTCAACTATATGGAATTGGCGGCGGGGATCGAAGCAGAAGGGATTATTTTTCATCCTGGGAGCCACAAAGGAGTGGGATTTGATGCTATTTTAGATCAAACGGTGAGCAGCATTTTATCGGTTTTAGAGGACTCGCCAAATGGCCCGTTTTTGATCATAGAGAATACTGCTGGTATGGGACATCATATAGGGTCTGAGTTTAGTGAGATTGGTAGAATAATAAATAGAGTTGGCAGTCCAAGGGTTAAGGTTTGTTTGGATACCCAACATACTTTTGCAGCAGGATATGATATTGGCTCTAAAAATGGTCTGGAACGGGCTATGGAGGAGTTTGACAGAGAAATTGGTTTAGAAAGACTAGTAGCCATACATGCTAACGATTCCAAGTACAAGCTTGGAGCTGGTGTAGATCGCCATGAAAATATAGGCGAAGGATATATTGGGAAACAGGGATTCGAAAATATTATGAGTTATGATGCTTTCCGTGAGGTTCCTTTTTTCTTGGAAGTTCCTGGCTTTGAGGGAAATGGACCCGATCGAAAAAACATAGACATTTTAAAGGGGATAAGAGATCAAATGCCTTGATGCTTTGTTTGCCTCTGATCTTCGGGTAGTCGTAATTTATTAGCTATTACCAAACAAGGCATCGAGGTCTCTCCTTGAGTCTTTGTCGGAATCTGTATTCTGGCCACCGGTTTTCCAAGATGGTGATGTAAGGTCCTGATAATGTTCGTTATCACCGTAAGGCCGGGTTCGAATCAGAATAGGCATAGGTATGGCGTCCCCAAAAAACAGGGCTTCCTGTTTAGCATTCAGTCTGGAAAGTACAGATTTAAGTTCCCGGCTATTTGGGCTACCCGACAGGACAGCATCTACATCCCTCTCATCGTTTAATAAACACGATATTCGTGTAGCTATCTGGCTCATGATTTCAGAGTCTATTCCCGAGGGGCGTTGATCTATAACCATAAGTGTAATGTTAAACTTCCGATCTTCTCGGGCTATTTGTCCAAAAATGGTTTGGGAAGCTATACCTGGAGCAAGAAACCTATGTGCTTCCTCTATGCAAATTACTAAAGGTTTTGGGCCAGTGCCTCTTTCAGCATCGGACTCCTCGGTGAGTTCTCGGTATTTATTGTGGAGACGCCGTGTAAGCAGATTTGCCACTAAAATATAGGCCGTAAGGTCGTTTCCATGGCGTCCGAATTCTAGTACTACATGCATGCCATCCTTCAATTTATCTAAGAGCCGATTCAGGGAATTATATTGAGGATTTTCATCGAGGAAATCGAAACGAGTTAGTCTTAGTAGCCGATTTCTTAGGGCCCTCATAGCCTGAGGTTGAACCTGAACCTCGGATGCGAGTTTATTTAGGGCTTCTTGCCCATCTGTCTCAACTAGTTGTTTGAACCAGTTGTCCCCAAGTGTAGTTTTAAGTGTAAAGGGAATCGAGGCAGCTACATCTGATAGGTTAAGTGTCTGGGTCAAAGATTCTATATCTTCTGGTTCTATATCGCTATAACCAATTCTGACGACTTCGTCGTATCTGGCTTTGCGGAGTTTCGAGGAATTTTCATCTAAAGTAAATATTGATACTTGGCCTGGGAAAAGGGTTTTTAAGCCGCTGACGGCACCTCCTCTATCGTTGTCTTGGCCGCTTTCACCATATTCATTGTGCATGTCGAATATTAAGCTAACGGCCTCTGTGTGCTGGAGCACCCCGATCATTAGTAGCCGAGCAAGAAATGTCTTTCCTGTCCCACTTCTTCCGAAAACTCCGCATGATCGTTTGATCAATTGTCTAGGGTCTACGCAGATCTTGGTATCCATATCTAATGGATGTCCTATAAAGAAGTTGTTTTCATCTTCTTTACCAAATATGGACTCCATATCGTTTTGAGATGCACGAAAAACAGGAGAGAAAAATTCTGGTATGGTTCTTGCTTCTGTGGTATCAGAGTGGTCTCCTCTAACTGCAGGCAAAACCTTTCCTGGGCGTACAGAAAGGCTATTGTAAGTTAGGCTTCCCTTTACTATTTCTCGTATTAATGGGTCCGACATATCTGGTAGATTGAATTTTAGGTTCTGGTCGGAAGTTCCCAAAGTTAAGTCGGTTACCATGGCAACGAATCTGTTGTGTTTTCCTTGAATGACGACATAAGTTCCATTATTTATGTCTTCGATTGAGATCGACGATTCAAGTTTGATTTCCATTCCACGAGTGAGGGAACCGTCTACGACTCGCCCAATGGTTTCATGTTGAGTCTGATCTGATTGATTAGGCATTATTGAACTTCTTAGCTTTCAAAGGTATGTTTCCTGTTGGACCGAAGGGTGGGCTCATTGCTTTAGTTTTCTCAGTATGGCATTTAGGCGTGACATTTGACCAGTCAATTCTATTGCCAATGTTTTCCCTGCTCTCACTAAGAATTTTTCACGATCGGTTATTTGCCTGGAAATGCTGATAAGAGTTGCTGTGAGGATTTCATCTTTCACCTCAGGGTGCTGTAACAGTAAGTGAATGAAATCTGAGCTGGACGACAAGTCCGATAATTCATTGGGTAGGCATTCATGGACAAAAGCGTGTATTTTAGGCGGTTCATAGGGATATCCTTGGATCAAAAGATTATCGTGAGAGTATCCCACGGCTATAGCTCGGAATTTTGTACACAGCAATTCCATTAGTTGAGGATTTTGCGTGTATATCTCTTCTTCTGTTGTGGCGGAGAACCCTCGTGCTACGATAGGTCTCGACGGATCTAAACCTTCTGTGATTATATCTGTGACTATACCGTATACAGGCATATTACCTGCCTTTACAAGGGATCCAAGGGGCGGTGGCTTATAAAGTTCATAGCATTGTGCTTTGAACGTTTCAATATTTGCTTCAATTACCTCTGCAATGGGGCGGCCTAATTGGTTGCTCATGGACTTATTTTAGCTGTTGAAGTGTCAGCTCGAAAGGGGTCAACAGTAGATTGGATTGGTATTAAAGCCAGGGCAGTCGTTTAGATCGATCTTTTTGGGATGTGTTATTTGAGGAAACTCCATTATTTATCTGAGCCAATATCATATCTTGAAATGCTCGTCGATCTGATCCTGTCAGAACAGCCTGTTCGTGTGCTTCTGAGACAGCGACAGGATAACCTATACCCTTCCGGCATTGGTCGAGGACTAGTGTGTGGGTAAGGGAAAGTAAGTCAGGATTGCAAGCTATCCATTGTGGCACTTCTACTCGTCCAATTTCCCATCCATTGTTAACATAAAAAAAGCATATGCGATGATTTCCATAATCCTCCATTATCACAGAGGTTGAACTAAAAATCGCAGACCGTTGTCCTTCCTTCAGGAGGGCAGCGAAAATGTCACGATCCACTATATTGTTAACTAGATTACAGGGCGATGATAGAGATTTGCGGATGGAGCAAAGGCCAGAGCATTTTTCGTCGGCTGATTGACATAGGTATAGGCGTAGCGTGTTCACGACATCAGTAGAACGGGGCATGCTGATATAGGATGCTATTCCCAGAGCCCTCGTTTTAGAGAGATTTTTTAGCTTGTCCATCGCTGGTATAAAAGTTTGATCTATCACCCGCCTTTTGACGAGCTGTGGAACGCCTGGTCCAGAAACTTGCCATAGTATCAGAGAACCGTCCATCAGACCCAAAATAGGAGAGTTATCTTGGTATTCCGTAAGTATATTACTTAAGTACTCTATTTCACCGACAGTTCGGAGCATACCCAGTGTAGACCCTTCAATGTATACTTCGTCCACTGTGTTGGTATCTCCTTTAAGATAAAGCCCCTCACCATGATAAACTTCAGGTTCGTTAAAGAACTCCGATTTTGTTTGAAGGTTGTAGCGTATTACGCAGCCTCCAATGTTAATGAGCGCGCAAGGTATAGGCATGTGCCTATCTACGTCTATATGAGAGCCATCCGTAGAAGCGACTGAGAAGGCTTTAGGCAGAGGACCTGGTTCATAGACCTGTCCAAGACCCTCGGTCGCTCCGGCCCAAAGAAAAGGACGATTACTCACGGAACGGAGCTTCCCCGCTATTTCTTCGCCTGTAGATTCCCCCATATGTTTCACACTCAGACGTATCCGTGCTTCGCGGTCTTCGAATTCCTTTCGGTGCAAGTAGGTTATTTCTTCAATCTTTTTTATTGCTTTATTTAGGTCTAGGCTCATAGTTATCGTAATATCCTATCATCCCCAACTCGTTTGGTTATCCGGCGTTCATCCATATGTTCCAGCAGGGGTAAAATGTATTTGCGACTGGAATCGAAAAGGGTCCGGGCGTCCGAGACGTTAATTTTTCCATGTTGTTTAATGTATTTTGTTACCGATTCCTGCATGCGAGTATAAGCAGAGGCAGAGAAGATTATATCTGTACTGACCTTCACGACTTTTCCTTCATCTATTAGTAAAGATAGCAAATCCTGGTCTGGAGGATCATTGGTCGGCGGGTTAAAGGGTTTAGAATCGAGCATTCTGATATATTCAGCAGCGATTTTGGATTGGACTGTATTTAGGCTTGGTTTATGGTTCGGCAACCTTGCAAACCCAAGTTCCTCAATCAAGATGTTGTCGGTCATTAATTTCGTCACCACAAGGCTGAATAGAGGGCCTGGTAGTTTGAGGCGGCTTCGGAGTTCTTCCTTAGATCCCCCTTTTCGAAGTGGGAAGGATTTATGATGTTCGACCAAGAAGGTTTTACTGATCTTTTGGATTTCTATCCACGCATTCATTGAATACATTACTAGAGGTGCAGAATAAGATGTGGTACCCAGCAAAATGAGCTTGTCTTTCTCAGCGAGGGTTTTAGCAGTCTCTGTTATGTCGAGAATTGTTTTATTAAGGTTTTGGGCTATGACCTTGACCGTAGCAGATCCAGATTGATTTATGGCACTTAAGAGGACTTCTTCAGGTGAGTCATCTTGGGCTTTTTCTAGCGCTGTCAAAATCGATTTTACGAAAGGTTTGTGACGCTTGGGATATGGATTAACTATTCTTCCACCTCCCAGTGTTGTTGTCGTGTCTCTAACGACAAAAAAATCGCCTTTCACTAAACCAATGGGGTCTTCCAGATGGATCTGAGCCCAACCTTCTTCCCCTGGTAACAGTTGTTTTCTATCCAAAAGGCGGACCCGAGCGAAAGTTTCTCCACCCAGGAGATGGAAGGTTACCCGAATATTGTGTTTCAAGGCTCGTGGTGACGATTTAATCAATTTTATTCGCGCGTCGACTAATGTCGTTTCCCTAAACCATCCAGGGTTAGTTATCATGTGGCCTCGATTCACATTATCATTATCTATACCAGATAAATTAACGGCCACTCTTCTACCGGGTTGAGCGGTTGTAACCTTTTGTTTGTGAATTTGAAGTCCCCTAATTCTAGCTTTTTGATATGATGGGATTATCTCCACTTCCTGGCCGATTGTTAGGCTCCCATCCAGTAGAGTTCCGGTTACTACGGTTCCAAACCCAGTTTTGGAAAATATCCGATCTATGGCGAGTCTAGGACGGCCTAAATCTTCTCTAGATTCTGTATCCGATAGGCTAGTGTCTATTAACTGTTTTAGATGTTCCATACCATACCCAGATATAGCCGAAACTTTCACCGTTTGAGATCCATGAAAAACTGTCCCTTTAAGAGCATCTTCGATTTCCATTTGAACGATCTCTAAAAAGTCCTCGTCTACTAAATCTGCTTTTGTGATAACCACTATGGTTTTCTTAACTTCCAAGAGATCTAGGATTGCTAGGTGCTCTCGAGTTTGAGGCATGATGCCCTCGTCAGCCGAGATCACTAACAAAGCAAGGTCGATGCTCCCGATACCTGTAAGCATGGTACGGACAAAACGTTCGTGCCCTGGTACGTCTACAATACTGACTTCCCTACCAGAGGGTAAAGTGAGCCAGGCAAATCCCAACTCGATGGTTAGGCCGCGCTCCTTTTCTTGAGGAAGACGATCTGGATCTATATCGGTTAGTTTGTGGATGAGCGTTGATTTTCCATGGTCTACGTGGCCGGCAGTTCCAATTACGTACATTTCTTGCCTCGACAATCTGTTGGGATAAGAATATCAAGGCTGACGGTATTAGGGCAATTTATATGAAACCTAAGGGAGTACTTAGTTGCCCATGATTAAGATTAACTAATATCCGTTAAGTTAATAGGCGTGGTTATCAAACGTTAAAGAGATAGTTGATGATATCCCCGTCTTTCACGGGATATGATTTACCTTCAGAGCGCACGAGTCCTTGTTTCTTTGCCGTTGTCATGGAACCGTGACTCATAAAATCGTCATAACCAATTACTTCTGCTCTTATGAATCCTCGTTCTATATCCGAGTGAATTTTCCTTGCCGCGGAGACGGCGCTCTGATTATTCTTTATTAGCCAGGCTCTAACTTCATCGCTCCCGACTGTCAAGAATGTGCACATGTCCATTATGTCCAAGGTAGCCTTGGTAAGTTGATGGAGACATGAATGCCCAAGTCCCAGGGTCTCTCTGAACTCCTGTTGTTCCGTTTGGGACATTTGCATTAATTCGGCTTCTAACTTTGCGTTGAAAACTACAGAACTGTGCCCTGAAAGTTCCTGAAAGTGTTTTTTTGTCAAATCTATTTCAATGTTGTCTTCGATCTGACCCTCGTCAACGTTTACGACGGTGATTATAGGTTTTGCTGCAAGAAGATTGTAGTTGGCTATAAATCTGGTTTCCTCGCTGTTAAGAGATTTCATCATGTGTGGGGCTTCATTCTCCAGTCCTTCCTTAAGGTTCTCAAGGAAAACTTGTTCTTTCATGATTCGCTCTCGTTCGGCACCCTTCGAACTCTTAAGCAATTCTTTGACTTTATCTGACCGTTTTTCCAAGATTAACAAATCCGACAAAACGAGTTCGGCACGAATAATTTCAATATCACGGTTTGGGTTCACGACACCTTCTGGATGAGGGATACTAGGGTCTTCGAAAGCTCTTATAACCTGAACGAAAGCATCAGCAAGTTGCAATTGATTTAAGTATTGACCACTAATCGCTAATTGATTGTTCCCTGTCGGGTCTAATATTGGGATATCTAAGTAAGTTATTTCTGCTGGAACGATCTTTTTAGGCTGAAAGATTTTGGCCAGTTGATCCAATCGTGGATCTTCTACCTTGGCCACACCCACTTCTACCTTGCCTCTATCCAATCCTGTCTTTTTTAGAGTTTGATTTATTCCAGTCAAACATTTAAATATGGTAGTTTTGCCACTTGAACTCAGTCCAACTAATCCTATTTGCATTTCATATAACAGGATACATGTAAGTATAACTTCTTTCTATCCACCTAGATTCACACTTCGCCAAGAATTTAGTAGCCGGCAAACTAAATAAAGGTTACTATTTGGGGACCAAACCAGGGAGGAAATTTTGTGCCTGGTGCCTTAATATATGGAGACCCCTTTTTGGCAGAAGAAGGGTTAGCGAAGCTTGTAAAAGATAGAGGTTTTGGGGATTTGCTGGAATCTAACTGCCATAGATTCTCTTACCCAAACGTGACTTTAGAACAGCTTAAGCTAACTTGTGATGCTATGCCATTTTTATCTACGACTAGGCTTGTAATAGTCAGAAATCTCTTGAGCAGTTTTGATTCCCGGTCTAAACAGGGAGATTCTAATAAGGGCACGACATCTTCTTGGAAAGGCCTGAGTGATTACTTGAGTGTCATGCCGGATTCAACAGAACTAATATTTGTTGACGGGTTTTTAAATTCCAACAATTGGATGTTACGAGATCTTCGAGGGAAAACTAAAATAGAAAGCTGTCCGGCGCCTAGGAGAAGTGATTTGGCTCTATGGATACGACAAAGGGTTAGTGATCGTGGATCCAGAATATCCCCATCTGCATTGACACTTTTAATACATCATGTTGGGTCGGATTTGAGGACTTTAGATAGTGAAATCGAAAAATTGACCTTATTCGTGGGGGAAAGACCAATTGGAGAATCTAATGTGTTGGCATTAGTCTCAGATGTCAGGGAGGCTAACATTTTTGTAGCGGTCGACGCAGTTATTGAAAGCAAGGGGGATCTAGCTTTGCGTCTTATACAAAAGATAAGATTAGGTGGCGCTGGAGCCATGTATGTTTTGAGTATGATTGGGCGTCAGTTGAGGCTTGTAACTTTAGTGAAAGAATTGCAGGAAGATCAAACGCCTTATTCAGATATGGGGAAACGCCTTCAAATAAAATCGGATTTTGTTGTACAGAAGACTATTAGTCAAGCTAAATTGGTTTCGTGGAAAAGGATTATGTTTTTGTACGACCAAGTTCTCGCCGCAGATCAACGTATCAAGAAGGGCATACTGGATGAAGATTTGGCACTAGAACTTTTTGTGACCGAAGCGGTTGGATTAGACTAAACTCCAGGGGTATGTTCTGGTCCGAGCTATTCCGGGTTGTTATCTTTCCACTGAACATCCTACTTTATATGCATCAAGATGCATATAAGTCTTGCAAGTACTGAATTCAAATTATGCTTGGAACTTAAAGAGTTCAATCGATTACAATGGGTGTAAATC
>PAUC01000035.1 GCA_002712585.1 Dehalococcoidia bacterium
ACCCCTTTTAATCCTAATTCGGATGCTCGTTCCATCTGATGTATGCCCTTTTCAATCTGATCGTCAATCAGAACTAAACCAATACCATTTAGTCTTCCAGGATAGGGGCTGCAAAATTCGGAAAGCCATTCATTGTAGGCATCGAAAAGATCTCTAATAAATCCGTCATCTTCAAGTCCGTATAGACCAGCACCCTGAGATGCGTATAAAAAATCGCCATTTACTCCATCAAATTCGAGATCTTTGATATGGGCGTGAGGATTATATCCACCAGGGGGTACATCTTTAAAACTACCGTCTAGTACAATGTCATCAGGTTTAGTATATCTTAGTCCTGCACTGGATGAAGTGCCTATAGTTCCGGAAGGGTTACCGTCTACGATCCAGCGGTCGAACGGGTCTCCCAATTTCACGTATGGGATACGATTACCCCACTTTTCTTTGGACATACGGTCCAGCCAAAGGTTTGGGGGTTCTACTACATGTGAATCCGAAGAGATAATTTCTAGATTAAACATAATTTAATACTCCGGGTAGTCAATTCCGTAGAGATTAGCACAGTTAGATCCTAATATCATTACTCTTTCTTCTTCGGGAACCCCGTCCAATATTTCCGATATAATGCGTTGAGATTCAGGGAAGGTAGACTCAGTATGTGGATAGTCAGACCCCCATACTAGTTTATCTATCCCAATGTAATCTCTTAGTTGAATACCCAACGCATCCTCTTGGAAGCTGTGATAGACATTGGTTTTCATGAAGTCACTTGGAAGAGCCCCATTTTTGAAGCTGTAACTTATTTGAAATGGACGATCCTTGTAGGTAGTGTCCATTCTATCCATAAAATAGGGTATCCATCCGAGGTCTTGTTCCACATTGACGATTTTGAGATTTGGATATCGTTCTAATACTCCAGAAAATATTATATGGCCCAACGACAATCGCACCCAGTAGTCTGAGGTGCTCCTGTCTGCCGGCCCCTGAGTTATTTGTCCTTGATCGGCCATGTTTCTACTGCCCGGCCTTCTTGTCCCTATATGAAGGCTCAATGGCATATCTAACGCCTGGGCTTTCTCCCAAAGGGGGTCGTAAAACTGTTCTTCGTAATAAAGATCTTGTCTTGGGAAAATTGGTATCATGGCTCCAGCTAATCCTATAGTTGCAGCACGGTCCAACTCGTCTAGGCCAGCTTTTCTATCGTCGTCCAAAAGAATATGTGCTATCCCCTTTAATCTGAGTGGATTGGTTTTACAGAATTCTGCAAGCCAATCGTTATATGCTACAAAAATAGCTCGCAACAAATTCGGATCTTCTATTGCGTACATGTTTGTAGCGACGGAAGAATAAAGGTAGTCTGCATATATCCCATCAAGGTCCAGGTCTTTGACATGTGCGTCTGGGTCATAACCACCAAGAAGTACGTCGTCGAAGTTTCCTTCAAGTTTGATTTCCTCTGGTTTTGTAAAACGCATTCCTGCCGTGGAGGCGCCACCAATCGTTCCGATTGGCTGATTATCAACGAACCACTGGTCATAAAAACCCTTGTTGACAATATGTGGAATTCGATCGCCCCATCTTTTTACGTCCATCCTTTGTTTCCAAAGACTTGGGGGCTCTACGACGTGAGAATCGGAAGAAATGATTTTGATGTCACCAGTCAATTCAAAAACTCTCTTTTTTACAATCCATATAGGCTAGCACAGTTGGATCCTATGATCATCGCTTTTTCTGTTTCGGGGACATCCGCAAGGATCTCAGACAGAATTCGCTGGGACTCTGGGAAGGTTGACTCGGCATGGGGATAGTCTGATGCCCATAGTAACTGATTCATGCCGATTAGATGCCTATCTCTCACCCCCAATCCGTCGTCCTGGAAACTATGGAAAACATTTTTCTCCATAAAATCACTTGGGAGAGCAGAATTCTTGAATCTATAGGTGCATTGAGTTGGTCTTTCCCTATATGTTGTGTCCATCCTTTGGATGAAGTATGGAATCCATGCTAAGTCATGTTCTACATTCACTATGTTGAGGTTAGGGAAACGTTCAAAAACGCCTGATAATATAATTTGACTTATTGACATACGAGGCCAATAGTCGTTGTTGATACGGTCTGATCCCGTTTCCACAACCTCCCTTCCTTTTCTCATTATCTGGGCTCCTGGGCGGTTAGTTCCTGTATGTAGACTGACGGGTATGTTCAGGTCTTCAGCAGTTGCCCAGAGTGGTTCATACATGACATTATCATAGCTTTCTCCTTGTCGGGGAAAAGTGGGCACCATTATTCCTACCATACCTAGGTTTTGGCATCGTTTTATTTCAGATATCCCTTTGGGTATATCGTCATCCAACAAGATCATTCCTATAGCCTTGAGCTTTTCCGGATAATAGCTGCAAAAATCCGCCAGCCAGTCGTTATAGGATTTGAAGACCTCTCTGATCAGGAGGGGGTCGGGTATACTGAACATATTTAATGCTATTGACGGATAAAGAATGTCTAGGTCCACACCATCAATATCCAGATCTTTCACGTGGGCATGTGGATCATAACCTCCTGCAGGTACGTCTCCAAATCGGCCGTCAAGAGTAATGGATTCGGGATCTGAGTAACGTTTCCCTGCTTGAGATACGCCGCCCAAAACTCCGACTCCCTCTCCATCACATAGCCATTGGTCAAACGGACCTTCATCTACTAGGTGTGGGATACGATCGCCCCATTTTTTTGAGCTCATACGCTCTGTCCAGAGATATGGTGGCTCTACTACATGTGAATCAGAGGATATTATTCTATGGTTCATCTGTTTACCTTTGATGTGAGATTTCTTCGGGCCTGGCTATTTTTTTTCAGGTGATTCATAAGAAATGCTTTGTAACAAGAAATTCCTGTTAAACAGTTTTGGAAGAGTTCACCCACGGTTCCGTCAAAGGGCTAGTCTGAGATTGTTCGAACGTTGATCTAAACCTATGCAGCGTTAGCTCAGGCTCAATTGGTGCGTAGGGCAAGTGCTCTGTTTCTTCAATTTTAGCGAGGATTAACCAAGGACCCGGAGATTCTAGGGCATGACAAAAAGCTTTCTCTAATTCATTCTCTTCGTGTACCGTAGCGGTATTTTCTATTCCACATCCGATTGCCACTTGGTCTAGGGAAGTACCAAAAGCTGTGTGGGAAGCTTGATGACCAGTTTGTCCCCATTCTTCATTGTCCCAGACAACGATTATCAGGTTTTTTGGATTTTCCCTACCAATACTGGCGAGAGTTCCAAGATTCATGAGTAATGAACCGTCTCCGTCTAATGAAACGACGGTTTCTGAGCACGAAAGGGCCATCCCGAGAGCCATAGAAGAGCACAGTCCCATAGACCCCCATGTGTAAAAATTCCTGGCACGGTCTTGTGCGTGCCATAATTCGTCTGTGGTCGGGCCCAAATTACTTACTATAGGCCGATCACCTATATGTCTTAGTATTACTTTTGTTGCGTCGAATCTATGCAAGACTACCTCTGTGCAAAAGGGGTGAAAGGCATAAAGCTATCGGTTCACGACTTGCATAACATAAGTCCAAAGCACCGTCGACCATGTCTGAAAGGCTGGCCAAGTTTTCTAGAGTATAGTGTCTGACTCCGATGGCATCTAATACTGGTCTAGTTGCTCTACCCATGGGGACTTGTGCGATGTTAAATTCTCCTAACTCTCCCCTAACATTTATAAACATAGGAATTGGTAGACGGCAAACTATACATAGGCTTCCTATTGCATTAATACAGTTTCCCAGTCCACTGGACTGCATGAATATTGCTGAACGTCGACCAACTGCGTACGCTCCTGCTGCTATACCTATAGCCTCTTCTTCTCTAGTCGCGGGTACTACCCGGAAATAAGAGTCAGCCTCCAGTAGTTTTGTCACTTGGTGGATACTAATATCAGGGACATAACTGATAAAAGAAATGCCGGACTTTTTTAGGGAATCCGAGATAGTTTCAGCCCAATCCATAGCTTGTCCTCACATAGTATACGATCGATAATCTACGTTATCAGTTGTCTTTACACACTGTCAAAAAAGGGAAAGCCCAAACTGGCGCACATCAAGCAAATCGTGGAGCTAGCTTGGGCTTACGAGAAAATTCATATCACCCTGGTATGGTGTTATGAGGATTTACCAATACGGAACATCTTGGTGCCGCAAGATGGGCATACGCCCTGAGTGGCGGGACGTCCGTTCTTCATAGTAATCTGCTTGGCATCCTTGATTTCCCTCGATGAACGGCACTTTACGCAATAGGCTTGCATTTCTTCCTCCTAGTAAGAGCGGTTTGTAAAAGACATAACATGAAGTCGTCTGCTTTGCAAGGGGGGAAAAGGGCGATTTTAGGCGTAATTTAGCAAATACAGTCAAAATCAAACAATGAGGGTTATTTTTAGCCTTCATAGTAAGGGGAAATACGACATTTGTTGCCCCCAACTATTCTCACGCAATCATCACTAATAGGTGGGGTCGTATTTTAATTCTCGTAGACTATTTTCCCACCAACAATTGTCATTTCTATTGAGATGTCCTGTATCGAGTGCGTGTCTACATTTGTAGGATCCTGATCTAGAATTACGATATCAGCTAATTTTCCTGGCTCAATAGATCCCTTAATTTGTTCATCGAAAGAAGCATATGCCCCGTTAATTGTATAGATTCTTAGGGCTTCTTCAACGGTTATTCGTTGACTTGCTCCCCAGACCCTTCCATCTGTATCTTCGCGAAGCACACAAGACTGGATTCCGATCAGTGGATCTGGGGGACTGCAGGGATAATCTGATGCCCCAGTGCTATTAATTTTGTTGTCTATAAAAGATCGCTGGGCAAACATCCATTCGAGTCGTTTTGGCCCGTAGAATCCCATCTTCTCTCCGTGGTAATAAACATATGAACTAAAGGGTGTGACCACGCATCCAAGTGCGGCCATGCGCTTAAGTAAGTCAGGGTTAATTAGGCTGCAGTGTTCTAGTCTGTGCCTTACGTCCATTCGCGGGAAGGCAATTTGAGCTTTCTCGTATGCCTTTAGAACCATGTCTATGGTAGCATCCCCATTGGAGTGTATACATACTTGAAATCCTGCCTTATGTATATCGAGTACTTGTTCTTCAACCTCGTCTGGATACATGTTTTGTACGCCATGATCACAACTGCCGACGTAAGGATTTGAAAGATATGCTGTTCTAGTAGCTATTGCCCCGTCTGCCACAAGTTTGATGCCTCCCAAACGTAACTTGTTGTCTCCAAACCCAGTTTTAATTCCAGAATCTCTTAGTGCTGGGAAATGATCTTTGTGCATGAGCATATATATGCGTAGGCTCAAATCACCCGCATTCTTGGAATCCTGATATATTCGTAGATCCTGATTCGAAACCATTGCGTCATGCACGCTTGTAACACCGCTTTTTAAGAACATTTTTGTTATAAGATCCAAACCCTTTTGTCGGTCTTGATCGCTAGGGCAGGGTAAGATATTTTTCCTAATGGGATCGATTGCTGTACCGTATATTTGACCATTTAAATTGCCTGTCACGGGGTCTCTGCCAAGTCTGCCACCACGGGGATCCTGGGATTCATTATTGTATCCGGTCATACTAAGTCCAGCCGAATTAAAAAAGAAAACATGTCCAGCTTGATGTGCTACGACGATTGGGTGTCGTGTGCTGATCGAATCCAGATCTTGGCGTGTTAAGAACCGGTTCTCTACTATTTTTGTGTCATCGAACTTGAAACCTAATAACCAGCCATTTTCTGGAGTCGTCTTGGCTTTTGAAAATAGCAGTTTGCTAATTTCCCCTATAGAAGACCTGTTGCAATCAACTTCTGTGACATGCCTGGTACCGGCGCTGAGAACATGTGCATGTGCGTCGATAAACCCAGGAAGAATGGTTTTGTTGTAACAATCCAAAACCTTTGTATTTGATGTGCGAAGATCAATTATGTCAGAGGTTGCACCCACGGCCAAAATTTTACCGTCCTTTATGGCTATAGCTTCGGTTCTAGGGAGTCGACTATCCATGGTAATGATGTTTGCATTCATTATTATCAGGTCGGGTTTACAATACGAATTAATCATATAAATCCCCTTTGAACGTGTACAGAATAATCTATGACGATAGCAATCTTAGGGTACCACTCGATCCAGTGAAATGACCAATAATGTTCAATGATTCAGGATTAGGTTTTGGTGATAAGGATTTGGGACTTAGTCAATGATTCTAATAGTTTGGAGACGTAGAATTTGTCTATGGTGGCGACCAATAGTCCAGCATCTCGTTGAAAGTTTCAAGTGCAGGTTGCGATGGGCCGTATGGGCACTCAAAATGAATCCCTACAGGAAAGTCTAGATCAATAATTCCGTCAATAATACGCTTATATAGGTCAAGAAGGGTTGAAAGTTTTTGCTTAAAGGGAAGGGTTGCCAGTTTTTCGACTAAATCCATTTCATATTTGACGAGCTTTGAGTTGTCTTTTATAAGCCATTTGATTAAACCGATGCGACTTTCAATTTTTGGTACGTAGCCAAATGATAACAATATTTCCGGTTTAGGTGACTTATGACTAAAGGACTTTAAAAATGTAGTAATGTAGTCGCTATACAGCAACTGTGTGAGAGCAAAGTCGGCCCCTTTGCCAATTTTCGATAGGAAACGTTTATTTTCATCTGGTCTTGTGGGGATGAGAACACATCCAGCATATGGAATAATCTGATTGAAAATGGTAAGCGCTTGATCGGGGTAGGGTCCTATCACATCCTGTTTGTTCCAGACTCGTGGCACTCCTACGTATACACATCGTTTAACACCTTGGGCCCGCAACGATTCAAGTCGTTGTTTGAGATCTGTAACTGTGCTAAATGGGGTTACCTGAGTCACAATACTTGAGGATTGTAATTCCCTGGACCAGGAGCTTGAAATATTCAATATGTCAGATCGGGGTTCAAATGGCAGGGGTCTATCGCCGTCTTCTTCAATCATATGAGGGATCAGAATAGAGTTTATTCGTCCATATAGATTGGTTCTTATTAGAAGATCCTTGATTCTTTTTATGGATTCGTGTTCAGCTTGAGGTCCATCTTTGATTAGAGGAGGTATGGTCTCGAACGCTATAGTTCCCATTAATTTAGATCGGTTCCTTAGCCTCTTTTAGAAGCCTGCCTTACCCTACTCTAACCCAGATTCTGATCTGAGCGTGTTTGACTTATCTATTCGTTCCCATGGTAGATCTAAGTCTAATCTCCCAAAATGCCCATAGGCAGCTGTCTGTTGAAAAATTGGTTTACGCAATTCTAGATGATTGATTAAAGCACCAGGCCTTAGATCGAAATGTTTTTTTATCAACTGGACTATTAACCCTTCGTCTACATGGTTAGTGCCGAATGTTTCAAGGTTTAGGGAGATAGGTGTGGACATACCAATGGCATATGAAATTTGAATTTCGACCCGATCAGCTAGACCAGCGGCTACTATATTCTTAGCAACGTAACGAGCGCCATATGCACCGGTTCTATCTACTTTCGTAGAATCTTTACCGGAAAAGGCACCTCCACCATGTCGTGCTATGCCACCGTATGTGTCAACAATAATTTTACGACCGGTAAGACCTGCGTCCGCCGATGGTCCACCCTTAACAAAACGGCCTGACGGGTTTATATAATATCGAGTCTTCTCGTCCAATAGTTCTTCCGGCAATGAACTTCTGATCACGTGCTCCATAACATCTTGTTCCAATTGCTTGTTGGAAACCGAACTTTCATGCTGTGTACTAATTACGACTGTATCTATCCTTTTTGGTATGCCCATGGAGTATTCAATTGTGATCTGGGACTTTCCGTCGGGCCGAAGATATTCTAAAACTTTGGTTTTTCGTACAGTTTCTAATTTTCGGGTCAATCTATGTGACAGTGCTATAGATAAAGGCATAAACTCTGGGCATTCATTTGAGGCATATCCAACCATCATTCCTTGATCTCCTGCTCCGAGCGAACCCAATACTTGATCTGATGTCTGTTCGAGACGTACCTCTAAAGGGTTACTCACACCTTCCGCAATATCAGGTGATTGTTGGTGAACTTTTACAATAACCGTGCAGTTTTTGTAGTCTATACCAGATTCTTGGTCTGTGTAACCAATGTCTTTTATGGTTTGGCGGACGATCTCTTCTATATCAATATTAGCTGAAGTCGTAATTTCACCCACTACCAGAATGAGGTCCTCACCAGCGCAAGTTTCACACGCTACTCTAGCTGTAGGATCTTGTGAAATTATTGCGTCTAGAATGCCATCCGATATCTGGTCGCACATTTTGTCTGGATGTCCAGCTGTCACGGATTCTGAGGTCATCAGAAACGATGGCGAGTTTATGAAACTTTGTCCCATGTGAATGTTGTCTCCTTAATTCTTACTCTCTCTTCATTTCTATGTGCCTTCTTTCCAACTTGAAGCGTATTTGCGTTGTTCCGGAGTTAAACTATCTATATGAATGTTCATTGATTCCAGTTTTAACCGACCAATTTCCTTATCTATTTCATCTGGTACACCGTAAACTTCTATCTTTAAGTTCTTTCGATGCGATACAAGATATTCTGTACATAGGGCTTGATTGGCAAAACTCATATCCATTACAACTGACGGATGTCCCTCAGCTGCCGCCAGGTTAATCAGTCGGCCGTCTCCAAGTAAGTATAGTTTGCGGTTGTCAGAAAGAGTGTATTCTTCGACAAACGGTCTAACGTTTCGTCGTTTGATGGAAAGATCCTCAAGCCCAGGTATATTTAACTCAACATTAAAGTGTCCACTATTTGCCATTATGGCACCATCTTTCATCAATTCATAATGTTCTCTTGTCAAAGTGTGCCAACCCCCGGTGACTGTTATAAAGACATCGCCTATTGACGCGGCCGCCTTCATTGGCATAACTCGGAATCCATCCATGGCAGCTTCGAGGGCTCGTATAGGATCAACTTCTGTAACGATTACATTTGATCCCATACCCTTTGCTCGCATTGATACGCCCTTCCCACACCAACCATATCCTGATACAACGACAGTTTTGCCGGCCCAAAGTATGTTAGTTGCCCTGGTGATTCCATCTAAAGTACTTTGGCCCGTCCCGTATCTGTTGTCAAAAAGGTGTTTTGTATCCGCTTCGTTAACCGCTATGATGGGATATTTTAGCTTTCCTTCATTAGCCAAACTTCTAAGTCTAATCACGCCTGTGGTTGTTTCTTCTGTTCCAGCTATCACGGTTTCTAATAGGTCTTGTCTTTCTTCATGAAGCATAGCCACGATATCGGCTCCGTCATCCATTGTTGTATGTGGCTTATGCTCGAGAGCCTGAAGAATGTGTTGGTAATATGTCTCATTGTCCTCGCCTTTGATCGCGAAAGTAGATATATCATATGTTTTTACTAAAGCCGCTGCGACATCGTCTTGCGTGCTGAGGGGATTACTGGCACAGAGAGCAACTTGTGCCCCTCCAGCTTTCAATGCTATCACCAGATTGGCGGTTTCAGATGTCACGTGGAGGCAGGCCGTTATTTTTATACCGAGCAGAGGTTTTTCCTTAGAAAATCGATTTCGTATTAGATCTACGACTGGCATTTCTCTAGCAGCCCATTCGATTCTTTTGACACCTTCCGGGGCCAGATCCAGATCTTTTACATCATGGTTTACCAATGAAATCTCCTTATTGAAATATGTAGTTAGATATTGTACTAGATATGATGCTAAGAGAGTAATAGGTCTTCATATTAAGGTCTTAAAAAATTTCTGTAACCGAATTTTGAGTAGGTTGGACAGTAAAATTAATTGGACACTACGCTGTTTGCTAAAGTGGTTTCGCGAGTACAGCGGAAGAAATCTTTCGTTTAACAATTTTGCCATCTGAGGGGTCACCAAAAAACTGGTTGTCCTCTATCATAATTTTGCCTCTTAATGTGACGGTGCTTGGCCAACATTTGACTTCCCAACCTTCCCACGGTGTGTAGTCGTTCAGATGAAGATCTGAATAGGTGATTTTTCTATTCACAGATGTGTCCAGTATTACTATGTCAGCGTCACTACCCACCGCTATACAACCCTTTTGGGGATACATTCCGAGAAGTTTAGCTGGATTCGTAGCAACTATGTCTACAAATCGTTCTACTGGCATTCCCTGCTTAACCACTCCTTCTGTATAGGCGACTGGTATGCGTATTTCTATCCCGTTGTTTCCACCTTGTACGTCAAAGGCGGTCCTGCCAGATGTTTTCTGCTTGTAGCTGGTTCCTATGGCATCTGTTGCCAATATGTTGAGATCTCCTTTGTGGAGTCCCTCCCAAAGTCTAAGCCTGTCGCTTTCTGACTTTGTGGAAGGGTAGGTATGATATTTCATTCCGTCAGATTCCTTGTAATTCTCAGAATTGAATGAACAGTAAAGTAGGATGGTTTCTCCGTCCACGGGGTATCCCTTCGCTCTCGATTCGGCTATTGCTTCTACTCCTTCTTTAGAACTAGTGTGAACTATGTACATTGCTGCGCCCGTTAGTTCTGCTATTCGCACGCATTTTCTGACAGATAAATCCTCGGATATATTGGAACGGATTTGTGGAAGTCTCCACCATTCGGTGGATTCAGTTAATTGTGCCATTTGGTAGTTCCACTGCACGATTTCGTCGTCTTCCGAGTGAATGGCTATCATGGCACCGTGTTTGGCTGCTTGTTCCATAATTGCGACAAGTTGGCCTGTGTTAATCATTGTGACTGGGCGATTGGGCATTGGTGCGTGATTGGTTGTATAAACCTTTATGCTTGGGAAACCAGCGGATATCAAATCTTTTACTTGTCCTATATTTTCTGGGGTCGTCGATGGACCCAAGTAGCTTACGTGTGCAGAGTAATCTATATACATGCGGCCCTCAAAGTTTTTGACATGATCTTGGACAGCTCGTAGCGCATTCCAGTTTTTGTCCTGATCTACCTTTGCAAAATCCATCATAGTAGTTGTCCCTCCCCAAAGTGCTGCTATGGAAAGATCTTCGGGTCCCGCTGTGACATTGCCCCATACGGAAGACAGGTGAGAAAACCCTACATGAGTGTGAGCTTCTACTCCACCTGGAATCACCAACTTGTCCGATGCGTCGATTGTCTTTAATGCATCATCGTCTGTTAATGTGCCAGGGCATTCTACTGATACAATCGTTTCGCCTTTTATTCCTATGTCCCATAAGCCGATTTTTCCGTTTGCTACTACTTTCCCGCCTTTTATTATTAGATCTAACATTATTTAACTACCAAAATGGAAATAACCTTTGTTGGGTTCATCGCTTTCAGTGTAATTTACAGTCAATAGTTGGTCCCGCATTTTTTCACGCTATATGGGTGGAGACGCCTTATGCCATTCAGTAGCTTGTTCGTAAGCGAATGCTGCTCTAAGAACGGTTGATTCTGCTAATGGTCGTCCAGCAATCTGTAGTCCTATTGGTAGTTTGGTCCCTTTTACATCAGCAAATCCACATGGAACGCTGATTGCTGGTAGTCCAACAAGGGCAAAACCAACCGTACTAAAAATCGGGCGCAAGATTTTATCTATGACCTCATTTTTACTCGATGGCATGTGGCCAGAGGTTAAAACTGGGGCTGGTTCCGAATCGGTTTGGGCAACTAGGAGATCGAATTCCTGGAGGATGTTTTTGGTTTGTTCGCGTAGAAGCCCTCGAAGCTTTTGAGCTTTATAATATATTTGGGCCGGAAGGATTTTGCCCAAGAGCAGGTTTACCTGTACGTCGTGGTTATATTCTCCTAGCCTAGTTCTAACGAAATTGTCGTAAATAGCTGACATTTCTGTGACTGTGTGTGGGATTTGTATCAGATACGACATAGCATTCTTCATTAAGGGTATTGAGACTTCGTCTACTATTGCACCGAGTTTTTCCAGCGTCTGGGTGGCTCGAACTATAGAGGTTTTAACCTGGGGGTCGATATAATCATCTAGTAGGAGTTCTTTGACTATACCTATCCTCATACCCTTTATTTCGCCTGTAAGGTGCCGTCTATAGTCGGGGACTGGAATGGGTTCAGTATGGGGATCCATTGGATCCGCTCCAGCTATGGCTTGCAAAGTTATGGCGCAATCTTCCACGTTTCTAGTTATAGGGCCGGGTGTATCCATAGACCAGATGGCACTGAACATACCGTGTCTGCTAACTCTACCTCTGGACGGTCTCAGGCCTGTCAGGCCACAAAATGATGATGGGGAACGTATAGAACCTCCTGTGTCTTCACCCAAAGATGTTGCGCAAAGATAAGCTGATGTAGCCCCACCAGAGCCCGAACTGGATCCACCTGTTGTGTGATCTAAAGCCCAGGGGTTTCTAGGAATACCGTATGGATAGTTAAATATTCCACCACCCGCAAATCCCCCCATGTTTAATTTTCCCAATAATAATCCGCCAGCCTCTTTTAGCTTTGAAATTACTGTGGCGTTTCTATTAGGAACGAAGTCGGAGAGCAACTGAGAACCGTTTGTCGTCGTCAATCCGTCCGTCAAGAATTGGTCTTTTACTGCAAAGGGTATACCGTGCAAAGGACCGAGGTATCGTTTGTTTGTAATTTCCGACTCAGCGATTTTCGCATCCAGGAGTACTTGTTCGTCAGCGATTGTAATATAAGCATTGATGAGAGGGTTAATCTTCCGAATTCGGTCCAAGTATGCTTCTGTCACCTCTACGGGCGAGATTTCACAACTCTCTATTAGTGTAGCCAATTGTCCTACAGTCAAAAATGGCAGATCCCTTTTGTCCATATTCTCCATGAGTTAAGAGTATTTATTTTTGGTTTTCTTTTAAGATCAATGGGGACTACAGGGTACTTCGGAACGTTGGTAAGAGCAAGTTGAGGCCACATATGTTCTTAAAACCAGATTATCCGATTTTGGCAACTAAAACGTCTTGGTTTCCAAGACGCTGAACATTAAGTACGATAAAATCAAGTTAAGTAATATGGCTAATCAATATTCTTTTATAGTAATTGCCTCTGTAGTCGTCATATTGATTATGATCTTTGGTTGGAAGTTAATAGGTCTAAGGTTTGCTGTTCCAATAGCGATCATCTTGTCCGTTCTCATGCTCATTTTCATGCTCAGTTTCAGCACGAAAAGTCAACACCAAATGAGCATTAACGACTTCGAGAATTCCCTGTTGGATGATAGGCCAGTTTTCCTTGTGATGTATTCCAATTATTGAATAGTTTGTTTATCGATTAAACCTACAGTGGATAGGTTAGAAGAAGAGTTAGAGGATGATTTTGTGGTGATAAGGATTGATGTGACTTCAGAGCTAGGCTCATATGTCAGACAAAAATATGACGGGGGACTTGTACCATTATTTTTGATAATTGATAGAAAAGGGGCGGTAGTTTTCAGGCATAGTGGGACAGTGCCAAGACAGGAAGACATAGTATCCTTGGGACTTTAAATTGGTTGCAATGAAGTTTGCCTCTTATTTAAATCAAACTTACAAAATGAATCAAACTTTTATCGCCGATTGTTAAAGGAGTAGAATCAGATTGTTTAGAATTTTTTGATCATCCGAATCAAATCTTGTCATGAGCCATTCTATTATCCAGCGCGAGTTTAAACAGCTTTGGTCTAGAAGTAGGTGTTTGACAATTTCTAGTTGTTTATCTCTTGGCATATTCGGGATTATCTGGGTGGAGATGAATGATTCCTCGTTTTCGAAGTGATCTGATTCTAGAAATCTGAGGGCAACCACACGTTCGTATAAATCTCGCATTTTACGGTTCGCAATTCTTGGTTGTCCAATTGTTTGACTTAGTATGTTTAGGATGTCTTCAGTAGTCTCAGTTATTTCGTCATGGTTGGTGTGATCTGAGGCTAGAATAGTTTCCTGTACATAGTTCTCAAGCGTAGTGGAGTCGGCTTCACCCAAAAATGCGGTTAGATCTGAGGCTGTATCTCTTAGTTCCACGTGTTCATCCTCATTTACTCTAGCTCCTGGTGAATCCAATATTTGTGAAGTCATATATAGGTCTTCGGCGTTAATATGGTAGGTCAACAACCGCTCTGAAAGTTCGAAGTGTTTTTGGAATAGCACTAAATCTCTACCTGTAAAACTTGAGGCCAATAACAGTTCGTTTCTAATGGATTGAGTCATGAAAGCTTTATGGAGGAGGGGCATGATATCTAGGGGATTATCTAGTATTAGTTTTTCATTTTTCAAAGTCAGGACCCCATCCTGTTTTAAATTAAACGATCTAGTCGTCTTTCTAAATCTGAGATTAACTTTGTGTTAGTAGAATCCAAATGTCCAATCACCCACTTGATCATCCACTTGCGGTCTTCTGATTCTTGGTCTATTAAAATGTGTTTTAAGAAATGTAATTGTTGGGTCGAATTCGAATGCTTGCAAATAAGAGGAATTAGAGATTCCTCTTGTGTTTCTAGATAATCTTCTTGGGCTATTTTCAGACGTAATATTCCCAGATTAAGGTGTTGGATTGTTCGAGTGATCAGGCTCGTTTTACCTATTTCAACATGTAATATTGAGAAGATATCATCTATCCTCTTTAGCTGTCTTGTTCTATTAAGCTTAGCAAGTCCCATAAACCATATTATCAGTGTGTTGTTGTAGTTATTACCGATATAATTCCTTCCATGGAGCAACTGTTTTAGGTGTTGTTCCAAGTATTTTTCCGATGCTTCCAGATAGAATACTAGGGCTGATACCCAGGAGGTAAAAGCCAAATTAATTCCCTTTAAGTTATCACCAGTTTTTAATCTATATGTGCTATTGATTAGCTCGCTGGCAGTTGTTCTCAAAGCTTTGTGTACAAAGGTTATATGGTCCAGCGTGCTGTTTTCTGAATCTCTTCTTCTCATAACTAATCCTTTGCAGTTATACACCAACCATATTAACGACCAAGTAGGTTATTTTAGAAGACCTATTATTAAGTAGTTACGAATGGTGAGTCGAATATATCCATGGATGTAGATAACAAATTGGTATAGGTTGCTTTGATCAATTTAATTGCCGGCTTTGTGGACTGATTTTATCATCAAGTTGGGAGGCACGATAGAATTGGGTTTATGATTTCCATGAATGAATGGGGTTTTAAAGGCTTCGTGTATAATTTCTCATGTCATATTCTTAATACCTTATGTTGGAAATAAGGGCCTGCTCTTAGACTGTTGGGACTATCCAGGATTTGCAGGGAATGGATAATGTTCGTATTGTGGTTGCGTTATTACTTTTGACTAAGTGAGGTAAATATGTCAGGTGAAGGAAGGTTTGTAAGGCACTGGAAGGACTCGCCACTTATGACCAGTGTCCCGGGTGTTCAAATTCTCGACTTAGTGGGTTCCAACGATCCGTCAAAAAATAGTATAAGGTCTTCGTTGGTAATTATCGGGCAGGGATCTACATTTACGCCCAAGAAATTTTCTGGCGAGGCATTCTATTACTTTCTGTCGGGTAATGGCATATTGGTTTGGCACCATGACAACACAGATTTATCCTATTTAATTGATAATGATACCTATGCATGGCTACCTGGAGCACATAGACACTCCTTTGAGAACACAGGGGAGGGCCCAATGCGATGCTTCGTTGTTACCTGCCAGACAGACGATTCATATAAAATGCGGGATGGAAGCGTAAAGAAACTTGATTTGTTAAAACCAACTGGAAGGAAACTTGCTGATTCTTTTTATGGATTTGAAATACAGGGAACACGAAGATTATTAGGTGGAGGTTATCAGCTGTTTTCTCCTGGAAAGGCGCAAAATGATCATTCTCACGATGAAGAAATCGTATATTTAGTAAGGGGTGAAGGAAAACTTGTGGTTGGGTCCACTGAATTCGAATTGACCGCTGGATCAGCTGCGTTGACTCCTAAGAATATCAAACATAGATTGATAAATACCGGTCATGATATGTTCGGTTATATAGTGCTCGAGTTTGGGCAGGAGTGTAAACCATGATAGATCTGCTTATTAAGGACGGATTGATTATTGATGGAACAGGTAGCCCTGGATTCCACGCTGCCGTTGGAATAGAGGGAGACACAATATCAATACTTCGGGGCGACGTGTCGGATATAGAAGCGAAACAAGTGATTGATGCAACGGGGAAGATAGTCTGTCCAGGGTTTATCGATGTTCATGCTCATTCCGCACTGATGATTCTTCACGATCCACAGCATCTACCAAAAGTACATCAAGGTGTCACAACAGAACTTATAGGTGTAGACGGAAACTCATATGCCCCATTCACGAGTCAACAAGACTTAAAAGACTTTATAGTGTTGAATGCCGGTCTAGACGGAGCTCCACCAATAACTCCTTCATGGTCAACTGTATCTGAATACTTAGACGAATATGACAAGAAGGTATCAGTAAATATTGCTTATGTGGTGGGTAATTCTCCAATACGAATTAGTGCTATGGGTTGGGGCAACAGAAAACCTACAACGTTGGAATCTGACAGAATGAGAGGACTTCTCAGGGAATCTATGGAGGAAGGGGCAGTAGGCATATCTACAGGCCTAGACTATCCACCAGGTAGTTATGCAGACACCGATGAA
>PAUC01000036.1 GCA_002712585.1 Dehalococcoidia bacterium
AATAGGTTATTTAGTCTTCAGCTTGAGTTTTCAGGTGAGATAAGGAAAACAAGCTATAAGGATAGAATCAAAAAAATCAAAAAAATTAAAAGTTGGATATATGAGAACAGATCAACTATCCAAAAAGCCTTAAAAGATGATCTCTCCAAGCCAACGGTTGAGACAGATATCACGGAGATATGGGTCACCATTGATATGGCCAATGATATTATTTCTTCATGGTATGGGAGAACGTGGTGATGATCTTGAATTAGTAAAAATACATGGAATACCCAAGATAGTTAGTTCAAAGAAAGATTTCTCATTTATTGCTGTATCACCTCAATGCCCAATTGAGTTTGTTTGGCGGGATAAAGAAATGTTAATAGCATTAGAATCTTTATTATTAAAATTAGTTAAAAATTTTCGTATAGATAAATCACGAGTTTATGTAACTGGATTAAGTATGGGTGGTAGAGGAACATGGGCTATAGCTGCTCATCGACCAGATCTTTTTGCAGCTGCTGCTCCTATATGTGGAGGAGGCGATCCAGAAACAGCTTCTCGCTTAACTAAATTACCTTTTTGGGTCTTTCAAGGTGCTCTTGATATAGTGCATTATCCTGAAGAGTCTGAGATTATGATTAAGGCTTTGAAAAATAAAGGTGGAGAAGTTCGTTATACATTATATCCTGAAGCACACCATGATTCTTGGACTATTACATATGATAATCCTGAATTATATAATTGGTTTCTAAGTAAAAAAAATAATTAGTTAATGCCAGACTATGATTATATCATAATTGGTTCAGGGTTTGGGGGATCAGTTGCGGCTTTACGTTTAGCTGAAAAAGGATATAAAGTTGCAGTAATTGAACAAGGAAAACGTTATCAATCGACTGATTTTCCTAAAACTAATTGGAATTTTCGAAAATATTTCTGGATACCAAAAATAGGATTTTATGGAATTCAGGCACTTACACTACTAAAAGATGTTTTTATACTCCATGGAGCTGGAGTTGGTGGGGGAAGTTTAGTATATGCCAATAATCTCTTGGTTCCTCCAGATGAAGCTTTCGATAATCCATTATGGGGTGGTCCTGGATGGAAAGATAAACTTTCACCATATTATGAGAAAGCAAAAGTAATGTTGGGTGTTACGAAAAGTGAGGTTATTACACACGCAGATGAATTACTTAAAGAATGTGCTGAAGATGCTGGGGTAGGCGATACATTTCATGTAAATGATGTTGGAGTCTATTTTGGAGATCCTGGAAAGAAAGTCTCTGATCCATATTTTAATGGAAAGGGGCCAGATCGAACAGGATGCATTTTGTGTGGAGGTTGTATGGTAGGGTGTAGACATGGAGCAAAAAATACATTAGATTTGAATTATCTTTATCTTGCAGAGAAACTTGGAGTAGATATTATCCCTGAAACGAAAGTGATTGATGTAAAGTCTGTTGACTCAAATAAATACAAAGTTTCTGTAAAAAAAATAACAGGTATTTTGAATAGGAAAAAGCAATACTACACTTCAGGAGTATTTTTTTCTGGAGGAGTTATGGGTACAGTAAAATTATTACATCAATGTAAATTGAATGGATCTTTACCAAAAATTTCTCATCAATTAGGTAATTTTGTCCGAACAAATAGTGAAGCTATTCAGGGCGTAATTTCAAGAGGAAAAGATGTAGATTTTTCTAAAGGTCTTGCTATCACCTCGGGTATTTACCCTGATAATAACACTCATATTGAAACTTGTCGTTATGGTAAAGGGCAGGGCGCTATGTCTTTATTAGCAACATTATTAGTTGATAGACATGATTATATTCCCAGACCAATTTTATGGTTATGGAAAATTATTCGTAACCCATTTGTATTCTTACGAAGCATCAATCCAATTGGTATATCAGAGAAATCAACCTATGTACTTGTGATGCAGACTATTAGCAATTATATGAGGTTTGATTATAAGCGTAGATGGTGGAGATTGGGGGGCAAGTCAATGAATTCTAATTGTGATACAGATCAAAAGGTTCCAGCATATATTCCTATCGCAAATGAGTATACAAGAAGACTGGCACATAAAATAGGTGGCGATCCTGCTGCAAGTATAACAGAGATTTTTTTAAATACATCTACTACAGCACATATTTTGGGGGGCTGTGTTATGGCAGATGCGCCTGAGAATGGTGTTATAGACTATAAAGGTCGGGTCTTTGGTTATGATAATCTTTATATAGCTGATGGTTCTATTGTGCCAGCAAACCTTGGTGTAAACCCAAGCCTAACCATCACAGCTATGTCTGAATATATTCTTGATCAGATACCAAGTAAAGGGTAGCAATCTTTAGTGAGAAATCTTTATAGATTATAATTTTTTTTGAATAGAAGAATGAACACGAATTTGATATTAAGATTATTATTCATTTCTTTTATTTTAATTAGATATGTAAATGCAGATGATACATCAAAAATTAAAATAGTTAAACTTATTACTGAATCTAAATATGAATTTCATAATCAATTTGGTGAATATCTTGAAATTCTAGAGAACCAAATAAAAACTAATTACGATAAAAGTGGCAACATATCCTCCGCAGTAAAGTATAAGGGTAAGAACCAATTATTAAGTAAGGATATTTTCTTTTATAATAATAATGGATTGCTTGCTGAGCTTTCAAGTTATGGATCAGATGGTTTATTAGTTTGGAAAAATATTTATAAATATGGTAAACATAAGCAAATAATTAACGAAGCATCTTATGATTTTGATGGATCATTAAATTGGCAGGACAAGTATAAGTATAATAATGAGAATCATCTCATAGAAAAGTCTTCCTATCTTGATGGAGAAGGAGAGGAATTTATCAGCCATACATTTCGTTATAATTCAGAAAAAGAATTAGCCAAAGAAACTTCCTATTATCCAGATGGGAAAAGAAGTAGTGATTTTATTTATACATACAATTCAGATGGAAAATTAATTGAAGAAAAATTTTATGATTATAACAAAAATTTAACTTTAAAAGATCAATATAAATATGATCAAAATGACAATCTTAAAGAATGGAATCTTGTTGATAATAATGGAAATCTTATAAATAACTATGAAGGTTTTGCAAAGAAAATATATCAGTATAATAGAGAAGGAAATATTACTGACATTGAGATGTTTAATGAAAATGGAACAGTTGTGCGAAAAATTCTTTATAAATATGGGAAAGATGGTAGATTAATTGAATCTGTAAAATTCTTTGTAAAATTTATGTTTGGAAAGATTCATGAAATCCCAATAGAAAAGAGTTCATTTTATTATGAGAGGTGGTAATTTATATCGTGAGGGATAGGTTAAAATTTTTCCTTGTCGTAATGCTCATAATAACGAGCTGTTCTGATGATTCTCTAAGAATTAAAAAGGTAATAGTAAAAGATAATTCTGCAAGACTCATTGATAGTCCAAAAACAAAATCTCCTATAACCTTTGTTCCTATAGGAACTGAATTAGATGTAATAAAGATAAAAGATGTAAAAAAAGGTCTTTTTAATACGACCTGGTTTCAAGTTGCTTATGATGATACAATTGGGTGGATAAATATGTTTTTTGTAACAATAGATACAACTGCTACAATTGAAGATATGAAAAAGATTATTGATGCAACTAACCCAGATGACACCTTTGATGATAGCAATGATTATTATGAAGAGGATGAAGAAACAAATAATATGAATGAAGCTAGTGTTTATGATGATTCGGCTGTTATTGATAATGATGAAGCCAGTAATAATTTAGTAAAGCAGTCCGATGAGAATAGGTTAGAACAGCGAACTGTAGCTCAACCAAATAAAAATTCTCAGAAATTTTACACTGTTCAAATTACATCAGGGAAAGATCTTAATGCTGCAGAATCTTTAGTGCGTGTTGCAGAATCAAAAGGAATTGATGCTTATATACAAAAAGGTTATGTTGATAAGAGTGGTTTACTATGGTATAGAGTTCGTTCAGGCAAGTATCAATTAATAGATGCAGCTCAATCTGCCTCAATTCAAATTAATGAAAAAATGAATACGAATTCATGGGTAGATAATTTTAGATCAGCTGAAGTTGCTAAAGAAGAATTAATACCACCAATTAGCGTATCACTTGAATCTTTACCTTTGTTTAACGTGATTGACCCTTGGATGAAAGAAAATATTATTAACTATAATTCCATAAAATATATTAAATGGTATGATCCCTATATAAGGGGCACATTCCATCTGCAACGGGTTCGATTTAGCATCATAAGTAATCAACAAGAATTACTAATTGATGAACGAGAATTTAAATTTTGGGATGGGAAACTATATTCAGTTTTCGATAATAAAGGAATACAACTTCAGTAATTTTGTATAAGATTTTATCTGTTTTTGATTTATAACACTCATTATTGCCGCAATTTCATTTTTAACTAACTTCTGATCAATATAATGGCAAATGTTTTAATTCTAATTGTTTGTTTACTACAAACTGCTATAAACGCTAGTGGAGTAAACATAGATAGTTTAATTATAAGAGAAGATCTTGATGATAAAGGAAAAAGGTATTTACCAAATACTAAGAATCCTTTTGAAGGGAGTGTTTATAAACAATATTCTACTGGTGAAATAGAATTTGAAGGTAATCTTGTATCAGGTTTACAAGAAGATATTTGGACTTGGCGGTATATAACTGGTGAAAAAAAGTCTGAAGTGACTTTTGTTAATAATCTCCAACATGGTCCATTCAGACTATATCTTCAATCTGGAGGTCTGCAAGAGTCAGGAACATTCCTTAAAGGTAATAAGGAAGGCTTGTGGACCAGCTATTATGAATCTCAAAAAAAGTTATCAGAGACTAACTATAAGTACAATGAATTACAGGGAAGATTTACGCATTGGCATGAAAACGGGAGAAAATACAGCGAAGTATTTTATACAAAGGGTAAAAAACATCAATGGGAACTTGGATGGCATGAAGATGGGAGTCATCGATTAAAATTATTTTGGTTTCTTGGAGATCAAGATGGTGAGCAGACTTCATGGTTTAATAATGGACAGAAAGAATTTCATTATATTTATGATAAAGGAATTTTGGTAGGAAATATTGATGAATGGTTTGAAAATGGTAATAATAGGTTAGAAGGTTCATTCTTAGATGGGAAGCAAAATGGTATATGGATTTGGTATTTTAATAATGGTAATCCAGCAATAGAAGGTGAATACTCAAATGGATTTCCTAAAGGAATTTGGCGTTCCTTTTCTGAAGACGGCATGATGATTTATCAAGAAGAAGAGTATGGGCTATGGGTAGAAGAAGAATTAAAATGGTGGACTGGTAATTATAATAAATGACTCAAATAAAACTAATTCAATTACAAAAGATAAATGAAATTTATATATTGATTATATGAGAGAAATAGTAGGAAAATATTTAGATACTTATGATCCATTTATTTTATTTGGTACAAGTCATATCATTTCAATCGTATTAGCAATATTTCTTTCGATTTTTATTCCTATATTTGCTAAGAAAAAATTATCTGAGCGTTATCAACATATTGTGGGAGGTGTGATTGGATATCTTGTAATGAGTAGTTACATCCTTTGGACAGCCTTAGAAATCACAGCAGGGACATTTGATCTAAAATTACATTTACCTATACATCTTTGCCGAATGGCTAACTTGCTTCTTCCTTTTGTTATGGTTGCAAGAAGTTATCTTTTCTATGAAATTCTTTTTTTTTGGGGACTTTCAGGGATGCTACAAGCTGTTATTACTCCTGATATCGCTGCAGGTTTTCCGCATTTTCAGTTTTTTAGGTTTTGGTTTGCGCATCATGGTATGATTATAGCTTTAATCTACGCAACTGTAGTTTATGGCATGCGACCGAGTTTGAAAAGTGTATGGAAAGCGATGTTAGCATTAAATATTTTTTTATTGCTCTCGATTATTGCAAATATATTGCTCGATGCTAATTATTTCTGGATTTGTGGTAAGCCAATCAATGAATTAGGAGAACATGTCCCATCTTTATTAGACTATTTAGGTCCTTGGCCTTGGTATATTCTTGCAGCTGAGTTTATTGCATTTGCACATTTTTTATTAGCTTATATTCCATTTATTTTCATTAAAAAGGGGGAGAGAGCACAATGAATAGAAATTTTACATGGTATTCAATAATCATAATTATTATGATACTTTATTATTTTAGAAGCCAAATTGAGCAATTAGATATGAAATCCCCGATTGCAAATAAGCATCCTCATAAAACTTTTATACATGGTCAAGAAAGAGTAGATAACTATCATTGGATTCGCTTAAGTGATGAGCAAAAATCAGCGAAAAATAGTGAGGGGTGGCCCGATGATCAAACAATGCAGGTAGTCAATTATATTAATAAAGAAAATGATTATACTAGCAATAAGTTAAAGCATACGGAAAAACTTCAAAAAAAATTATATAGCGAAATAGTCGGGCGGATTAAAAAAGACGATTCATCGGTACCTTATTTTGATAATGGATATTGGTATTATACGAGATATGAAAAAGGGCAGGAATACCCAATCTATTGTCGTAAAAAAGAGTCATTGGAAAATATGGAAGAGTTATTAATTGATGTAAATCAATGGGCTGAAGGGCACGATTATTTTTCACTAAGAAGTTTATCTGTAAGTCCTAATAATAAATTATTGGCGTTTAGTGTCGATACTCTTAGCCGTAGAATATATACAATTAAAGTAAAAAACTTAGAAACAGGTGAATTATTAGGAGATGAAATTAATGGAACAGAAGGCCCTGTTGCATGGGCAAATGATAATTTAACATTCTTTTATACATTAAAGAATAAAACCACCTTGCTATCAGAAAATATTGCTAGGCATAAATTAGGGACACCTCAATCAGCGGATGTTACAGTCTTTAATGAGAATGATGATTCATTCTATATTGGAGTTTATCGCTCCAAATCAGATAAATATATTATTATTTATAATAATAGTACGCTAGTTAGTGATTATCACATATTGAATGCAGATAACCCTAGAGAAAAGTTTCAACAATTTAGCCCAAGAGAAAAAGAGCATGAATATTCTATAGAGCATTTCAAAGATAAATTTTATATCGTAACTAACTGGAATGCGATGAATTTCCGATTAATGGAAACATCTGAAAAAGCAACAGCAAAACAATACTGGAAGGAAATTATATCTCATAGGAAAGACGTATTATTGAATGATATAGATGTATTCTCAAACTATCTTGTAATTAGCGAGAGGAAGGATGGTTTACCCCAAATCCGAATAATCAATCAAAATAATGGAAAAGAGCATTACCTTGATTTTGGTGAAGAAGTTTATTCTGCTTATACATCTATTAATCTCTCTTTTGATACGAACCTTCTTAGATATCAATTTTCTTCTTTAATTACTCCTCCATCTACTTATGATTACAATATGGATTCTAGAAAATCCAAACTATTAAAACAATCAGAGGTAGTTGGCGGTTATGACCCCGATAAATACCAATCTGAAAGATTATATGTAACTGTTAGAGATGGAAAAAGAGTACCTATTTCAATTGTATATAAGAAAGGTATTAAGCGAAATGGGAAGAATAATTTATTATTATATGCTTATGGCTCATATGGTAGCACAATGGACCCCTCATTTAACTCAAATCGTCTAAGTCTTTTAGATAGAGGATTTGCTTACGCCATTGCTCATATTAGAGGAAGTCAGACTTATGGAAGAGGATGGTATGAAGATGGTAAAATGTTCAATAAGATTAACACATTTAATGATTTTATTGATTGTAGCAAATTTTTGATTCAAAATAAATATACGGATCCTAATCATTTATTTGCTATGGGGGGTAGTGCCGGTGGATTGCTAATGGGTGCAGTAGTAAATATGGCTCCTGATCTATATCATGGAGTTGTTGCAGCAGTCCCTTTTGTAGATGTAATCAATACTATGATGGATCCATCTATTCCTCTTACTTCAAATGAATGGGATGAATGGGGAGATCCTAGGAATAAAGATGAATACGATTATATCATGAAATATTCTCCATATGATAATGTTAATAAAGTTGAATATCCAAATATGTTAGTTACTGCAGGATATTTTGACTCTCAGGTCCAGTATTGGGAACCTGTAAAGTGGGTTGCCAAACTAAGAGAATATAAAAGTGGAAATAATGAACTTTATTTATATACGAATATGGATGCAGGGCATGGAGGAAAATCAGGGAGATTCCGTCGTTATAAAGAACTTGCTCTTAATTATGCATTTTTGATTGATTTAGCCGGGATAAAATATTAGAATTATTTCTTATGAATCTTGTATCAATAAATCCAGCTAATAATAAAATACTAGAATCACATAAAGAGATTTCTACAGAGAAAATTAATCAAATTATTAATTCATCATATAATACTTATTTAGAATGGCGGAATGAAAGTATTTCATATCGATCAAAGATGATGAGAGATCTTGCTGAGTTATTAAAACAAAAAAAAGAAAAACTAGGTGCTTTAATGACTCAGGAAATGGGCAAGCCAATTAAACAAAGTATAGCTGAAGCTGAGAAATGTGCATGGGTTTGTGAATATTATGCAGATAATGCAGAACGATTTTTATCTAAAAAAGAAATATCTACTGATTCCAAAAAGAGTTTTATATCATTTCAACCAATTGGATTAGTATTAGCAATTATGCCATGGAATTTTCCATTTTGGCAAGTGTTTCGTTTTGCTTCGCCAACTCTAATGGCTGGAAATGTGGGAATCTTAAAACACGCTTCTAATGTCCAAGGGTGTGCTAAGCAAATTGAAAAATTATTTTTGGAAGCAGGTTTTCCAGAATATGCTTTTAGTAATCTAGTTATTGGATCAAATAAAGTTAGTAATGTAATTAATAATCCTTTAGTTAGGGCTATAACCTTAACAGGCAGCACCCCTGCTGGCAAGTCCGTAGCATCTCATGCGGGTTCATTATTAAAAAAGACTGTTCTGGAGTTAGGAGGGAATGATCCTTATATTATTCTAGAGGATGCTGATCTTAATAATGCAGTCGAATCTTGTATTGCAGGAAGAATGCTTAACACAGGTCAAAGTTGTATTGCAGCAAAACGTTTTATTGTTGTTAAAGCCCGTTTAGACGAGTTTATTGATAAAGTTGAACAAAAAATTAATAATATGAAAATGGGAGATCCACTTGATTCAAATATTGATATTGGTCCAATGGTCAATACTGATGCTAGGGATGAATTACACCAACAAGTATTGATGAGTATTGAAAAAGGTGCAAAATTAATCTCAGGAGGTAAGATTCCTGAATCAGATGGCTCATTTTATCCTCCAACCCTATTAACAAATGTTGAACCAGGTATGTCTGCTTTTGATGATGAGTTATTTGGTCCTGTTGCAGTAATAATATCTGCTAAAGATCAGGCGCATGCTATTGATCTTGCAAATAAAACTAACTATGGTCTTGGGGCGGCTATATTTACTGCAGATATAGATAAAGGAGAGAAGATTGCAATTAACGAATTAGAAGCAGGATCCTGTTTTGTAAATGACTTTGTAAAGTCTGATCCAAGACTCCCATTCGGGGGCATAAAAGAATCTGGGTATGGTCGTGAATTATCTGAATTTGGGATATTAGAATTTGTAAATATAAAATCAGTAGTAATACAATGAAGCGTCTTTTAATAATAATTCTAATCTTAATTATTTATACACCAGCACAACAAATGGATCGTTTATTTTGGAATGGCGGTGATTGGAGAAGGATAGAGAAGACTGCTAATTATGATCCAGAATTAACATATATGATGAAGGTTGGATATATTAATGGTGTATTAGATGCTAGATTATTTTATTATTTGAAAGCTTGGACAATGGAACAAGCTTTTGCAGATAGTTTATATGCTGAGACTGTTGATTATTTATCACCAAGAGAGTTAGTAAAAGTCTTAGATAATTTTTATGCAGACCCAATAAATGGTTATATCCCATTACCTTCAGCAATAATAATATGTAATATGTTTGGTGAACGTATTCCTATGAATAAAATTGACAAATATATACGTCATTCAAAGGAATGGATTAACCGAATGATATTAGAGAATAATCAGTAGTAACAGTATGTTTTCCCGCAAAATAATTTTAGTGGGATATATTTTTGCTATTCTTTTAGCTCAAAGAGAAAATCGAATATTTTGGGATGGAAGCAATTGGAATCGTATAGCCACAAAGTTAGGAAAAGGAAGTGAATCAGTTTATCAAATTAAAGCTTCCCATTTAAATGGATTATTTGATGGAAGACTGTATTATTATTTAAAAGCATGGGAGGTAGAACCGTCATTAGCGGAAGGCGCATATAACGATCCATTAGATCTTTTAAGACATAAAGAATTAATCAGTGCATTAGATAATTTTTATTCTGATCCTAAACATAACTCTATACCTGTCGTTTCAGCAGTAATTATTGAAAATATGAGAATTGGCGGAATATCAGAAATAGCAATCTATAGATATATTGAAGAAACACGATTCTGGGTAAGTAGTATACGAGCAAGCGCAGATTCTATTTCAGTTGAAATTCTTGCAGCAAAATTAGATAAACATCTATCAAAGCCATTTGATATCAGTGAAAGATATGGTCGAGGACCAGACTATAAGCGAAAAGAAGTTCTAATAAAACCTAGTTCACCTTTAAGGAAGGATGAAGAAGATAAATCTTCTTGGTATCAAAAATTCATAAAAGGATGGGGCGTTGGAATATCAGGAGGAATAAATCAGTGGAATAGTATGGATAGTCTTAATTCATCTGGATCAAGCTACAATTTTATCATTAAAACACCTTTACATTTTAGAACCGATAATCTTGAATCGATAATTCGATTTGAAACAGGGGTAATTAATTTTTCTTCGAATATTAATGGACAACAAAATTCTTTATTTGTTCAAGTTGGACTTAGAGATTCAAGTATCCCAATAATAAATCGCATTAAGTTTGATATTGGAGTTGGATCGGTTATTGGCACTAGATCTTTTAGTAGTGGATTCATTTTTTCTGTAAGAAAGAATAAATTAGATTTAATAACAAGGTTTTATTCTTCTGGAACTTCAAATAAAGCTCAATTACCTTCTAATTGGGTTTTATTTTCTATGGGATTTAACTTTTAGTCTACCCGATAAAATCCTATAGCGGGATGGTAGGTGTAAACTCGATAATCATTTCGAAATCGTACTTTTCCAACATAGAATTCATAACGATCAGGACGTGTTTGATTTAATGGAAATACTATAAATTTGGAGACTGATTTTTTTGGCTTTAGCACCCCATCTGCAAGTTCTAAGAAAGTTATACGTTTCTCAGATATTACATTTCCTTTATTATTTATTTGTAATAGGAAGCCATCTAACTTGCTTATTTCTCTTTTAGAATTATTATCAATTTGGACTACGATACGAATCTGATTATCATTAACAAGTCTTTCTCTAAGATCGATTTCAAGAAGATCTTGATTATTATCGCTTCCATAAAGGAAAGTAAGGAATCCTAAGAATAACATTATATTCATACCCAATATTCGTAATCTAAATATAAAATCAAAAGGAAAAGTATTATTGGATTATTTCTGGATCATTATTAAAAGATAGCAGTATAACTGATTTAATATTTATTTTTAATAATTAAGTAATTTAAATGATGAAATTCGTTTTAAAATATATATTGATAAAAAAAGTATTATGAAATTTCCAGAGATTTCTAAGACCCATTTGATTTTATTTTTTTTGACAATTATATCAACGCTCATAGCAGGTTCGATTATGCAAGGTGGAAACCCCTTAGGGAACCCTACTGATATTATTTTGGGCATACCATTTTCAATAACATTAATGTTAATATTGGGTTGTCATGAGTTTGGGCACTATTACTACGCTCTTAAACATAATGTAGATGCAACTTTGCCATATTTTTTGCCTGCACCTCCGTACTTATTCATTATTGGCACATTTGGTGCGTTTATAAAAATAAAATCCCCTATATATAAAAAAGATGCCCTTTTACAAATAGGTGCAGCGGGACCTATTGCAGGCTTTATTATTGCTGTACCAGCATTGATTATAGGTTTATTATTGTCTGATGTAATAGCAATTAATGATCAATACAAGGGCATTATTCTAGGTGATTCTTTATTAATGAAAATTTTTACATTTATTATTTTTCCAGATCTTATTGATGGGCATGATATTCTACTACATCCCGTTGCATTTGCTGGATGGATTGGTTTATTAGTTACAATGCTAAATTTATTGCCAATTGGTCAATTAGATGGAGGTCACATAGCTTATGCAATGCTTGGTAAAAAACAAGGGCTTGTTGGCTGGATTACACTTTTAACTTTGTTACCTCTTAGCTTTTTGTCTCTGAATTGGTTGATTTGGGGTTTATTAATCCTTGTATTAATGCGTTCTGCAAAACATCCGCCTATTCATGATATTCTTACGCCACTATCTAAGAAAAACAAATATATAGGTTATCTGTGTTTACTTATTTTCATATTATGTTTTATTCCAACTCCATTTCAAATATAGGATGAAACATTTTTATATAAATTTCTTACTAATTGGATTATTATTATCTCAGTCTAGGATAGGAGATTGGAATGCATATACATCTCCTTTACACATAAATAATTTGACCGAATATAATAATCTAATTATTTGCGCAACTGATGGCGGTTTACTAATCTATAATAAAAATCAAAATAGTTTTTCGACCTTAACTGTTGTTGATCAATTAGAAGGCACCGCAGTTAATGTTGTTGAAGTAGGAAATGATAGTCTCATATGGTTAGGAGGGGTCAGTCCACATGGTTTTGTTCAAATTTATGATATAAATAATCATCAAAGTATTGCACAGTTCGATTTTGGATTAACTGAAATTATTGATATCTCTATTTCAGACTCCATTTGTTTTGTTGCATTTCTGGATAATCAAGATTGGGGTGTTATGGAATTTATTATTACTGAAAATGAATGGATATATAGAGATATATATAGAAACTGGCCTATGAATTTTGATTTAATAAACTCTATAGAAATTTCAGATGATAAGGTTTTAGTTGGGACAGATCAAGGTCTCTTAATTGGGAATTGGAAAGAGTCTAATTTAAAGGATCCTGATAATTGGCAACAATTTGAAATAGAATTATTTGGAGAGGTTCGTCTTTTAGAATCAAATGCAAATAATATATTATTAGTATATAATAATAGCATATATGTTTTAAATCTCGAAGAACAGATTTCATTAGAAATAATTTGGAATTATTTAGATCCATCGGACCAATTAATTGAAATAATTAAAGACTCTGAAGGAATTTTTTGGGGAATTCTTGATACGAAAATAATAAAATTAAATAATTCAGGAATAGAATGGCATTTAGATACAGGGTATAATTATTCTTTCACCTCTCTTGCAGGATTTTCAAAAGACCAATTATATATTGGATCGCAACAAGGAATTCTAGTTTTAGATAAAGATACTAAGATAATTAACTATGAAATTCCGAATGCGCCTTTAACAAATCAGATATCTGCTTTAACTGTACTTGATGATGGAAGATTAGTTGCAGGTTCAAAATTTGGTATTTCTATTAAAGAATCATGGGGTTGGAGAAATATTTCTGAAGCAGATGAGATAAATATTTCTGATTCTTTTGACCCCTCAAGATATGTTATTAATTATTTGCCAATAAATTTTGGTGGATTTATTTCAGATCTCGAACAAGGTCCTGATGGTTTACTATATTGTGCAATACGTGGCACATATCCTGAGCCACGACGGCATGGTGGTGGTATAGTAATTATTGATGTCGATGATCTTAAAAATTTTACTCTTATTGACACTGCATATTTAGATTATTTTGCTGATGAATATATGATAGTAAAGGATATTGAGTTTGATCAATATGGTGTGATGTGGGCAGCGAATGCTTATGCAACTACTAGAAGGGAGCCAATTGCTGTAAAAGATATAAGTAATGAATGGAGCTCGATTAGTTTAGCTAGCTCAAATAATATTTTAAGTTATACTCCCAATACAATTGGGTTTGATTCATTTAATCGTGTTTGGATTGGCTCATTTGAAGATGATTTAAATAGCCCTCCGGCGAAAAATGGGGGTCTAGTGTTTATGGATTATGAAGGCAGCATCTTAGAGCCATCATCTATTGATTGGGGAAAGATTGATATAAACCCAGGATACAATAATAATACAGTCTGGTCTTTAGTAATAAATAATGGAGATATTCTATATCTATTAACACCTATTGGATTAAAGCAAATAACTCTACAATATTCTAATTCAAATCCTATAAAAAGATATGGATATACATATTTCCCAAATATTTCATTTGGTAAAGGTTCTAAATTACATATTGATTCTAGAAATAATATTTGGGCCTCATCTCCAACGGATGGAGTTCATATTCTTACTGAGGCTTCAACTTATTGGCCAGATATTGAAGGTATTAATGAAAATAACAGTTTACTATTATCAAATGAAGTATCAGATATAGCTTTTGATAATGATGATGGCCTTGCCTATATATCAACAAATAATGGAATTAGTGTATTGCGTATTCCATTTGCCAAACCAAAGAAAAACTATAATAATATAAAAATTTTCCCCAGTCCATATGCCTTACCAAACAACTCGCCTCTTGTTATTGATGGTCTGATGGATGGGACTATTTGTAAAGTACTAACTATTACAGGGAAAGTATTAAGAACACTTCCGATTTCTAATAAAGGGGTAAATGGATATCAGGCTTTTTGGGATGGAAAAGATGATCAGGGAAGATGGGTTAATACTGGTATATATTTAATTAGTTTTATGGAACTTAAAGGGAATTATAGTTTTGAAAAGATTGCTATAATAGAAAACTAAATAAGTTAATTATTACGTTTTGCTATGAATAAATTCAGGCATTATACCAAAATCTTGTTCCAGTTCATTTGCAATTTCTCTTATTATCTTTTTTCGCTCATTATAAGGAATAAATGCACTTTTTATAGCCATAATAATCATTTCTCTAAAGTCATGTAGCTTAAATCCAAATAAGTTATGAGCTAGTAGGTATTCATTAGTAAGGTTTGTTCCTGACATTAATCTATTATCTGTATTTAGAGTGACTCTAATGCCTTGATCATAATAAAATTTTAATGGATGAAATTTCAATGATCTAATAGAACGTGTTTGCCAATTAGATGTCAAACATACTTCTAATGTTATTCGATGATCATTTACATAATTCATTAAATCTTTATCTTCTTTAAGTCTTGTTCCATGACCAATTCGGTGAGCTCCGCAGTGATGAATTGCTTGATGAATAGAGCTCGGACCAAATGCCTCTCCAGCATGAATAGTTGCATTTATATTATTATTTAAAATCATGTAAAAAGCTTCTCTATGGTCTTTTGCAGGAAAATTTTCTTCAGCTCCTGCCAAGTCGAATCCAACAACACCCTTATTTTTATAGCGAACAGTTAAGTCTGCAAGTTTTAAAGATGCTTCTGAAGATATGTTCCTTATGCCACATACTATGATACCTGATTTGACACCAAAATCTTTTTCTCCACGTTTTAATCCTGCTCTTACAGCCTCTACAGAGTCACTAATTGTCATGCCTTTTTCTGTATGGAGTATTGGTGAATATCTTACTTCTATATACCGAACATTTTCTTTTGAAACATCTTCAATTAACTCATAAGAAGTTCTCTCAAGTGCTTGTGGCGTCTGCATCACACTTAATGTAATATCAAACCTCTTAATGTATTCTTCTAATGATCCTCTTTTCTTACCAATAGTTAATAGTTTGGATAATTGATCATGATTAGATGTAGGTATATTAATTTTATCTTTATTAGCTAAATCAATAATCGTGGGGATTCTTAAAGATCCATCAAGATGACAATGAAGTTCAACTTTAGGAAGTTTATGGAGAAGATTGCGACTTATCCTCATTTATTCTTTTTACTTATTAAGTATAACCAGTAACATACACAGCCAAGTAAAATAACGCCCGGCCATGGACCAAAAGGAGTAATTTTAAAAACAGAATAATCGGTTGGCAGGTTTAGGCCCTGGGTTTCATTAAGCATGAGAGGCAATGCCAAGAGAATTCCAATTAAAGCCTCTCCTGTAATTAAACCTGAAGAAAATAATAATCCATTTTGATTTATATCTTCTTCCCCATCCATGGTTGCTTTTCCACTAGCTAAATAAGAAATGAGGCCACCAATTAAAATTGGCGTTACTAAGTGGAAAGGCAAGTAAAGTCCTACAGCTACAGCAAGAACAGGGGTCCTAAAATTAGATCCACGCTTCTCTAAGTATTTATCTAAAATAATTATTACTATTGCCAATAAACTGCCTATTATGATCAAATCCCAAGGTAGATCTTGATCAAATACTCCTTGCGCTATATTAGCCATTAGACTAGCCTGTGGTGCTTCCAATGCATTGCCTTTCATATCCAAGGTTAGATGCGCATCTGATGCTATACCATATCTACGATGAAGCATCCAAAGTACTGGCATCATGACAAATGAACTAGAAAGAACTCCTATTGCCTGCATTATCTGTTGTTTCCAAGGTGTCGCACCTAATATATGCCCTGTTTTCAAATCTTGAAGATTATCTCCACCTATAGCGGCTGCGCAGCATACTACTGCTCCAATAAATATTGCAGCAGCAGGCCCGACATCAACACCAGCATTGTGTAGAGCAAACAATAGAATTGAAGATGATAAAACTGTAGCAATTGTTACACCAGAAATAGGATTATTTGAAGAGCCAACTAGACCAGCCATATAAGCGGCAACAGCAGAAAATAGAAATCCTGAAAGAAGCATAATAACTGCCATAAAAGCCGTTACTGGGATACTTTTTACAACACTTATATAAATTGCAAAAATCGGTATGAGCGATATCAATAGAGCAATTCCAACCCAAACCAAAGGTGTATCCATATCTTTAAGCTCAATAGACTCAGTTTCCCCCATTTTCTTTTTATTGTAAATTTCCAGACTGGAGCGGATGCCTCTTATCAGAGGGCTTCGTAAATTGACTAAAGCCCATAATCCACCAATTATCATCGATCCAACCCCAATATATTTGATGACATTACTGTGAATCCAATTTACGGATGCACCTGCATCTTTAATTATTTCAACCGGGATCTGATCAATATAGCTGACTGATAGAATAGGTAGAAAAACCCAGCGTCCAATGACCCCCCCGCTAAAAACTAATATAGAAATATTTAATCCAACAATATAACCTACAGATATGAGTGCTGGGGATAAATTCAATTGGAAACTGGCAAAAGAATTACCGATTCTTGATGTCCCAGTTAAAATACCTGACCAGAGTTTCATTGCCTCGGCGCCTATCTTAAATAAAGCACCTACAAACCCTGCCTGCAATAAGTATTTTAAACCTTCAGATCCTTTTTCTCCAGATTTTAAAACTTCGGCTGTCGCAATACCTTCAGGAAAAAGAAGCTTCTCTTCAATAATTAATGCTCTTCTAAGAGGTATAGTAAATAGCACTCCAACCATACCTCCAGTTGCCGCAATTCCTGTTATGATCCAATATTGATCAAACCCAAATTCACCCCAGTAATTCATTACTATAAGAGCTGGAATAGTGAAGATAACACCAGCTGCCAACGATTCTCCTGCTGAAGCAGCCGTCTGAACGATATTATTCTCTAAAATATTAGAACGTTTGAATAGGGAAAGTACACCCATAGATATTACCGCTGCAGGTATGGAGGCAGAAACGGTCATACCAGCGAATAGTCCCAGGTAAGCGTTGGCGCTTGCCAAAATCATAGATAGGATTATTCCAAGTAGGACTGCTTTGAAAGTGATTTCATTTTTCATATTTCTATTTCAAAGTGAATGACCTGAAACTAGCTACATATTATAATCTTGGCAAGATTGATAATTTCTTTCCTATTTGGCCAAAATATCTTTCAATGTAAATTTATAATAACAAGGGGTGCTGTTTAATTAATATTGAATGGCTGAGAACAAACCCTTTGAACCTGATATGGATAATACCAGCGTAGGGAGATACTATGAACTGTAAAACATTCACTTTTAATTTATTTTTTTTTACAACAATTTTATTTGCTCAGATTTCTGGTATAGTAACAGACTCAATTAGCGGCAAACCTATAGAAAACGTTAATATAACAGATGGAGATTTAGGAGCTATCACTAATTCAATGGGTGCATTCTTTATTGATGTATCTATAGGTGCAGAATTGGAATTTTCGCATATAGCTTTTCAATCAATATTTCAATCAGCATATGAAGGTATGTCAGTAAAACTAATTCCAGCAGTTATTGAATCAGATCAAATAATTGTGAGGGCAGGGCTTTCAGATGAAGCCGTCCAAAATGCAGTAACAAGCATTCATGTATTTACTGATGATCAAATTCGTGAATCTGGAGCTGATAATTTTCAAATTTTAACAGATCAAGTTCCTAATTTAAATTGGGCAGGGGGCACGAGTCGACCAAGATATTTTCAAATTAGAGGTATTGGAGAACGAAGTCATTATTTTGGTGAAGGACCTCCCAACTTTTCTGTGGGATTCGTTATAGATGATATGGATTTTAGCGGTCTAGGAATGATTGGGCATTTATATGATTTGGATCAGATAGAAATTTTTAGAGGGCCACAATCATCTGTTTATGGGGCCAATGCTTTAGCAGGATTAATTTCGCTTAAATCTAAAGATCCTATAGAAAAGTCTGAAATGGGTGTGTCTGCAAGCACAGGTTCAGATAGCCATTTTGGCATAAATAATTTTTTTAATTTGAAAGCTATAGATGGTTTAAATATTAGGGTTTCTGGAAGTTATAATTACATTGATGGATTTAGAGAAAATATATCTCAAAATATTTCTAATACTAATAAGCGAGAAGAAATGTTCTCTAGAATGAAATTAAATTTTAACCCAAGTCAAAAAATAAATCTTTTGGCAACTTTTATTTATTCAGAATTTGATAATGGATACGATGCCTGGGCACCAAATAATAATACAGATTTTAAGACCTATAGTGATGAAAGTGGAATAGACAGTCAAACATCTTATGGTTACTCTCTCCGCACCAATTTTGATGGTTATTACAATTTCACCCTTATAACTTCATTTACTAAAACTAATTTAGTGCATTCCTACGATAGTGATTGGGGGGATAGTCTTTATTGGGCCACCAATCATGATTGGAATCCAGAGTCCTTTCCAGATATCTACTATCTGTACAAATATTTTGATCAAAATAATAAAAGTCGTTCAAATATTACTCATGAATTACGATCTTCATTTGGTTCTATTTTATTTGGTCTTTATTTTAAAAATTTAAATGAAAAAGATAAGGCAATGGGATGGTTGTTTGATGGGTTCGCAACTGATGCAACAAGTGATTTTAAGTTTAAAACCATAGCTGGATACTCACAAATTAGATTTAATTTTTCATCTTCTTTGAATTTCAAGGCAAATATTCGAATAGAGCACAGTCAATATGATTATAACGGAACTTCACAAGGGTACAATGAGAATTGGGAAAAAATATTTTTAGATTCAGTTCAATTTGATAATAATGATAGAATGGTCGGATTTCGAGGTGCATTTACCTATTATAAAAATGTGTCAACTAGATATTATAGTTCATTTTCTCAAGGGTATAAATCTGGGGGCATAAACCAACAACCTTATTTAACTGATTCAAGTCGTCCTTATGACCCTGAATTTATTCAAAGTTTTGAATTTGGATTAAAGCAAAAGACAAATACTAATAAAACAAATTTTACATTTTTCTTTAGTAATAGAATAAATCAACAAGTTTCAGTATCAAGTCAACAAGAGGAAGGAAACCCAAATAGTTTTCTATTTTATATTGGAAATTCAGGTTCAGGAAAAAACAGTGGTATTGAACTTGAATATTCACAAAACATCTTGAAGTCTTTATCGTATGATGTCACTATTGGAGTATTAAATACTTGGGTAGATAAATTTGCTTATATAACTGTAAATGGTGAAGAATATGGTGGGGCTAGAGAAGCTTCTATGGCTCCTAGATTGATGGGCTCATTTGGTTTTCATTATTCAATATTAGATTTTTATCTTTTTACGAATACTACTTATAAAAGCGAATACTATTTTTCTGATAGCCATAATAATAAATCAGAACCATACTCACTAACTAATATAACAATTGGAAAATCATTCAGGCAATTTGATGTAAAGTTTTGGGTTCGCAATATTTTTGATAAACGTTATGCAGTTCGAGGTTTTTACTTTGGTTTAATTCCTCCTGAATATAATAATGAACTTTGGTTGAGCTATGGAGACCCTAGGCAATTAGGCCTGACTATAGATTATAATTTCTAGTATTAAAATTATTTAATCATTAGAAGGATCAATTTTTCGACGGTCCTTTTTCTTTAAGCTTTGAATGCGTTTATCTTTTAATCTTTTTTCAATACTGCTTTTACTAGGGGAAGTTGATTTTCTGTCTTTTGGTTTTTTAGATGCTTTTTTTAGTAAATACACTAATTTGTCTAAGGCATCTTTACGGTTAAGGATTTGAGATTTGTGCTTACTAGATTCAATAATTAAATCTCCATTTTCTTTAAATTTTGATCCAGCTAGATTTTTCAATCTGCTTAGCATAGTATTTGAAATTTCTAAAGATTTGATAACATTAAAACGAAGTTGTACAGCAGTAGAAACTTTATTGACATGCTGTCCCCCTGGACCTGAAGATCTAATAAAGGTCTCCTTTATATCTTTTTTGTTTATATATATATTATTTGAAATCTTTATCATGCAGGTTTAGTTATTAATAGCTATAGAATATTACTATTTAGATAGAAGAATATCAAATACACTCATAGTGCAATTTGCCAGTTGAGCTTGCTTAGACATAATGGTAACTTCATTGACCTATGAACACAAAGAAAAGCAATCGAAAACGCATGTTTCTTATTGATGGTTATGCGATGTTATATAGAGCTCATTATGCAATGATACGAAATCCATTAATTACATCGTATGGATTGCCAACTAGTGCACTTTTCGGATTCTTAAATCAGTTGTTTAGAATCTTGAATAAAGAAAACCCAGATTACATAGCAACAATTTTTGATAGAAAAGAGAAAACATTCCGGCATAAAAAATATCCTGATTATAAAGCTAATAGAGACCCAATGCCAGAAGAGCTGCAGGTACAATTGCCACATTTATGGAAATTAATTGATGCTTTGGAAATCGTAAACTTATCTAAAAAAGGTTATGAAGCTGATGATATTATTGGGACCTTGGCTGTTGATGGAACAAAAAATGATTTAGAAGTATTTATTGTTAGTGGAGATAAAGATTTTATGCAGCTTATTAATGATAATGTTTTTCTATATGCTCCAGGAACAAAAAATAAACCTGACAAAATTTATGATAAAGATGGAGTCAAAGATCGTTGGGGTGTACCTCCTGAAAAAATTATAGATCTGTTCGGTTTAATGGGCGACTCATCTGATAATATTCCTGGTGTAGTAGGAGTTGGGCCAAAATCAGCAATGAAGCTCATTAATGAGTATGGGACCTTAGAAGAGACTCTTAATAATGCAGATGTTGTAACAAATAAAAGAGTCCGTAATGGTTTATTAGAGGGCAAGGAAAGCGCCATATTAAGTAAAGATCTGGCTACGATTGTTACTGATGTCACTTTAGATTATAAAATTGAAGATTTTGAGAATAAGGATTTAAATATTAGTTCATTAGAGGCTTTATTAACAGAATATGAGTTTCACGCTCTTATAAATCAATTGCCTGGATCTCATAAATCCCCAGATGCATCTGTTAAAAAATCAAAAAAAGATTATAAGATTATTCAATCTTTAGATGAATTGAATAAATTTGTTAAATCAGTAAATCAAAACAACATGCTATCTTTTGATATTGAAACAGATGGGTTAAATCCTATGCAGAATCATATCGTTGGTATGAGCTTTTCTTTTAAAGAGAATACGGGAGTATATATTCCTATAGAATTTAAAAATAAATCAAAAAATCTATTTGGAGTTGATGATGTCTCGACTGTAATTGATATTATTCGTCCAATGATGGAAGATGAAAATATTTTGAAAACTGGCCAAAATATTAAGTTTGATATGTTGATTTACAAACGATATGGTATAAATGTTAAAGGATTGATGTGTGATAGTATGTTAGCAGCACATTTGCTAAAACCTGAGGCACGTTCTTACAAGTTAGATAATCTCAGTATTGAATATCTTAATTACAGAATGATTCCTATTGAAGATCTTATCGGTAAGGGGAAGAATCAGATAACTATGGCAGAAGTTGAGTTAGATCAAGCAGGGTATTATGCTTGTGAAGATGCGGATATTGCTCTACAGCTTACTAATATTTTCTTGAGGAAACTTAAGGATGCAGATTTGGATCACTTTTATAATAAAATTGAATTACCGCTTATCTACGTCCTGTTAAATATGGAATATGAAGGTGCATTTGTGGATAAAAAAATGCTGGAAGAAATGTCTGTAGATTTAAGTAAAAAAGTTAAAAACTTATCTACAGAGATAATTAAACAGGCTGGAACAGAATTCAATATTAATTCAACTCAACAATTAGCAAATATTTTATTCGATGTATTAAAACTAACGAAAGTTAAACAAAGATCTACAGCTGAACCTGTATTAGAAGCACTTCGAAATGAACACCCTTTGCCAAATTTAATATTGAAGTATAGAAAATTAGCAAAATTAAAGAATACTTATGTAGACAGCTTGCCTCCTCTAATTAATAAAAATACTGGAAGGATACATACAACTTTTGGTCAAACTATAGCATCCACCGGGCGCTTATCAAGTAGTAATCCTAATTTTCAAAATATACCAATTCGGACTGAAGAAGGTCGTGAAATTCGCAAGGCATTTAAAGCGCAAAAGAAAAATTGGCTCATATTTTCTGCTGATTATTCTCAAATAGAATTACGTATTATGGCTCATTTAAGTAAAGATCCATCACTCATAGAATCATTCAATAATAATGAAGATATCCATACAAGAACCGCAAGTGATGTATATGGGGTCAAAATCGATGATGTTCTACCTGATATGAGGCGAACTGCAAAAGTTGTTAATTTCGGTATAATGTATGGGGCTGGCCCTTTTAGATTAAGCCAAGAATTAGGGATACCAAGAAGTGAAGCTCAAGTAATTATTGATACTTATTTCAATAGATATATTGGAATTAGAAATTATATGGATAAAACTATTCAAAATGCGGAAAAACAAAAATTTGTTGAGACTGTACTAGGTCGCAGAAGAAATATCTGGAATATTGATAGTGAAAATCATATGCAAAAAGAAGCGGCAAAGAGAATGGCTATTAATATGCCTATTCAAGGAACTGCTGCAGAAATGATAAAGCTTGCAATGTTGGATATTAATAGAACTTTGCAAAATGAAAATTATCAATCACGTATGATATTACAAATTCATGATGAGTTATTGTTTGAATCACCAAAGAATGAAATAAATAAGCTGGAAGAAATGGTTATAGATAAAATGGTCAATGCCATGCCTCTTATAGTTCCTTTAGTGGTAGATTGCGGGAAGGGGATTAGTTGGCTTGATGCCCATTAATTGGGTTAATAATTTTTATAATTAGATGGAAGCAAGTATAACATTAAAAAAAGTAGGTAAGCTTATTGGAGATAAGACAATCCTTGCAGGATTAACTTTTGGCGTAGAAAGAGGATCATTGGTTGCAATTATCGGAGAAAATGATGCTGGAAAGTCAACATTATTACAATTATTGGCTGGAATTGAAAATCCTGACTATGGAAATGTTTTTATTCATGGTATTGATTCAGTAAAAAGAAGAAAGGATTCCCAAAGTTATACTGGGTATGTTCCTCATAGTTC
>PAUC01000037.1 GCA_002712585.1 Dehalococcoidia bacterium
AACACTCATGAAGTTAGGATCACCACCAAACATTATGCGATCTGTAGCAGCCAGTTTTATGGCTTCAGAGATTAAATGGATATAGTTCGACGTATTGTGACCCAAATTCTTTAAATCGAATCCTTCAAGAATGTTCAAGGTTTCCAGTACTTGGAAAGCATTACAATTGGGGCCTGGGGTGATTATGTCATAACCACGGTAGTTAATAGATATTGGATCTTGCCAATCTGGCTTATAGGAACCCAGGTCGCTTAGGTCGATTAACCCATCATTCTCTTTCATAAACCGAGCTATTTCCAAAGCTATATCACCCTTATAATAACCCTCTACGCCTTGTTCAGCTAAAACCCCATAGCTCCAAGCCAAATTTGGCTGCTTGAGAATTTCTCCAGCTTTCATGGGCCTTCCATTAGGCATGAATGCCTTCTGTGACGTAGGGAATCGCTCCAATCTGTCCGCATTCGCTTCAAAAAAGCGCTCATCCAGATCCGACACTATATAACCATGTTCAGCTAATTCTATCGCGGGTGCAAACACCGTAGATCTTGGTAAAGACCCGAATTTTTCTAATATATCTAGCCAGCCGGCTGGATTTCCGGGTACAAGTGGGCATCTAGTTCCTATGCTATGTGTTTCTGGAGAAAACGCTTCTGGCACACCCTTTTTGGGAACTAATCCAGAAAAATTTAAAACTTTCCTGTTTTGTCCAAAATCACTACTCATAACAAGAAGCCCAATACCACCTAGCCCTGACATGTAAGGTTCTACCACATTAAGAGCGGCAGCCGTCGCCACCACTGCATCCGCTGCATTGCCTCCCTGTAGAAACATGCGAGCTCCAGCCATACTAGAGGCATAATGGGCTGATGTAACCATTCCTTTCACGCTTTTTACCACAGGTCTATGCGCTAATAGGTCAAATCCCTTTTTTAGATACGTAGTCTCTTCAAGATGCTGCACTGTAAATTCCTCGCTATTCATTAAATTAGTTTGATGGATAATTAAGTGCCGATATGGACGGCTACCCTCTGACCCAGTACCTTGAGCAAATATTCCTCTAGCCCAATCTCTTTAAGCGGTGAGTCTCCTCTGGCCGCAAGGACATCGCGGATTATACAGTCCTGTTTCTCCAAGGTAATCAACGGTTGCGACTTAACCCCTTCCAAGAATCTTCTCCGAATATGGCCATTGCTCTTATCTAACAATCCTCGAAACCATTCCGGCCAGGCGGGATTGTATTCACTAGCATTCACATTCGGCATGAATTCCTCCATTTCTTTGAATTAGTATCTTAAACTCTGCTTACCATATATATCTGTATTGTATTGAGATGTAGATGAATTCTCAATAATCAAATTTTTGCTACTATTGATGGAAACATCATTATGCCAAACTATCGGTCGAAAATATCTTCAGGCAAAATAGCGGAGACAACATAATTAGGAACATCAACCACGTTGCTAATCCTTAAATCAACTGCAACACTACATATTACATATGCCTGGTTTCTGTCCCATCCGCGCTCTTGCAATAAATCTATCATGTTTAGCAAAGCATTACGACAAGCCAAGGTCAAGTTTTCCCCATCGTTTACACCATTGTGATCGACTGGCATACCCATCGTGGCCGAAAAACGCCCAGGAACTGCTAATCCAGGCGGGCCCCAAATTCCTCGATGAGAGAATCTAGGCCAACGAATATTCTTCTTGGTAGCTTCCTCTTTATGTATCTTGAACCTCACACGGCAAGTAGCACCCATTTCTATGGCTGTAACACAAACCTCACCATCACCTTGGGCAAAATGTGCATCTCCAACAGAGTAGAGTCCTCCATAAACACTAACGGGGATGTAAAGACTTGAACCTTTGGTTAGCTGCTTAATGTCAGCATTTCCGCAATTTTCTCTAGGTGGCATAGTACGAAGACCCTCAGAGGCAACAGGCCCATCACCTGGCACTGCATCAATTGGATCTGGTAATAATGCATTGCCGCCACGATTTACAAGTTCCACCTCTCTCTTATTCCACTCCCTAAGCTGTAGATGAGATGGAGCTAATCCAGCTGTACCCATAAAACACATGGCAGGAATGCGTACACCTGGTAAAGCGTCTGATGTTGCAAATCTTCCATCAATAGTCCAATGAACAATAAATGGGTATGTGTAAAGATCCTTCAGAAATCCTACATTTGGACCAAACCTCGTATAACCATAGCTTTCCGGAATAATATCTAAATATTCTACCTCCAATAGGTCTCCTGGAGCTGCCCCTTTTATATAAACTGGGCCAGTTAATGGATGTACAACCCCACGCGGAAAATTTACTAGTTCTTTTATAGTAGACCCAAAAGGAATTAATCCGTCTGAAGCATCTCTAGTTTGCAACACGACCTCTTCTCCCTCTTCCACCTCAATTTTAGGTTCTACTTCAGGATGCCATCTATTATGTCCAGTATAGGGTTCATCCCTAAGCCGTTTTTGTCGATCTATCTCAATTATTTGCATGCCTCTTCTCACCTTACTAATATCTATCGCAACACTTCGACCGCCCTATAAATTGCTTCTGCTACCTGGTCAATATGTTCATCTGAATGAGTTGTTGATATAAAGAGCGCCTCTAATGGGGAAGGCGGCATATAAACACCGAATTTAAGCATCCTATGAAAAAAGTCCCCATATGCTCTCATATCACAGCGACCTGCTGTCGTCCAATCTTTTACCAACTCTTGATCAGTTATAAACAAAGTCATCATCGATCCTACCCTGTTAACTACAACATTCTTCTCTATTTTACTGAAGGCATCCAAAAAAACCTTGCTTAGCTTCGACCCATTAAGTTCCAGTTGTTGATAGACACCAGGTTCTTGTAATAACTCCAACGTGGCGATCCCTGCCGTCATTGCTACTGGATTACCCGAAAGCGTACCAGCTTGATACACCTGTCCAAGAGGGGATACTAATCTCATAATATCTTTAGAGGCACCGTAACAGCCCACAGGTAGTCCACCCCCTATAATTTTTCCAAGACATGTTATATCGGGTTTAACACCATAAAAGGATTGAGCTCCGCCATAAGCCACTCTAAACCCGGTTATAACCTCATCAAAAACTAATAGAGAATCGTTATCAAGTGTTAATTTTCGCAAGCCTTCGAGGAATCCCTTATCCGGAGGAATAACACCCATATTTCCAGCAACTGGCTCCACTATCACACAAGCTATAGATCTCCCATGTAATTGAAATAATTCCTCAACCATTGATAGGTCATTGTACTCAGCAATGAGCGTCTCCTTAACAAATGAATTAGGTATACCAGTACTGTCAGGAATACTATCACCAACCAGAGAAGAATTACCCTTAACTAAAAGTCCATCACTGTGCCCATGATACCCTCCGCTGAATTTAATAACCTTGCCTTTGCCAGTGTAAGCTCGAGCTAAACGAATAGCAGACATGGTAGCCTCTGTCCCTGAATTAACGAATCTCACCATTTCTATTGAAGGGACAGCTTTAACTATTTTTTCGGCTAATTTAGTTTCAACTTCGGTAGGCGCACCAAAACCTGTACCTCTAGTAATAGCCTCGTGAATCCTCGGTAAGATAGCAGGATGAGCGTGCCCGTGTATAAGAGGGCCCCATGAACCCACGAAATCTATGAATTGGTTGTCGTCTACATCCCAGACTATGCAACCCTTCCCAGATTTTATGAAAAGCGGCACGCCACCTACAGCCTTCCACGAACGGACCGGACTATTGACCCCGCCAGGAATGTAGTTTTTGGCCATTCTAAACAATTTATCTGACCTACTTCTATTCATCCTCCCCCTCTAGTCCTATACCATAAACTTTCTTCATTATTTCTACATGGAGTGGATTTATTGGATCTTTCAAGGCAGCGATAGGTTTATGCATGAATTTATCAACCATGGATAAACTTAATTTTTCGATAATACTAGTTTCTTCAAAACTCAAATTAGGTAACCGCAAAAGTGCTTTTTCTAGTTCCGTCTTACGTATTGTTTCTATTTCTTCTTTCATGCGTTTTATAACAGGAATCGCCTCTAAGGAAGAAAACCAACGATCAAACCTCTCGACTTCTTGGTTTATGATCAATTCGGCTTCACACACAGAATTTTGCCGATTTAGTTTATTTTTTTCAACAATATTTTGCAGGTCGTCTAAATTATATAATTGAACATTATCTAGTTCTCCTATTGCGGGATCCACATCCCTAGGCACAGCCAGGTCGAACACAAACAGTGGCCGATTACCCCGTTTGGCAAGGATCTCAACCATATTTCTCTTTGAGAAAACGTGCCCGGGGGAGTTTGTCGAACATATAACTACGTCAGCGTCTGTCAAAGCATCCCATATCTTTTCAAATGGTATACTCGATCCCTTAAGTTCGGCGGCTGTTTCTTTAGATCTATCTAAAGTCCTATTGGAAACATTCAGGCTTCCCACGCCTAGTGATGATATAGCGCGACCTATATCCCGACCAACCTCACCCGTGCCAACAAGCAAAACGGTACTATTACTCAAATCTCCTACAATGCTGTGAGCGAATTTTGCTCCTGCAAAACTCACAGAAACCGAGTGCCGGCCAATACTAGTTTCGTCTCTTACTCGGCGACCAGCCCGTAAAGCGTAATGAAACAGTCTCGAAATGGTAAGCCCAGGTTTATTGGAACCTGATGCCGAAGTCAGCGCTTGTCGAACCTGCCCCAAAATCTGTGGCTCTCCAACAATCATGGAATCTAGACCAGAGGCAACTCCAAACAGATGACGAACGGCATCCATATCGATCGAAGAATAAAGGTACGGCCACAAGTTAATGCTATCGCTATCATAAAACCCGGATAGGAACGTCAGAACAGTAGTTTTAGTTTCCTCGATTGAATCTGTAACTACGTAGATCTCAGTTCGATTGCACGTAGATAAAATTATACCCTGTGGAACATAACTTCTAAATTCAGTAAGGGTCTGCGTGAGTCCATCTCCAAAAAAAGAGAACTTTTCTCTAATCTCTAGAGGGGCCGTTTTATGGTTTAACCCCATTAGCAGGATGCGCAAAAAACCCCCCTGAGACACACAGCCTAAATAATGTAATATGAGCAAAAGCTATTATCCTACTGCCCGAAAAGTTTCGCAACAATCACTCGACTGTACAGGCATCTATTCCGCAATAAGTAACCTGTATTGGCTCTCATATATTTTACTGATAGAATTAGCCCGACTTTACCAAATCATCTTATAAAAACTATCTATCTGGAGAGCACCATGCGAATAATTAGACAACCCGACGTACCAAAAGAAGAAGCTACTAATAGAGCAATTTTCTTCGGAGGAAGAGTGTTTAGTCAGGGTTTTGTGGACTCCAATAGCAGTAAATTCTTTAATATGGCTGTGGTTAGTTTCGAAAAGGGAGCCCGGAATAAGTTTCACGTACATTCGAGCGATCAGATTTTGTATGTCACGGATGGTACGGGCATAGTTGCAACCGAGGACCAAGAACATATAGTCTCTTCTGGTACCACAATCCATGTACCCGCTGGAGAAAAACACTGGCACGGCGCTACAGGCAATTCCGAGTTTGCCCATATCACAATTACTTCAGTCGGAAGCACCACAGAGATACTGTAGGGATAAATCTGATAACTCACAAAAGCTGCGAGGTCTTTCCATGACTGAATCGTATTCCGAATTAAATCATGTCTCCGATGAGCCCCTGGTGAAGGAATCTCGAGTAGTAAATCTTGGATCATTCATAACTCCAACGGAAAATTTTTATATACGAAACCATTATTTAGAAGTCCCGGATTTTTCAGAAACGACTTGGAATCTGGAGGTAAAAGGATGCATCAATTCACCGCTCTCTCTTAGCATGAATGACATACGAGCTTTACCTAAAAAAGAGTTGGACATAACTCTAGAATGTGCTGGTAATAGCCGGAGCTATATGATGCCACAAGCAGAAGGCATTCAATTCAACCATGGTGCAGTCAGTACGGGAAGATTTAAGGGAGTCTCTCTCAATACCATCTTGAACCTTGCCGGTCTAAAATCAACAGCTAAGGAAATCATATTTTCTGGAGGAGACTTAGGAACAGAAGAAGAGGATGGCGCAGTATTCTCTAACACACTAACTTACCAACGGAGTTTAACATTAGACCAAGTAAGAGATGAAAACATACTTTTAGCTTACGAAATGAACGGGTATCCTCTAACACGGGATCACGGATTTCCATTGAGGCTTATGGTACCCGGATGGTACGGTATGGCATCAGTTAAATGGTTAGTATCCATTGAGGCTATTGAACATCCTTTTAACGGATTTTTTCAGAAAAATCGATACGTTCTTATCCCTGAAGGTCCAGAAGGCACGACACTTGGTGAACCCATAACAAAACTGGCTGTTAAAGCCCTCATCTCTACACCTAGGCATGGAGAGGTAATTCACAAAGGTCCATTTACCTTTAGCGGTTTCGCATGGTCTGGATGGGGTCACATTACCAAAGTTGAGGTTAGTGTTGATGGAGGTGCAACCTGGGGCAAAGCTCGTTTAGTTAATGACCAATCTGACACGGCATGGTCTAAGTGGGAATTCACGTGGCAAGCTAATAAGATAGGTCATTTTATTGTGAAGGCCAGGGCCTACGATTCAAAAGGTAATGTTCAACCGAATAATGTGAGATGGAACTTTAGGGGATACGCCAATAACGCCATACAAACTATCGCTGTAAGAGTAGCCTCAGGGAGGCAGTAAATTGGAGAACATAGGGATCAGTTTTGGTGGCGGACTAGATCCCAGGGATGTGGTCGAATGCGCAAAACTGGCAGACGAATTAGGCTACGATTCCATTTGGATAACTGAGGGAAATGGAGGTGATCAATTCTCCATACTAACGGCCTGCTCCTTTGTTACAAAAACCTTAAGACTTGGAACCAGTATTAGCAGTGTCTTTGTTAGAAGTGCTCCGACTATAGCCATGGCAGCTGCTTGTGTGGATGCATATTCAGAGGGACGTCTAATCCTTGGGCTCGGCTCAAGCCACAAAGTTCAGGTCGAAGGGCAACACGGAATAACTTATTCAAAGCCGTATACTACAATCTTGGAATCAGTCCATATTATACGAACATTATTGCATGACGAATCTATTTCATATAACGGGGAAGTTTTTAAACTCAACGAATTCAAACTTTCATTCAAGCCTTACAGGTCGGAAATTCCCATATATTTAGCAGCCGTGTTTCCAAAAATGTTAAAGAAAGCCGGTGAACTCGCCGACGGAGTGATATTAACACAGACCATGCCAGGAAAGGCTTCGGAAGCCAGAGATATGATTATTGAAGGAGCCGAATCAAGTGGGCGGAGGTCAGAAAAACTGGAGATTGCCAGCCTTCTATCTTGTTACGTCACAACGAATAAAGATGACGCACGAAAGCGTGCACGCGAATCCTTGGCCCATACCTGTGGGTTTTATCCTCGTTACAATCGATTCATAGCAAAAAGTGGATTTAAGCAAGAAGCAACGGCTATTAAACTATTGTGGGATCAACGCAAGTTTTCCGCCGCTGCACAAAACGTTAGCGACGAAATGGTCGATACCTTCAATATAATTGGCGACCCTGACGAATGTCTGGATCGCATTGAAAATCACAGGAAAGCTGGTATAACGTTGCCAATCCTCGGATTTAGGTCATGCAAAAATGATCTCAAGCGGGAAATTCTAACTAGCATTCGATCCATTGCTAATTGATCTCTAAACCCAGAATGATGGAAAAATACTATATATAGGACTATGGAGTTAACGCTTGATTAAGATCATCGATCAAGTCCTTATGGTGCTCTAGCCCTACTGACAATCTAAGAAGATCATCTGGAACCGTAGTTTCATCTCCTTCCATCGAAGCCCTGTGTTCTATTAGACTTTCGTAACTACCAAAACTAGTAGCCCGGGTAAACAGTTTTGTGCGCGCGGCGACAGAAAAAGCTTCATCAACACCACCTTTTACCCTAAATGAGACCAATCCCCCACCTAAAGCCATCTGGGCTTTGAGTATTCCAGTCAATTTCGGATAGAAGACTTCCAGCACCTTGGAATGACCCATCAGATATTCTGCGATTTTTAGTGCGTTATCGGAATGTGCTCTCACTCGATACGGTAGCGTACGAATTCCCCGCATAATGAGCCAACAATCAAAGGGTGAGGGAACAGCTCCGCCATTTTCTTGAAGGAATCTAACCCTGTTAAAAAAGTTGGTTTCTTCCCGAGTTACAACAAGCCCTCCTGTTACATCCCCATGGCCTCCAAGGTATTTAGTGCTGGAATGAATAACTAAATCAGCCCCTAAAGATAAAGGCCTTTGAGAAACCGGTGTGCTTAACGTATTATCACAAACAAGAACAGCATTTACCTTACGCGCTAATCCAGATATCGCCTTAATGTCGGTTAGCTTAAGCAATGGGTTTGACGGTGTTTCCACAAAGATCATACGTACATTTCTAGTAACAGATTGTTCTAACTGCTCAATGTTAGAAAAGTCGATAAATTTGACCTTTAATCCCCAAGGTATCATGATTTCACGAAACAACCTGGCTGTACCATGGTATACATCTCTAGGAACCACTACCTCTGCTCCAGGCTCTAAAGCTTGAGCCACTGCCATTATGGCCGCTGAACCGGAAGAGAAGGCTGCGGCCCGTGTGCCGACTTCCAATTCACTGATGCATTGCTCCAGTAAATTCCGAGTAGGATTGTGTAATCTACTGTAAATAAATCCTTTGGGATAGGACCCATCATCGCCTCTTTCGAACGTTGTACTCATCTCTATCCCCGGGGTAACTGCCCCGGTAAACAGACTAACTTCTCGCCCAGTATGGATAACCTTTGTCTCAATATACATATCTGCCTCATTGATAAAGTATCAAGTCCATTTTACAAGGGATGTCCAACTATTTTCACCAGGTAAACTCAGTGCTAATATGAGGAAGAGACAAATTGCTTGTTGAATCAACGTCTGGAGGACATGATGACCACAATTCAGTCACAGAGTGAGTTCGTTGCAGGAATATATAAAGAAATGGAACACCGGCTGCGCATTATCAGAACCAGAACAAACAAGCCCCTAACCTTATCAGATAAAATTATCCTCGGGCACCTAGACGATCCCTATAATGCCACTCTGTCCAGGAATTCCTATATTATGCTCAGGCCAGACCGGGTTGCTCACCAAGATGTAACTGGCCAAATGGCCATTCTGCAATTTATGCAATCGGGGCGATCCAGGGTAGCTGTACCAACCACGGTTCACTGTGACCATCTGATCAGAGCTAACTCTGGTTCTAATCCGGATCTCAAGAAAGCTCTTCTGGAGAACAATGAAGTGTATCAATTCCTTCAATCTGCATCAGCGAAATACGGGATAGGATTCTGGAAACCTGGTGCAGGCATAATACATCAAGTAGTCCTCGAAAATTACGCCTTCCCTGGAGGCATGATGATAGGCACAGATTCACATACCCCAAACGCCAGTGGGCTTGGGATGATTGCCATAGGTGTAGGCGGAGCCGATGGAGCAGACGTTATGTCCGGTTTATCCTGGGAACTTAGGAGTCCAGAGTACATAGGAATTAAATTAACTGGCCAACTCAACGGTTGGACTTCTCCAAAAGACGTAATCCTGTCATTAGCTGGAATCTTGACAGTTTCTGGTGGCACAAATTCTATTATTGAGTACTTTGGGCCCGGTGCAAGAACTATTAGTTGCACGGGTAAAGCCACAATTTGCAACATGGGAGCAGAATTAGGAGCTACAGGATCAATTTTCCCATATGATGAACATATGGCAAAATATCTCGATTCAACCGGCAGAGGAGAACTAATAGCACTAGCAGAAAACAACAAAGCTATGTTGCAAGCGGATCCAGAAGTTGAAAATAACCCACACTCACATTTCGATCGCGTCGTTGAAATTAATCTTTCAGAATTAGAACCGCATGTTGTAGGGCCGCACACACCGGATTTGGCAAGGCCAATTTCTAGACTAGCATCAGAAATCGTAGAAAAGGATTATGTTAACCATATATCAGCCGCACTGATCGGAAGTTGCACAAATTCATCATATGAAGACATGAGTAGAGCAGCAGACGTGGCAAAACAGGCCGCCACACAAGGCATAGAACCAAAAATCAAACTATTAGTGACTCCTGGATCAGAACAAATACGAGCTACCATTGAACGGGATGGACAAATGTCAAACTTGCAGAAACTGGGTGCAACAGTTCTGGCAAATGCTTGCGGTCCATGTATCGGCCAATGGAATCGAGGATCCAAAGAACACTCAAAACCTAACACCATATTAACATCCTACAATCGGAATTTCCCTAGACGTAACGATGGAGATCCAAACACAGCAAATTTCATCGCCAGTCCAGAAATAGTGACTGCACTCAGCATTGCAGGTCACCTTTCATTTAATCCGTTGACAGACACACTAAAAAGACCAAACGGATCTGAATACAAATTCTTGCCCCCTGAACCAGCCCCTGAAGTACCGCCAAAAGGGTTCAAACAGAACTTAGACGTATATCTAGACCCACAGCAAGATGGTGAAAATTTGGAAATTCGAATAGACCCCAAGAGTGATAGACTTCAGATACTAGAACCCTTCGCGCCCTGGGACGGCAATGATTTTGGTCAAATGACCATACTTCTAAAAGCCTCTGGGAAATGTACAACAGACCATATATCTCCAGCGGGCCCATGGTTAAAATACCGAGGCCATCTAGATAACCTTAGCGACAATCTTTTGCTCGGAGCTACAAACGCTTTCACTGGAACACCCGGGAAAGCAAATAACGTTATTACGGGAGATACAGGACTTGAGCCTGCACATGTTGCTCGCTACTACAAAAAGCAAAATATAAATTGGGTTATATTCGGCGATTATAACTACGGAGAAGGTAGTAGCAGGGAACATGCAGCACTGGAACCTCGTTTCTTAGGAGCGAAAGCAGTAATAGTTAGAAGCTTCGCTCGAATTCATGAAACCAATCTAAAAAAGCAAGGAATGTTAGCCCTGACTTTTTCGGATCCAGACGATTACGAAAAAGTCAGGGAAACAGACCGGATAAGCATAATTGGCCTGAAAGATCTAAGACCAGGTGAACCCTTAAAAGCTCTTCTCACCCACGATGACGGGTCTTCAGACAAAATTATTCTAAATCACACGTTCAATGCTAACCAGATAGACTGGTTCAAGGCTGGTTCAGCACTTAACTTGGTTAAGTCTCAACAAAATCCAGGGTAACGAAAACTGAGCACTGTAACCACATAGTGACTTGTCTCGCCAATCAATACACCCAATTTGGGAACGGGTAGCTTTATGGTATTCTTCAGATGGCTAGGCTCCATGACATTTTTTATATTTCTTACTACTGCCACACGGACATTTCTCGTTACGCCCGACCTTCCGATCCTGTGTAATTTCGTCAAATCTCCGTTGTTCTGCATTTAATGTCACGCACTCTGCACACGTACAGGCTTTACCATGATTTCCGTACCAATTAGTACGTTCTTTTCCTATAACCACATTACCCCTCAACTGATTCCTAACATCAACAAATGATAAAGTATTCTATCTAAGGTTGTAGAGCCGTTTGCAATTCCCAGATACTATCAAAGACTGTTCTTCTTCAGGAACGTCCGCGAGAATTTCTGAAAGAATTCGTTGGGATTCTGGAAACGTAGATT